>CAYLJW010000016.1:0-87476 GCA_964384155.1 uncultured Ardenticatenaceae bacterium
GGCGCGGCAGGCGAACAAAGAGCTACAGGATGGCCGACCGGGCTATCGCGCGCTGTGGCAGCACATCGTGAACGTGTCCATCGAGGCGCTAAAAGAAGATTTCGAGCGCCTGAATGTGACTTTCGAGTTGTGGCTGGGCGAGAGCCATGCTCACGACCGTATTGAGCCGCTGGTGCACGGGCTTGTGGCCGGCGGCCTGGCGCGCCAAAGCGAGGGCGCGGTCATCGTCGACGTGGCGCAGGCAGAAGACAAGGCCGAGATTCCACCCTTGATGCTGTTGAAATCGGATGGCAGCGTGCTGTATGGCACCACCGACCTGGCGACTATCGAGCAGCGAGTTGAGGAGCTTGGCGCGGAGCTGATCCTGTATGTGGTAGACATCCGCCAGTCGCTGCATTTTGAGCAGGTCTTTCGCGCGGCGCGTAAGACGGGCATCGCGCCGGCCGAGCAGGTGGGCCTGCAGCATCTGCCCAACGGCACGATTAACGGGCCCGACGGCAAGCCGTTCAAGACGCGCGAGGGCGGCGTGCCCAATCTGAAAGATGTCGTGGACCTGGTGGTGGAACGGGCGCGCGAGCGATTGACCGAGATCGACGCGGCCGCAGGCTATGATGAAGCCGAGAAAGAGCAGATCGCGGAGCAGGTGGGCGTTGCTGCCCTGAAGTTTGGCGATCTGGTGAACCACCGCAGCCGCGACTATGTTTTCGACCTGGAGCGCTTTACGTCGTTCGAAGGACGCACGGGCCCCTATCTGCTGTATACCGCCGTACGCACCAAGTCGATCTTGCGGCGGGCGCAGGAGCAAGGGCTGCAGGCCGGCCCCATTTTACCCGCCGCCGGATCTGAAGAGCGCGAGCTGGCCCTAAAGCTGGTGGAATTCCCAGACGTGGCGGCGCACGCCTACGACATGCGCGCGCCAAACCACCTGGCGGAATACGTCTACCATCTGGCAATTACCTTTAACCGCTTCTACCGCGAGCATCACATTTTGCGCGAGGAAGACGCGGCGCAGCAGGCGTCCTGGCTGGCGCTGTCGCACTTCTCTCTGGACATGATAGAGCTGCTTTTGTCGCTGCTGGGCATCGAAGCGCCGGAACGCATGTAGGCCAGGCAGCGCGCGGAAAGACCCGACAGGTTTTCAAATCCTGTCGGGTCTCGTGGCTTGCAGATTAATGAGATCAGGCGGGGACAGGTTGCGGCCGGTCGACGTCTGGCTCCAGGATATCGCGGCCGATGGCGCGGGCAATGGCGCGCATTTCCAGCACCAGGCGTGCGAACTTTTCAGGCTTGAGCGATTGGCCACCGTCGGACATCGCTTCTTCGGGGCGCGGGTGCACTTCGATAATCAGGCCGTCGGCGCCGGCGGCGACGCTGGCTTTGGCGGCGGCGGCGACGTATTCCCATTTGCCGGTGCCGTGGCTGGGATCGGCCAGGATGGGCAGGTGCGAGAGCTGTTTGATGACGGGAATGGCGTTAATGTCGAAGGTGTTGCGCGTGTACGTTTCGAAAGTGCGGATGCCGCGCTCGCAAAGCATGACGCGCGTGTTGCCGTGACTGAGGATGTATTCGGCGCACATCAGCCACTCTTCCATGAGGCTGCTCATGCCGCGCTTGAGTAACACAGGGTGTTGAGACTCGCCGACGGCGTGCAGCAGGGCGTAATTCTGCATGTTGCGCGCGCCAACCTGCAGCACATCTGCATATTGGGCGACCAGGGGCACCAGATCCGGCTCCATCACTTCGGTGACGATGGGGAGGCCCGTCTGCTCGCGGGCCTCGGCAAGGTACTGCAGGCCCTCTTCGCCCAAGCCCTGGAAGGAGTAGGGCGAGGTGCGCGGCTTGTACGCGCCGCCGCGCAGGGCATGCGCGCCCGCTTCTTTGACGGCGTGCGCCGTCTCGATGATCTGGCTGCGGCTTTCTACAGAGCAGGGCCCGGCAATGATAAACAGGCCGTCCCCGCCGATCATCTGGTTGCCGATAGGGAAGGTAGTGTCTTTGGGCTTGAAATCTCTGCCGGCAAGCTTGAACGGCTTGAGCACGGGCACGGCGCGCTCCACGCCGGCCATGCGCTCAATGGCTTCTTTGTCCAGCACGCGACTATCGCCGATGAGGCCGATGATCGTGCGCTCATTGCCTTCGGACAGATGCACCTTAAAGCCCATCTGCTCCACGCGGTCGATGACCGCCGAGGTGTCGCGCGTGGTGGCGGTAGATTTCATAATAATGACGACCATTTCTAATTTCCCTTCCTTTCTGGCTCAATCTGTTCGAGCGGTACAGGCGGTATGCTATCGCGGTCCGGGCGCAGGACGTGCGCCTCATGCAGGTAAATGTGCTTGATCTGCGCCTGCGGCGTGGTGGTGTTCCAATGAATCAGGATGCGGATGCAGCGGGGCAGGCTGCCAGGGACAACCATTTCGTGGCCACATAGCAGGGCGACGTCGTACCAGCCAAGCTGGCGCGCAGCAAGAGCGGGATAAGTCGCCTGCAGGTCGACGGTCGTGGTGAAATGGGCGCTGGCGATGTCTTCGCTCTGAATGCCATTGGCGCGAATCATGGTATAGAGCAACTCGCGCGTGGCGGCAAGAATGGCCTCCTGGCTATCTTCAGCGCAAACGGTGGCGCCGCGGACGCCACGGCAGACAGGCCAGGCCATTGCGTGTGCGTTTCCGTTGCTGGACATAGAAAGCATCTCCTGTGTCGTGCGCCGGCGCCGCCTCCAAAAAACAAAAAGACGCGGCCGGCGCCGCGTCTTGCTGGTTCTGGTGGTTTGCCTTTCTTTCTACTCAGGGCAATCCAACCCCCCACGCTCGCGGCGCCGGCGGCAGGTAAAGCCAAAATAAAAGCTGAAAGAAGCGGCTACTTTGTTCATCGTGGCTCCATCATATCACGCGCTCTCGCGCCGGTCAAGCAGCGGGGGCGCTGTGCAGGATGTGGAAGAGGACGATGCCCAGCGCGGTGTGGACGTTCAGGGAACGGCCCTTGCCGTACATGGGAATGAAGACGGCGGCGTCGCAGGCGGCCAGCGTGGCGCGGGTTACACCGTGGTCTTCGTGCCCCACCACCAGGCACGTGCGCTGTGGATAAGGGTAGAGGTGGTAGGGCGCTGCGTCTTGTACCAGCTCCAGGGCCACAAGTTGGTAGCCCTCTTCTTTAAGCTGGCGGGCGGCGACGACGGGATCTGCTTCGTAGCGCCAGGGAACGCCGCCGCTCTTGTAGCGGCCGATTTTCTCGATGGTGGGATGGGGCGGGGTGGGCGTGAGGCCAGAGAGCACTAACTGTGCGACGCCGGCTGCATCGGCCGTTCGGAAGATGGAACCGACGTTGACCGGATACTCGACGCTTTGTAGAAGGGCCGCCACCTGGCGCTGCGGCCGGTGGCTGCGCTTATAGTTGCGCAGGAATCGCTTCAGGTCGGTTCCAATCAAGGGCTTCATAGGCATCCTGGGGCCCACGCGCACGCTGCAGGTAGGCCAGCGCGGCCTGAGCCGCTTCGCGTACTGCGCCGCTGCCGTCGACGCGCGTAGCCTGCCACAGCGAGGCCCACACGGCGTCGCGCTCTTCGGCAGGGATGGCCACGTGCGCCAGGCTGCGCGCGGCTGCGGCGCGGATGGCCGTTTCCGGCGCGGTGGCCAACATCTCGCAGAGCAGGGTTACCGCGGCGGCGCCGCCGGGCGCTGCTTCATCACGGCCGGCGCGCCATTGTACCACCCAATGCAGGTCCGACGCTTGCAAGGGCCGCCAGGGCTGGCGGCGGCGACCATTGGCGCGCGCCCGAAGCCCCCTGGCAGCGGCCGCTTGCACCAAGGGCTCCTCGTCGCTGCTTGCTGTCTGGCGCAAAAGCTCCTCGGCCCACGGCTCGTCCACCAGAGCCAGGCCATGGCTGGCCGCGCGCCGCACGTGCATGTCTTCGTCGTGCAGCGCGTCGCGCAATGCGCGACGCTCCGCCAGGCCACCGAGGGCCAGAGCCTCGACGGCGGCATATCGTAGGAGCTCGTCGGCGCCGGTCAGAACAGCGCGCAGCGCCCGGCGAGCCAGGTCGCTTTGCTGCCAGCCCAGGGCATGCGCCGCGGCAATGCGCACGTCGGCCTCGCCGTCGTGCAGCATTTCCGTGAGCTGGGGCACGCTGAGCGGCGCATCGAAGCGCGCCAACGCGGCAGCGGCCATCTGCCGAATGGCCGGGTCGGAGCGCTGCAAAAGCTGCTGCAAGAGGGGTAATATGCCGGGGTCGTTGCAAGCGGGAAGGGCAGCAATGGCTCGTAGGCGCTGGATATCGGCCGCTTCGGGGCGCGCAATGAGCTGGGCCAAGCGTATCAGGAGGTGCTGTTTCCAGGCATCTTGCGCGCTGCCCAGGGCAAACCAGCCGGCCACGCGGAAGAGGTCATCGTATTGCAGGTCGCTGGCCGTGCTTTCCAGCATCCAGGCGGCAAGGCCGTCGATGGAACCAGTGTACGCCAAGTGGTCGAGAATTCCTGTCCGAGCGGCATCGCGCAGCGTGTGGCGCAAGACAAGCGCTTCGCTGTTCTGAACCAGGCGCGCGGCGGCCAGATGGTCGCGCCACAGCGTCGAGGACCAGCGCAGAGAGCGGCCTGCGCCGTTGCTAATAAAGGGCGTGGCTGCCAGCGAGGCGCGCAGCGCGGCGGCCAGCCGCGCGCGTTCGCCACGAGGAGCGGAGGTCTCGTCGGCAACTGCGGTTGCCTCGTCGACGATCAGCGCCGGCGACAGCTCGACGGCGGCCTGCTGCCAGGAGCCGTATGCCAGCCGCTGCCAATAGCTCTCCAGGGCCGCCGCGGGTAGCCCTACGCCGGACGCTTGCAGCGCAACATGCTGCGCGGCGGCTTGCAGCAGCGCAGGTAAATGCGGCCCCTGGAAGCGCGCCCCGCGATAAAGTGACCAGAGCCGCAAGGTGGTTTCTAGAGCGGTTTGGTGCGGCTGCCAGTATTCCTCAAGGGCGGGCGCGTCGAGCGTCTGGTGCGCGGCCGCCCAACGCTGGCCGAGACGCTGCGCCTCGGCGGCGCGCCAGGGAGCGGGGCCCGATACGATGAAATCGAGATCGAGCAGCGCTTCAAAGCCGGCAGAGGCTGTGGCCACGAGCACCGAAATGGCGGGATAGTGCGCCAGCAGGCGGCGCAGCCAGGAGGCAACCTCGCCGCGCATCTCGTCGCTCACTTCCGACCAGCCGTCGAGCAGCAGCAGGATATAACCCGCCTCAGCCTTCTCTTGCAGTAGTTTTCGCCCGGGGCGAGTGACGTTTTGGGGGAACTGCTGCTTCAATGCGCGCTGCAAGGGAGCGAGGCTCGCTTCGCCGGCGTCGTGCGCATCAAAGCGCAGGTCGTCGAGATGTAGAATGATCGGTAGGTGGCGGTAAAGGAAGCCAAAGTCGGCGCCGGGCGTGGCGCTGGTACATAGATAGGCGCAATAGGCCAGCAGTGTGGATTTGCCGCTGCCGGGAGGCGCCGAAAGTGCGACGCGCTGGGCGTTGAGCAGCAGGCTGCGCAGCGAGACGGTGGGCAATGGTGGCGCGGCGATGCGCGCGGCCAGGTCGGGCCAGAGGTAGGCGAGCTGCACCGCTGCCAGCGGCGGCGGCTTCTCTGGATGCGCGGGCTGCGGAGGGGCCAGCAGGCGCGGTGGTACGAACAGCCGCTCAAGCGGCGCCACGTCGCGGGCAAAATGGCGCGTGGCCAGCAGATGGGCCACGGCCTGATGGTAGTTTTCTTCGGCAGCATCGCGACGCCAGGCTGCGGCTTGCGGCCGCTGCGCTGCCTCTGTTGTCTCCTTGCGCTTCAGGGTGCGGGTGAGGTAGGCCAGCCCATAGGTGGCGGCCAGGCCCAGAAGAAGACCGAGCCCCACCGAAAAGAGATCGAGTCGCCAGGAAATCAGCACATGTGATACGAGAATCGCATCGCGGGTCAGGCCGAGGGTCGTGAAGAGCAAGGTCAGTGTTACCATCCCCGTGAACTATGGAGGCGCACGCAGCGCATGGCCGCTCGAATGTCTTAACCGTTGACACAAAGGCCGAGAGTAGAGCTGGACAGCTCTATGGCGTGGCCCCTGGCTTTGGCTATACTACGCAGTATGACACTCCCGCCTTTCAATGCGGCTAACATTTCGCTGGCAGCGGCGCCGTTGCTCATCGTCTTGTTTCTGATGATCGCGCGCAATTGGGGTGGAAGTAAGGCGGGCATGGTGGGTTGGGCGGCGGCGGCGGTCATTGCCATTGCCGCTTTCGGGGCAGACCTGCCGCTGCTGGCGGTGGCCTTCGGGCGTGGGCTGTTGCTGTCCCTTTACGTGCTGTACATCATCTGGATGGCCCTGCTGCTGTATCATGTGGTGAACGAGGCGGGCGCGATTGAGGTGTTAGGCCAAGAGCTTCCCGGGCTGGCTGCGGACCGCGCTGGACAGGCATTGCTACTGGCCTGGGTATTTGGCTCCTTTCTGCAGGGCGCGTCGGGCTATGGCGTGCCGGCGGCGGTGATCGCGCCCCTGCTGGTGGGATTGCACTTCCCGCCCAACGCAGCCGTCGCCGTCGCCTTGTTGGGGCACGGCTGGGCCGTCAGTTTTGGCTCGCTGGGGGCCTCTTACCTTGCGCTGATGGCGGCCACGGGGCTGCCAGGCGAGGCGATGGCCTCGGAGTCAGCGCTGGTGTTGTGGGTGGCCTGCCTGGGTTGTGGGCTGGGCGTGCTGCTGACGGCCGGCGGAAGGCGCGGCCTGCGCCGCCGCTGGAGCTTCCTCCTGGTAGTGACAGCGGTTATGGGCGCCGTGCAGTGGGCGCTGGCAGTGCGCGGCCTGTGGACCATGGCGGCCATGGGCGCGGGCCTGGCGGGCCTGGTTGCGTCGGCGGTGCTCTTGAGGCCGGGGCGGCGGCAGCCTGGGGACGATGTTCAGGCGGCTGTGAACCTGCCACGGCTGCTGAAGGCGTTTGCCCCTTACCTGCTACTGATCGCCATCATCGTGGTCGGGCAGCTTTTGCTGGCCGGGCCGCTAAACGTGATCGAGCTGAATTTCTTGTTCCCATCCGTCGAAACGGCTTACGGCTGGCGCACAGAGGCGGGCGCCGGACGCTCGATAAGCCTGCTGGGGCACGCCGGCGCGCTGCTGCTTTATGCCAGTATCGGTGGCTTTTTGTGGTTCCGCAGCCAGGGCCCTTTCCGGCCAGAACGGCCCTATAAGGCCAGGGTGATTGTGCGCAAGACCGTTCGCAGCTTGCTTAAACCGACGGTGAGCATTGTGGCGCTGGTGGCGATGGCCCTGACCATGGAGCACACAGGCATGACGCAAATGCTGGCGCTGGCCTTAAGTGAGAAGACGGGCGCACTGTTTCCCTTCCTCAGCCCCTTCATTGGGGCGCTGGGCGCCTTTGTCACGGGTAGCAACACCAATAGCAACGTTATTTTCGGCCAGCTACAGCAGCAGACGGCGCTGGCTCTGGGCGTTTCGGTAGCCGTGATCCTGGCTGTGCAGACGGCCGGCGGCGCCCTCGGCGGCGTCTTTGCTCCGGCAAAGGTCGTCGTCGGCGTTAGTACCGTCAGCGGCGCCGACGAAGGAAAAGTGCTGCGGCTGGCGACGGCCTACGGCCTAGGCCTGCTGATCGTGATTGGCCTGCTGGCGATGATTTGGGTGTGGGCCGGCGGCTGAGATTTAGCCGTCTTGCAGGCCTGTCTCGAACTCCTCGGCGCTGGGGATGATGCCGCGCTGCTGCAGATCGTGCAGCAGACCTTGTAAGCCGCGGTAGACGTGCGTATGCAAGCCTAGCTCCGCGGCGGCGCGCGTGTTGCGGCTCAAATCGTCGATAAATAGCACCTCGCCTGGCTTTGCCTGGAGGCGCTCCAGGGCAAGCTGGAAGGCGAGCGGGTCGGGTTTGGCGACGCCGATGCGGTGTGAGTTGAGGATGGTGTCGAAGTAGCGCGCGATGTCCAGCTCTTGCTCCAGAATGTCCTCAAGGCGATCGTCCCAGTTGCTCAGGATGCCGAGCCGGTAGCGGCCGTGAAGCCACTCGATCAGCGCGCGCATGCCGGGCAGCACGCCTTCGGTGGCGTAAAGCTGGGCCAGAAAGGCCTCGCGCTCGGCGAGCGATGCCAGGCCGTAGGGCGTGAGCAGGGTTTCCCACATCTGCGTGGAGACCATCTGCCCCGTCTTGGCTGCGGTCCATTCGTCGCTCTCGAAGAAGCTGTTCCACATCTCGTCACCGCTGGCGAAGCCCAGCGCGCCGGCGAGCCTCTTGCGCGCCAGGCGGTTCGCTTGCGGGTCGAGGGGCGCGATAATCACGCTGCCCACGTCGAACAGAATCGTGGTGATGGGCTGCGCACTCATATCTCGACGGGCCTCTGATCGACGCGCGACTTCTCGGCGCGGATGATACACAGAAGGTTGTCCACAGTCTCTTCGTGGCGGTTCTGCGCGTTTACCACACAGTAATCGAACTCTTTCATGCGCTTCATCTCCTGGCGGGCGGTGGCAATGCGCAGGCTGAGGCCTTCAGGGGTCTCTGATTTGCGCTCGTGCAGGCGCGTAACCATGGCCTCTTCCGATTCGGCGATGAGGAAAATGGAGACGGCATCGGGAATGAGCTTGCGAATGGTGGCCGCGCCCTGGGCATCGACGCGCATAATCACATCGCGCCCGCTGCTTAGCGCCTCGCGGATCTGCTGTTTGGGGACGCCTTTGTAGTCGTTATAGACCATGGCGTACTCCAGCAGCTCATCGGCTTCAATCATGCGCGCGAATTCGTCGTTGGACACGAAGAAGTAGTCGGTGCCATGAATTTCGCCGCTGCGCGGTTTGCGCGTGGTGGCGGTGACCACAAAATAAAAGGAGTCGGGGCGGCGATCGATCAAGCGGCGGGCGATGGTATCTTTGCCCACGCCGGAAGGCCCGGAGATCACAATGAGGAGCGGATATTGTTTTTGAAGATAAGGATCGGTTTGACTCAATGTTGCACCTTCAACTTTCAATGGTTAAGCTTATTTTACCGGGAATGAGACATTTGGCAGACAAAGATTGAGGAGCGATGAGCCATGCCCGTTTATGTGTTTCGATGCCTAGACTGTCGACGCATCGTCCAACAGCATTACTCCTTTAGCGAGTATGAAAGCGCGACGCCCACGTGTAGCTATTGCGGCAGTCAGAAGCTACGCCGGCGCATTGGGCGTGTGGCGCTGGCCAAGTCTGAAGATACGCGCATGGACGCGATGATGGACGAGAGCGCGCTGGCCGGGCTGGACGAAGAGGATCCGCGATCCCTGGGGCGCTTCATGCGCAAGATGAGCCAGGAGATGGGCGAAGATTTAGGGGAAGAATTTGGCGAAGTGGTCGATCGCCTGGAGAAGGGCCAATCGCCAGAGGAGATTGAGCAAGCGATGCCCGATCTGGCCGATGACGGCGGCGGCATGGGAAGCGGTCTCGACGATTTCTAAGCGGGGTTACAGGGCGAGCCGGCGCTGCACTTCATCGCGGATCTGTTGCTGCACGTCGTCGACGGCCAGCGCGCCGTCGACGACCAGCCAGCGCTGCGGATCGGCGCCGGCCATTTGCAGGTACCCGGCGCGCACGCGACGATAGAAGCTGGCCTTTTGCAGATCCATGCGATTCATCTCTTCACCGCCCGTGGCACGGCGCGTGAGGCCGTCTTCGACGTCCAAGTCTAGCAGAAAGGTCAGATCCGGCTGTAGGCCGCCCGTGGCAAAGCGCGTGATATAGGCCAGGTCGTCCAGGTCGAGGCCGCGCCCATAACCTTGATAGGCGATCGTGCTGTCGGCAAAGCGATCGCAAATCACGACGGCGCCGGACTGCAGGGTGGGGATGATAATCTCATGGACGAGCTGGGCGCGCGACGCGGAGTAAAGCAGGATCTCGGCGCGCGGCGTCATCATATTGTTGCGCACGTCGTGCAGACAACTGCGGATCTGGTCGCCGATGCCCGTGCCGCCGGGCTCGCGCGTGGTTAGCACAGATAAACCGTGCTTGCCCAAGTAGGCGGCGAGCAGGGATATTTGGGTGGTCTTGCCACTTCCATCGGGGCCTTCGAAGGTGATGAACATTGGCGCTCGCCCTGTGGCGTCTGTTATGTCGGGCCTAAGCGATGCCGCGGCCCATTACTGCTGCGACAGGTCGCGGTTGCGTCGGGTATTAAAGATACGCACGTGGCGATCTGGCTCTTCGCCGTAGCTATGCGAGACAAGGTTGGCCTGCCGCGCGAGCTGGTGCTGGTAGCGGCGCACAGAAGAGCCGGCGGGCGACAGGTCGACGCTGCTTTCGCCGGCGGCGATGCGCTCGATGGCCTCTTCGGCCTCGGCGACCGCCGTCTCAAAAGGGTCGGATAGGGTCGCCTCCAGGTTAAATACTTCGGCGAGTGCGTTTTCCATCTGGTTGACCGTGTTGGCGCGCAGCACGTAGATGGGAATACGGCGCTGTTCGGCGTCGCCGATGATACGGCGGCGGCGGCGATAGTAGTTCTTCAGCGTAATCAGCACGTCGGCTTCGCTCACATCGTCTACGACCTGAATATTGACGCCCAGCTTTCTGGCGGCCTGGCGCAGGCGGTTGCGCGCGACGCCATAAGGAAAGACGTTGCGGCTGGGGCTTCTGCTTTCACCGCCGACGATGGTGGGGTCCAGCCTGGGCTCCGCGGCTGCGACTGCTCCGCCATTTGTGGGGGCGGGCTGCTGGCGGCGGGCGCCACGCACGCCGCCGCGATCGCCACCGCGTACCTGATTGGCGCCGCGGCGTCCACTGAGGGCCGGCGTTTCCACGCGCTCGGCTTCCTGCTCGCTGTGTATCTGGCCCTCTTCATCGCGATAACGGATTTCGACGTCCATCGCTTCGCCGCGCAGGATTGCGTCGACAGAGGATGCCACGTTTTTGTGCACAGCCACGCGCTGGCGCTGCTGAATCTCGATGAGCACGTCGAACGTGGGCGGCGCGCGGCGTTCAAGAACTGTCTTCTGCGTGCCGCGACGGCGCGCCTCTTCGTCGGAAAGGGTGACGCTTTCGATACCGCCCACCAGGTCGGAGAGCGTGGGGTTGAGCAGGATGTTTTCCAGCGTGTTGCCGTGCGCCGTGCCGATGAGCTGCACGCCGCGCTCGTTAATGGTGCGCGCGGCCTGCGCTTCTTGCTCGCGGCCGATTTCGTCGATGATGATCACTTCCGGATTGTGGTTTTCCACGGCTTCGATCATTGTCTCGTGCTGGTAAGAGGGGCGCGGCACCTGCATGCGGCGGGCGCGGCCCACGGCAGGATGGGGAATGTCGCCGTCGCCGCCGATTTCGTTGGAGGTATCGACGATGATCACACGCTTGTTGTCGGCCAAGATGCGCGCCATCTCGCGCAGCATGGTGGTCTTGCCCACGCCGGGCCGGCCCAGGAGCAGGATGCTCTGGCCGCTTTCGACGAGGTCGGCGATGATGTCGATGGTGCCATACACCGCGCGGCCCACGCGCGCCGTGAGGCCCACGATGATGCCGCGCCGGTTGCGAATGGCCGAAATACGGTGCAGGGTGCGGGCCATGCCCGCACGGTTGTCATCGTCGAACTCGCCAATGCGGTTGACCACGCCGTCGATCTCGGCCTTGCTCACTTCTTCCTGGCGCAGGGTGACTTCACCGTGCGTGTAGCGCGCGGTGGGTCGGCGTCCAAGGTCCATGACAACTTCGAGAAGCTCCGTTTGTTCGCCCAGTTGGTCCAGCCGGTCTCTGATGCTAACTGGAAGTACTGCCAGCAGCGCATTGAGATCTTCATGCGCCTGCTCTGCTGCTGTTACGTCAGGTGCCATAAATAGGTTCGTCTGTAAATGTGGTCGATAATGATGTTGCCAAAGCGTACACGACGCCTAGGCCGGTACAAAATAGACTGTAACGTTTCTCAGCGCACGGATCAAGAACCGGCGCCATGTTCTATCAGCTTTCTTACTCGTTCAGGTTGCTCATCGTAGCGCATGCCGTTGGGCATAATGTCCTGTGATTCGTAAGGATGTTCGTAGCGCTGCAGCAGAGTGGTGGGGCGCACGCCCTGGGCATTGAGCAGCCGCTCCAGGGCGCCGGCCTTTTTGGCGATGGGCATGCTCATATGCTTCACCATCACGGCCTGGCTTTTAAAGCGTTGGAAGCCACTGCGCTCCAGAGCGCCTTGCAGCCAGCTCTGGTAGCGGCGCACGCAGCAGTAAAGCGGGTAGTCCTGCGGGCGACAAAGCTTCACGGCGGCGGCGACGATATCGTCTACCTGGGCGTAAGCGTTGGGGTGGATGTAGATTTGCAGCCAGGAAGCCCTTTCGCCGCGCGCCAGATGAATGACGGCGGACAGCTCGCCCTCTTCACGCAGCAGCCAGAGGGCGCCGTGTTCGGCGGGCGCCGGCTCTACGAGCTGAATCAGCGGCGGCACCGTGTTGGCGTAAAGCCATTCCACATCCCAATCGTCCGCCGGCTGGTATGGCTGTAGACGCGTTTCGGTATCCATGGCCGGGGGGCCGGGCAGCATCCAGATGTCCTGGCGGGTATAAATGGCAAAACCGGCGTGGCGCAGCAGAACCAGCTCGGGACCCAGCTCATCCACTTCGGCCACCAGGCTATGCAGGCCGCGCTTGCCGATGGCGCCGACGACTGCGTCTAATAGAGGCAGCCACACATCTTTGTCGTAGGGGTCGCTATGGCCGGTCTGGTCTACGGGCGGCTCGATGGCCAAAAAGACGAGTCGCGCATTCTGCTCGAAGGTTACCTGCAACTGTACAAAGCCATGGGCGTGTCCGCTTTCGCTGCGCCAGACGAAGGTGGGGAGATGGCCATTGCCAATCAAGCCCAAGAGAGCTCCCCTGAGTGGATGGTGACTTCTCGTTAGCGCCGCTTCCGCACTCAGGCAGTAGCCCTGTTCGCTGAGGCGGCGCATCAGCGCGAGATCGCGCAGGCCGAAGGGACGTATCATTGAAAAAAGTGTAACAACAGGCGCAGGAGAAGGCAAGCGATCGGCCGCAGGCGCACTGGCAGCGCCATGCCATGACGCCCGCTGCAAATGGGGTTATAATGATCGGCATCTGCAACGCTTCGTGTTCTTTAATTGACCTTCTGGAGGCCGAACGATATGTCATCTCTGATTCCGACCGTGCGCGAGAGCATCCGCTATCGTGGCCGGTGGGGGCATTATAGCTGGCTGGCGCATCGCATCTCGGGGTTGGGCATCCTGACCTATCTCATTATCCATGTATGGGATACGGCCAACGCCAACTTTTATCCGGAGCTGTACGAGTGGGCATTAGAGCTGTTCAAGCACCCGCTTTTCGGCGTCGGCGAGATCATGCTGATGGCTGCGCTGCTATTTCACGCCTTCAACGGCCTGCGCATCGCCTTATTGGACTTCAAGCCGGAGTGGTGGCAATACCAGGAAAGGTCGGCGATGCTTACGTGGGGGCTCTTTTTTGTAGTTTTTATTCCGATTGCCATCTATATGCTGCTGGGTATGGTGAGCTACTGCACCGGCCCGCCACCGGCCTGGGGCGCTAGCTGCTGGTCGATTCCGCCGCTGCCGGGAGGAGGATAGAGATGACTGCTGCAACCGAAAGGGGTCCGGCGAGCGGCGCGCACGTCGCCCCAGAAGGCGTTACCACGCGCATCGCGCACCTGCAGGCGCGCTCTCCGTTGGAACGCTATGGTTATTTCTTCATGCGCCTGTCGGGCGTGGCGCTAATTGTGCTGGCCATCGGGCATATGATGATCCAGCATGTGTTGAACGACGTGCACTCGCTGACGCTGGAATTTGTGCGGCAGCAGTGGAGCTCGTGGGGCTGGCGCACGTATGATTTGTTCCTGCTTGTCTTTGCCATCACGCATGGCTTTAACGGCCTGCGCGTGGTGCTGGAGGATTACATTCACAAGCCAGGCACCGTGAAGGTCCTGCGCTGGTTTCTGGCTATCTTTACGATCATTACGATCATCTGGTCGGCGGTGGCCATTATCACCTTCGACGCGAGCGGGATGTAATTGGTTATAGAGGATATTGATGTCTGCCAACGAACGAATACACACCTTTGATGCCGTGATTGTCGGCGCGGGCGGCGCGGGCTTGATGGCGGCGCTATATGCCAGCCGGGGGGCCAATGTTGCGGTCATTTCTAAGCTATATCCCACGCGCTCGCACACTGGCGCAGCGCAGGGCGGCATTGGCGCGGCGCTGGGCAATGTGAACGACGACCGCTGGGAATGGCACGCCTACGACACGGTAAAGGGGTCCGACTACCTGGCGGATCAGGACGCCGTGGATGTGTTGTGTAAGGAAGCGGTGGAGACGGTGATCGAGCTGGAGCATATGGGCCTGCCGTTCGACCGCCTGCCGAACGGGCGTATCTCGCAGCGACGCTTTGGGGGCCACACGAACAATGAGACGGGCAAACCCGTGGAGCGGGCGTGCCATGCCGCGGACCGCACGGGACACATGATTTTGCAGACGTTGTACCAGCAATGTTTGAAGAACAACGTCAACTTTTTCGACGAGTTCCACGTGGTGGACCTGATTCGCGTAGACGACACCATTCGCGGCGTGGTGGCCATCGAAATCGCCAGCGGCGACTTTCATATTTTTCACAGCAAGGCCGTGATGTTTGCCACGGGGGGCTGGGGCCGCTGCTGGGAAGTGACGTCTAACGCTCATTCGCTGACGGGAGACGGCACGGCCATCTGCCTGCGGCGCGGTGTGCCGCTGGAAGATATGGAGTTCTTCCAGTTTCATCCCACGGGCATCTTTAAGCTGGGCATCCTGATCACCGAAGGCGTGCGCGGCGAAGGCGGCGTGCTGATTAATGGCGAGGGCGAGCGCTTTATGGAGCGTTATGCGCCGACGATTAAAGATCTGGCCAGCCGCGATGTGATTAGCCGAGCCATTTTCCTGGAAGTGCAGGAGGGTCGCGGCATTAATGGGCGTAATTACGTGCACCTGGACGTGCGCCCTGAGGTTGTGAACCATTATTTCGAAAAAGAGGGCGAATCGCGGCGTATCGATGCAGCTTATGTGGAAGCCAAGCTGCCGGACATCGCCGATTTTACGCGCACTTATCTGGGGGTTGACCCGGTGAAGGAGCCGATGCCCGTGCAGCCTACGGCGCATTACGCCATGGGCGGCATCCCCACGGACATAGACGGCCGTGTGGTGCTGGACGCCGAGAACACGGTGCTCTCGGGGCTTTATGCCGCGGGCGAGGCGGCCTGTGTCTCGGTGCACGGGGCGAACCGCCTGGGCACCAACTCGCTGGTGGACCTGGTGGTGTTTGGACGCCGTTCGGGGGTGCACATGGCGCAGTATTGCCAGGAGAGCGAGCTGCTGCCGCTGCCCGACGGCGCGGCAGACGAGGTGATGGCTGAGTTCGAGCGCATTCGCAGCAACGGCGGGCAATCGTCGCCCTACTCACTGCGCGAGCGCATGCAAACGCTCATGACGGCAAAGGTCGGCGTTTTCCGTGTGGAAGATAAAATGCAAGAAGCGCTGGCCGAGCTGCGCGAGCTGCGCGAGGCTTACGTGAGCGATATTGGCATCGACGACAGCGGGCGGCGCTTTAACAGCGACCTGCTGGAAGCGTGGGAGCTGGGATGCCTGCTAGAGCTGGCGGAAGTGACGGCCATCTCGGCCCTTGCGCGCAAGGAGAGCCGCGGCGGGCACGCTCGCGACGACTATTCCAAGCGGGACGACGAACAGTGGCTAAAGCATACGTTGTGCTATAAAGAGGGTGACACGTATCGCCTGGATTACAAACCGGTTGTCATCGGCCGGTACCAACCAAAGGAGCGCGTCTACTGATGGACAAGATACCAGTTGGCAGCGGCAACGAGTACACGGTTGACCTGCGCGTGCGGCGTTACAACCCGGAGAAGGATGCGGCGCCCTGGTGGGGCGAATATACGCTGGAAGGCGTGTCGCCAACGGATTCAGTGCTCGACCTGCTGCATCAGGTGAAGTGGAAGATAGACGGCACGCTTTCGCTGCGCCGCTCGTGCGCGCATGGCGTGTGCGGGTCGGACAACATGCTGATCAACGGCCGCAATGCGCTGGCGTGCAAGATGTTGGTAGCGCGCCTGGCCAACGGCGAGAGTCCGGTGAAGATCCAGGTGGAGCCGATGCTCGGCCTGCCGGTGCTGAAAGATCTGATCGTGGACATGGAGCCGTTCTTCGAGCACTACCGTTCGGTGTTGCCCTTTTTCATTAACGATAGCGCGCCGCCGGCCGATGGCCGCGAACGGCTGCAGTCGCCGGAAGATCGCGCCAAGTTCGACGATACGACGAAGTGCATCCTGTGTGCGGCCTGTACCACGTCGTGCCCCAGCTTCTGGGCCGATGGGCGTTATGTGGGTCCGGCGGCCATCGTGCAGGCGCACCGTTTCATCTATGATAGCCGCGACGAAGCTTATGAAGAGCGGCTCAATATTATGGCCGAGCAGTTCGGGGTCTGGCGCTGCCGCACGATCTTCAACTGCACCAACGCCTGCCCGCGCGACATCGAAGTGACGAAAGCCATCGCCGAAGTGAAGATGTCGATTATCACGGGTAAGGTTTGATGGAAGATTGCCAACATTGCCAAATGTGAGAGTTTTTGCGGCATTTCGCTGGAGCCGCAGGGGCGGCTTAACGGCGCCAGGGCTCGAACTTTTCGAGGATTGAACCGCCGATAAACTCGCGCAGCAGGGAGTCGCTGGGCACGCGGACTTCGGGCGGAATGGGATCGAGCCATTGCAGGAAGGCCAGCAGGCGGTTGGCTTCGATGCGCTCCACGGTGCCCGGCTCCACCTGCAGCAGCAAGGGTTGAGCCAGGGGCTTAATCATCGACAGCTCGTAGACCAGGGCCGAGTTAAAGAAAATGTCGGCGTTGTTCTGGTGGGGGAAGATGTGCGCCTTCTCGCCCCGGCGCACGCTGGGCCAACGGCGTATGGTGGCCGTGGCGTTGTAGCCGCGCGTGGCGGCGTCGCGCACGATGCGACGGAGCATGCGCGTGTCGGTGGTCGGCACGCGGTTGTGGCGATCCAGGTTGATTTGCGTAAAAGCCGAGATGAAGATGCGATAGGTCGCCTCACGGGGCACGCCCATGGTCAGGCGCGGGTTGAGGGCGTGGATGCCTTCCACGATGAGCACGTGCTGCGGCGTGAGCCTCAGCTCGTCGCCCCAGGCGCGCGCGCCTTTGTGGAAGTCGTAGACCGGTTGCACGATACTGCGGCCGGCCAATAGCTGGCGCAGTTGGGTCTGGAAGAGGGGCAGGTCCACGGCTTCCAGGGCCTCAAAGTCGTAATCGCCGTCGGCGTCGCGCGGCGTATCTTCACGATTGACGAAATAGTTGTCGAGATTAACGGCGACGGGATGCACGCCCTGGGCCATGAGCTGCACAGCCAGACGCTTGGCGAAGGTGGTCTTGCCCGCAGACGTGGGGCCAGAGATGAGGATGATTTTGACCGCCGGTTTGCGTTGAGCGATCTCGGCGGCAATCATGCCCAGTTGGCGCTCGTGCAGGGCTTCGGCGACCAGGATCACTTCCTGAATGCGGCCGCCGTTGATGGCCCAGTTGAGGGCCGAGACATGGGGAACGCCAATCACGTCCAGCCACTTGTTGTATTCCTGAAAGATGCGCGCCAGGCGCGGCTCGTCTTCAAAGGGCTGCAGGCGATCGGGTTGGTGGCGCCGCGGGAACTGTAGGATGAAGCCGTCGTGGTAAGGGCGCAGGTCGAAAAGCTGCAGGTAGCCGGTGCGCGGCACCATGAAGCCGTGGAAGTAGTCGCGCACGCCGTTCAACTCGTAGAGCGTTAGGTAATCTTTGCGGCGGCGGGCGAAGAGGTCGGCTTTTTCCAGGTCATTGTTGTCGTTGAAGAGCTGGATGGCCTCGTCGAGCGGCACCTGCACCTGATTGATAGACAGGTCGGCCACGACAAGCTGGCGCATGCGGCTGCGAAGCTGGTCGAGCTGCGCGTCGTCGAGCGCCTTGCCATTGTATACTTCACAATAGTAACCACCAAAGGGCATGGAATGGTCGATGTTGATGTGCACGCCGGGGAACAGCTCGGCGGCGGCGGCGATGAGCAGAAAGCTGAGCGACCGGCGATAAATGCGCACGCCATCGGAGTCGGCGGTGGTGACGGGCCGGATTTCGGCGTCCATCAAAAGCGGCTGTGAGAGCTCCCGCAGGCGGTTGTTGACCACAGCGGCGACAATGGCGCCCCTGGTTGGAGGTTGGGCAGCCTGCATAAACGCTTCCAGCGTGGCGCCGACCGGCCCGTCGAAGGCGCGTCCGTCGGGGAAGCGTGCCTGCACCACCTGGCGCACGGGCGCCTGGGTGATGATTTGTTCATTGGAAATCGTGTCTGTTTCACTCATGAGATTCTCCCCTGTCGAGGACAGTGATCGCTTGTTCGTTATTAAATCGCGCTGCACAGGTAGCGTGTAATGAGCGCGACGCTCTGCTCCATGCCGTGCGTGATGATATCCCGTACCTCTTGCAGCGGGGCCTTGCTAAATACCTCGGCGCGCATCCACTCCGGGTCGGCCAGGTTAGCGGCGAAGGCTTCGGGCCTTAGGCGCAGCCGTTCGGCATAGATGGCGATGGTCTGTATGGCTGCGCCGGGCCTGAGCTGCGCGGCCAGCATGTCGCGCCAGCGTATCAGGTCGCCGTCGCCGGCAAACGGTAGCCAGTTATCTGGTCTGGCGGCGGCGAGCGTGGCGCCAGAGGTCGGGGGCAAGGTCTGCAGCGCCTCCTGGTCGAGGTAGGTGAGCAGCGTGTTGTGCACCAGGAAACGGCGGCGATGGTCGGCGCCCCAGCCGCCGGCCTCCACAAAGTAGGGGATCAGCACGCGCCAGTACCATAACTGGTCGAGCAACAGGTGGGCACGGTAGGCGGCAACAAAAACGGCCTGCGCCGGGGGCAACGCCGCGGCGTCGGCCAGCTCGGGGTTTAATTCGAGCATGCGGCGATGGGCGATTGTGTCGCGCGCCGGCGGCAGCGGATAGAAGTGGGTGGCTTCGCGCGGCACATCGGCAATCGTCTGGAAGTCGGCGGCCACGTTGCCCAGGTAAAAGGCGGGCAGCTCGCGGTCGATTAGCCTGGCAATGGGTGTGGACAACTGCTCATGGCCCCGGATGCACTCTGCCGCCTGCAGATGCATAAAAGGTGTAGGCATAGAGGAGGGATTTTAGCGCCAATGGGATAGAAAGTAAATCGCGCCACGGCCTGGCGGCCTGCGCTGTCGCCAATCAATCGCTAGGTTGGCAGAGGGCGCGACTCCTGGGCCTTGATCGTTGACTTCAGATACGTTTTGTTCTAGAATGTACGTACGTATCCATTAGTGACGTACGTAAGGGAATGTGATGAAGAAGGTGACGCCAACCGAGCTGCGGGCTGATATTTATAACCTCCTGGAGGAGGTACTTGAGACGGGTATCCCGCTGGAAATCGTGAAAGGGAAGAGGCGGCTGCGCATCGTGCCGGTGAAACCGGCCGATAAGCTGCGCAACCTCGTCTCCCGGCCAGAGATTATCCAGGGAGATCCGGATGATCTGGTCGACATAAGCTGGGAAGGAGAGCTGGACCTTGATCTTCCTTGATACTCATGTCGTCGCCTGGCTCTATGCGGGGTTGCTGGAGAAAATCAATCAACCGGTTCAGCTCCTGCTCAACCGCGAGGAGACCACCATTTCCCCTATCGTGCGGCTGGAACTACAGTATTTGTATGAAATCGGGCGGGTTACGGTGCCAGCTGGGGCCATTCTCGACGACCTAGGCGATCGAATTGGCCTGCAGACGTGGAGCGGGGATTTCACCCGAGTGATCGGCCATGCGTTAGACTTGTCGTGGACGCGTGACCCGTTCGACCGCCTGATCGTGGCGAACGCGGGGTTGAGCAGCGCGATGCTGGTCTCGAAAGACCAGCGCCTGCACGAGTATTACCAGCATACAACCTGGTAGCCGCGCGCGGTTGCTGCAGGCGCCTGGCTCGTGAGCGATTGCCGGCTAAGGCGGCGGGGGAAAGGGGCGCCAGCGCAGCGCCGGCAGGGCGGCCGGATCGACCTGCCGCCAGCGGATGGCGGCGCGGTGCAGGGCGAATGGCAGATGGTGGGGCGGCGCGATTTTTGACGGCTCAGTTTGACCGGGCTCGCCGGGTACGAAGACGGTGTGCAGGCGCTGGCCAGCGGCGATGGGCGCGTCGCCAACGTCGTAGACATAGCAGGGATAACGGTAGGACAGCTCCAGGTCGCGCAAGAAGAGCTGGGCTTCGTGGCCAAAAGCGTCGAAGCCAAACAGCTCGGCGCGGGGAAAGCGCGTACCCTCTTCGTATAGCCATTGATAGAGCGAGAGGCCCTTCTTTTCGCGGCCCCAGTCGTCGAGGGCCAGGGCGGGAAAGATGTGGCGCTCGGCGCCGCGGGTGATCAGGGCGACGCGCAGGGTCGCCTGCGGCGCGGCGGCGTTCAGGAGCAGGCCGTGATCGTCGTCGCGCAGCAGGCGCGTGGCGTGGAGCGGTAGGTTAATCGCTTGCATCGCCGATTGCCAGGCGGGGGCCGGCATCGCGCACGGCCTGGCTGACGCCATCGGCGAAGCGGCGGAAGTTGTCGGCAAACATGGCGGCAAGCTGCAGGGCCTGGCGATCGTAGGCTCGAGGGTCGCGCCAGGTCTGGCGCGGGTCGAGCGCCTGCGGTGGGACGCCCTCCACGTGCAGGGGCACTTCCAGGCCAAAGATGGGGTCGGCTCGCGTTTCGACATGCTCCAGCTCGCCGCAGAGCGCGGCGGAGACCATGCGGCGCGTGTGGGCCAGGTTCATGCGCCGGCCTACGCCGTAGGGGCCGCCAGTCCAGCCCGTGTTCACCAGCCAGACGTTGGCGCCGTGCTCCGTGAGCTTTTTACCCAGCAGCTCGGCGTAGACGCCGGGGTGCAGGGGCATGAAAGGCGCGCCAAAGCAGACGCTGAACTCAGGCCGTGGCTCCTCAACGCCCGTTTCCGTGCCGGCGACCTTGGCCGTATAGCCGCTGAGGAAGTGGTACATGGCCTGCTCGGTGCTGAGCTTGCTGATGGGCGGCAAGACGCCAAAAGCGTCGGCTGTGAGGAAAAGGACGTTCTTAGGGTGGCCGGCCACGCCGCTGCGCGAGGCATTGGCGATGTGCGAGATGGGGTAGCTGGAGCGCGTATTCTGGGTCAGGGAGCCGTCTTCATAGTCCACGCGCCGGGACTCGGGGTCGTAGGCCACGTTTTCGAGGATGGTTCCGAAGCGGCGCGAGGCCTCGTAGATGAGCGGCTCGCCCTCTGCGCTGAGGTTGATGACCTTGGCGTAGCAGCCGCCCTCAAAGTTGAAGACGCCGTGATCGCTCCAGCCATGCTCGTCGTCGCCGACGAGCATGCGATCGGGATCATTGCTCAGGGTTGTCTTGCCCGTGCCGCTGAGGCCGAAGAAGAGGGCCACGTCGTTCTGGTCGACGCCAAAGTTGGCGCTGCAATGCATGGGCAGCACGCCACGATGGGGCAGGTAGTAGTTGAGGGCGCTGAAGACGCTCTTCTTGATTTCGCCGGCATATTCGGTGCCGCCGATGAGCACGATGCGCCGGCCAAAGTCGACGAGGATGAAGGTCTGGCTTTGAGTGCCATCCTGATCGGGCACGGCATGGAAGCGCGGCATGTCGATGACGGTGAACTGCGGCACGAAGTCGAGCAAGGCTTGCGGATCATGCTCGCGAATGAACATGTTGCGCGCAAAGAGGTTGTGCCAGGCGTATTCGGTAATAATGCGCACGGGCACGCGGTAGTGCTGGTCGGCGCCGGCGTAGCCGTCGAAGACGAAGATGTCGCGCTGCTGAGTGTAGGCCAGCACTTTGCGCAGCAGGGCGTCGAAGCTCTCCTGAGCAACGGGGCGATTGACCTTGCCCCACCAGATATGGCCTTCGGTGGTCGGCTCTTTGACGATGAATTTGTCGTTGGGCGAACGCCCGGTGTGGTCGCCGGTGCGCACGATGAGCGGGCCCATGTGCGCCAAGACGCCTTCGCGCCGGCGGGCGATCTGCTCGTAGAGCATGGGCGTGGTCAGGTGCCAATAGACGGTACTGGCGTTGCGAATGCCATGGTTTTCTACGCCGTAACGGCTGGGAAATGGGCCAAAGTCTTGCATGGGATTCCCTCCAGTAGACAATGACGGGCCAGGGGATGGGATTTTGAACCGTGTGAAAATTGTCACGAATTCGGTTCCAGAGATAGTTTAGTTGAGTATAGGAGCCACGTCAAAAAGTTGACCCTGGCTGGGGGCACAGCTATACTACGAGATGCCCGGGGCGTGGCTCAGTTTGGTAGAGCGCTCGGTTTGGGTCCGAGAGGTCGTCGGTTCAAATCCGGCCGCCCCGACTGCACGGCAGACGTTTCCACTCAGGTTTTTGCGGGCATAGCTTAGCGGTAAAGCCCCTGCCTTCCAAGCAGGTGACACGGGTTCGAGTCCCGTTGCCCGCTTATTGTCAGCCAGAGGGTCAGGCTACCCCAGGGCTGGCAGCGCGGGCCCGTAGCTCAACGGCAGAGCAGTCGGCTCATAACCGATCGGTTCTAGGTTCGAGTCCTAGCGGGCCCATTTTTTATTGGTCGGGGAGGCCAAGTTCTCAGTTTGGCAGGCAAAGGAACAGGTGGAGTGCGGTGAGGGAGAGATCCTTGGCTGCACTCAGGATGACGGGTGGAGGTCGGACCGGGTTGCGCTCAGGCGGGCCGGTATAGCTGCTGGACATTAGCGCACGGTAGCGAACGGCAGGGGGATGCCGGGATAATGTGCTGTGATGCGCTCGTCCAGGATGGGCAGCGGGCGCTGGGTGAAGGCATCGTAGAGTGTGACCAGGCCGCCGAGGGCCTGGCCGCTGAAGGCGGCGTCGCTGACGGCGACGAAGTGCGGGTCGCGGATGCGCGAGCCTTCAATCCACTTCAAGGTGGGTATTGCGCCCAGGGCGGGGACGGTGTCGTGCAGGTCCCACCAGGCCCATAGCGCGCCCTCTTCCTCGAAACCGATCAGGCGCAGGGAGACGACCAGGTCTTGCTGCAGCGGGCGGGACGCGGCAAAGCGCTGCGCCAGGGTCAGCGTATCGCCCGGCGCGGGATTCAGGGAAGCCAGGTCTGTTGAGCCGCGCCAGGTGAGGCCCTGGCCGAGGGGCACGTAATGGCGCGCCGCGCCGGCCGCCGGTACGGTTGGGGGGCGGGCGAGACCCCAGGGGCCGGAAAAGGTGGGCAGCGCAGCGCCGGGCGGCGGATCGTCGATGGCCTGGGTTAGATAACCCTGCGGCGTGCGCCAATGCAGGTAGAGCCGTGTTTGGGGCGGCAGGGTCTGGTCCCAGTCGTAGCCCACCAGGCGCCAACCACTGGCCGCCGGTGGGCCCCATACAGGCTGCGCGGTGAAGGGCATGGTGGGCATGGCCGTAAGCTGCACGGTTTGCAGGCGTGTGCGCGTCGCGCCGTCTGCGGCGAGAAGCGGTTGGCCCGTGGTGTGGTCGTAGGCTCCGACGTAGAGATGATAAGCGCCGGGCTGCGCGGTGAGCAGCGGCGTGAGCCGCAGGCCGGTGAAGCTAAGGCCGTGCTCAGCCGGCAGGGCCGGCAGGTCTTGCTGGGCGTAGATGGCGCCGTCGTCGGCGCTCACGAGATGCGCGAAGAGGGTGATGTTGGCAGCCGCCGCGCCATCGGCTGCGCTCCAAGCGACGGTGAGCGCGCTTTCCTGCAGCGGCTGGAAGGGCGCAGCAGAAAGGCGATAGCCGGCCAGGGTGAGCGTATCGCCGAGGCGTGCTGGGAACGGTGAATAAGCGACCGGCAGCTCGCCGGTGGGCGCGCCGCCGAACAAATAGGCGTCGCCGAGCGGGCGGGGCGGCGGCAGCGAGGCGTAGACCGCCGCGTCGTAGTTTGTGGCGACGACGGCATGGCCTTGCTGCAGGTTTTCGGCAATGCGGCGGGCCCAGGTCTGGCCGTATGGCTCGGCCGTGGGGAAGACGTATTGCACAGAAAGGTCTGGCCGCTGCCCGTCGATCTCCTGCAGGTACCACAGCGGCGTGGCCCAATGCCAGCCGGCCAGCACAACGCTCTGTGGCGGGGCCTGTTCCAAAATGTCCGTGGCAAAGTGCCGGGCGGCCTGATTGTGGCTTAAGTGCAGGAAGCTGGGATAACGCTGGACAGCCTGGGCCACGGCCACGACGAAAAGGGCCGCCGGGATGAGCGCGCTGACGGTGCGGCTAAGGCGCGGCGACAGGCGCGCGGCGCTGAGCGGCGGTGCGGCGGCGACGGCGAGCAGCAGGGCCGCGGGGATGTAGGCCGGCAGCATGTATTCCACGGTTTGCGGCGCGCGATAGGTGGCGGTTATGAGCGTGTGCAGGGCGAAGCTGCCCCCCAGAGCAAAGGCGGCCAGGGGACGAGCGCGCAGGAGCAGTAGAAAGCCGGCAAGCATGGCCAGGAGCAGCAGCCAGTGGAACTGGAAGGTCAGCACGTTGCCCATCACCAGCAGGCGCGCCAGTAACTCGCGCGGGGCGGTGAAGGCGAAGAGATCGCCGCGGAAACCAAGGGCCAGGACGTGCTGCAGGAAGCCGGGCAGGGTGGCCAACGCGGGGCTGACGCCGCGCGCCCCGCCGCCGTTGGCTACGAGGGCGGCGGCGCGCAGAGGAAAGTAGAGCAGCGGCAGCAGGCCAAGCAGCGCGCCGGCAATGGCCGGCGGCCAGCGCTGCGGGCGGCGCAGCAGGCCTGGGTCGAGCAGGAGCAGGGTCAGGATTAAGATGAGGGCGATGAAGGCCAGGGAGGCGTGATGCGTGACGCCAAGCGACAGGGTGAGTGTGAACAGGAAAAGCGTGACGCGCGCAGGCGGCGGCATTGGCTGTGCGGCGCGCAGCGCGAGCTGCTCTTGAAGCAGCAGCAGCAGGTAGATGGCGAGGGTGGTGAAGAAGGCCGCGGGCATACGCACGTTGGCCGTGGTCGCCTGCGACCAGAAGGTGGTTGCGCCGGCCAGGGCTACGACGGCGACCACGGCAGCAGCGCGGCTGCGGCTGAGGCGGAAGGCGGCGAGGAAAGTGAGTGATAGGGTGGCAGCGGCCGTCAGGGCGGAAAAGAGGTTCACGCGAAAGGCGGCGCCGCTGCCCAGCGGCAGGCGCGTGAAGAGGTGGGCCAGCAAGGTGTAGAGGGCAAAGCCGGGCGGGTGTGCGACGCCGAGCTGCGCGGCAACGAGCTGCAGCTCGCCGCTGTCGGCCGGCAGGAGGCCAGGGGACAGGGTGTGCCGATAAAGCAGCAGG
This sequence comes from uncultured Ardenticatenaceae bacterium, assembly GCA_964384155.1. GTDB lineage: Bacteria > Chloroflexota > Anaerolineae > Promineifilales > Promineifilaceae > JAAYYY01. The sequence goes on from CAYLJW010000016.1 coordinate 25,217, forward strand.
GCCAGCAGAAATAGGAGCGCGGCCAGGCGCGGCGCGGAGAGCGCAGCAAGCAGCGCAGGCCGGCGGGCATAAAACAGGGCAACGGCCAGCAGGCTGGCGGCGGCGACGGCCAGGGCCAGCGGCGGGGCCGTGAGCGGATGCGCGATGTAAATGTAGAGAGGCAGCGTGACGTACAGGGCCCAGTGGGCGAAGCGGCGCTGCAGGGCCAGGCCCAGGCCAAGAGCCAGGCCTAGCCCAAGGGCTAGGGTGAGCACGACGGCCAGCGGCAGTGCGGGCCGCAGCCATTCGCACAGCAGGCGAGCGATGAACAGGCCCGGCGCGAGCAAGGCGGCGAAGTGGAGCAGGCGTGCGGGCAGTTGCTGTGGCATGGCGGCTGATTGTAGCAGATTGTGACGGCGCGGTTAGCGAGGGCGCTCACAGAGAAGGTGGGGGGGCGCGGAGTTAAAAAATGTACGGTGGTTTACAAATCATATATTTTCAGTATACTAGTACGTGGGAATTTGTGGCAGGCACTGCCAGTCGCTCAGGCGGCCGATAGCCTATCGGTCGCCTTTTTTTATTGCGGCTGGTGGCGAGAGGCCAGCTCTTGCAAGAGTTGTTCCCAGCTCAGGCCGCGGGCCAGCAGGAGTACGAGCAGATGGTAGGTAAGGTCGGCGGCCTCTTCCAGCAGGCGTTCCTCGCCCTGATAAGCGGCGGCGAGAATCAATTCCAGCGCTTCCTCGCCCACTTTGCGCGAGATGGCCATGTCGCCGGAGCGCAGCAGTTCGGCGGTGTAAGATGCGGGCGGCGGATTGTCACGGCGCTGCAGCAGGGTCGACCACAGGGCGCTCATCGTATCGGGAGCGTCTGGGGTGGTGGCATGCTGCTCGGAGAAGGCTGGACCGGCCGGCGGGGGCGATTCAGCAGACAGCGAGCGATAGAAGCAGGTGCGCCGGCCGGTGTGGCAGGCGGGCCCGGCGGGCTCTACGAGCAGCAAAAGGGTGTCCTGGTCGCAATCGACGCGGATTTCGCGCACTTTTTGGACGTTGCCGGACGTCGCGCCCTTATGCCACAACTGGTTGCGGCTGCGGCTCCAAAAGTGCGCTTCGCCGCTCTGTTGTGTCTTCTGCAGCGCTTCGACGTTCATCCAGGCCATCATCAACAGCTCGCCGCTGGCGGCGTCTTGCACCACGGCGGGAATCAGGCCGTCGGTGTTAAAGTTCAGCTCCATTGAAGGATCCTCCTTACTGTCCTGGCGTGCTGTGGTGGCGAATGGCGATGCCCTGCTGCGCCAGGAACTGCTTGAGCTCGCCGATGCTGAGCTGGCGATAGTGGAAGAGGCTGGCGGCGAGGGCCGCGGATGCGCCGCCCGTGGTCAGCGCCTGGGCGAAGTGCTGCGGTGCGCCGGCGCCGCCTGAAGCGATCACCGGTAGGCTCACGGCCTGGGTCACGGCGCGGGTGAGCGCGATATCGTAGCCGGCCTGTGTGCCGTCGGCGTCCATGCTGGTGAGCAACAGCTCGCCAGCGCCGAGCGCCTGGGCCTGGCGCGCCCAATCGAGAACGTCGAGGCCTGTACTGATGCGCCCGCCGCTAATCACCACTTCCCAGCGAGCGGGGGCCACGGCGCGGGCGTCGATGGCCACGACGATGGCCTGGCTGCCAAATTCGCGGGCGCCGGCGGTGATGAGCTGCGGTTGGCGCACGGCGGCGGAGTTGATGCTGATTTTGTCGGCGCCGGCGCGCAAAATGGCGCGCATCTCTTCGACGCTACCGATGCCGCCGCCGACGGTGAAGGGGATGAAGACCTGGTCGGCCACGGCGCGGGCCATTTTCAGCACCGTAGTGCGCGCTTCGTGCGTGGCGGTGATGTCCAGGAAGACGAGCTCGTCGGCGCCTTCGGCGTCGTAGACGCGCGCCTGCTCGACAGGGTTGCCGGCGTCGCGCAGATTCACAAAGTTCACACCTTTGACCACGCGGCCGTCTTTGACGTCGAGGCAGGGGATGATGCGTTTGGCTAGCATGGGTCGTCCTGTATGGGCGGGGTGGGGCGCGATGAGCTGGCGAGCTGCAAGGCCTCCGCCAGCTCCAGGGCCCCATCGTAGAGAGCGCGGCCGATGATCAGGCCGCATAGGCCCTGGGCGGCCACGTGCAGCGTGCGGCGCACATCGTCGAGTGTGGCCACGCCGCCGGAGGCGATGACCTGTAGGCCGGTGTGGCGAGCAAGGCTGGACGAGGCGGCGGCGTTGACGCCGCGCAACACGCCGTCGCGGGCGATATCAGTATGGATGACGGTGAGCACGCCGGCGGCCCGCACACGGCGGCCCAGGTCCAGGGCCGAGACGCCGCCGTCCGCCTGCCAGCCGCGGGTGCGCACGATACCGTCGCGGGCGTCGAGGGCCACGAGGATGCGCGAGGGGCCGAAGCGCTGAATGGCCTGCTGCAGCAGCGACGGGCGCTCCACGGCGACGGTGCCCAGGATGACGCGCTGGGCGCCGGCGTCGAAGGCGCGCTGCATGTCTTCAGACGTGCGCAGGCCGCCGCCAAACTGCACGTGTGGGCCTACGCGGGCGATCTGTTGTAGGGCGCGCCAGTTGGCGGCGCCGTTGTGGTCGAAGGCGCCGTCGAGGTTGATCACGTGCAGCCAGCGCGCTCCGGCCGCGGCCCAGCGCTCGGCTGCGGCGCGCGGATCGTCGCCGAAGATGGTCTGGCGCTGCGGGTCGCCGTGTTGCAGGCGCACCACCGCGCCGCGGCGCAGGTCGATGGCCGGATAGATAATGAATGGGCTCATGAGAAAGTCCCCTGGGCAAAGTTGCGCAAGATGCGTAGGCCGACGTGATGGCTTTTTTCGGGATGAAACTGCAGGCCAAGGATGTTCTTGTAGGCAACGACGGCGGCGAAAGGCCCGCCGTAGTCGGCGAGGCCGATGATTACGCCCGGGTCGAGCGGCCGGCAGGTATAGGCATGCACAAAGTAGGCGTGTGCGCCGCGGGGCACACCGGCCAACAGCGGATGGCTGCCGTCGTGCGCGATCTGGTTCCAGCCCACGTGCGGCACGATGAGGCCGGGCGCATCGAAGCGGCGTACAGCGCCGCGAACGAGGCCCAGGCCGCGGTGCGTTCCCAGCTCGTCGCTCTCGTCGAAGAGGAGCTGCATGCCCAGGCAGATGCCGAGCAGGGGCACGCCGGCGGCGGCGGCCTGGCGAAGCGGCTCGATTAGCCGGCGCCGGCGCAGGGCGTCGATGCCCGCGCCAAAAGCGCCCACGCCGGGCAGCAGCAGCCTGGCGGCGGAGCGAATGGCCTGGGGATCGGCGCTGAGCTGCACGGCAGCGCCCACATGCTCCAGGGCCTTGTGCACGGAGCGCAGATTGCCGATGCCGATATCGACCAGGGTAACCACAGGCGTCTGCGGCGTGCTCATACTAGGGTTCCTTTTGTCGAAGGCGCGCCGCGGCGACGCTCGTCGAGGGCCGCGGCCTGGCGCAGGGCGCGGCCGAGGGCCTTAAAGAGCGCTTCGGCCTGGTGGTGGTCGTCACGACCGTAGTGCACACGAGCGTGCAGGTTCATGCGGCCGTGAACAGCCAGCGTTTCCAGGAAGTGGGCCACGAGAGACGTGGGCATCTGGCCGATGGCGGTGGTGTGCCAGGCGGCATCCACGACGCAGTAGGGCCGGCCGCTGAGGTCGACGGCTACAAAGGCCAGGGCTTCGTCCATGGGCACGAAGGCGTGGCCCATGCGCTGGATGCCGTGCCGCTGGCCAAGGGCCTTATCCAGCGCCTGGCCGAACACGATGGCCACATCTTCGATGGTGTGGTGCGCGTCGATGTGCAGGTCGCCGCGCGCGGTGAGCTGCAAGTCGAACAAGCCGTGCATGGCCACATGGCTGAGCATATGGTCCAGAAAGCCGACGCCGCTCTCGCTCTGGCAGCGACCGCCTCCGTCGAGGGCCAGAGTGAGCTGGACGTCGGTTTCGTGGGTTTTGCGGGTGAGGGTGCAGGACCGAGACATGGCTTGTTCCTTTTATCAGTGATCAAGAAGGCCGGGCGCGGCAGCGACGCGGTCTAGCGCTTGCAGCAGGCGGCCGGTGTCGGAGGGGCGGCCGGCGCTGACGCGGATACAGTTTTGCAGGCCTGCTTTGTCGAAATAACGCACGAGGATGCCGTGGCTTTCCAGGAATTGCTGCAGGCGCGCGGCGTCGAGGCGCGTGACGCGGCAGAGGACAAAGTTGGCGCGGCTGGGCAGCGGCTGCAGGAAGTCGAAGCGGGCCAGCGCCTGCTGCAGGCGGCGGCGCTCGGCAATGAGCGCCTGGATGTGCTGCTGCGCCCAGTCGCGGTCTTGCAGAGCGGCAATGGCTGCCTGAGAAGCGACGACGCTGACGTTGTATGGCTGCTTTATCTTCCAGAGGTGGGGCAGCAGCCATTGGGGGAACGCGCCATAGCCCACGCGCAAACCGGCCAGGCCGGCCCACTTGCTGAAGGTGCGCAAGACCACCAGGTTTTCGTATTGGCGCGTCCAGGTGATGCGGCTTTCACCGCCAAACTCGATATAGGCTTCGTCGAGCACCAGCAGAATGGGTAGCGCCAGGAGCTGCTGCAACTCAGCGGGCGAGATGAGGCTGCCGTCGGGGTTGTTGGGCGAGCAGACGAAGAGGACGCGGGCGCGGTGCTGGCCGGCGACCGCGGCGCGCACGGCGTCGACGTCGATAGAAAAGTCGAACCGGCGCGGCACAGCGACCAGATGGCCCATGTTGACCGCCGTAGAGAAAGGGTACATGCCAAAGGAGGGCGGGCAGTTGATTACGGCGTCGCCCGGCTGCAAGACGGCGCGCAGGACGAGGTCGATGAGCTCGTCGGCGCCGGCTCCGGCGAGCAGCAGCTCGGCCGGCACGCCAGTGTATTGCGCCAGGGCGCGGCGCAGGGCGCCAGACTGCGGATCGGGGTAGATGTGTAGGTAACGCTCCTCGGCCAGGGCGCGGCGCACGCGCGGCGACGGGCCGTAGGGGTTCTCGTTGGCGTCGAGCTTCACGATCTCTTCGGGCTGCCGCTGCAGGCGCGCCGACAGGACGTCGAAGGGCACGATGGGCGTATAGGGCTCCATGCCGGCGATGTCGGGGCGGATGAACTGCTGGGCGTTAAATGGCGACATCTGGTTTCCTTTCGGCCGGGGGCGGCTCATGTGCCTGGCGGTAGGCTGCGGCAGCGGCGTGGGCCGTGAGCTGTTCGGCGCGGGCAATCACCGCGGCGGCGCGGCTGAGGGCCGCCGCGGTCTGGCGGTCGAGGGCCACGATGCTGTTGATGCGCACAAAGTCGAAGACGTTGAGCGGCGAGGCGAAACGGGCGGCGCCGCCTGTGGGCATGGTGTGGCTGGGCCCGGCCACGTAGTCGCCCAACACTTCAAAGGAATGTGCGCCAAAGAATAGGCCACCGGCAGAGCGGATTTGCGCGGCCAGGGCCGGCGGGTCGGCCACGTCGAGGCAGACGTGCTCGGCGGCGAAGGCGTCGGCAAGCTGCGCGGCCTGGGCCAGGTCAGCGGTGACGACAATGCCGCCCTGATTGCGCAGCGCTTCGGCGATGATTGCGCTGCGGCCGAGCTGCTCGAGCTGGCGGCCGATTTCGAGCTGCACGGCCTGGGCCAACGCGGCCGAGGGCGTGAGCAAGATGGCCGTAGCCAGCACGTCGTGCTCCGCCTGGGCCAGCAGGTCGGCGGCGACCCAGACGGGGTTGGCCGTGTCGTCGGCAATGACCAGGGTCTCGGTGGGTCCAAACAAACCGTCGATGCCCACCTGGCCGTACACCTGCTGCTTGGCCAGTGTGACGAAGAGGTTGCCCGGCCCCACGATCTTGTCCACGGCAGGCACGGATTCGGCGCCGAAGGCCAGCGCAGCAATGGCCTGTGCGCCGCCCATGGTGTAGAGGGCGTCGACGCCGGCAAGGTGCGCCGCGGCGAGGATGACCTGGGAGACCGCGCCGCCAGGGCCGGGGGGGGTGGCGACTACGATTTCGCGCACACCGGCGACACGGGCGGGGATGGCCGACATGAGCAGCGAGGACGGCAGGGGCGCCGTGCCGCCGGGAACATAAACGCCCACGCGGCGCAGCGGCGTGACGCGCTGCCCCAGCAGGCCGCCCATCTCGCCGGTGGTCCAATGGGGCAGCGGCTGGCGGCTGTGAAAGTCGTGAATGCGGCGCGCAGCAAGCTGCAGGGCGTCGCGAAGCTCCAGGGGTATGGCGTCTGCTGCGGCGGCCAGGCGCTCCGGCGCGACGACAAGCTGTTGGGGCTCGACGCCGTCGATGCGCGCCGTCCAGCGCAAAACGGCCTCGTCGCCCTGCCGGCGCACATCGTCCAGAATTAGGCGGACGGCCTGCTGGGCGCTGAGCGGCTGCCCAAAGATGTGGCGCATGCGATCTTTCATGCCTGGAGGCAGGTCGCGCTGCAGCCAGTGGTCACGTTGCAGAATGGTTTTCTGGGCCTCGGCGGGCGTCAATATCTGTAGCATCAGCTTATTTCTCTTCGCGGCCCAGCGCGGCTAGCATGGCGCGGTAGCGCTGAGGCTCTTCTTCGAAAATGTAGGTGACCGGCGCCACGACCACGCCGCTGCCGCCGACGGCGCGCAGGGCGGCGATGGTTGGCGCAAGGCGCGCCTTGCGCACGACGATGTTGACGGCATACCAGCTTGTGGCGCCGTCGTCCACGCCGTTGTTGGGCAAAACGGGTGAGATCGTGGGCCCTTGTAAGCCGCTGAGGTGGGGCTGGTTGAACATGCGCCTGGCGATTTCCTGGGGCGAATCGCCGCGCATGTTGACAAACACGAGGCAGCACTCCTGGGCGCGCAGGTGCGCTTCAATGTATTCCAGCAGCTTACGCGCCAGCTCCAGCACCTGAGGACGGCGGTTCAGGGCGGCGCGGTTGGCGATGAGAATGGCCTGCGAATGCAGAATGTCGCCGCCGGGCAGCTCGCGCAGGTGGTTGTCGCGCAGCGTGGTGCCCGTCGACACCAGGTCGGCGATGAGATCCGCATAGCCGATGGCCGGCGCGATTTCCAGCGTGCCCTCCACCTCGACCAGCTCGTATGGCGTGATTTCGTGGTCTTGCAGAAAGCGGGCGGTGAGCCGCGGGAACTTGGTGGCGATGCGCAGTGGGCGGTTGTTTTGCGCCGGCATCTGCCGCGCGCGCGCGGCCAGCGCGCTGAGGGCGTCGACGCCGGTCCAATCCTGGGGAATAGCCAGGGCCAGGCGGCAGTGCGAGAAGTTGAGCGCATCGTGCAGCAGCAGCGCGCCGTCGTCGTCTGCGCCGCCTTTCTCGCAGAAGACGTCCAGGCCGGTGATGCCGAAGTCGACGCTGCCCTGGCGCACGCTGACGGCAATGTCGCCGGGCCGCTGGAACATGACGGTGAGGCCGGGCAAGGCCGGTATCTCGGCGGCGTACTGCCGCGGGTTGGGGCGATAGACGCGCAGGCCGCTGGCTTCGAGAAATTCCAGCGCATCGCCGGCGAGACGGCCTTTACTGGGCAGCGCCAGGCGAGTGTCATTTCTGGTCATAGAGCCATTCCTTTTATAAAACAAAAAACCCTCCCACTTTCGGGGAGGGTGTTCGTCGTCGTAATGAGCCAGTTGGCGCGGCAGGCGCGCCGTTACCCCCGAAAGCGGCAGTGTGCTAGAAGATGGTGATGATGGCGCCCGCTGCGTGGGGAGGCCTGGCTGGTTATCGGCTGAGCTAACATGATGGCGACAGTTTAGCATAGGGCCAGGGAGAGGTCAACCGGGGTTGGTATGCGTAGACCAGACAGGTCTCCAAGACCTGTCTGGTTTGTGAGCCGTTTGTTAATCTAAGGGCCGGTGCTACAATGCCGCCGGGATGAACACGCGTCGCTGGCTCTTACTTCTGCTTGTGGCCTCATTCGTCTGGTTGATCGCCACGCGGGCGGATGACATGGAACACCTGGTGGAAACGCTTGCCAGCGGGGTGTGGCATTGGGTGTTCGTCGCGGCGCTGCTGCAACTGGCCTACTTTGTGACGCAGGCGCGCGTGTTCCAGGTCTGTTTCCGCCTGGTGGGCGTGGAGAGCCGCCTGCCGCAGCTCGTGCCCGTTTTTTTGGGCTCCATGTTCATCAACACGGTGGCGCCTTCGGGGGGCACGGCGGGCTTGGCGCTGTATGTAGATGACGCCATCCAGCGCGGGCAGTCGGGCGCGCGGGCCACGGTGGGCACCGTTTTAGGCGTGGTAGGCGGCTATGCCGGCTTCGGACTGATCTTATTGTTTGGCCTGGCCTATTTGCAGATGCAGGACTCGATCCGCATCTATGAGCTGGTTGCCGCACTGGCCCTGTTGCTGTTCACCCTGGCGCTGGCCAGCCTGCTGGCGCTGGGCGCGCTGCGGCCTCAGGCGCTATTTCGCGTGCTTGGCGCCTTTCAGAGTGTTGTGAACGGCGTGGCGCGGCGCTTCGGGCGCGCGGCCATCTTAGAAGACAAGTGGGGCGAAGAGATAGGGTCGGAGTTTGCCGCGGCGGCGGAGGTGGCGCGCGCCAATCCGCGAGGGCTGCTTGTCGTGGCGGCATGGGCCACGCTGTCTTACCTGATCAATGCCCTGAGCCTGTATGCCATCTTCCTGGCGTTCGGCGCGATGCCCTCGCTGGCCGTGGTGCTGGCGGTGTTCGCCGTTGGCCACCTGCTGGTGATTATTGCCCCTTCGCCGCAGGGTCTGGGCTTCGTGGAGACGATTTTGCCGGGCACGATGACGGGGCTGGGAATTCCGGGGGCCGTGGCCACCATTGGCATGCTGGCATACCGTGGCCTGGCCTTCTGGTTGCCGGTGCTGGTGGGCTTTTTCATGCTGCAGGGAGTGCGCTCGTTGGGGGGCAAGGAACAGGCAATTCGCGAGCTGTGGAGCGTGCGCATCGTGGCCATATTGACGGCGCTAATGGGCCTGGTGAATATCGTGTCGGCGGCAGTGCCCGCGCTGGCCCAGGATCTGGAGCCGGTGACACAGTATGCGCCGCTGCAGCTACGGCGCGGCGGGCAAATTGGGGCGCTGGTGACGGGCCTGATCCTGATCGTGCTGGCCAACGCCCTGTGGCGCCGCAAGCGGGCGGCATGGGTGGTTGCCTTGCTGGTTTTGGCGCTGTCCACGGCGACGCTGGCTCTGAACTCTACACCTTTCGACCTGCGCGTCATCTTGAGCGCGGCCTTATTGTTGTGGATGGTGCGGCAGAGGGCACACTTCCACGCGCGCTCGGACTCACCTTCGGTGCGCGAAGGCGCGACGATTATCCTGGGGGCGGTGCTCTTTTTGCTGCTTTATAGCGGCGTGGGCATCTACGTGCTGGCCGTGCGCAGCGGCGAGGCGCACGATTTAGAGAGCGTTGTGCGCGCCATAGGACAACTGCTGTTGGCCCTGCAGCCGCCGGCGTGGCTGGCGGCCCTGGAGCCGGGCCGATTTTTGATTATGTCGGTTTATGCCACGGCGGTGCTCACCCTGCTGTACGCCTTTTTCCAGTTGATGCGCCCCGTGCTGCTGCCGCGGCCGGTCACGGAGGCTGAGCGCGCACGGGCGGGGGTGCTGGTGATGGCCCACGGGCGTAACGCCATCTCGCGCCTGGCGCTGCTGCCCAACGTTTCGTACTATTTTAGCGAGGGCGGCTCGGTGGTTGCTTTTGTGTTGGAGGGGCGTGCGGCGGTGGCTCTGGGCGACCCGATTGGGCCGGATGGGGACAAGCTGCCGTCGATTGTGGGCTTTGCCGAGCATTGCCGGCGCAATGACTGGCTGCCGGCCTTTTATCAGGCGACGGACACCTACCTGGCGCACTACGAACGAGCCGGCTTTGACACAATGGCCGTTGGCCGCGAGGCGGTGTTGGATGTGGGCGACGTCGATAATGGCAGCGGTGTTGTGCTGGAGGCGAGGCAGCTTCTGCAGCGTGGCTATCGCGCAGCGAGCCAGATGCCGCCGCACCCACCAGCCCTGCTCGAAGAGCTGCGCATGATCAATGACGAATGGATGACGGTGACGCAGGGAGACTCGCAGGGCCTGCTGCTGAGCCATTTCGACGAGGCGCAGGCGGCGCAAAGCCCGCTGGTGCTCACGATCACGCCGCGCTCGTTAATTAGCGCCTATGCCACGGTGATCATGGATCCGGCCGGTGAAGCGCTGGCTATCGACGCGCTGCGCCACCGGCCTGAGGTGCAGGAGGGCACGCTGGAACTGCTGATAGTCACCTTGTTGGAGTGGGCGCGGCGGCAGAATTTCAAGACCATCAGCCTGGGTGCGGGGGTGACGGAGATGAGCATGGACGCCCTGTTAGGGGGCGCATCGGAGCGGCTGCTGGCCGAGGACGAAAAAGAGGCGGCCATGGAGCAGGTGGAAAGGGCGCGGGCGCGCTTTAGCCCCCGCTGGCGGCCCAGGTACCTGGTGTATCCGGGCGCGACCAGCCTGCCAATCGTCTGGTCGGCGGTGGCCCGCGAGCGGTCGCGCGACAAGTGGTGGTGGCGGCTGGCGACGGGTGAAAGTGAGCTGTGATGCGCCCGACCGATGTGGTAGGATCATTTCGTTTTGGGAGATGAACCGTAGAAATCAGCCCGCGCGCTGGCAGCGAACGGGTGATTGGGTGCAAATAACGTGGTTGTGAGGCGTTCGGCTTACTATCAGGCCATTCAAGATTTCGATGACGCGCGCCGCAAGGCGGCCATCGAGCAGATCCTGGCGCGCCTGAGCGGGCAGCGCGATCGGTTGCTGTCGTACGATGAGGTGCGGCAACTGGTGGGCGAGCGCAGCCGAGTTGACCGCGGCCTGAAGGAAATCCCGCTAAAAGAGATTGTGGGCAGCGTGGGGCGTTATACCGACTTCACACGCACGTTTCTGCCGCGCAGCGACGTGATGCAGGACCGCTGGGCGCGGGTGAAGACGGTGGCCACCGACATGGGCGGCTGGCCGCCGATTGAAGTGTACCAGCTGGGCGACGCCTATTTTGTGATCGACGGCAACCATCGCGTCTCGGTGGCGAGACAAATGGGCATCAGCACCATCCCAGCTTATGTGACCGAGGTGAAGACCGTGGTGCCGATCACGGCGGATATCGATCCGGCGCAGCTCATCATTCGCTCGCGCCAGTCGTCGTTTTTGCGACGTATGGGCCTGGATAAGGCGCCGCCGGAGGCGGACCTGCTGCTGACCGAGGCTGGCGCCTATCGCAAGCTGGAAGAGCATATCCACGTGCACCGTTATTACATGGGCATTGAACAGGAGCGCGAAATCGACCTGGCGGAGGCCGCGGCGCACTGGTACGACGCGGTGTACCTGCCCATCGCGGCCATCATTCGCGAACGAGGTTTGCTGCAAGAGTTTCCCGACCGCACGGAGACGGACCTCTATTTGTGGATCGCCGAACACCGCGCCGAGCTGGAAGATGCTTTGGGCTGGGAGATAGCGCCGGCTCGCGCGGCACAAGATCTGGCCAGCAGCCACGGTGTGCGCGGGCCGGGCGTGATCGCGCGCGTGGGCGAGAAGCTGCTCGATGCCTTTACACCCGACGAGCTGGAGGCGGGTCCGCCGCCGGGCGAGTGGCGGGCCACGGCGCTGGCGGCGCAGGGCGACGACCGCCTCTTTTATGAGACGCTGGTGGCGCTGAACGGCCGCGAAAGCGGTTGGCGCGCCCTGGAACAGGGAATTGTGGTGGCCCGGCGCGAAGAGGGCGTTTTGCGCGCCTTACATGTGACGCCGGAAGACGCGGCGGTTGACGAAGCTGCGGTAAGTGAGATTCAGGATCGCTTCTCCTGGCGATTGGGCGAAGTGGGCCTGCGCGGCAGGTTGGTGGTGGAGAAAGGCGCTGTTGCGCGCACACTTTGTGATCGGTCGCGTTGGAACGATCTGGTGGTGATGCCCTTAACCTACCCGCCGGGGCCCAGGGTGTTAGAGCGATTGGGGTCTGGCGTGCGCACCATCATCCAGCGATGCCCGCGGCCGCTGCTGCTGGCTCCGGGCGAGCCGAGCCAGATGCAAAAGGCATTGCTGGCTTATGACGGCAGCCCCATGGCCGACGAAGCCCTCTTCGTGACGGCGTACCTGGCGGGGCGCTGGGAGATCGACGTGGTGGTGCTGACCGTGCACCAGACCAGGCCGGAGGTGGAGAACGCGCCGTCGCGCGTGCAGGCCTATCTGGAGGAGCACGAGGTGACAGCGACCTACGTGGTGCGCGAAGGACGCCTGGCGCCGGTAGCCATGGCCGTGCTGCAGGAGTACGGCTGTGACTTTATTGTGATTGGTGGTTACCGCCGGCGACCGGTGATGGGGCTGGTGTTGGGCAGCGCCCTGGACGATGTGCTGCGACTGTCGGATGCTCCAGTGTTGATTTGCCGGTGAGACGATGAACCCCTTTACTCGCTTCTTGCAGCAGTGGGCGCAGGATAAGGAGCTGCAGACGTTTGTAGAGCATTGCGACGCGCTGGAGGCGCTTGTGGTGCGCGTCTATAAGCAGAATGAAGCGACGGCAGCGGATGACGCCGAATACCAGGCCTTGCGGCGCTGGATGCAGGCGCACTACGGCGACTGGCGCGAGACGCTGCGACCATATTGGCAGAAGGACGGGGCGGCGGCGAAGGCCGCAATAGAAGATCCGTTTGAAGCCATGTTTGCTGCGGGAAAAGCGGTAGAATTTGTGGGCGCCTGGCACACGATGCAGCAGTTGCCCAATGCGCGAGAAGCGTTGAACCGGTTGATATTGAAGCGAAGCGGCGGCCGCTAGCGGCGCCCGGCCGCGAGGAGGAAATTAATCACTATGGATCGTAGAACGTTCTGGTTTGGCTATCTGCTGGCGATTGGCGCGGTGCTTTACCTGGTAGGCCGGCAGCGCCAGGAGGCGTTTCATAGGGCGCTGCAGCGGCTGCGCGAAGTGGGGCCCGATGTGGCGGAATGGCCGGTGGTCGAACGCGTGCAAGAAAAGTGGGCCGAGATTGACAGGGCGAGACAGTCGGCCGGCGCAAACAAGCAGGGCCGGGCAGCGGCCGACATGGCCGCGGACGATGGTGAGGCGGAGCGCGATAATTTGAAAGAGATCATGGGCATTGGCCCGGCCTTTGAGCGGCGGCTGAACGAAGCGGGCGTGACGCGCTTCGCGCAGTTGGCGGCGCTCGACGAAGAAGAGATCCGCGAGCGAATGCAGCTACAGGCCTTCCAGGGTGATGTGGCCTCGTGGATCGAGCAGGCGCGGGCGCTGGCGCGGCGATCATAGGCCCTGGGTGGGCTAACGGTGGACGGCGGGCGGCGGCGCAACAGGTTACTAGCGACCTGTTGCCCCTGGCCGCTACTTTATGTTAAAGTTGCGTTGCGCGTTGCGTTAATTTAGTCGAGCGTTTCACGGCGGACGCCTTCGCACTATGTCGTTCTGGCAGCAGCTAAACCAGCTATTAAGTGAGTCACCGGGCAACATTGTATACCACCTGGTGACGCTTTTCGCTATCCAGGCCCTCCTGGCGATTGCTCTGGGGCAGTGGCGGCGCGAATGGGACGCGCCGGCCGGGCGCGAGCAGAGCGAGCTGCCGCGCCGCCTGACGCTGGCGGCCGTGGGCTTGTTGGCCACGCGCCTCATCCTGTTGGTGGTCTCCCTAATCGTCGCCAGCTACCCGGACATGAGCCTGCCGGCGCGCATCTTGCCGCCTTTAGAGCAAGGCATTAACAGTGCGGCGGCGATTCTGATTGTGTGGGCTTTGGCTCCCGCTTTTCGCTCTGTGCCGCGGCTGACGGATGTGGCGGCGATCCTCTTATTATTGCTAACAGGCGTGATGTACGCCTTTTTTGCGCAGAACTGGGCGGCGACGGCGCAGGCGGGCATGACCTACAATAGCTCTGAGCAGTCGACGATATGGGGTATCTTCCAGTTATTGATCATCGCTGCGGGAACGCTGGCCATGCTGCTGCGCTTCCGGCCGCAGTATAGCTTGCGGCTCTTTGCCCTGCTGACGCTGCTGGCGGCGCATGGCGTGCAGTTCTGGAACTATCCGGAGACGGTGCCCACGCAGTCGGAGATCCCTTTCTGGATTCGCCTGGGCCACCTGGTGGCGCTGCCACTGTTGGCTATTATTGCCTATCGTCACTCGTTGGAAAGTCTCATTGCCGCCCGCCTGAGCAACAGGCCTGCGCCGGAGCAGGCGGCGCACGCGCTGCGCTGGACCGGGCGGCTAATCGACGCGCCCTCGGCCGTTGAGAGTGCGCGCGAAGGGGCGCAGATGGCGGCGGCGTTAACGGGCGCGCAGCTCGCGGCCGTGGCGCGCATTGCGCCGGCCGACGCCGAGCAGTTAGACGTCTATCGCGCCGCGACGGAAAACGCCGAGCCGCAAACCTGGGCCTTGCGGCTGCACGATTGGCCCGCCTTTCGCCTGGCGATGGACCAAGGGCAGCCTGTGGAGCTGCTGCCCGACGGCTTGGGAGCCAGGCAACTTCATGACCTGTACCAGGAATTGGGCCTGACCATAGACGGATCGCTGCTAGTAGCGCCGCTCATTGCCGGCGAAGGCAGCCAGGGCGTGCTGCTGCTGGGTGGTCCCCCGGACGGAGGCGCCTGGCCTGCCGAAATGGTCGGCGTCACGCCGCCGCTGGCTCATGCCATTGCCGCGGCGATGGCCCAGGAGACGCGTTGGAGGGCACAAGAGCCGCCCGCAGTCGAAGACCACGCTGCCGGTGTGACAGAAGCCGGCCCGCAGGATAGCGAGCCAGAGACACTGATCGAGCCCCTTTATGGCGCCGGTAAGCTGGTTGCACTGGAGGTGGAGCGCGAGCGCATGGCTGAAGAGAACCGCACGTTGCAGGAAAAACTGGCCCAGGCCGACAGGCAGTTGCACGATGCGCAGCAACAGGCGCGCGACCTGGCCGCCGCCCTGGACCAGGTAGAGCACGCGCGGCAGGAGGACGAGCGGGTGGCCGTCCTAGAATCTGAAGTGGCCGCTTTGCGCGAATCGCTGATCGAGGCCGAAGAAGCGCTGGCAATGGCCGCAGCCGCGGAAGGGGATCTGAGCACGGAGTGGGTGACGACGACGATCAGCCGGTACTCCGGAGAGCTGGAAGAGGCGCAAACGCACATATCGCGCCTGGAAGAAGAACTGCAACGAAGGGAGCCGGGCGGGGTGAACAAGGTGGTGGTTTCGCTGGCGCAAGAGCTGCGCACGCCGCTGACCTCTATCTCTAGTTATACAGACCTGCTGCTGCGCGAGACGATGGGCATTCTGGTGAGCCGGCAGCGCGAATCCTTACAGATTGTACAGGCCAACGCGGAGCGCATGAACGTTCTGCTGGAACAGATTGTGCAAATGGCAGCTACGCCGGCGCGAACCGTTACGCTGCAGAATGTGGAGATGGTCGATTTGCCGGATGTGATCGACAGCGCCGTGTCGGCGGTGATGGCGCAGCTTCAACAAAGAGAGCTGCGCATTCGCTTCGATATCGCCGACGGCCTACCGCCTGCGCCGGCAAACCGCGACGCATTGTGCCAGGTCTTGATTCATCTGCTGAATAATGCTTTGGCGGCCTCGCACGCCAGGAGTGAGGTGATTATCGGCGCACACGCCGACAAGATGCGCCAATCGGATGATACCGGCGAGCTTCATGAGGAGATGTTTATGCACCTGACGGTGCGTGATGGCGGAGGCGGCATTCACCCTGAAGACCGCGCGCGCGTGTTCGATGCTCATTACCGCGCGGACCAACCGCTTATCGCCGGTCTCGGCGACAGGGGTGCGGGGCTGTCGGTGGCCCAGATGCTAGTGACGGCACACGGCGGGCGCGTGTGGGTGGACAGCGACATGGGCGATGGCAGCACCTTCACCGTGTTGCTGCCGCTATCACAGAACGGGCATGGTCACAAGGCGGGCTAGTGCAAGAACAGCGACAGGCGGCCGGGGCGTGGGGCAGCAACGCCATCCTAACCGTAAGCGTGGTGGCCACGGTGCTGATGGCCCTGCTGCTGTCGGTAGCCGATGGGCTGCAGATGCGCCCACCAGCGCCGCGGCCCACGCAAGCGCCGGTGGTGGCCCAGGAGGTCGCCGCGGCGACGGTAACGGAGACGGCCGTGCCGCCGACTATTCCTCTGCCGACGGCAAGCCATACGGCGGCAGCGCCCACGGCGACGGCCGCGACGGTGGAGGCGGAGAAGAAGCCAAGCGTGACGCCAGAGCCGGCGGCGCAAGAGCCCGTGGTGGTGGAAGAGGCCTGCGGCGTAGCCCCGGCGGATTGGATCGCCTATACGCTGCGGCCGGGCGATACGTTGTTCCGGCTTAGCGTTAGCTCGGGGGCCACAGTGAGTGCCATCATGGTTGCCAACTGCCTCGATTCGACGCGGCTTTACGCGGGTATGAGCCTGTTGCTGCCGGCCGAGCCGCCCCCGCCGCCGCCAATTTGCAGCGGGCCGCCGGCCGATTGGGTGCGCTATAGCGTGCAGCGCGGCGATACCTTATTCTCGCTGGCGCGCACGCGCGGGGTGACGGTGTATGGCGTGATGTCGGCCAACTGCCTGGTGACCACGCGCATTAATGCGGGGCAGATCATCTACCTGCCGGCTGCGGCCACCGCGACGCCGGCGCCGACGGCCACCGACGCGCCGCCCACTGAGGCGCCACGGCCCACGGATCCGCCGCCGCCAACGGCTACGAGCACGCAGAGGGCTACCGCCACAGCCAGCAGCACACCGCCACCGACGGCCACGGCGCCGGCCAGCGCCACGCCCACGCCGCCTGCTACGCCGACGCCGCCTGCTACTGCTACCGTGCCGCCGCCCTCGGCGACGCCGCCAGCAACCGCGACGGCGACGAGCCAGCCGCCGCCGACGGCCACGGCCACACCGCCGCCGACACCGACGGCCACAGCCACGAGCACACCACCGCCGCCGCCGACGGCCACGGCCACCCCAGCGCCCACGGCCACGGCCACGGCCACGGCGACTTTCACGCCGCAGCCCACGGCGACGCCGACGGCCACGCCCACGGCGACTTTCACTCCGTCGCCCACGCCAACACCCTCGGACACGCCGGTGACGCCGGAGACGGTGGAGGGCGGCTAGAACTGTGCGGGGCGCGCTGCGTAGGGCAGCGGTAGGGGCGGCGTGGGCGCGCCGGTTGGACAATAAGGGGGCTGTGTTATAATCTCACCCCGGTTTTGCCGTCACTTGGAGTTAAGACGTGTATGTCTAAGGCTGAATCCCTGCGCCAGTCGATCCTGGCGCAGGTTGCTGAATACTATCAGGAGGTTCATGCTGCACGGCCGTTTGTGCCCGGCGAGTCGCGCGTGCAATATGCGGGCCGCGTCTTCGACGAGGCGGAGATGCAGCAGATGGCGGGAGCGGTGCTGGATTTCTGGCTGACGGCGGGCCCCTATGCCGAGCAGTTTGAAAAGAAGCTGGGGCGCTTTCTGGGCGTGCGCGAGATCGTGCCCGTGAATTCTGGCTCGTCGGCCAACCTTGTGGCCGTTACCACGCTGTGCTCGAAGAAGCTGCTGCGCCCGCTGCGGCCCGGCGACGAGGTGATCGTGCCGGCGGCCAGCTTTCCCACAACGGTCAACCCCATCATTCAAAATCGCCTGGTGCCCGTGTTCGTCGATAGCTGCATGGGCGATTACAACCTGGACCCGGCGCAGCTAGAAGCAGCGCTTTCGCCGCGCACGCGCGCGGTGATGTTTGCCCATACGTTGGGCAACCCCGGCGACATGGATGCCATCCTCTCGTTTGTGCGACAGCACAAATTGCTGCTGATTGAAGATACGTGCGACGCGCTGGGCTCGCGCTGGGACGGCAAGACGGTGGGGACCTTTGGCGACCTGGCCACGCTCAGCTTCTACCCCGCGCACCACATCACGCTGGGCGAGGGCGGCGCGGTATACACGCGCAGCCCGCGGCTGGCGAAAATCGCGCGCGCCGTGCGCGACTGGGGCCGCGACTGCTGGTGCGGCTATGAAAATCCGGCCAACGGCAAGTGCGGCATTCGCCATCAGCGCGAGGTACCGGGCATGCCGGGCTTTTACGACCACCGCTATTTCTATACGGAAATCGGCTATAACCTGAAAATTACGGACCCGCAGGCGGCGATGGGGCTGGCGCAGCTAGACAAGGCCAGCTGGTTTATCGAGCGCCGCAAACGCAACTTCGCCTATCTGTATGAGCGGCTGAAGGCCTACGAGGAGTTTTTGCACCTGCCCACGTGGCACGAAAAGGCGGATCCGTCGTGGTTTGCCATGCCGCTGCTGGTACGCGACGAAGCGCCATTCATGCGCTACGAGCTGACGCGCTTCCTGGAAGAACGCATGGTAGAGACGAGGCCGCTGTTCGCCGGCAACCTGCTGAAGCAGCCGGCATATCGCGACATCGAGCGCCGCGTGGTGGGCGAGCTGCCGGTCGCGGATAATATATTGCGCGGCGCGTTCTTCGTGGGCGTCTATCCGGGGTTGGATATTGCGCAGCTCGACTATATGATCGAAATCTTTGACCAGTTTATGGCGGGACTGTAGCCAGCCGGCGCGGTGGCCCAATCGTTATGAAATTATCAGTGATCATCTGCTGTTACAATGAGCGCGATACGATCCGCGAGGTGATTGAAAAGAGCCAGCAGGTGGACTTGGGCCGCGGCTGGGATAAAGAGATCATCGTCGTAGACAATTACTCCAGCGACGGCACGCGCGACATCCTGAAGTCGCTGCAAGGCGACGGGCTGCGCGTGTTTTTCCACGAGCGCAACATGGGCAAGGGGCGCTCGATCCGCACCGGCTTTGAGAACGCTAGCGGCAGCCATTACTTTATCCAGGATGCGGACCGCGAATATGATCCCTTTGAGCAGCCTAAATTTTGCCGCAAGGCCGAAGAGACCGGCGCAGCCGCCGTCTTTGGCTCGCGCGTTTTAGGCGGCGATGTCAAGTCGCGCTATTTGCGCACGTTAATCGGCAATCGCCTGATCACCTGGATGGCCAACGTGTTGTTTGGTGGCAGGCTGACGGATGTGGCCACGGCCTCTAAGATGGTGCGGGCCGATGTGGTGCAGTCGCTGGAGCTGGAGGGCAACAATTTTGACCTTGACTTTGAGCTGCCGGCCAAGATCTTGCTTGCCGGCCATCGCATCGAAGAGATCCCGATCTCTTACCGGCCGCGCAGCTATGAAGAAGGCAAAAAGATTGGACCGCGCGATTTCGTGGAGGCCACATGGAGCATGCTGCGCGCGCGGCTGGGTATTTCACCGCTGTTCAAACGGGCGGAGACGGCTGCCAGGCTACGTAATCCCTGAGGGAACTATTTGACAATGAACGTTGTGATAACAGGCTCGATTGCCTACGATTATTTAATGTTTTTCTCCGGCGAGTTTGCCGATCACCTGCTGGAAGGCGAGCTGTCTAAGCTGAGCGTTAGCTTTCTGGTCGATTCGCTGCGCCGCGAGCGGGGCGGCATTGCGGCCAACATCGCCTACACTATGGCCCTGCTGCGCGGCAGGCCGCGGGTGATGGCCACGGTGGGCGAGGACTTTGACGAGTACCGGTTGTGGCTGGAGCAAAACGGTGTGGACACTGGCGCAGTAGTGGAAGTGGCGGAGGTTTACTGCGCGTCGTTCTTTGCCAACATCGACCGCCGCCAGAACCAGATTGGCAGCTTTTATGCGGGGGCCATGGCCCATGCCGCAGAGCTTTCCTTCGCCGAGCACGCGCCGGAAGCCGACCTGGCGGTCATCTCGCCAAATGAACCGGCGGCGATGCGCCAATATGTCGACGAGTGTAAGCGGCTGGGCATTGCCTACGTGTATGATCCCAGCCAGCAGACGATCCGGCTATCGGGCGAGGAGCTGCGCGCGGGCATCGACGGCTGCTTGCTGCTGACGATGAATGAATACGAGATGAGCATGATTCAGGAGAAGACAGGGCTGCGCCAGGACGACCTGCTGCAGCTGGCGCAAACGCTGCTGGTGACGCGCGGCCAGCAGGGCTCGGAGATTTACAGCAATGGCGAGCAAATTATGATTCCGGCGGTGGCCCCGCTGCAAGTGGCGGAGCCGACGGGAGCCGGCGATGCCTTTCGCGGCGGCCTGCTGCGGGGCATGGAGCTGGGCCTGCCCTGGGAGATAGCAGGGCGCATGGGCGCGCTGGCGGCCACGTATGTGCTGGAGCAGCTAGGCACGCAAAATCACTCCTTCACCGTAGAGCAGTTCGTAACCCGCTATCGAGAGCATTTTGACGACGAGGGGCAGCTAGACCTTCTGCTGACGGCGTCGCCGTCGCTGGTGGGCGGCTGATAGCCCCCTCAGGGCCTGCGCGCAAGCGTAGAGACTATTTACCGATTATCAGGAGAGAGCAAGTCACCATGGAATATGATGTAAAAAACACGGATCTGGCGCCGGGTGGGCGCCTGCGAATGGATTGGGCGGAGCAGGAGATGCCCGTGCTGCGCGGCATACGCGAGCGTTTTGGCAGCGATCGGCCGCTTGCCGGCCTGCGTGTGAGCGCCTGCCTGCATGTGACCACGGAGACGGGCAACCTGATGCGCACGCTGCAAGCAGGCGGCGCCGACGTGGTGCTGACGGCCAGCAACCCGCTGAGCACGCAAGACGATGTGGCAGCGTCGTTGGTGTCGCACTTTGAAATCCCGGTGTATGCCATTAAGGGCGAGGACCACGAGACCTATTACCGCCATATTCATGCGGCGCTGGATCACAAGCCGCATATGACGATGGACGACGGGGCGGACCTGGTGAGCACGCTGCACAAGGAACGGCGCGACCTATTGAACAACGTGATCGGCGGCACCGAGGAGACGACGACGGGCGTGATTCGCCTGCGAGCGATGGCCAGAGCCGGCGAGCTGCCGTTCCCTGTGATTGCGGTGAACGACGCGCTGACGAAGCATCTTTTTGACAACCGCTACGGCACGGGCCAATCGACCATCGACGGCGTGATCCGCGCCACAAACATCTTGATCGCCGGCAAGACGGTGGTGGTTGCCGGCTATGGCTGGTGCAGCAAGGGCATCGCCCGCCGCGCCGCGGGCATGGGCGGCAACGTGATCGTGACCGAAATCGATGCGCTGAAGGCGCTGGAAGCGGTGATGGATGGCTTCCGCGTAATGCCCATGCAGCAGGCGGCCGAAATCGGCGACATTTTCATCACGGCGACCGGCGACAAGCACGTGCTGGACACGCAGCACTTCGAAGCGATGAAAGATGGGGCCATTGTGGCCAATTCCGGCCACTTCAATGTCGAGATCAACATTCCGGGCCTGGCGGAAATGGCGGGAGATGCGCCGAAGCGCGTGCGTGAGTTTGTGGAGCAGTACCGCCTGCCGGATGGCCGCAAGATCAACCTGCTGGGCGAAGGCCGGCTGGTGAACCTGGCGGCGGCCGAAGGGCACCCCGCCTCGGTGATGGATATGAGCTTCGCCAACCAGGCGTTGAGCGCCGTGTATATGCAGGAGAACGCGGCCAGCCTGGAGAACCAGGTCTATTCCGTGCCGCAAGAGGTGGATCAGCAAATTGCGCGCATCAAGCTGCAGGCGATGGGTATCGGCATTGATACGCTCACTCCCGAGCAGGAGGCTTACCTGAACTCCTGGGAGGAAGGCACCTGAGCCGTACAGCGCAGGGCCACGAGCAGCGCCCGGTGCGGCGACACGGGTCCTGGTGAGCAAGTAGAGCGTGCAGAAGCCGCGAGACCACGACGCCGCCGACCGCGTGGGCCTGGTGCGCCTGTCGCGCATCGTCTCCAATATCGTCAGCCCGCCGGTGATGTTTGCCGTGCTGGGGCTGGCCCTGGCGCTGCATGCCTTGCCGCCGGTGCCGGCGCTGGCTTGGGCGACGGTCTACGGCTTTTTTGTGTCCCTGACGCCCATCCTGTTCGTGCTCTATCTGCTGCGCATCGGGCGCGTCGCCGAGCTGCACATGAGCAACACCGGCGAGCGACATCTGCCTTATCTGGTAGCCATACTGGGCTCGCTGGCGGTGATTGGCTTGCTGCGGCTGTTGGAAGGGCCGGAGCTGCTGCTTTGCCTCGCTTTCTTTAACCTAGTGACGATCGTGGTGGTGGCGGCGGTGAATATGTTCTGGCTGATTAGCTTTCACTCGGCGGCGGCGATGGCCATGGATACCATTGTGGTGCTGGTGTTTGGGCCCGCGGCCGGCCTGGCCCTGGCGCCGCTGGTGGCACTGGTGGTGGCGGCGCGGCTGTACCTGCGGCGGCACACGCTGGGCCAGGTGGTTGGTGGGCTGCTGCTAGGCATGGGCTGCGTGCTGCTGCTGCGGCAGTTTGGCTGTTTCACATAAGCCGCAACGAAGAAGGGTAGACGGCGGTATGTTTGAACAAGATCGCTTTATCGTGCGCCTGCAGCAAAGCGTGGCGCGAGAGGCCAATATTGTGGCCTGTTTCCTGGGCGGCTCGTTTGGCTCGCGGCGCGAAGACGACTTCTCGGACCTCGACGTGGTGTTGGTGTATGGCGACGAGGTGACGCGCGCCGACGCCTGGAAGCAACGGCGCGACTTTGCGCGTTCGGTGCTGCCCTATGTGCCGTCGAAATCGTTCGACGCCAGCCACGTGCGGCCGCACTTTCACGTGGCGCTGTATGGCAATGGGGCCAAAGTGGACTATCTGTTCACCACGCAGCAGGAGCTGGAGCCCAACCCCTGGCATCGCGAGATCCGCATCTTGAAGGATAGCGCGGGATGGGCCGAGGGCTACCAGGCCACCTCGGCGCGGGCGCTTGCGCCGCAGGTGCGCATGGAAGCGAAGGAGATGGAAGAAATCGACGACCGCTTCTGGGTGATGTTTTGGGACGTGTACCGCCAGTTGCTGCGCGGCGACCGCGAAAAGCCTTTTCCCGTGTACCTGGAGCTGCTTTATTTTACGCTGCCGCCGCTGCTGCGCGCGCTGCCGCCGGAAGATGCCGCCTACCAGGGCCTGCTGCGGGCGCGCTACAGCCGGGACACCACGGTGACGCTGCAGCACCTGAGGGAGCTGGTGGAGGCCTATGTGGCGGCGCGCGCGGCGATTATCCGCCGGCAAAATGTGGGCTTCATGCCCGACGGTTCCTTTGAGCGCACGCTGCAGCAGACGATGAGCCGGAGGGCCTGAGCCGTGCAAATCCGCGCGCTGCGCGGCGCTGAGAGCGACGTGATCGAGGCGATTGCGCACCTTTTGGTGGCAGAGTTCGCCGAACATTGGCCCGACTCGTGGGCCACGCTGGAAGAGGCCGAGCAGGAGGTTCGGGACAGCCTGGACGCAGGGCGCATCAGCCTGGCGGCCATTGACGACGACGGCAGTGTGTTGGGCTGGATTGCAGGCGAGCACAGCTACGCGCTGGTGTGGGAGCTCCATCCGTTGGTGGTGCGCGGCTCGCGGCAGAAGCAGGGCGTGGGGCGCGCGCTGGTGCAGGCATTTGAAGAAGCGGCGCGCGAGGCCGGGGCGCTGACGGTGATGCTGGGTACGGACGACGAGGACGACATGACGACATTGTCTGGCGTGGACCTTTATGAAGAACCGTGGCGGCATATCGAGCAGATCCGCAACCTAAAAGGCCACCCGTACCATTTTTACGAAAAGCTTGGCTACAAAATCGTGGGCGTAGTTCCCGACGCCAACGGTTGGGGCAAGCCAGATATTATCATGGCCAAACGGGTGGGTCGACGCGACTGACGTAGGACAGGGGCTCAGCTGGCGGGCGGCAAGCCGGCGAGCCAGCCGGCCACAAGCTGCGCGACGGCCTTATATAGGCCCGGCTGCAGGGCGTCGAACCAGTGGATGCGGGGGTCGGACGGGGAAAACCAGTTATGCTGGTGACGCACCAAACGATGGGTCTCAGACTTGATGCGCTCGACCGCTTCTGGCAGCGTGGACGCCCCCTGCACGTGGTCCCATAGCTGGCGATAGCCCAGGCCGCTCATGGCTGGCAGGTGGGGGCCGTAGCCGGCCTGGCGCAGGGCAAGCAGCTCATCGAGCAGGCCGGCGGCCATCATCTGCTCCACGCGGCGGTCGATGCGCCGGTAGAGCGCGTCGCGCTCGGCGCGCAGGCCGACCAGCAGCGACTGGTAAGGTGGGGGGCGCTTGCGCTGCAAGTCGCTGATGGGGCGACCGGCGACCAGGGTGACCTCCAGGGCGCGCGTGACGCGGCGCAGGTTGTTGGGGTGGATGGCCGCGGCGGCTTGCGGGTCGAGATGGCTGAGCCAGCGGTGCAGCTCGGCGGGCCCCAGGCGCTGCAGCGCGCGGCGTAGGCGCGGCTGCGGCGGCACACGCGGAATGCCCCAGCCCTGCACCACGGCCATGACGTATTGGCCGGTGCCTCCCACCAACAGCGGCAGGCGCCCGCGGGCGTGGATCTGCTCGATGGCGGCGTAAGCGGCATCCTGATACTGGCCCAGGGTGATCGTTTCGTCGGGATCGGCAATATCGATGAGGTGGTGCGGTACGCCCTGCCTTTCGTCGAGGCGGGGCTTGGCCGTTCCAATATCCATGCCGCGGTAGAAGAGGCGGGAATCGGCGGAGACCACTTCGCCGTCGAAGCGGCGCGCCAGGCGGATCGACAGTTGAGTTTTGCCCGTGGCCGTGGCGCCCAGAATGACCAGCAGGGGGCGCTGCAGCGCGTCTGCCGCTGCGGCGGGCGGCAGCACGACGCCAGCCGGCTGCTGTTGCATCGAAGCGTCTGGTGTCTGCACGCGCCGGGCTGCCCGCTACCAGCCCAACACGGCGTTAGGAATGTGCTCGCAGCGCAGCAGTTTGCCCTGCACGTCGAGCTCGACGGCGATCAGGTCGATGCGCCAGTTCAGGTCGTGGTGCTGGTGCTGCTGGATATACAGCTCGCCAAGCTGCAGCAGCCTGTTTGCTTTGAAGGGCGTGAGCCCCGCTTCGGGCGCGCCCATGCTGCGGCCGCGCCGCGTCTTTACTTCGACGAAGATGATGGTGTCGCCTGTGCGGGCCACGAGGTCGATTTCGCCGCGTGCACAGCGCCAGTTGCGGGCCACGATTTGATAGCCGAGGCTTTCGAGCTTCTGCGCCGCCAGTCCTTCGCCCCACGCGCCCAGCTTCTTGCGCGCGCCGCTCACAGGGCGTGGCTCCGCGGTGTGGCGCCGGTCTGGCTGCAGCGGGGGCGGGGAAAAAACATGGCGCAGGCGTCGCTACTCCGGCTGGCGCAGCAGGGCGCCGAGCTGTTCGAGGAAGGGGCGCGCCGTGGGGCGTATGCCGCGGCCATGCTGGCGCTCGCGGCGCAGGTCGGGGCGCGTCTGGCGCAGCTCCTGGTAGAGCTCCAGGGTGCGCGCTACCGTGCGCTCGATCTCGTAGCTGCGGCTGGCTTCACGGGCGGCCTGGCCCATGCGCCGCCGGTTTTCGGCGCTGGCTGCCAGGGTGACGATGGGCGCGGCGAGCCCTTCGGCGCGGGAGATGAGCAGGCCATGCTGGCCGTGCTGTACGGTGTCGGTGATGCCCGGCGAGGCCACGGCGGCCACAGGAAGCCCGGCGGCCATTCCTTCGATAACGCTGAGGGGGTGCACTTCGCTCACGGAGGCCGTAGTGTAGATGTCGGCCATGGCCAGGATGCCGCCGATCTGCTCGTAGGGCATTGCGCCGGCGAAGATCACGGCGTCTTCGAGATTCAGGGCGCTGACCTGCTGGCGCAGCTTGCTTTCGACGGGCCCTTTGCCCACCAGCAGCAGGGCCACCTGCGGCACAATCTCGCGGGCCAGGGCCACCTGGGAAATGAGCTTTTCCAACCCCTTTTCGGCGGCCAGGCGGCCGGTATAAACCAGCAGCACGGCATCGGCGGGGATGCCGAACTGCGCGCGCTGGGCCAACTGCGGCGGATTGATGAACGGTTGCAGATTGATGCCGTTGGGGATGATCTCGATGCGCTGCGTGACGCCGAAGCCGCGCATGACGTCGCGCACGCTGGCGGAAGGCGTGATGATCACGTCACAATAGCTGGTGAATTCGGGCCACACCTGGCGCATGATGGCGTCGGCGGCCGGTTGGGGTAGTGGGCTGTAAGCGCCGGTGTACAGGTCGTAACGGGTGTGATTGGTGTAGACGATGGGGCAGTTGCCGTAACGATGGGCCATTTCCACGCTCATAAAGAGGTGGTGGCAGTGGACGATGTCCATCTGCCGCAGCTTATCCTGCGCTTCGGTGGTGTAGCGGAAGCTGAAGTAATATCCGGTGTCGCCCAGGGGCATGCCCGGCGTGCGCACCACGCGCGGCTCGTCGCCCTGGGGATCTGGCTCGCCGAGGGTGAAGACGGTCACTTCGTGGCCGGCGGCTTCCATGGTTTCTTTGTAGAGCGCTACCATTCGCGTAACGCCGTTCATCACCGGCTTATAGCAAGCCGTCACCATTCCAATGCGCATAGTGTTCTCATGGAACCGGCGAAAGCGCGGTCTAAATTAACTTTTGGGTGACTACAATATTACGCATCAGCCGATTAAGATGTCTGAGATAGTCGTCGATTTCCGCATACTGTTCCAGCTCTTCGGCCTCTGTTGCGCTTAATACGCCAGACTGCTGCATTTCGATCAGTGTCCGAATGCGCTCCTGTACGTCGTTTGAGGCTCGGAAGTTGGGAATTCCTTCCTAAAGCGATATATTGACCGCACCATCGTCAGGCATTGTAGAGGGCAGCTTGCGCAATTTTGGCAACGCTTGCACGCCATTCATGATTCACCTCTCCGCAATTATAGCGCATTTCGTTCGGTCTGTGATGTAAAGAACATCGTGGCAAAATGCGGCGTTGCCTCATCCGCGAACTGTCGAACGGAATCGCGGCACGATACTCCCATCGGTAAAAGTGCACTTAAGGGATTAGCGGCGAAGATAGCCCATCTTTGTGCTTCACCCAAAAAGGAATCTGCCGCTGGGTCATATCGTCCATCTGATTTGACATCAATTTATATGTCAGGTAAGATATCACGACTGATATTTAAGAGTGAGGGTTGTTATGAACAAGGTGAGTTTGAAGCAATTTGAGACGATTCGAACGACAATCACGCTTCCTACACCGCTCGTCGAGCGCAGCCAAGAATGGATTGACAAAGGTACGGCACCGAGCCGCACTGCGCTCATTGTCGTCGCTCTGGAGCAGTTTCTCGACGCTCTGGAAAGAGAGGAAATCGACCGGCAGTTTGCGGCGATGGCTGATGATAAGGCCTATCGTGCCTTGAGCGATAAACTCGAAACAGCGTTTGCCGAGAGTGACTGGGAAACGCTGGCGGATCTGGACAAAGGCTTAGAATGAGAAGGGGCGACGTATATGACGCCCGCTTGAATCCATCCGAAGGTTCGGAACAGTCCGGCAAACGTCCGGTCATCGTTGTTAGCCGTGATGCCATCAATGAGTCCAGTCCTGTTGTAATTATTGTTCCCGTCACTAGTGCAGCCAATATCAGCCGCCAGTATCCTAGTAACGTCCTCATCACAGAAGGACACGGAGGCCTGGCAATGGACTCCGTGGCCTTAGGCGGCCAAATCCGCGCCATTTCACGAACGCGCCTCTTACGGCATCGTGGAGCTTTACCGCTGACCGTTATGGACCAACTAGACCGTGCGCTTCGAATTACCCTCGACTTATAGATTTATTCAGTATCGGCCCATTAAAGCAGCCGCTTAGAAACATAAGGAAGGTGACGATGCGAGTGGTGATAGGCGCGGATCATGCGGGGTTTGCGATGAAGGAAGGGCTGAAGGAGTATCTGATAAAGCAGGGTCACGAGGTGGTCGACGTGGGCGCCTATGAGTACGACGGCGCCGATGATTATCCCGACTTTTCGGAAGCCGTGGGACGCGCCGTGGTGCGCGGCGAGGGAGAGCGCGGCGTGCTGGTGTGCGGCAGCGGCGTGGGCGCCTGCATCGCGGCCAATAAAATCCAGGGCGTGCGCGCTTGCCTGTGCCACGACATTTACTCGGCGACGCAGGGCGTGGAGCACGACGATATGAACCTGTTGTGCCTGGGCGGGCTGATCGTGGGGCAGGCGCTGGCGCGCAAGCTGGTGGACGGCTTTCTGGCGGCGCAATTCATCGCCGAAGGCCGCTTTGTACGGCGGCTGAATAAGGTGCTGGCCTTAGAAGAGTAGAGCGTGAATCTTGACAGGGTATGTAATTTTGATACGGTTTAGCCTATGAAAGGAAAAGCAGCTCTGTACGCGTGGCTGATGGTGGTGATGTTGGCGCTGGCGGTGAACCCCGTGGCCGCGGCGGACCGCGACCCGCTGTTTTTGCCGGGATGGCTGGCGTGGCTGATGGTGGTGATCGCGCTGCTCGTACCTGCGGCGCTGTATGTCTATTTGCGCAATAATGGGCGGTTGTAGGCGGCCCGCGGGTGCGTTATAAATTCTTGACAGGCACAAATGGCCGTGCTACCATCGGCAGCACAACTTAAGAAAGAACGACGATGACTCGGAGTAGTACCCTATAGAGCGGGTCTCAGAGAGCCGGTGCGTGTGCTGAAACACCGGCGTCAGCGCAATAGGGGAATGGGCCGACGAGTTGCCCGGGGCGAACAGTGGAAGTGTAAGCTCAATAGCCCGGGCCGGGACTGCCGCCGTTATCAGGGCATGGGTCTCGCCTTCACGTGAGGGCCGGACCGCAAATGAGTGAGGCTGGCTTTACAGGCTGCGAGGCGCCCCATCAGGGGCTTTTTTTGTGTAAGGAGAGCCTAAGCAGGGTGGCACCGCGGGAGAAGCGACGCTCTCGTCCCTAGTATGGGATGAGGGCGTTTTTTGTTGCCACATTCAGGAGGTGTAACATGAGCGAAGCAGTGCAAGCACCAGGGCGTTTGAGCGATGAAGAAACGGTATACCGGCCGGGCTTACAGGCGTTTAGAGAGCTGGCGAACGGCGAGGCCAACCTGATTCCGGTATACCGCGAGTTCCCGGCAGACCTGGAAACGCCGGTTTCGGTGTACCTGAAGCTGATGGTTGGCGGCGGCCCGTCGTTCCTGTTGGAGTCGGTGGAAGGCGGCGAGCAGGTGGGCCGCTACTCCTTCGTTGGCGTCGATCCGCGCGCGCTGATCTCGCTGCAAGGCCAGGCGGTGTGCGATGCGCGCGACGGCGCGGTGGCCGAGCGCAGCCTGCAGCAAGGCGAAGACATCCTGGATGTGCTGCGCGAGGAGCTGGGGCGCTTTCGCCCGGCGGATGTGCCGGGCCTGCCGCGCTTCAGCGGCGGCGCCGTGGGCTATCTGGGCTACGACGTGGTGCGCTTCTTTGAACGGCTGCCGGCGACGGCCAGCAGCATGCTGGAGATGCCCGACGCCATCTTTATGCTGGCGGATACGTTGGTGGTGTTTGATCACGCGCGGCACCGCCTGCTGATTTTGTGCAACGCGCGGCCCGAGGGCGACGTGGAGGCGGCCTATGTGGAGGCCATCCAGCGCATCGAACGGGTGGCGGAGCGCCTGCTGCGGCCGCTGCCGGCGGTGCCGCATCTGCGCTGGGGGGCGCGGCGCAATGGGCAGGCAAGCGGTGCGCACGACGAGCTGCAATCGAATATGAGCCGCGAGCAATTTGAGCAGATCGTGGCCAGGGCCAAGGAGTACATCGCCGCCGGCGACATCTTCCAGGTGGTGTTGAGCCAGCGGCTGAGCCGGCGCACCGCGGCGCACCCTTTTGCCGTGTATCGCGCGCTGCGCATGCTCAACCCATCGCCTTATATGTTTTATTTTGACTTCGTGGGCCACGATATGCAGGTGATTGGCGCGTCGCCCGAGATGCACGTGCGCCTGGAAGAGGGCGTGGCCAGCGTGCGGCCCATCGCCGGCACGCGGCCGCGGGGCGCCGATGCGGAGGAGGACCAGGCGCTGGCAGACGAGCTGCTAGCCGACCCTAAAGAGCGGGCGGAGCACGTGATGTTGATCGACCTGGGGCGCAACGACATCGGGCGCGTGAGCGAGTTTGGCACGGTGCAGGTGCGCGACCTGATGGTCGTGGAGCGCTACAGCCACGTGATGCACCTGGTGAGCCACGTGCAGGGGCGGCTGCGGCAGGGGCTGGACGCCTTTGACCTGATGCGCGCCACTTTTCCGGCGGGCACGGTGAGCGGCGCGCCGAAGGTGCGCGCCATGCAGATCGTGGAGGAGCTGGAAGGCGTGCGCCGCGGCCTGTACGCCGGTGCCATCGGCTATTTCAGCTATGATGGCAGCATGGACACCTGCATCGCCATTCGGACGATGCTGATGCAGGGCGATACGATTCATATTCAGGCGGGCGCGGGTATCGTGGCCGACAGCGACCCCGGGCGTGAGCATGAAGAGTGCCTGAACAAGGCGCGCGCCCTGGCCGTGGCCGTGGACCGCGCCGAGCGAGGCCGCTTATGAGCGGCGGGCGCAGACAGGTGAAGATTGGAGAGCAGAGAGTGGAGAACCGTTATGGTTAAGAAACGATTGTTGACCGGAGATCGGCCCACGGGCCGCCTGCACCTGGGGCATTATGTGGGCAGCATTCGCAACCGGGTGGCGCTGCAGGAGGTGTACGACAGCTACTTCCTAGTGGCGGACCTGCATATGCTGACCACGAAGAACAGCAAGGAAGACATCTTTAACATTCGCAGCAACGCCTATGAGGTGGTGCTGGCCAACCTGGCGTGCGGCCTGGATCCGTCGAAGTGCACGATTTATCTGCAGAGCGCCATCCCGGCGGTGTATGAGATGAACCTGATCTTCGAGATGCTGGTGACCGTGCCGCGCCTGAGCCGGTTGCCCAGCCTGAAGGACATGGCACGCGACGCCCACCTGAACGAAATGCCCTTTGGCCTGCTGGGTTACCCGGTGCTGCAGGCGGCGGACATCCTGATGCCGCGGGCGCACCTGGTGCCGGTGGGCAAAGATAACCAGGCGCATGTGGAGATCACGCGCGAGATTGCGCGCCGCTTTAACCACCAGTACGAGGAGATCTTCCCCATCCCCGATTATCTGGTAGAGGGCGACACATTAATCGGCACGGATGGCAGCGCCAAGATGAGCAAGAGCCTGGGCAACGCCATCGAGCTGTTCGACGACGAGCGCACGGTGGAGAAGAAGGTGCACGGCATGTATACGGATCCCAAGCGCATCACGGCGGATGTCCCGGGAACCGTGGAAGGCAACCCGGTGTTCATTTATCACGACACGTTCAACGCCAACCGCGAGGAAGTGGCGGAGCTGAAGGCGCGCTACCGCGAGGGCCGCGTGGGCGACGTGGAAGTGAAAGAGAAGCTGGCGCGGGCTATCAACCAGTTCCTGGAGCCCATCCGCGAGCGGCGCGCGGAAATCGAGCAGGATAGCGGCTTTGTAGAGCAAGTGATCTACGAAGGCACGGTGCGCGCCTCTGAAACCGCCAACGAAACGGTGGTGATGATGAAAAAGGCCATGGGCCTGACGGGCGTGTGGAACAAGGTCAGCCGCAAGGGCCGGCAGCGCCTGGAGAAGAAGGGGCCTATCCGCATGCTGGCGCAAGAAGATGGCCACGGCGCGGCGCAAAGCGCAGGGGCCGAAGCGACCGGCGAATAGCCGAAGGAGAGGATGCGATGGTGGTGGTCATCGACAACTACGATTCATTCACCTATAACCTGGTGCAATACCTGGGCGAGCTGGGCGCCGAGCCGGTGGTGCTGCGCAACGACGCGGTGACGGTGGAAGCCCTGCGCCACATGCAGCCGGCGCACATCGTGATCAGCCCCGGACCGGGCACGCCGGACGACGGCGGCATCTCTAATGAGGTGATCCGCCAGCTCGGCCCGCACATCCCGCTGCTGGGCGTGTGCCTGGGGCACCAGTGCATCGGACAGGTGTTCGGCGGCGTGGTGCAGCGGGCGCCGCGCCTGATGCACGGCAAGACGTCGTCGGTGTACCATAAGGGGCGCGGCGTCTTTTATGGCGTGCCCAGCCCCTTTCAGGCGACGCGCTACCATTCGCTGATCGTGGAAGAGCCGCTGCCCGATGCGCTGGAGGTGACGGCATTCACCAGCCAGGGGGAGGTGATGGGCGTGACGCACCGCGATTATCCGATCACCGGCGTGCAGTTCCACCCCGAGAGCGTGCTGACCGAGCATGGCCGGCGCATTTTGCAGAACTTCCTGGACGGCCGGCGGTGAAGCCGGCCGAATGTAAGCGGATGCCTGGCGGGCCAAGGAGGCGACGATGCCGTTGAAAGCGGCGATTGCCGAGGTAATTAACGGGCGAGATTTGAGCATGGCGCAGGCAGAGGCGGCCATGGATGTGATCATGCGCGGCGAAGCGACGCCGGCGCAAATTGGCGGCTACCTGACGGCGCTGCGCATGAAAGGGGAGACGGTCGAGGAGATCGCCGGCAGCGCGCGCTCGATGCGCGCGCACGTGGTGGGCGTGGATGCCGGCGTGGACCGCGGCGAGATGCTGGTGGACACCTGCGGCACCGGCGGTGACGGCAAGCAGACGTTTAACATCTCGACGACAGCGGCGTTTGTGGTGGCGGGCGCGGGGGTGAAGGTGGCCAAACACGGCAACCGCGCTGCCAGCAGCCGCAGCGGCTCGGCCGACGTGTTGATGGCCCTGGGCGGCAACCTGGATTTGCATCCGGAGCAGGTGGCGGCCTGCGTGGCGCAGGTGGGCATCGGCTTTCTGTACGCCGTGAACCACCACCCGGCCATGCGCCATGCCATCGGGCCGCGGCGCGAGCTGGGGCAGCGCACGATATTTAACATGCTGGGCCCACTGACCAACCCGGCGGGCGCCACCCACCAGCTCATCGGCGTATATGACCGCTCCCTGACGGGCACGCTGGCGCAGGTGCTTGCTGCTCTGGGCAGCGCGGGCGCGTACGTGGTGCACGGCGCCGACGGCCTGGACGAATTATCCGTGACGGGCGTGAACCATGTCAGCCGCTTGCTGCAGGGCGAGGTGACGACCAGCGAGGTAGACCCGCTGGCCTTTGGCCTGCCGCGGGCGCAGCCGGCGGAGCTGGCGGGCGGCGATCCGGCGGAGAATGCGCAGATCACGCGCGACGTGCTGAGCGGCGCGGCGCGCGGCGCGCGGCGCAATGTAGTGCTGCTCAACGCCGCGGCGGCGCTAAGCATGGCGGATGACGATTGGGAGCAGGGCCTGGCGCGCGCGCAGCAAGCAGTGGACAGCGGCGCAGCGCTGGATACACTGGAGCGGTGGATTGAGATGACGAGGCGCTGGGCGCGATAGGTGCGCGCGCAGCTGAAGAGTGAGCTGATGAGTGTATCAAAACAAGCGAGACAGCGGGGCGAGATTCTGGACGCTATTATGCGCCATCACCGCGAGCAGTTGCCGAAGGTGATGCGCGCCACGCCGCTGTCGGATTTGCGCGCGCTGGCGAGCATGGCGCCGCCGGCCGTGGACCTGGCGGCGGCGCTGGGGCGTGAGGGTGTGGCGCTGATCGCCGAATGCAAGAAGGCGTCGCCGAGCAAGGGCCTGATCGCCAGGGATTACGACGCGGCGCGCCTGGCGCTGCAGTATGTGCGCGGCGGCGCCAGCGCCATTTCCGTGCTGACCGACGCGCGCCACTTTCAGGGTTCGCTGGAAGATTTGCGCGATGTGCGCGAGGCGTTGCAAGCGCGCAGCCAGGGCCGGCAAACGCCCGTGCTGCGCAAGGATTTCATTTTCGACGAGTACCAGCTTTATGAAGCGCGGGCGGCGGGCGCAGACGCCGCGCTGCTGATTGCCGCGGTGCTGGGCAGCAACGACCTGGCGAACTTGCTGCAGGTGACGCGCGCGCTGGGCATGGAAGCATTGATTGAAGTGCACACGGCCGAGGAAATGGCACGTGTGGCGCCGCTCAATCCGGCGGTGGTGGGCGTGAACAATCGCAACTTGCAGACGTTTGAGGTCGATTTCGACAACACGGCGCGGCTTCGCGACCTGGCGCCGCCGGGCGCGCTGCTGGTGGCGGAGAGCGGAATCCGCAGCGCCGAGGACGTGCAGCGCATGGCGCAGCTTGGCGTGGACGCTATCCTGGTGGGCGAGTCGCTGGTGCGGAGCAAGGACCCCGAAAAGGCCGCGCGCGACCTGGTGCGCGCCGGGCGGCGGCGGTAACGGCGGACCCTGTTAGTTTGCCGCGTGTCGGGATATAATGGCGGCTTGCAATATAGCCGACATGCGGAGAAAGCAATGAGTTTGCCAATCAAGAAGAGCATCCTGGACAATGGCTTGACGATTGTGCTGCGCGAGATGCACCACGCGCCGGTGACCAGCTTCTGGGTGTGGTATCGCGTGGGCAGCCGCAATGAGAAGCCGGGCCACACCGGCGTGTCCCACTGGGTCGAACATATGATGTTCAAGGGGTCGCGTGCTTTCCCACCCGGCACGCTAGACAGGGCTGTCTCGCGCCTGGGCGGGCGCTACAATGCCTTCACCTGGATAGACTTCACGGCCTACTTTGAGACGATGCCGTCACAGCATATCGCGCTGCCGCTGCAGCTTGAGGCCGACCGCATGGTGCATGCCACCATGGACGAAGACGCGGTGAGCTCTGAACGCACAGTGATTTTGTCTGAAAGGCACATGTACGAAAACCAGCCAATGTTCTTGTTACATGAAGAGCTGACGTCGGCGGCGTTTCGCGTGCATCCGTACCATCATGAGGTGATCGGCGACGAGGTGGACCTGCAGACGATGACCAGCGACGACCTGCGCGGCTATTACCGGCGGCACTACGCGCCGAACAACGCGGTGGTGGTGGTGGTGGGTGATTTCGACAGCGAGGAGATGCTGGCGCAGGTGCAGGAGCATTTTGGCCAGATTGCGGCGAGCGAGGCCATGGCGCCCGTGCTGCGCACAGAGCCGAAGCAGCGCGGCGAGCGGCGCGTGGTGGTGAGAGGCCCGGGCGACGCGGCCTACCTGGTGCACGCCTACAAGGCGCCGGCGGCGACGGACCCCGACTTTTATCCGCTGGTGCTGCTTAACGCGGCGTTTGCCGGCGGCAGCAGCCTGGGCTTCTTTGCCGGCGCCGGCTCGAACAAGAGCTCGCGCCTGTATAAGGCGCTGGTAGCCTCGGACCTGGCGGCGAGCGCCAGCGGCAGCATGACACCGACGATTGACCCCTACCTGTACCGCCTGAGCGCGGTGGCCCGGCCCGGCCGCTCGCTGCAGGAAATCGAAACGGCCCTGGATGAGGCGCTGGCCGGCCTGGCAGAGCAGCCTATCGGCGCCCATGAGCTGGAGAAGGCGTTGAAGCGCGCCAAAGCGCAGTTTGTGATGGCCAGCGAGAGCGTGACCGGCCAGGGCCAGATGATCGGCATGTCGGAAATGGTGGCGGGCGATTATGGCTGGTTTGAGAGCACGTTAGAGCAGCTCGCGGCGGTGACGTTGGAGGATGTGGAGCGCGTGCGGCGCCAATATCTGCGCCCGGAAAATCGCACGGCGGGCTGGTATGTGCCAGCAAAAGAGGTGTGAGCCTTTGACAGACGACGTGAGTACGGCGCCCGACCACCGGCAGTCGGTGGAAGACCTCGAAGCGTTAAACGATATCGCCGAAGCGCTGAACAGCGCCGTCGACGTGCGCAACGCCCTGGAAACGACCCTGGCCAAGCTGGTGGCGCTGATGGGCGTGCAAACGGGCTGGATCTTCTTGCGCGACGAGGCGGCGCAGGACAAATGGGACGGGCCTGGCTTCGTGCTGGCGGCGCACACCAACTTGCCGCCTGCCCTGCACCGCGAGAACGCAGACGCCTGGAATAGGGGCTGCGATTGCCAGACGCTGTGCCTGAAAGGCAGGCTAGACGCAGCGTACAACGAGGTGCTTTGCAGCCGGCTGCGCAGCGTGCACGGCGACCGCGCGGAGCTGGAAGTGCACGCCTCGACGCCGCTAAAGGCCGGGGATCAGGTTCTAGGCATTTTGAATGTGGCCGCGCCAAGCTGGACGGCGTTTAGCGCTCGCTCGCTGTCGCTTCTGGAGAACGTAGGCCGGCAGCTTGGGGTGGCGCTGGAACGGGCGCAGCTTTATGAGATGCTGCAGGAACGGCGCGTGCAGGAACAGGCGCTGCTGCTGAGCTTTACCAACCAGCTCTTGAGCCGCCGGGATCTTGGCGAGCTGATGCGCTTCCTGGTGGAAGAGGTGCGCACGTTTCTCAAGGTGGACGCCTGCGCCCTGGTGCTGCCCGACGAAGGAGAGCCGGACTCGCTCCGTTTTCGCGCGGCCAGCGGCTGGCGGCGTGACCCGGCAGCGGAAGGACGGCGCTTCCCGGCCGACAAGCGCAGCGGCTCGGGCCTGGCTATGGCCACACAGCAGCCGCTGATCATGGATAAGATCGAGCTGAATGAAGTGGCGCCGTGGATGGCCGACTGGCTGCCTGAGGAAGGCTTCCAAGCAGCGGGCATTGTGCCGCTGGTGGCCAATGGCCGCTCGATCGGCGCACTGGTGGTGGACAGCCGCCAGCCGCGGCGCTTAGAAGAGGGCGAGGTTCGCCTGCTGCAGCTCATGGCCAACCAGGCGGCCCTGGCCCTGGAGTCGGCGCGCCTGCACGCCGAGGAGATCCGGCGACAGCGCCTGGACGAAGAGCTGGCCGTAGCGCGGCAGATCCAGTTGAGCATGTTGCCTCGCGAGAGCCCAACGGCTCCGGGATGGGAGTTTGTGGCGGTGTACGAGGCGGCGCGCCACGTGGGCGGCGACTTTTACGACTTTTTTGAGCTGCCTCGTGATGACGGCCGGCGCCGCCTGGGGCTGGTGATCGCCGATGTGGCCGACAAAGGCATCCCCGCGGCCCTGTTTATGGCCCTCAGCCGCACTATCATTCGCATTGTGGCCGGCGGCGACCGTTCACCGGCCGCTGCCCTGGAACGGGCCAACCAGCTGATGGTGCGGGATAGCCAAGCGGACCTTTTTCTGACGGCCTTTTATGCCATCCTGGACCTGGAGCGCAGCCGCGTGGTGTATTGCAATTCGGGGCACAACCCGCCGCTGTGGCTGAAAGCGGCGACGGGGGAGGTGGTCGAGCTAAAACGGGGTGGCATTGCCATGGGTGTGATGCCCGACGTGCTGCTAGATAATGAAGAGCTGCGGCTGGAAGCCGGCGATGCGCTCATTTTGTACACCGACGGTGTGACGGAGACCATGAGCGCCGGCATGGAAGAGTTTGGCGCGGACCGTATGCGGGCTGTGACGGCGCAACATGCGGCGTCGCCGGCGCGCGATCTGGCGCAGGCCATCGTGCGCGCGGCGAACGCGCATCGCGGCGACGCCAGCCCCTGGGATGACTTTACCCTCGTGGTTGTGCGGCGCACACCGTCGATGGACGACATTTAGTTGGGAGTAGCGAACCTATGCCAGAACTGACTTATCCTGGACCAGAAAGCATCGGGCGCACGGTGTTAGATAATGGCATCGTGGTGCTGACTTATCAGAACTTCGCCGCGGCGTCGGTGGTGATCGAAGGCTATTTGTGGGCCGGCGCGCTGAGCGAAGCGGTGGAGAAGGCCGGGCTGGCCGATTTTGTAGCGGGCATGCTGATGCGCGGCACCGAGCAGCGCTCGATGGACCAGATTTATGAAGAGCTGGAGTCGGTGGGCGCCAGCCTGGACTTTAGCGCCGGCCGCCATATCACGGAGTTTTCGGCCGGCGGCCTGGCGGAAGACCTGGACCTGCTGCTCGATCTGCTGAGCGCGTCGCTGCGCCGGCCCACCTTCCCGCAGCAAGAGATCGCCCAGCTGCGGGGCGAGATTCTGACAGGGCTGCAGATCCGCGAGAATGATACGCGGTATCGGGCGTCGAAGCGCTTCGGCGAGCTGTTGTACGATGGGCATCCGTATGGGGTGAGTGTGAGCGGCTACCCGGAGACGATTGCGGCCATTACGCGAGACGATCTGGAAGCCTTTCATGCCGCGCATTATGGGCCAGAAGGGCTGACCATCACCATCGTGGGCGCTGTGGAGGCGGATGACGCCGTGCGCCGGGTGCAGGCGGCGTTGGGCGACTGGCGCAATGACGGCTGGCTTGTGCCGCCGGGGCTGCCCGAAGCCAGCCGGCCCGTAGGCGTGCAGCGCGAAGATGTGGTGATGGCCGATAAGATGCAGTCGGACATTATCTTAGGGCTTCCCGGCCCGCCGCGCTCCGCGCCAGATTACCTGGATGCCAGCATGGCTAATACGATCCTGGGCGTCTTTGGCATGATGGGGCGGCTGGGCACGACGGTGCGTGAAGAGCTGGGGCTGGCCTATTATGTGTACAGCCGGCTACAGAGCGGCCTGGGCC
Organism: uncultured Ardenticatenaceae bacterium; assembly: GCA_964384155.1. GTDB lineage: Bacteria > Chloroflexota > Anaerolineae > Promineifilales > Promineifilaceae > JAAYYY01. The sequence continues at coordinate 63,315 of CAYLJW010000016.1, forward strand.
CATCTCCCTGGTTTGTATCCACGGGGGTTGCGCCGGAGAATGTATCGCTGGCCCTTGAGAGCATCCTGGCGGAGATCGCGCGCATCCGAGATGAGCTGGCGCCCGAAGAAGAGCTGGAAGACAGCAAGCTATACCGCACTGGATCGCTGCCCGTGAGTCTGGAAACCAACGATGGGCTGGCGAGCATCATCAGCGATATGGAGTTCCTGAACTTGGGCCTCGACTATTTACAGCGGTTCCCGGACCTGATCGAAGATATCACCGTGGAGCGTGTGCAGGCGGCGGCCCGCAAATATTTCAGCACCGAGGAGCTGGTGATTGTGGTCGCCGGCCCGCCGGCGCAAGCAGAAACGTAACAGCACAGGCGCAGGTATGACCCTATTAACCAGCGGTGTCGATATCGTCGAGGTGGCGCGCATCGTGCGCGCTATGGAACGGCATGGCGAGCGTTTTGGCGCGCGCTTCTTCACGCCACGAGAGCTGGCCTATTGCAACGGGCGGCCGGAGCGGCTGGCGGGCCGCTTTGCGGTGAAGGAGGCCGTGGCCAAGGCGCTGGGCACGGGCATTGGCGACATAAGCTGGACGGAAATCGAGGTGCATTGTGACGGCCGGGGCAAGCCAGAGCTGGTGCTGCACGGCCGCGCGCGCGAACTGGCGCAGCAGCGGGGGGTGGTGCAGTGGTCCATCAGCCTGTCGCACACCGACGCTTACGCCGTTGGTTTTGTGGTGGGAAGCGGAGCGTAGCGCGTGGCAGATCGCAGACTTCTCGCCGTATTGGCGCATCCTGACGACGAATCATTTGGGCCGGGTGGTACCCTGGCCAAATATGCCGACCAGGGCGCGGCGGTGCACGTGGCCATCTGCACCGATGGCGCCGCCGGCTCGGTGACGGCCGAATTTGAGGAGGCGCGCGAGCGGCTGGCAGAGATCCGCTGCGCCGAGCTGGAGGCGGCCGTGGAGATCTTGGGCGTGCAGCTTCACACGCTGGGCTTTCGCGATTCGGGCTATATTGGCGACCCGGCCAACGAAGACCCGCAGGCCTTCATGAATGTCGTGGCCGAAGAGGCCACGGCGCGCGTGGTAGCCCTGATGCGCAGCATCCGCCCGCAGGTGGTGATTACCCACGACGAGACGGGCGGCTATTTCCACCCCGACCATATCAAGGCGCATGAGATAACGCTGGCCGCCTTTCACGCGGCGGGCGACGGCGGCCAGTATGAGCAGTTGGGCGCGCCGTATGCGCCGCAGGCTCTGTATTACACGGCCATTCCGCGGCGCTGGCTTACCGTGTATCGGGCGATTATCCGACTGCGCGGCCAGGACCCACGGCGCATGGGACGCAACCAGGATATAGACTTCACCAAGCTGGGGCGGCCGATGGCCGAGCTGCACGCGCGCATCAATACCTACGCTTACTGGCAGACGAAGCTAGAAGCCAGCGCGCAGCATCGCAGCCAGGGCGGCGGCGGGGGCAGCAGCTGGGCGTCCTGGCTACCGCGGCGTGCGCAGCGGCGGCTGTTCAGCACTGAGTACTTTATTCGCGCCCAGCCGCCGGCGCATAACGGGCAGCGTATTTATGACCTGTTCGAGGGGATCGAGCTGCGGGCGAATACCGAGAGGTAATGGTCGCCCCAGCTTCCGGTGAGCGGCGCCAGCTTCTGCTCCACGTTGTTCAGGTGTGCAAATAGGCGGGGAAAACGGTCTAAAAGGTGGCCTAAATAGCTGGGCGGCAAGAAGAGGCCCAGGCTGCGCGTCTTGACGTGGCGGAACCAGGGCCTGAGCTGACTTTGCAGGCGGCGCAGGGGTGGGTACCAGATGGGGATGGTCTGAGGGCCAATGCGCGCCGGGGCCGGCTGCCGCCAGCGACGCAGGGCGGTTGCGGGCTCGGCGTGCGCCAGGTGCCACAGCACCTCCCAGGGACAGTAGGGGCCCATGAGCACGAGCACGAGCCTGCCGCCGCGGCGAACGCCATATGCCAGGCCGGCGGCCAACGGGGCGAGGTCGGCTACGGTGTTCAGGCCGCCGAAGTTGGAAAAAGCGCCGTCGTATGCGGCGGCGCCGGCCTGCCAGTCGCCGGTGAGCTGCTGCAAGGAAAGCTCGTGAGCGCTAAGCAGGGGCGCCACGCCGGCCTCGGCGGCGCGGCGGCGGGTGGCTTCGACCATATGCGGTGAGCCGTCGGTGGCCGTGACGCGAACGCCCTGCCGGGCAAGCCACACGGCGTCGACGCCGGTGCCGCAAGCCAGCTCCAAGACGTGATCGCCGGGCGCGAAGTGCGCCGCGAGCTCGCGCCAGACGCGGGGGCGCAAAAGCTGCGCCAGCCGCGTGTTGCTGAAGGCCTCGTCGTAGGTCGCGGCGAAGGCATCGAAGGCTGAGGGTTGGGGAACGGCCATGAGAAATAAAAAAAGAGGCGCCTTATTCAGACGCCTCTTTTTGAGTCCTAGCTAATGGTCGTATTACTGGATACGACGCACGTGCGCGGCGGCGGGACCCTTGTCGCCTTGTTCGACAGAGAATTCGACGCGGTCGCCTTCCATCAGGCTGCGGAACCCACTACCCTCAATGGCCGAAAAATGTACAAAGACATCGTCGCCACCTTCGCGGGCAATGAAGCCGTAGCCTTTCTGGTCGTTAAACCACTTCACAGTGCCGATTTCGCGATCATCCATCTTTTGAAACTCTCCTACTACTACAAAACGCTAAAAACTGGACTATCCGCCGCCTGCCTTAAATGAAAAAGCCGCCAGTCTTGCTAAGTCTGGCGGCCTTGGATTCATTTTCCGAAACAGAACTTGCGCAATCTATCCAACACACATAGTAGCCCAAATATCGACAGTCGTCAAATAGCCGTCCCCTTTTTATAGATTTCTAACATTTCCAGACCTTTTTGCGCCGCATCGTGCGCCAAATTACCAGCCTTCACCAGCTCTTTCGGCCGTGGACCAGCCGCGCCCGCTGGCCTCGGCGGCGCTTTCACGCTGGCGGCGTGTGCGCCACATGCCCAGGCGGCCGCGCAGGACGTTGAGCCCCATCCTGGCTCGCTGCAAGAGCGGAGCCGCGCCGCTCTGCCGCGCTTTGTGCAAATTGACGGCGTTGACCATCCAGCGCGTGGCGTGGGCGTAAAAGGCGGCAGAGCGGCGGCCGGCCACGCCGAGCTCGCGGTCGCTGCCTTCGCGCCAGGATGCCTGGTTGATGATTCTGGCCTGCACCTGCTCATGGTAAGGCGTGCCTTTGATGGGGTAGGCCACCGTGGTGAGAAAGTGGTCGGGCGCGGCGCGCTTGAGGTGATCGACCGTGGCCTGCAGGTCGTCAAGTTCTTCGCCTTCGTAGCCCAGCATAATAAACATGCCCACTTCGATGCCGCGCTGCTGCAGCATGCGCGTCTTGAGCTGCACGTCTTCGACCTGGGTCTTGCGTTTCATGGCGTCCAGAATGCGCTGCGAGCCGCTTTCGGAGCCAATCCATAGGCGGGCGCAGCCCATGTCTGCCAGGGCATCGATGGTGCGTTCGTCCAGGCGGTCGGCGCGGCTGATGCACTCGAAAGGTATTTTGAGCTGCCTGCGGCGCAGCTCGCCGGCAAATTCCAGGAACCAGCGCGGGGCGATGGTGAAGACATCGTCGGCGTACCACAGGCGGTCGGGATTGTAGCTCTCTTTAATCCAGGCCACCTCAGCGGCGACGTCTTGGGGGCTGCGGCGACGATGCGTGTGGCCGAAGACGCTATGGCTACACCAGGTGCAGGTGTAGGGGCAGCCACGAGCAGTGATCAGCGAAACTGAGCTATGGCCGTGGTGCGTGCGCCAGGTCTGCAGGTAGCGTTCGATGGGAATGGCGGAGCGATCGGGCCAGGGCTGCGCGTCGAGATCCTTGAGCTGGACGCGCGGCGCGCTGTGCGCCAGGCGACCCTGGGCGTCGAGATAGGCCAGGCCCGGAACCTGGTCGAGCCGCTGCAAGCCATAGCGCGCCAGGTGGGGGATGAGCTCTTCGAGCGTGGTTTCGCCTTCGCCGGAGACGATAATGTGCGCGCCGGCGGCAAGATATTCGGCGGCGTAGGAGATTGGCTCTGGTCCCCCGAGCACGACCGTGGCGCCGGCATCGCGGCAGATGGCGATCATACGCACGATGTTGCGGCGAGTCATCAGGTTGCAGTAGAGGCCGACGAGGCCCGGCTTCTGGCGCTGCACCATGGCGTCAAAGCTGGCCATGCTCTCGAAGGTGCTATCGAAAAGGGCGACGTCGAAGCCTTTGTGTTTAAGATGGGAAGAGATGTACAGCAGGCCCAGGGTGGGGTAGGGCTTCATGATCTGCTGCTCGTGGGCGTCTTCGGCGATGAAGTAGCCGTGGGAAAGGAGGATGTCCATGATCCGTGTGTGGCGATTATTCCTGTGACGACGGTTGGGCGGCGTCTTCCAGGCTCATGTGCGCTGCTGCCTGCACGTTGCTGTCGTGCGGCACACGGGCCAGGCGTGCCAGCCGCGCGCGGGCGAGCGGCAGCGAAAGCAGGCGATAGGCCGAGGCCGCCGCTTCGCGCAGATCGGCGCGCGAGGGGCGGCGGCGCTGCTGAATAAGAGCGCGCCAGCGCGCTTTGGCGCGCTGCGAGCGAAACTGTTTATGTAACACGATGTGCAGTTGGCGATAAAATGCGGTGGTAAAGGGGCCGCGATACATCATGGCCAGGTCGGCCGAGTCGACCCAGTTTTGTTGGCCGCCGAGCTGCAGGCGCACAGATTCGTGGAAGCGCGTGCCCGGCAGCGGATAGGAGACAGACATGCCGATGTCGTCTGGCTGGCAGTCGCGCACCATTTTGAAGGTCTGCTCGATGTCCTGGCGCGTCTCGCCGGGATAGCCAAACTGCAGGAAGAAGCCAATGCGAATGCCGGCGGCGTGCAGGCGGCGCGTGGCTTCGTAGATCTGCTCCACGCGAGTGCCTTTTTCCATGGCATTCAGGATCTTCTGCGAGCCAGATTCGGCGCCGATCCAGACGATATCGCAGCCGGCACGGGCCATGTCCTCAACCTCCTGCGGGCTGCGCAGGAGCAGGTCTGCGCGGCTGAGGCATTTGAAGGGCGTGGTAAGCTGCTGAGCCTGCACGATGGCCGCAAACTCCTGCCACCAGCGCGGCTTGAGGCCCATGATGTCGTCGACGAACCAGATGTGGTCTGGATTGTAGCTTTGTTTCAGCCACTTCAGCTCGGCGGCCACGTTTTGCGCGCTGCGCGAGTTGTAGCGCTGGCCCCAGATGGGCTTGGCGCACCAGTTGCAGTGATAAGGGCAGCCGCGCGTGGTGGCCATGTTCATGGAAAAGTAGCCGTGCCGCTGCAGCCAGATGCGCCGGTAGCGTGGCACATCGACCAGGTCCCAGGCTGGAAATGGCAAGGCATCGAGCTCCTTGATGTCGGGGCGTCGCGCCGTCTGCTGCGTCTGGACCACGTCTGCGCCGGCGGCGTCGCCATCGAGGCGAAAGGCCAGGCCTGCTATCTCTTGGGGTGTGTGGCCGGTCCGGCCTTCCAGAGCGTCTATTAGCTCTGCCAGCGTTTCCTCGCCTTCACCCAGCAACACGTAGTCGGCGCCCTGGCGCAGGTAGGCGGCGGCATGGTCGGTGGCGTCGGAGCCGGCCACGATGACGGCGCTGCCGGCGCGACGGGCCATCTCAATCATCGTAAAAGCGGCCTGGCGCATGCGCAGCAGGCACATCTTAGACAGATAGTTGAAGTTGTCTTCGTAAATCACGGCGTAGCGCGGCTGGTGCTGGGCCAGGGCGCTCTGCCATTCGGCCTCGGATTGCGCCAGCATGGCGTCGAATAGGGCTACCTGATAACCGCGCTGGCGCATGACGGCGGCGGCATAGAGCGTGCCCAGCGGCGGGTAAGGCTGCATGGCCTCATACAGCTTGGCGTCGAAGCGCAGGTAGTATGACTGGCCGAAGAGGATGTCGCTCACGCCTCACCTCGCACGGCGGGGGAAGGGCCGTCTGGCGCCGGCATTGGCGGGGCGATGGCCTGCGCCTGGCGCTGCTGGTAGGCGGAAATGACGCGCTGGGCGTGGCCGTTGAAGTGTCCTTTGCACCATTCGGCGCAGAAGGAGACTTCATCGCGGGGGCCGGCCTGATGCTGGTGGAAACGGTTCATTTTGCGGCGCATTTCCCACCGTTCCAGCCAGGCGCCGGGCGGCGTGCGCAAGGCCGTCTCTACCACCGACTGCCAGAGGTGGGCGCTCCTGGAAAGCGGTTGGGGCAGGCCCGGGCGGGGAAGCGAACGGGCGTTGGGTAGATAGCTTGCTGTCCAGCCGTTGAGCTGGCGCAAGCGCAGGTAGGTGTCGTGGCCGGCAAGGGGAACCATTTGCGCCAGCTCGCGGGCGCTGTACAGGTCGCGCTGCTCGAAGGCCAGGGCGTTTTCCGAAAGAAAGTAGTTGGGGCACAGGCGATAACCGCGGCGCGCCGCCAAGCGCACGAGCAGGATGACAAAGGCGCGGCACAGCCAGAGGCGGCCCGCTGCGGTGACAATCAGGTAGTCGATGTCGGCGTCTGAGGCCGTGTTATCGACGGCCAGGGAGCCTGTGACGGCCACCATGCGAGCGAAGGGCGCGGCGGCGATCAACCGGCCGTAGCGCTGCGCGGCAGGCCAGAGCTGCGCGGCGATTGCCGCCCGCTGGCGACGAATATCCGCGAGATGCTCGCGACCGGGAAAGGTGTAGAAGGGCTCGACGAAGGCCAAGCGGCCGCCGAGGATGGGGCGGGCGGCCAGCACGCACTCGACGTCGCTGCGTGGCGCGGACATGCCTACCAGGTAAAAGTGAATCTCCTGCGCCGTCAACGGATAGTCGAAGACGTCGACATAGGCCACCGTATTGAGGATAGCCTGCGCCACGGCGTCGAGAGGCGGCGCAGGGCGCCGACTCTCGATGTCGTCTGCTACATCGGACTTTCCAGGAACAGGGTGCAAGCGGCCCTCCAGGCAGCGTTGCTTATTGGATAGGACAGACGTCGCTGGCCGCCAGCGCCGGATTGTTGTAACCCATGTCGGTCAGCGGCCCTGTGGGATTGGTGGTGGACTGAAGATAGCTTGTGACGGCGGCGCAGGCAGTAGCGAGGTTGTTGCCGTTGCTTTCCCACTCGCTGAACAGGCGGGTAGCGGCCTCGGCGATGGGCGCCAGCGCGTACTCCTCTTGCAGCCAGTTGCGCCAGCGCGTCGACTCGGTGATGTCGCCGCGCAGCAGGGGCAGCAGCGAGAGGCGGAAGGCGGCAAACTGGCGCACGTGGTCGCGCACTTCCTGAGCCGTGCCCAGCATGCCTTCCACATCCTGCAAGTTGGGATCGACGACGACGGCCTCGTAACGGGCGCGGGCCAGGTCGTACTCCTGGTCTTCGAAGGCATCGTTGGCGTTGTAGAGCCAGTGGAAGCGATAGCCGGTTTCTTGCCATTGCGTCTGGTCCAGGATGATGGCATCGCCGGACCAGGCCCAGATTTCGGTGCGTGCGCGCTGGATGCCGGCGCCGGCCGAGCCGATCAGGCCACCTTCGATGACCAGATCGGGCAGGCCGTCGTCGTTGGCGTCGCCAATGGTTTCAGCATCGACGGTGGGCATACTGATGTAGCCCGGCAGCGCTTCGCCGGTTTCTAGCTGCTCAGGAGAAAGTTGTACCAGGTTACGAATGGCGCCGTCGTGAGCGCCGATGATCTGGTAATAATTGAAGCAGGTATGCGCGCCGCAGTTGGTGGAGGAGATGACCGCTTCAGGTTGGTCGTCGCCGGTCATATCCACCAGCTCTACGAGGCGCGGCGCCGTGGCCAGGAAGTCGGGCTCGTTGTCTTCGTGGACCTGATAGACGAACTGGCCCTCCGACACGATCCAGAAGTCGCCAGGGTGACCGTCGGGCAGGATGGGCGGGGGCTCTTCTTGTAAGCGTGTCACGTCAATGGTCAGCAGCCATTCGTCGGTGCCGTCGCCGTCGAGATCCGCGGCCTCGCAGGCGTCGCCGGTTTGCTGCCATTGGGCAGCGCCCAGGGCAGCGCATAGCTCGCCCAGGGGCGCGGCGCCATCGTGGGCCCGTGCCAGCCACTCCCTCAGCTCAGACAGGTTGTCGGGCGCGGCGCCCAGCTCTTCCAGGGAAATAGAGCCGGGCGTCTCGGTGACGGCCAGGGTGGGGGTGGCAGCTGCGGCGCTGGGGTCTACGCCGGGCGCCGTGGTGACGGTGGGCGCCATGCCGTCTGCTGTGGGCGGCGGCGCCACGGTGGCGCTCGGCTCTAAGATGTCGTCGAACAGGGCACAGGCCAGGCTGGGTAAGAGTAAGAAAATCATCAGGTAGATGACACGACTTTTTTGCATTGGGTACCTCGCGAATAACGGACGATGATATGCTACTAATTATCACGCCGCGCCGGGTCGTGTCAAAAGGGCGTATGGAAGTCAGATAAGCCCTTCCGGCGGCATCGCGGCCGTTACCGATTATTATGTCGCGACGGCCGGGGAAAAGTTACGGCAGGGGCGCGGCTGTGGGGATCAGCGGACGAGTCGCAGGTTTTGCAGGTTTGGTTATGATCCGTGCGTCAGACCAGGCGAATACAAGTGAGGTGCATAGGTATGTATGGATTAATCGGTAAGATGCTCGCCGTGCCGGGGCAGCGCGAGGCGTTGATTGAGATATTGGTGGCTGGCGTTGGCAGCATGCCCGGCTGCCTGAGCTATGTGGTGGCGCGTGACCCGCAAGAGGCGGACGCTATCTGGATCACCGAGGTGTGGGACAGTGAAGCGAGCCACCAGGCATCGCTGTCACTGCCGGCGGTTCAGGAAGCTATCGGCAAGGGCCGGCCGCTGATTACAGGATTTGGTGAGCGTACGGTGACTGAGCCTGTGGGCGGCTACGGCCTGGGGTGACCCTGCGCGGCGCGGCGGTTAGATCGCCAACCCGGCAATAAGCAGGCTGAGCGCGGTGACCATGTCGCTCTGGCCGGTCTTCACGCCCACGTCGGTTTGCAGCAGGTGGTCATAAATGTGCTCTAGCTGGTCCAGCGAAAATTGCTGGCATTGCTGTGCGACCTTGCCGGCCACAAAGGCGTGTATTTTGAGGCGCGAGGCGATTGCCGGCGGGCGCAGGCCTTCCCCGGCCAGCTCTTTGGCCTGCAGCAGCAGGCGGAACTGGCGCACGATCATGGCAAATAGATAGAAAGGATCCGCGCCTTCGGCGAGCTTGGTCTGCAGCAGCCCCGCGGCGGCGTGCCCGTCGCGCGCGCCGAGGGCATCGACCAGGTCGAAGATGCTGGCCTCGGCGACGTACGGACAAAGCAGCGTGACATCGCCGGCGGTGATCGGGCCCTGGTCCAGGCGATAGAGCACGAGCTTCTCAATTTCGTTGGCCAGCAGGGCCAGGTCGTTGCCGGCGCTGCTAACTAGCAGGTGAATGGCGTGCGGCTCGATGTCGCCGCCGCGTTCCTGAACGCGCTGCTGCACCCAACGCTCCAGGTCCCGGCCTTCAGGCCTCTTGAAGAGGCGGACGAAGCCGTTTTCTTGCTTTTCGGCGAAGGTAAGCAGGCGGTGATTGCTGCGCAGGGGCTGCGATTCGAGGAAGAACAGCCGTGTGGCGTCGGGGAGCTGCGGCAGATAGTCGCGCAGTTGATCGATGAAGTTGGCCGGGCTGTTCTGCGCCAGGGCATCTTCGACGATGACCACGCGGCGCTCAGCCAGGAAGGGGATGGCGTCGCACGCCTGGCGGAGCTGCGCCAGGGTCACGGGCCCTTTGAAGCACGTGGTATTAAGCTCGAGCATGGCGGGGTCGCCCATGCGGCCAAGCAGCTCTTGCAGGGTCTCTTCTTGCGAGTGGGCGTCGTTGCCGTGGAAGATGTAGAACATACGCGGCGCTAGCGGGCGCTGCCGGCGCTACTGGGCGTCGCTAGCCTCTGGTTTCGATGTGATAAGCGTTGACGTCGATGGACTTGCCCTGGGCCAACAGCAGCTGGAAGAGACGCGTGATGATCGACGGCTGAATTTTGCGGATGCGCTCAATCTCCAGGCCCTGCAGATCGCCCTCGGTGGTGAACCGTTCCTGGATGGCCAGGCCCACGGGCCGTGAGATGATCAGGGCCACCACGCCGGCGAGCACGGCTGAAGGCAGGCCGTTAAAAAAGACGGATATATCCATGTGCGAACGGCGCTGGCGGCGCTGCTCCAGGCCAAAGGCCGATTGCGAAGCAAGCACGCCCATGGCCGCCGTGGTGAGCAAAACCGTGCCGCAGTTTGGGTGCACCGCCAGGTGATGCTCGCCGTCTTTCATGCGCCGGTAGGCCTCTTGCACGGCGCTGGCGACTTCGTCTTCGTCGATGTCGCCATAGATATTGAGGTGAAAGCCGCGGTAGTCGGAGTGACCCTGGGCGCTGAACTGTTTGTGGCGCTCACTTAAGATGTGAATGGTGGCGTGCTCCAGGCCATGATTGCGCCGGGTGCGGCTCACGAGATATTGTAGTTTGTCGCGCATCGCGTCTCCCTTTTACAGTCGTATTGTCACGTTTTATAGCACGTAAGCGCCCGCGGGTAAACGATTACTCATGGAGCGGTATAAGTCGGCAGGCCCAGGTTGGGCATGGGCTCGCCGCGCAGAAAGGTGCGCAGCGCGGCGCGGGTGGCCTCGCGGTCGTCCCAGGGATATTCGGTGGCGCCAAAACACATCGACTGCTCATGCCCCTTGCCGCAGATGAGCACCATGTCGTCTTCGCGGGCCAGCGAAAGGGCATGGTAAATGGCGCGCCCGCGGTCGGGCACGCGCCAGAACGTTTCGCCTTCCACGCCGCCCTCGTCGCGACAGCCCTGGGCCATGATGTGTAAGATGTCGTGCAGCGATTCGGTGCGCGGATCCTCGGCGGTGAGCACCGTGAGGTCGGCGTCGCGGGCGGCAACGCGGGCCATCAGTGTACGCTTGGCCACGTCCCGTTTGCCGGCGCTGCCGAAGACAGCGATGATGCGCCCTTTTGTCATGCGGCGCGCGGCCTGCAGGGCGCGCTGCAGCCCGTTGGGCGTATGGGCGAAATCGACCACGACCAGGAAAGGCTGGCCCTCGTCGATGCGTTCCATGCGCCCGGCCAACACAGGCAGGTCGCCCAGGCCCGAGGCAATGACGCCAGGGTTGATAGCCAGGGAGTGGGCGGCGGCGGCGGCGGCGAGCATGTTGGCGACGTTGAAATCGCCCACGTAGCGCGAGGCGACGCGCGCCTGTGTGCCGGGCAGGATGAGGCGAAAGGCGGTGTGGTCGGCGCCGTAGTCGATGTCGCGGGCGGTGACCATCGCAGGGGCCTGCAGGCCATAGGTGAGGCGGCGCTCAGCGGGCAAAAATACCAGCGACTCAAACGAGGAATCGTCGACGTTCAGGACAGATGTCTTCGCATAGGCAAGCTTATTAGGGTTGTGCGAGGGGACGGTGGGTGTGTCGGCGGCCAGGGCGGCAAACAGGCGCGACTTGTCGGCGAGGTAGGCTTCGTAGGAGCCGTGATAGTCGAGGTGTTCGTGGGTGATGTTGGTGACGACGGCGGCGTCGAAGTCGATGGCCGCGACGCGGTGTTGGGCCAGGCCGTGCGAGGTGACTTCCAGCACACAATGGCTGAGGCCGGCGTCGACCATGCGCCGCAGGTAGCCCTGTATCACGGGCGCTTCGGGCGTGGTGACGTGCAAGGCGAGCGGCTCTTCGCGCTCGCCGACCACGGCGCGGATCGTGCTGAGAAGGCCGGCGCGGATGCCGGCGTTTTGCAGTATCTGGAGCAGAAAGTTGGCCGTGGTCGATTTGCCGTCGGTGCCTGTGACGCCGATGACCAACAGTTGGCGCGCGGGGAAGTCGTGCCAGGCGGCGGCCAGCCAGGCCACGGCTAGGGCCGTATCCTCGACTTGCAGGTAAGGCTGCTGAGGCGGCACGCTATCGGGCAGCTCCTGGCGCGGTAGCTGGCCGACGATGAGGCTTGCGCCACGGGCCGCGGCCTGGGCGATGTAGTGGTGCCCGTCGCTGCCGCGGCGCACGCGGGCGACAAACGCAGCGCCGGGCGCGACGTGATCCGTATGCTCGACTAGGCGCTGCAGGATGATGTCGGGGCCGTCGAAGGCCGGCGGCTGCGGCAAGTTGGTACCGGCCACGGCCTCTTGCCACGCCGCCAGCAGGCGCTGCAGGGAGCGCGTTTCAGTGGACATGGTCGCTTCTCCGTAACGATAGAGGTGAGATGGCGAGGGTCTCGCGCGATGAAAGCAGCCCGTCACTTTGCGCGGCGGCGACGGCCATGACGCGGCTATCGGCAAAGTAGGGGAAATCGAAATGAACCGGATCGCCGGCTGTCAGGCCGGGCAGGGGCATCAACCGCGCGGTGAGCGGTTTGCGCAGGCGCGCCGCCAGGGCGGCCACGTCGAGCAGAATGGCTGCCAGGGTTTCTTCGGAGATGTCACCGGGCAGCGGAACCGTGTCGAGACCGACGCCGCAAACGGCGGCCAAGCCCAGCAGATCGCTCACGCTGACGCGCTGCTCGGCGGCCCGGCGCGCCAGAACGGCGTCTTCCAGGACCGGCAGCATCAGGCCGCAAAAGCCGCAGCGTGGAAAGCGGGCGCGGTCGATGGCGTCGGCGACAAAGGCAGCGGCAAAAAGGGAGCCGGGTGCGCCGAGGTGCGGCAGCCCCAGGGCCTCGAGGGCCGCAGCCAGGCTGCGGGCCTGTTGGGGGTAGGGGGCCAACGAAAAGTCGAGGCCGGCGAAGCGCAGGTTGTGATCGCGGGCCAGCTCTTCGGCGGCGCTTTGCAGGCGGCGGGCCTCGGTTTCAATGGCTTCTTGCAGCCTACGCCGCGCTTCGGACAGCGACGAGGCCCGGCGGAACGCTTCCAGGGCTAAGTCGGCGGCTTCCAGGGCCAGGGCAAAGGCGGGCGGCGCGCCCGGCTGCTGGTAGGCCACGGGGAAGAAGGGCGAGCCCGACGGGCAGTGGGCCAGCGCCGCGAAATAGAGGTTGCCAAAACCGTCGTCGATGTGCGAGGCGGCCTTAATGACGCGCGCGACGTCGCGGCAGCGGGCGACGTCTACCTGGCCATTTTCAGCGGCGATCTCGGCGGCGGCAAAGAGCCTGCCGTCGTGGCCGATGAGCTGCGGCAGGCGCTCGATCCAGGTCTGGTCGTGGTGCAGGCGTACGGGGCCCAGGCTGAGATAGTCTGCGCCGGTCGCACGCCAGCTGGCGGCGAAGGAAGCCAGCCGGCGCTCGTCGGGGGCCAGAGTCGGCAGCCAGTCGGGAAAGGGCGTGAAGGCCAGGCGGCTGCTCTGCAGCGGGAGATGGAAGAGGGCGCCGGCGGCGGCGAAGAAGCGGCCGGCCGCCGTGTGGCTGAAGTGGGGTTCAATAAAGAGGGTTACGGCGCGTATTTCCATGGCTTGACATGTGTTAGGCTGCTATTACAATCCTGTACGTGGTTCATTGTCGTTTGACAGTAATCGTATAAGAGTGACAAGATTTGAACAAGAAGCAAGGGCGTCGGCGTCGCACACAAGGCCGTGAGAACGAGCGTGACAAAAGTGATCTAGAGGTCGTGACGGCTGACTTCGTCTCCTGTGGTCGCTGCAGCTTCTTTCTTGCCGGCTATCGCGTGCTGCAGGGCCTCGACGCGCTGCAACAGGCGGCCGAGCAACGAGACGAAGCATGGTTGGTCTTGCGCTGGAATCATGCCATGAGAAAACTGGTGCAAGATTCGTATGGCAGCCGGATGGATATCGAGTTTTACTACTATGATGGGCGCTGCCCGGAGTGCCAGCGCCGTTTTGTGATTGGCCAGCAAGATGAACCGGCGGCCATAGAAGCGGAGGGCGAGGAAGAGCCGGGGGATAGTGAGCAAGCCTGGCAGGCGCCCGAGCCTGATGTGCTGCGGGTGGCGCTAAACAACGATTGAGCGGCCGGCGGGGGGATTAGCTGCGGCGCTGACGCGCCGCTTCAAACAGGATGATGGCCGCGGCCATGGCGGCGTTGAGCGACTCGGTATTGGCAAACATGGGGATATAGACGATCTCGCCGGCAAGGCTGCGCGCCGCCGCCCCCGCGCCGTGGGCTTCGCTGCCGACGATCAACGTGGCCGGGCGGCGCCAGTTCGCGTCGCTGTAGGGCAGATTACCGGCGGCGTCGGCCAGGTAGATGGCCGTATGGGCTGTGTGGCGGCGGATCTCATCCCAGCCGGCATGGTGGATGGGCAGGCGTAAATGCGCGCCCATCGCGCCGCGTACGACCTTGGGGTTATAGGCGTCTACGCTGCCCGGCGCCAGCAAGACGCCGTCTACGCCGGCCGCACCGGCGGCGCGCAGCATGGTTCCGAGGTTGCCCGGCGTTTGCACCGCGTCGAGAATGAGGAGCAGGGTTGGTGCGGTCGGCAGCGGGAGGGGGCGCATGGGCAGCACGGCCAGCACGCCGGGCGCGGTGTCCAGATCGCTCATGCTGGCCATCAGCTCGTCGCTGACGACCTGCGGCGGTTGGCTGAAGGGGGCAAGCAGCGCCTGGTTAGCCGCGGCGCCGGGCCAGGCCGGCGTGTGGTAAATCTGCGCATCGGCGGCGTAGCGCGCGGCGGCTTCTTGCAGCAGGCGCGAGCCTTCGACGACGAATTGTTGCTGGCGCTCACGGTAGCGCCGCTCTTGCTGTAGGCGGCGGATATGCTTTACGGTGTGGTTGGCGCTGCTGGTGATCATCGTTTTCCCGGCCGCGGCTGCCGTTGCCTGGTGCGAGCCGCCTGGTAATTATTGCTCGCGACAGGGCAGCGAGCCGTGACTGCTTGCTAGCGTATCATAGAGCTAGCTGCTCACAAAACGACCGCAGCGAATTTGACACGGATTGCCCTTTCTTTACAATACAAGCGCATCGCGCCATAGCCTTCCGGAGTCATGGCGCGGGTCCCAGTAGTGAGCGAGGCAATGGTAGCCGCCGGCCAGACGGGCGCCGGAAAGAATTGATGGCAGACACAGTAAGCAATAAAGCCGCACGGCCATTGCGCACGGTAGCCGCTTCCGTGGCGGGGCGCGCCTGGCGTTTGCTGGCACGACCGCTGCGCCAGGTCGTTTCGATGGCCTTGCTGCTGCTGTTGCTGGCATGCGTCTGGGAAGGAGTGAAATGGATTGGCGGCAACCCCTGGCGCGTGGATAACAACCCGTTTGGGCTGGTTCATGACCCGCCCTTTCGCTTCAAGTTTGCATCGGACCTGAACCTGCCGCACCTCTGGGATATTGCCGACGCCTTTGGCAACCCTTCGCGACGCAACGGGCCGGCGCTGATCACCGTGCTGATTGACGCGGCCATCTTCACCTTCCGCGAGGCCATCGTCGGGTTTGTTTTTGGCGGCATCCTAGGCTTTTTTCTGGGCGTGATGTTTGCCCACTCCAACCTGTTGGAGCGCGGCCTGATGCCTTACGTCGTCGCCAGCCAGACGGTGCCCATTCTGGCCATTGCGCCGATGGTGGTGATCTGGCTGCAGGCGGGCTGGCTGTCGGTGGCCGTAATCGCCGCCTACCTCACCTTTTTCCCGGTGACGATTAACACGCTGCGCGGCTTGCGTTCGGCCGACCCGATGGCCGTGGAGCTGATGCACAGTTATGCCGCTTCGCGATGGCAAATTCTATGGAAGCTGCGTGCGCCGGCGGCGCTGCCCTACATCTTCACGGCGCTGAAAGTATCGGCCACGGCCAGCGTAGTGGGCTCCATTATTGGCGAGCTGCCGTCGGGCATTCGCGGCGGGCTGGGCGGAGCCATCCTCAATTTCAACTCCTTTTATATTTCGGGTCCGGCCCGCCTGTGGGCCGCTATTCTGGCCGCTGCGGCGGTGGGCATTACCTTTTATATTCTGGTGGCTGTCGCCGAGGCCATCGTGCTGCGCGGCCGGCAGCGGGCCGCGGCCGATTAAGTGGCCAGCCACAGCGCGAGGTTGACAGGGGCATGACAAAGCCGGTCGTTGCACTACAGAATGTGTCGAAGATATTTGGCGAAGGCAAGGGTAACCAGACTGTTGCGCTGAACGAGATCAACCTGGAAATTGCGCGAAGCGAGTTTGTCTCGCTGATCGGCCCGTCGGGCTGCGGCAAATCGACCCTGCTGCGCCTGGTGGGCGACCTGATTTCGCCCTCGGTGGGCGCCGTGACGGTGAACGGCAAGACGGCGCAGCAGGCGCGCGTGGACCAGGATTATGGCATTGTCTTTCAAGCGCCGGTGCTGTATGAGTGGCGCAGCGTGAAGAAGAACGTGCAGCTTCCGCTGGAGCTGCGTGGTTATAAGCGCTCCGACCGCGATGCGCGCGCCAGAGAGATGCTCGCCCTGGTGGAGCTGAGCGGTTTTGAAGGCCATTATCCGTGGCAGCTTTCCGGCGGTATGCAGCAGCGCGCGTCGATCGCGCGGGCGCTGGCCATTCGCCCGGCGCTCTTGCTGATGGACGAGCCGTTTGGCGCATTGGACGAGATGACCCGCGAGCGCATGAACATGGAGCTGCACGACATCTGGCAGCGCACGGGCACGACGGTCATTTTCGTGACGCACAGCATCGCCGAGGCCGTGTTCCTCTCCACGCGCGTGATCGTGATGTCCGCGCGTCCGGGAAGAATTACGCGGCAGTTGGCCATCGACCTTCCCCTGCCGCGCAGTTACGACACGCGCGAGGAAACGCGCTATTTTGAGCTGGTGAACGAAGTGCGCGACGCGCTGCGCGACGCCGAGGGCATGGCTTCGTGAGCGAGACGCGCAAGATTGAGCAGGCGCCGCCGGGCGCGGAGGTGGACCAAACCGGCTTTAGCGACATCGCCGAAGCTGTGGACGCCACGCTGCTGCCGTCGCGAAGCCGGCGCTGGTTGGTGCAGTATCTGCCGGCGATCGTGATCTTCATTGGCGGCCTGGCCTTGTGGGAGGGCTTTGTGCGCGCCTTTGAGGTACAGCAGTTTTTGCTGCCTGCGCCGTCGGTAATTGGCGCCGCCTTCCGCGATAACTTCGACCGCCTGATGCATATTGGCTGGTTTACGACCAAGGAGGCGCTGGGCGGGTTTGTGATCGGCTGCAGCCTGGGCATCGTGGTGGCGATGGCTACGGCGCGCTGGACGACAGCCAGCGAGACATTGATGCCTTTCGCCATTGCAGCGAACTCGGTGCCGATCATTGCCTTTGCGCCCATTCTGAATAACTGGTTTGGCATTGATAATCCGCTGTCCAAGATGGCCATTGTGGCGGTCATTGTCTTTTTCCCGATGATGATCAACACCGTCCGCGGCCTGACGCTTGTGGACCCGGCGGCCCTGGAGCTGATGCGTTCGTATGCCGCCGGCGAGCTGCAAATTTTGTTGAAGCTGCGTATTCCCAACGCGCTGCCTTACATGTTCAATGCGTTCAAGGTCGCTGCGGCCTTGAGTATGATTGGCGCCGTGGTTAGCGAATATTTCGGCGGCAATCGCTCGGCGCTGGGCGTGTTTATCACCCAGGAGGCGGCTCAGTTTCGCTTTGCGCAGGCCTGGGCGGCAATCATCATCGCCTGTATGGTGGGCATAACGTTCTATGCGCTTATCTTGCTGGTGGAGCGGCTGCTCATCCCGTGGCACGCCTCAGTGCGCAAGTCTGAGCGCTAGCGAGGCGGCGGCGCGGCGCAGGCAGCGAGCCGAAAAGGAGGTGGTTTCTGGCCCGGACATGGACAATTATGGTGGTTGCGCTGGTATAGGCTTACTCAAAATTTGAGGAGGATCGAAGATGAAAAGAGGATGGACGTTGCGATTGCTGATTCTTTTGCTGGCGCTGCTGCTGGTTGCGTGCGGCGCAACGGATACGCCGACGCCCGGCGACGACATGTCGGGCGAACAACCGCCGGCCGTAGATGCGCCGGCCGATGACGAGCCGGCAGCGCCAGACGACGCGGCGGACCTGACCCCTGTGCGCCTGCAGCTACAATGGGTCGCTCAGAGCCAGTTTGCGGGCTACTACGCGGCGCAGGCGCAGGGCTTCTATGAGGATGAGGGCCTGGACCTTACCATCCTGGAAGGCGCCGTGGAAATTGTGCCGCAGCAGGTGGTGGCGGCGGGCGACGCGGAGTTCGGCATCGCCTGGGTACCCAAGATGTTGGCTTCGCGCGAAGCGGGCGCCGACCTGGTGAACATTGGCCAAGTGTTCCAGCGCAGTGGTACAGTGCAGGTGGCCTGGGCCGATTCGGGGCTGAACTCGGTTGAAGATTGGGCCGGCAAGCGCGTGGGCACCTGGGGCTTTGGCAACGAGTGGGAAGTGTTTGCCGCGCTGCGCATGAACGGCATTGATCCCGACGACCCCGGCCAGGTGACGATCGTGCAGCAGCCGTTTGATATGTCGCTGCTGCTGAATCGCGAACTGGATGTGGCTCAGGCCGAGACCTACAATGAGTGGGCGCAGCTCTTGGAGGCGACCAACCCTGAGACGGGTGAGCTGTACCAGCCGGAAGATTTCACGGTCTTTGATTACAACGAGATCGGCACGGCGATGCTGCAAGATCACGTCTTCACGCGCGAGAGCTGGCTGGCCGAGGAAGGCAGTGACGACATCGCCCTGCGTTTCCTGCGCGCCAGCTTCCGCGGCTGGATCTTCTGCCGCGACAATTTCGACGCCTGTGTTGACATTGTTCTGGACAACGGACCCACGCTGGGTGAAGGGCACATGCGCTGGATGCTCAACGAGATTAACGACCTGATCTGGCCCTCACCCGATGGCATCGGCGTGATGGATGACGAGCTATACCGGCAGACGGTTGATATTTCGTTGGACTTTGGCGTGTTTAGCGCCGAGCCGGACGAAGCCGCTTTGCGGACGGACCTGGCGCAACAGGCGGTTAGTGACCTGGAAGGCGAAGGCCTGGACGTGCGCGGCATGGACTATAGCAAGCTTGATGTGGAAGTGACGCCGGGCGGCGAGTAAAAGCGACGGTGGCCGAGACCGGACAGGTTTCTGAAACCTGTCCGGTCTGTTCTTGGAAACCTGTCCGGCCTATGGCCCATTAGTGGATCTGGTCGGGGATCTCGTTGCGCATGCCGCTGTGGATGGCGAAGGCGTTCTTGACGGCGGCAAGCAGCGCCCCTTCAATCCAGCGGCGGTGGCGGCGGTCGCAAGCGTCGTTGGCGAACCAGACGCGATTGACAGGGCGCACGATGTCGCCGAAAAAGCGCCCGCTTAGTTCGTGGGGCCGGAAGATGGGCCCGATGCCGCCGGCATAGGGATCGAGGGCCCAATCGTGCGAGACGCCAAACTCAAAGGTGTCGCGCGCTTCGGGATGAATCTTGCACAAATCTTGCAGCGCCTGTGTGATGCGCTGCTGCTCGCTAAGCATGCTGTAGGCCATGCTGTCCTGGTCCCAGGCATAGGAGGCGATGAGCACGCCGCGCGGATATTCGTAGTCCTGGCCAGCAGGCGTATAGACCACGTTGCGGATGGCCAGGTCGGTGACCGTGACGCCGTGGCTGATGTCGTATTTCGTCTGCCACCAGCGCTCGCTAAACTGCATGAAGATCTTGTGGGCGCGGCCATAGAAGACGTTGCGAATGGTGTACCATTTGTTGGCGTCCAGGCCCGAAATCTCCATGTGGCGCAGCAGCACGAAGGGTATGGTGACGATACATTCGTCGGCGCTGATGCTGTGTGAAAGGCCCGTGCTGTCGTGGAAATGCACGGTCACGCTGCCGGCGTCCTGATCGATGGCGTGCACGATAGCCCCCAGGCGGATGGCGTCCATCAGATGAGGCGCAAAGGCATAGGGCAGGGCGTCGGCGCCGTCGACGATATAGAGAAGGTCGCCGAAAACGTCATCGAAGTAGTGCATGAACCATTCCACCAGCGAAAAGTAATAGCGGCCTTCGAGGTTGAGCAGGGGGCCAATCATCTCTAAGGCCTGGCCGCTGAGATCGCTCTCGCGGAAGTAGTTGATCAACGAATAGCGATCATAGCCCTGCACCAGGCGCTCCCAGCCGTCGTCGTGGGCCATCAGCTCGATGAGCGGCTGCATGGTCTTGCGCAGCAGCTCGGCGGGGGTCAGCGCGGCTTCGGCTTCTGTGAGCTGGAAGCCGCAATCGGCCGGAGAGAAGTGGCTGCGGCGCAGGGCGGTGTGGTTGAGATAGACAAAGGTGTCGTCGTCTACCATGCCGAAGGGCGCGGTAGCGAGCTTGAAGCGCTCCTGGATCAGGTGCTGAGCCAGGCGGTGCGCGCGGGGAAAGCGCATGGCGCCAAACTCGCCGTATAGCTTGCCTGGAAAACCGTGATAGGTGTAGACGCGCCCGCCCAGCCGATTTTGTGCTTCTAGGATGGTGACCTGGTGGCCGGCCTGGCGCAGCAGGAGGGCGGCCGTCAGGCCGGCCATACCCGCGCCAATGATGACCACGTGGCGTGGGGGCAGATCGTTAGGCGGCAGGCCCGTTTTGAGAACGTCCAGGCAGTCGATTTCGGTCATGGGCAACGCTCCTAGGCCGGCAAGGCCAGATGCTGAAAAAGAGGTGGGAAATGGCTAGGTTGCTATTGGCTAGAACAGCTCGGGCACGAAGGTTTGTTCGTCGTAGGGCATGCGCACGTAGGACGAATCGTCGTCACGCGGCGGCAGCTCGATGGGGCCGGGCATGACGTCTTCGTAAGGCACCAGGCTGAGCAGGTGCGAAATGCAGTTGAGCCGCGCCCGTTTCTTGTCGTCGGAGTTGACCACGTACCAGGGCGAGAGCTTGGTGTCGGTATACTCAAACATGCGATCTTTGACTTTGGAGTAGTCCAACCAGCGGCGGCGGGCTTCCAGGTCCATGGGGCTCAGCTTCCAACGGCGGCGCGGATCGGTGGCGCGCTGCTGGAAGCGGCGCTCCTGCTCTTCGTCGCTCACCGAGAACCAATATTTCACGAGCTGGATGCCGTCGCGAATGAGCATGCGCTCGAACTGTGGGCAGGAGCGCATGAAGTGCCAATATTGGTCGTCGGTGCAAAAGCCCATGACGCGCTCGACCAAGGCGCGGTTGTACCAGCTACGATCGAAGAGCACGATTTGCCCGCCGGTGGGCAGGGGCGCCACGTAGCGCTGGAAATACCATTGCGTCTGCTCCGTCTCGCTCGGTTTGTCGAGGGCTACCACGCGCACCACGCGGGGATTGGTGCGCTCGGTGATACGTTTGATCACCCCGCCTTTGCCGGCGGCGTCTCGCCCTTCAAAGAGCACCACAAGGCGCAGGTTTTTCTCACGCACCCAATATTGCAGCTTGACCAGCTCTTCCTGCAGGCGCACCAGCTCGCGATCGTACACCTTGTTCTTCAGCTTGCCGTTCTTCTTGTACATCGACGCTTTCTCTGGCGCCGGGGTGTCGCCAGCGGGCGGCGCTGCTGGCCCAGCAGAACTGTCGGGAAGTGATGGCTGCGCGACTTGCTGCTCTTGGGACATGGTTCCTCCTGGATTGTCTAGGCTTGCTGCGCTCGACTGCGACTGGATCTCGCTGAGCGCCCGACTTGTGGCGCGAGTGTGATTTGATTATAGCATAAGTCGCCTTGCGCTCGCGCTTATTCGTCCTGGCGGCACAGGTCGGCGCGCAATTGCGCTTTCTGCACTTTGCCCAGGGCGTTACGGGGCATGGCGGCGACGAAGATGACCTTCTTAGGGGCTTTGTACGCAGCCAGGCGCTCGCGGCAATAGGCGATGATCTGGTCGGGATCGGGCTGTGAGCCGGGCATAGGCACGATGACGGCGGTGACGCGCTCGCCCCATTTGGCGTCGGGGCAGCCGATGACGGCGCTGGCGGCGACGGCCGGGTGGCCGGCAAGCGCCAGCTCGACTTCCGGCGGGTAGATATTGAGGCCGCCGCTGATGATCAGGTCTTTCGAGCGCCCTTTGAGGGTAATGTAGCCGTCGCGCTCGCGCAGGGCCAGGTCGCCGGTCTTCAGCCAGCCGTCGGGCGTGAACGCTTCGGCCGTCTTGTCTGGCTGCCGCCAGTAGCCTTTGCACACGTGCGAGCCGCGCACCTGCAGCTCGCCCACCTGGCCATCGGGCAGCCGGTCGCCGCTCTCAGAGTCGACGATGCGCACCTCGACGCCCGGCAGAGGCAGGCCCACGGAGCCGACGCGGCGCTCGCCTGTGAGCGGGTTGGAAAGGTTCATGCCTGTTTCGGTCATGCCGTAGCGTTCGAGAAGGGTGTGGCCGAAGGTGTGCTGGAAGGCCTGGAAAAGGTCGTCGGGCAGGCGATCTGAGCCGGAGGTGAGCAGGCGCATGTGGCTGAGGTCGTAGCCGGCGGCGCCCGGCGCATCGAGCAGCAGGCGATGAATGGTGGGGACGGCCATAAAAACGGTGCAGCGGCGCTCCACGAGCGTCTGCAGGGTGCGCTCGGCGTCGAACCGGGGCAGCAAGAGCGTTGTGGCGCCGGCGTGCAGCGCGCCATGCAGGGCTACCACCAGGCCATGCACGTGAAAGAGGGGCAGCACGTGCAGCAGGACGTCGCTTTCTTGCCAGCCCCAGGCCTGGTGCAGGGCTTCGATGTTGGCCGTGAGGTTGCCGTGGCTGATCATGGCGCCTTTGGGCCGGCCCGTGGTGCCGCTGGTGTAGATCATCAGCGCGGTCAGGTCGGGGTCGACGGCGATGGGCGCCGGCTCACCGCCGGCTGCAGCCGGATCGGAGGCGGCCAGCAGCTCATGGAACTGGGCGTCGTCGCCGTTCAGGTAAACGACCTGCGCCAGCGCGGGCAGCGATGGGCGCAGCGCTTCGACCACCTCACGGTTGCTTTCATGGGCAAAGAAAAGGGAGACCTCGGCGTCGTCCAGAAAGTAGGCCAGCTCGCGCGGTGGGTAATCGGGGTTCAGCGGCAGGCTGACGGCGCCCAGGCGCATAATGGCCAGGTGCAAGGCGACGAAGGGCAGGCATTTGGGCAGTTGTAGAGCCACGCGGTCGCCTTGCCGTACGCCGCTGTGCTGCAAGAAACGCATGGCGCGGCGGACGGTCGCCTCGAGCTGGCCATAGGTTACGGGGGCCTGGCCGATCAGCTCCAGAGCCACCTTATCAGGCAGTCGCCGGCAATTGTGCGCCAGGGTATGCAGGAATGTCATGGCGTCAGTTCTCCGGCTGGGTGTTGGCCACCCCCAGCAGCTCGAGCCCTGGCGGGCCGCTTTGCAGGCGAAAGTGGGTGGTTTGCGAAGGGTCCAGGGCGTCGGCGGCGCGCTGCAGCTGTTTGGGCAGGGCATTTGCGGGCTCCTGGCCCGGTGCGAAGTAGCCAAACTCGGCGGCTTCGGCAGTGGTTTGCAACGGCGCTTGCACGCTTTGGCCCAGAAAAGTGAACAGGATTTCGTTGGTCGCGGGCTTCACGTAGACGCCGCTGAGATCCGTGAGCCGCACCGTAAGGCCAGTTTCTTCTCGCGCCTCGCGCGTGGCGACTTCCCAGGGCGCTTCCAGGCCTTCGCTGGCGCCGCCGGGCAAGTTCCACACATCGAAATCGCGCCGCCGCAGCCAAAGGGCGCGGCCCTGGTCGTCTGGCAGCACGACGAAGGCGCCGGTTTGCCAGGGTGGGGGTGGGGCGAAGGCAGGGCGCCGGCGTAAGGCGCGCCACAGGTCGTAGCCTTTGTAGAGCACGTCGCGCAGCAGGCGCACGCCGAAGGGCATTGGCTGATAGCCCCAATAGGGCGGGCCGCCGCCATGAGCCAGGGCGCGCGAAAACATTTCGCGATGGATGCCCAGCATAGGGCGCGGCAGGGGCACGGCGTTCATGAAGGCCACCTGCGGCGATTCTGGCGAGGGACGGATATGTCCGCCGCGCTGGATACAGCGGAAGACGAACACCAGCAGGCCGCCAGGCTTTTCGGGGCGGAAGTAGAGGCCCACGAGGCGCACGGGCATCACTTTGAGGCCGGTCTCTTCTTCGACTTCGCGCTTGATGGCCTCCGTGGGTAGCTCGCCGGCTTCGAGAGCGCCGCCCGGCGGCGCCCAGGTGCGCGAGTCGTTGCGCCGCACAAATAGGGCCTGATTAAACTGGTTGGTGACAATGGCATCGGCGTAAAGGCGCATAGCTTGAGTACCTCGCGCCAATCTTAGCCAGTGTGCGGCGCTTGTCCAAACAGCGGCGGCGCATGCGCCAGAATGGGCGCGAAGTGCGGCAATTCTTACGAACTTCTGTTTGGCAACAGATGGCCCGATGGTATAATTGCCAGGATCGGGGAAGTGTCGGAATTGGCAGACGAGCATGACTTAGGATCATGTGCCGCAAGGCGT
>CAYLJW010000017.1:0-21001 GCA_964384155.1 uncultured Ardenticatenaceae bacterium
GCGGAGAAACACGCCGCCTGCAAGGGCCGAAGGTGCGCTCTGCCCCTACTCTACGAAGTGGTACGACTTCATTCGTTGCTGAGCGGTGGGGCAGGCGATGGATTACCATGGACACAAGTCGTGTTGCGGTAGCGTTGGCGCGGCAGCGTCTCCTCACTAGCCGGTTTGACTATTACAAGTTGCAGGATTCCGGAGACGGGTTAGCAGGTGGCTTCATCTATCAGAATGTTCCGCATATCACATTGGGTGCAATTGCACAGAATCTCGCTCTGGATCCTATCTTCGCAAAGTGGGATCCAATTCTCGACGACAAACTTGCAACGCTTAACCTGATTCTTTCAGAATACGCAGCCCCAGAACTTCGGACACATTTGCAGACCAAACTGGTGGCGAAAGAGCGCGCCGAAGGAAAGCGGGCGGTGACAGAGGCGGACCGGCGACGGTGGCTGCTGCCGAATGACAAATGGGAGCATTGGGAGGTTCCGTTCGACAGCGACCCAGATTGGCCTGAGCCATTGCGTGAGGCGCTGGAAGAGTACCGGCGGGCGTGGCGCCAGAAGATGGACGAGGTCAACGAGACCATTGCGGCGAGCGCGCCGCAAGAGGTGCTGGTGGACCGGCCGAAGGTGCTGAAGGGTGTGGTGCGCGTCAGCGGGCCATTCACCGTGGAAGGCGTGCAGCCGGCGGAGGAGAGCCTGGAAGCGGAGACGCCCATCGGCGGCGCGCCGGAGGAGATGGGGAGTTTTGATAGTTTGGACGAACCGGCAAACGCCGAGGCCTACCTGGAGCGCATGATCCGCCTGCTGCGCAAGCAAGGCGTGCGCTTCCTGGACAACAAGGTGGCAGAATTTGAGCGGCTGGAGCCGCTGGCGGGCGAGGCCATCCACGCCGAAGGCGAGTGGCTGAACAACGGCGACGGCCCGCAGCGCGTGGCGGTCAGCCTGGGGCCGCAGTATGGGCCAATAACGGCGGCGCAGGTGGACCGCGTCATGCGCCTGGCCTACCGGCGCGGCTATGACGACGTGGTCTTTGCCGGATTTAGCTTTGACGGCGCGGCGCAGGCTGCCATTCAGGAGGACGAAGGGGCCGGTAGCACGCTGCGCGCGCACATCGTGCACGTGAGCCCCGACGTGACCATGGGCGATCTGCTCAAGGACCCGGCCGATAGCCAGCTCTTTACGGTGAGCGGGCTGCCGCGCGTGCGGCTGGAGCGGCTGGAGAGCGGGGAATATGTGCTGCACATGGAAGGGGTGGACGTCTATGACCCGGTGGCCAACACGATTCACGCCACGAAGGGCGCCAAGGTCGCGGCGTGGTTCGTGGACCACGACTACAACGGGCGCACGTTTAACATCGGGCAGGCCTTTTTCCCCGACCGCAGCGCGTGGGATAAGCTGGCCAGGGCGCTGAAGACGGTAGTGGACCCCGATAAGTTCCGGGCGTTCAGCGGCCAAAAGTCGCTGCCGTTCCCGGCGGGCGAACACGGGCGGGCGGCGGTGAAGGTAATTGACCCGCGGGGTAACGAGGTGATGAAGATCGTGCGCCTGGACGGGGAGGTGACCTATGCCTGAGCAACGGGCGCCGGTCCGGCCGCCGGAGCAGGCGATTTTGTCGTCGCCCTATGAGGAGCCGGCTGAGCATTGGGTGTATCAGGAGGATGGCGAGGCGATACGGGTGCCCGGGCGGCGACCGGCGAGCTATTACCGGCAGTCGGTGCGCGTGACGCCGGGGCAGATGGCGCTGTTTGCCGAAGAGGAGCGCGAGGATCTGCCCTTTATCGACAACGTGCGCTCGGACGTGAAGCGCTGGCGGGAGGGCGGCTACGAGGGGGCCACACAGGTGACGAAAGCGCTGTTGCGACACTGGTATCGTGAAGACCGGGCGCGGCGCTTGTTCTTTTGCCAGCTTGAAGCGGTGGAGACGATTATCTTCCTGAATGAGATCCGGCTGGCGGGGAAGTATGTGCGCTACACGACGAAGACGCAGGACGAGGATTTTGACAGGCTGAAGGATTGGCCGTTGGACGCACAGTACGCGGCGCTGCAGCGCATGGGTGTGAAGATGGCCACGGGCAGCGGCAAGACGGTGGTGATGTCCATGCTGACGGCGTGGGCCTTTTGCAACCGGGGACAGGTGACAAGCGACGAACGGTTTCCCAACGCGCTGCTGGTGGTGTGCCCCAACCTGACGATTAAAGAGCGGCTGCAGGTGCTGCGACCGGAGCACCCCAAAAATTATTATGAGGAATTTGACCTGGTGCCGGCGGACATGCGGCCCTTATTGCAGAGCGGGAAGGTGCTGGTGACAAACTGGCATCTGTTCCAGCCGGAATCGCCGCACCAGGAGGGCGACAGCACCTACACGGTGGTGAACAAGGGGCCGGAAGGGCCGCAGGCGTTCGCCAGGCGCGTGCTGGGCGAGCTGTATGAGCGCGCCGCCAGGGGCGGGCTGATGGTATTCAATGACGAGGCGCACCACGCGTGGCGGCCGAACCCGCAGATTTTCATGCAGGGGGGCGAGCCGGCGGTGGACCGCGAGGAACTAACCGAGGCCACGGTGTGGGTGGACGGTCTGGACCGGCTGAACAAGGCCGTGGGCGTGCGCTTCTGCGTGGACCTGTCGGCCACGCCCTTCTATATCGGAGGCAGCGGCTACGTGGAAGGGAGCCCCTTTCCCTGGCTGGTGAGTGATTTCGGATTGGTGGATGCCATCGAGAGCGGCATTGTGAAAATCCCGCGCCTGCCGGCGATTGACAACACCGGCAGACCGGATCCGAAATATTACCGGCTATGGGAGCATATTACGCGCGATTTGACGAAAGGTGAGAAGCTGCCGAGCGGGAAACCGAAGCCGGCGGTGGTGTACCGGCGCGCGGAAGGGGCGCTGTTGACGCTGGCGGGGCAGTGGAAGCAGCGCTACGAGCAGCTGCAGGCGGCCACGCCCAACCAGGACCAGACGCCTCCGGTGCTGATTATCGTCTGCGACAACACGGACATCGCCGAGCATTTCTACGAGCAGATTTCGGGGGAGCGTAAGAACGGGGATGGGGAGACGGTGTACGGCGACGGGACGGTGTTTGCGGAACTGCTGAGCAACCGGCCGGGGCGGCAGGTGACGGTGCGCATTGACAGCAAGCTGCTGGCCAAGGCGGAGAGCGGCGATACGGCGATGAGCCGGCAGGAAGCGGCGGAGCAGCTGCGGCGCATTGTGTCCACGGTGGGCAAGCCCGGCGAGCCGGGGGAGCACGTGCGCTGTGTGGTGTCGGTGGCGATGCTGAACGAAGGGTGGGATGCCAACAACGTGACGCACATTCTGGGGCTGCGGGCCTTTGGCAGCCAATTGCTGTGCGAGCAGGTGGTAGGGCGTGGCTTGCGGCGCATGGATTATGTGCCGGACCCGCAGACGGGCTGGCTGACGGAAGAGTATGTGGATATCTACGGCGTGCCCTTCAGCCTGATTCCGTTTAAGGGGCGACCTGTGGACGGCACGGGGCCGGTGGACCCGCCGCCGATGAACCACGTGTACGCCATGCCCGAGCGCGAGGCGATGGAAATTCGTTTCCCGGTGGTCGAAGGGTATGCCCTCTCGCTGCGGCGCAACGCGATTACGGCGGACGTGGCGGCGATGGAGCGGATGCGCATTAGCCCGGAGCATGAGCCGGTGGCGGTGTTTGTGGTGCCGCGGCTGGGGTTGGACGGTCCATCCGGTGGATTGAGCGGGCCGGGTGAGATTGAGCTGCACGACCGCAAGGCGTTCTACGACAACTATCACCTGCAGACGATTGAGTTTGAGATTAGCCGCCGGATTGTGGACGGTCTGCTGTCGGGACAGGGGCGACAGGAGCTGGGCGCGCAATCGCGGCACCAGCTGTTTCCGCAGGTACTGCGGCTGGTGAAGGTGTATACGGCGACGAAGGTGGATTTCCGCGGGCAGCATCGCTCGGAGCTGGGGCTGAGCCAGTATGTGGATGGCATTGTGGGACTGTTTTTGGCGGCGATCCGGCCGGATGAGAGCCAGGGGGAGGCGCCGCTGATGCCGATTTTGAACCGCTACGAAAAGACGGGCAGCACGGCGCGGGTGAATTTCAAGACGACGCGACCGTGCCAGAGTACTATTCACAGCCACATTAACCAGATGCCATTTGATACGGCGCGATGGGAGCAGTCGGCGGGCTTTTACCTGGAGGCGCTGGCGCATGAGGGGACGATTGCCTATTATGCGCGCAATGACGGGTTGAATTTTACGATTCCGTACGAGTTTATGGGCAACCAGCTGGATTATGAGCCTGACTTTCTAGTACGCCTGCACGAAGGGAAGACGGAAGCGGAGCATGTGACGCTGGTGCTGGAGGTAAAGGGGCAGGCAAGCCAGCTGACGGATGCAAAGCATGAGGCGGCGCGGCGCTGGTGCGAAGCGGTGAGCCATTGGGGGCGCATGGGGAAGTGGGTGTTTGAGGTGTGCTGGGATCCGCAGGCGGTGGCGGGGCAGGTGCGGAATGTGGTGAGGAAGGAAGTTCGATAAAACCATGCCTGGCTCCGCCCACTGGTGAAGAGCATGACAACCGCTTGCCGGTAAGCGTCTCCAAACAGCTTTTATCAACCATTCGGCGGGCAATTACAGGTTACAAACGATCATGGCATCCACCGACAAATTTACCATCCGACGCAGGTTGCTGCGGGCACTTGGTCTTTCTGAGGAGCGGGTTGGGGAACTGAGGGTATTGTTTCTGTGCTGACCTCATGCGCGCTTACGAAGTAGCCGGCTGACCGGCATTTGCAGGGAAGGTAACGATGAAAGAAGGCAAGATATTTCTTGTGGGAAATGCGGGAGGGGAATTGATCCCGATGGTGGAAACGACCTACGAGGCAGAGGAGGTGTTGCAGGCCTTGCTGGTGCAGTACCCGGACCTGTTGCCGGGGGATCAGATTACGCCGGAGGCGCCGCGCCGCTGGTTGTTGGTGGCCCGGGAGATGGGCGTGCCAGGGGCGGAGCATGAGACGGGGCGCTGGAGTCTGGATCATCTTTTTCTGGACCAGGATGGGATTCCGACATTCGTGGAGTGCAAACGATCGAGTGATACGCGAGGACGGCGCGAGGTGGTGGCGCAGATGCTCGATTATGCGGCCAATGGCATCCAGTATTGGGGCATGGACCGGCTGCGGCAGGCGGCGGCGGAAACGGCGGAGCGGCGGGGGAAGGCGCTGGATGAAGAAGTGCTGGCGCTGCTCGAGGATGAGGAGACAGGGGCGGAGGAGGATGTGGAGAGTTTCTGGAGCCTTGTCGAAGTGAATCTGAAGAAGGGTCGGGTGCGTCTGATTTTTGTAGGGGATGACACGCCGCCTGAGCTGCGACGTCTGGTGGAATTCTTGAATGAGAAGATGGCCGATGTAGAGGTGCTGGCGGTGGAGGTGAAGCAATATGTGGGTCGTGGACAGCAGGCGCTGGCGGCGCGAGTGATTGGCGCGACCGAGTCGGCGCGGATTCAGAAAGGTGGGCGCGCGCCGCGCATGACGCGTGGGGCGTTCATGAGCCAGGTTTCGGCGAATGTGGCGCCGCTTTTTGAGGAGGTTCTGGATCGGGCCGGTGAGCGAGGATATACGATCCGCTGGGGCACAACAGGGTTCGCGGTGCGTGTGTATCTTGAGGCGAATGAAACCCTGGCGAGCTTCTTCTATGGCTTTCCCACCGGCATTTTGCAGTTCTATTTCGGACATTTTCCTTTTGAGGAGGATGAGGAGTTGGCGCTGCGTCAGCAGTTGATGGATTTTGGCATTTTTGCGCCTTCGGGGGAAAAGACGCTGACGGCAAAGGTGGAGCAGGCCCCGAGAGAGCGTGTGTTGGCCATGGTGAATTTTGTGTTGGAGAGGATGGCGGAGATTGGCCGGCGCTATTGACGGGCCGGCGTCAACCCAACGCAAACAGGAATGCTTGCCCTACAAAGCGCTGCGGTGGGTAGCGTGGCAGTAGGCAGTGAAGAAGGAGACGGCCCAGCCCCTCCCATCATTCCGAGCGCCGCGAACAACCCCCCAACATGCTTCAGCATGTTTCCCGCCTCCCTTGCCGTCGAATTCATTCGGCGGCTCACTCGCCGGCCCAGGCCGCTCCAGCCCCAGCTTGCCCCCCGCTCCCGCCCCTCGACACCATAACGCGTCCACCCTCCACCAATTCACCTCCTAAACGTATGCCGCCAATGCCACCTCAACGACTCCCGCAAAGGCCACAACTTCTCCTCCTGCGGTCCAATCAGCAGCCTGTCGCCCAGCGTATGCAAATGACCCGGCATATTTTCCGCCGCCGACAATTCACGTGACAGGTGGATCACATACTCCTGGCTCACCCCGAACAACCCCTCATCAAACGTCCAGTGGCACAGCTGGCACAACGCCATCCCGTTGCGCGGATCGTCATTGTGGCTCTCGCTCCACGGCACAATGTGCGCCGCCACAATCGCGCTGCGCCCGTCCGGTGTGCGAATCCGTACCCCACACAGCGCGCAACGATGGTCATACGCCTGTACCACCGCCCGCCGGAAACCCTGATCGCGCACCCGCCTGGTTAAAGGTTCCTCTTCCTCCGCCGCCGCATCCACGCCATACTCCGCCGCCTCATCGCGCATCGCCGAGCCCGCCAGCCGCAGCAATCGCTGCGCATATCGCTCGGCCTGCGCGTTCAACACCCCCTGTGCCAGCAGCGGCGACCGCAATCCCGCTTCAAAATATGTGTCCACCAACACCCGCCGCAACGCCTCCCGCCCCCTCTCCGTGCAAAGCGCCACAAATAGCGCCTCATCCAGCCGCGCTCCCCGCACCATTTTCTGCAACTTACTCACCGACTGAATGGACCCCTCTTGCCTGACATAATTCTCCTGTCCCGCTCGTGGCAGCAGATGCCAGAACCCTTCACTTCTCAAATGGAAGTAAGGCGTTGCTACCTTGCCCCGCTCCCGCCCCATCGGCTGCACCAGCCCCCAATACCCGTCAAACAATGCCCCCAGCTCCGGCGTAAGCGCCACCAGATTGCCCGTAATATCGCCAATGGCGAAGCTGTCAATTACTGCCAGCAGCAAGAACGCCTTATGCGGCGCCTGCCCTCGCGTTTCCGGCCCCCACGCATTGCTGCGATCCGTCCGCAGCTTCGCAAATCGCTTGAGGTAATTGTCTAACACACCACCCATTTTCCCGACCCTGACAATGACGACAGGCCACGATTATAGAGCCTCCCCATGCCTCCCGCCACTCGTACAGTATGTTGTGGTAATTAATGCCAACCACGGCATGGGCGCCTCTAACCAGCAAGTCTCTCGCGAATAACCGCAACCGCCCTCCCCACCCCATCCTCCCCCCGTATCGCCTCCCCCACCGCGCTTCGAATGCCCTCCGCCAGCCGCTCCGCCGTCAGGCGCCACTGTGCAATGGGCGGCGGGCCAACGTTCAGCGCCTTCATACGCCGTCCCCAGAAGAACTGATCCGTCACAAACGGGCACACCAGCGTCGGTTTGCCCGCCCGCAACGCCGCGCCCGTGGTGCCCGCGCCGCCATGATGCACCACCGCCGCTGCCTGTGGAAAGAGCCAATCATAGGGCACGTCTTCCACGACAAACAGATTGTCAGAGACCCCGTCCACCGCCAGCCCGCCCCAGCCCGTCGCCACAATTCCCCGTTGCCCGGCAAGCTTCAGCGCCTCGACCACCATTTCCCCTTTGCGCGCCCCGCCGTTCATGAACATGCTGCCGAAGCCGATATAGACCGGCGGCGGACCGTCGCGCAGGAAGTCGACCAGCGCCGCCGGCGGCAGCCAATCCGCCGCGCTATCCAGAAACCAATAACCCGTGATTTGCGAGGATTCATCCCAATCGGCCGGTCGCGGCGACACCACCTCGCTGTAACCATACAGCTTCGTCACCGCCTTGCCGCGCAACACCGTCTCCCCCTTCGCCGGCGGCAGGCCCAGCACCTCCCTGCGCCATTCGCCAAGCGGCCGCCGGTACACCGCCGGACCCAGGCGCGCGAAGAGGCGGTGGCTCAGTTTGTTGAAAGGTCCCAGATTGCCAAAGGGAAAAAAGGGGCTGGGAAACGCCTTTGTGGGCGAGTAAAGCGGCGTGGGGAACGCGGCGAAAGCGGGAATGCCCAACTTTTCCGCTATATGATAGCCGCCCATCGCCGTCGGGCTGTAAATCAGAAGCTCCGCCCCCTGCGCGCTGGCCCACTCGTCCACAAGTGTCTCCCGCGCCATTTCAGCATACAGCCGCATACGGCGCAGCGGGTTCACCAGCTTTTTCGTAATCCCATCATCGCTCATGGTCTGCGCCGCTTTCAGGTAATCCCCGCGCAGCGTGTCGTGTTGCAGTCCGTAACCCTCAACCAGCGCTTTGAATTCCGCCAGCGTGGCAATCGTCACCTCGTGCCCCGCAGCCCTTAACCCCAACCCCAGCGCCACAAAGGGCTGCACATCCCCCCGCGTGCCAATCGTCATCATACAGGTTCGCACGTTCGCACCTCAAATCCAGAAATGAGCTATCGCTCAACACGACTCACAAATAGCGATGATGGTCAACAAAATGGAGATAGAACACCGAATAGTCTATCAGAGGACTACGCCCGTCGTTGATGACATACGTGCTGCAGCATCTGAACGGGCTCGCGTTTTTAGCGCGAGTCCCATATGATGTGAGTGGTCACCTACCCATTTTCGGTGGCGTTACCCCACATAACCCTGGAGGAAGGAACATGAACGACCGCCGTAAGCTGGATCAAACGCTCCTTGAATTTCCACTGCTGCAAGCGCTGTTCGGCCGTCGCGCCCGCCGCTTCGGACTGGGCATGGAACTTCCCTCCGGACCGCTAGCCTTTCATTCCAAGCAGCAACCTGTGCCGCTCAGCGAACGGGAGCAGATGATTCTCGTGGCGGCAGCCACCGGCGTTTCCGGATGGAGCTTCGGCGTCCCCTTCGGTCCGCGAACACCCCAATCGCATGCCGAGTTCACACTCCGTTTCACGGGGCGCACCGCCCCCACAGCCGCCGGATTGGGCACGCCCATCCTGTTTTTCACCGATGACGAGGGTTGCTACTGCACCAATACCCGCGACGTACAGCCGGGCGTGATGGCCGAACCGGCTGACGAGGAAGCGGCCCTCGAACGGATTCTGGCCGTTTGCCGCCAGCAGACGATCCGCGTCGCCGACAATCGCCTTGACCTTCCCTCCGCGCCGCCATACATCCTTCCCCCTAACCTCTGGTGGGCCAACAAGCCGGGCAGCACGCTCTTCATGCCCGTCGGGGACGCCAGCGAGGAGGCCTTTGGCTTACTCGCGCTGATGATCCGCCACGGCGTGATGGTCGTCGATCACCAGACCGGCCAGCCCGCCGGCAATTTGGAGCCTTTCGTCCGCTCCGGTCTGCTCGACGCCGGCAAGCAGCTTCCCCTGTCCGAGCTCCTCTCCACGGTGCAAGAGAGCATCTGCCTCGAGCTCGCCTTCATCGGCCACAACATCGTCCTCACCATGCAGGCCATGGGGCTGGGCGGCCTTTACTTCAACGGGATGGACGGTTTGAGCGTGCTCGGCGCCAGCGCGGGCGACGGAATCACAGGGCTTGGCTTTCGTTTCCACGAGGATGAGCGCTGGGTTGTTCCCAATGTCGTGGGCCTCGACGGGGTCTATGAAGCGCTCTGCCCCCCATACTATCCAGACATGCACGCGGCGGCGCAGGTGTTCGTCGCGCGCAAGTTCGGCCCGGCGGGCGCCTATAATCCAGATCTCCCCGGCCCTTGGCGCGCCAGCGCCCGCGTAAAGAAGACTGTGGCCCCCTACGGCAGCGACTTTGTGCACTGCATCGCAGAAGTTGCGCAGTACATCTACGACAAGTACGGCAAGTTTCCAGGAATCCGCAGCACCATCATGCTGCCGGGTTTCGTACAGGCGCATCATATCGACAAAGCGTTCTACGACACGCACTACCAGGAAGGCGCCTATCTACAGACGCATGCCGAGCACATGGAGCGCTGGCATAGCCAGGAACCGTTCACGATGGATGAGGATCAGTAAGCGCCGCCAGATTGCTGGTAATATCTCCCCAAAAACGTACCGCCCTTTGCGCCCTAGCGGTGACCAATCCCCGCCTCCCCCTTTATTCCCTCCCCCTTCACTCCAGAACATCCGTTCGCCATGCTACCATCCCTCATGCCTTCCCACAAAAAACCCACCACCTGGCTGCACCTCCACAAATCCCTGGCCCCCATCCAATGGCGCTGGCCCCACTGGCTGCCTTGCGGCTTCATCACCGTCCTTGCTGCCGAGCCCGGCGCCGGCAAATCCCTCCTCTGCCTGCACCTCGCCGCTCTCCTGCACAGCGCCCGCCGCCCCGCCCCCACCTGGCCCGACGGCGCCCCCATTGCCCCGTCGCTCCCCGCATGGGGGGCGTGGATTGAAACGGTTTCGGGACGGGTGCGTCTAGTCATCTATCGGTCGCTCCCCGCATGGGGGGCGTGGATTGAAACCACGCCATTATATATGTATAAGGGCCAAAGCCCGTCGCTCCCCGCATGGGGGGCGTGGATTGAAACGGGGCATGGGCCACCGAAGCCAGAACCGTCAAGGTCGCTCCCCGCATGGGGGGCGTGGATTGAAACCATGTGCAATACGGTTTCGATGATGGTATTCACCGTCGCTCCCCGCATGGGGGGCGTGGATTGAAACGTCATGCCCTGGCCCGTCGCCTTCTTGACGCCGGGTCGCTCCCCGCATGGGGGGCGTGGATTGAAACGCACGTTGTCATCAATCTCAAGGTCTTTGCGGTGTCGCTCCCCGCATGGGGGGCGTGGATTGAAACGGCGCAACCTGCACCTATACGCCTACAGGGGGTAGTCGCTCCCCGCATGGGGGGCGTGGATTGAAACTACATGTAAGGCGCTCGCATGTTATCTAGGGGTGTCGCTCCCCGCATGGGGGGCGTGGATTGAAACCAGCTCCTGCTAAGAACTTCGCCGTCGATAAGAACCAGCGGTAGCTGCGCGCCCTGGGGTAGAGGCGGGCAGTCCGGATCGAAGAGATCGTAGTATACAAGGTCTACGGCCGGGCCATAGCGCCTGTGCAACTGAGCGCCCGCCCATTGTGCCAGCTCGCGCCAGGTTTCTTTGACGCCTTCCGCGCAAGCGACGGGAGTACCTATGATTTCGATCTTTGCCGTCACCCGCAACATCCTCCCGTGCCGCAGCCGCAGGCAGGACCCGCAAACGGCGACGGGTGGTCCCAGCCATCTGTCGCGTTGCCGATGAAGATGCCCGCCGTCAGAACCTGTTGCGTTTCCTGGGCCTGGCAGACAGGGCACTCGGGGTGTAATCCGGCGTCTTTCTCTTGAAACGTTGCCAGTACAGTGAAAGGGTGACCGCACTGCTGGCAACGAAAGTCATAAAATGGCATGGTTCAATCCTGTGATAAGCGTCCGGCGCTTGCTTGATGGTTCAGATCTCACAATACGCCGGACGCACAATGAGTTAAACGGCTACTGCTTCGGGCTGCGGATACATCTGCTCGCCCAATTCGGCTAACATATCTAGACCGGTGACCTCTTGCGGCAAAAGCGGAATGGTCAGCACAGGGACTTCGAAGCGCTCCTGGATTTCGGCGAGGTAACGCTCCTGCATGGCGCGGCGGGCACGAGTGAAGGGCGTGGTGGCCTGTTCGGGCGGAATGACGAGGTTGGCGACGACGAGCCCTGTGGGGATATCGAGGGTACGTAGTTCTTCACTGGCACGGTAAGCTTCGATGATGGGCGTCGCTTCCGGATACATGACAAAGGCAAAGGTACTGCGATGGGGATTGCGCATCATGTCGATGACGTCGGCAAAGCGCTGTTTGGCGACGTCGTCGGCGACAGCGGTGTCGACCGAGGAGAAGACTTTGACGTCGAGCTGCTTGCTCCAATCCAGAGGCAGCTCCAGCATGCGCAGGGTGTGGCCCGTGGGTGCGGTGTCGAAGACAAGGACGTCCCACTGATCTTCAGAGGCGAATTCGATGAAACGGTCGAAAGCGGCGATCTCTTCGGTGCATGGGGAGTCGAGCTCTTCGGCCATGACTTTGATGGCAGCCTCGGGACGGCCGCGTTGGCGGGCATCGTCCAGAATGCGCTTTTTGTAGACGTCGGCAGTTGCCTTGGGATCGATCTTAACGGCCCACAGGTTGGGCAGGGCCGCCAGCGGCGCGGGTTCGTCGCCCACCGGCTGGCCCAGCACGTCGCCCAGATGAGCGGCAGGGTCGGTGGTGAGTAGCAGGGTTTTGTAGCCCTGACGCGCCAGCCACACGGCCGAGGCGCAGGAGGCGACCGTTTTGCCCACGCCGCCTTTACCGGCGAAGAAGAGCGTGCGGCGGTGCCCGTTGGGTGTAATGCGTGGTAGTACCTCCTGCGGACGGGCCAGCGCCAGCGGTCTGACAGCTGAGCCATTGCTCGTCTCCTCCGTGGTGGGGGCGACGGTCGTTTCGCCGTGAATGAGTGCGGCGACGGTCGTGAGGCGTTCAAGGCCCTTGATTTCGCCGTCGAGGAGAAACATGCGACGGGTGGGGTAGGGCAGCTGGGTCTCGATTTGCTGCAGGTAAGCGGCTTGCATCTCTGAGCGCGCCGCTAGCAGCTCGTTGGCAGTTTCTTCTGGTGGAATGACGCCGTTGACGATGAGTTCGTGGGCCTGGATGTCTAGCTTGCGCAGCTCGCCAATGGCGCGCGCCGTTTCGTGAATGGCGATAGCCTCGGGATGTAAAACGAAGACGAATCGTGTCTTCGACTCGTCGCGCAGCAGGACCAGGGCGCGCTCGTATTTGTGTTTGGCGTCCTGGATGGCGGTGGCGGGACCGATGCACGTCTGCCCGCTGCCCTGTTCGGCGGCGGTGATGGAGGCGCTCCACTCGGCGGGGAGCTCCAGCAGGCGGATGGTGTGGCCCGTGGGCGCCGTGTCGAAAATGACGGCATCAAAGTGCACGGGGCGGTCGGCGGCGTTTTCCAGCACTAGGAAGTCTGTGAAGCGGTCGAAGGCGGCTACTTCTTCGGTGCAGGGGCCGCTCATCTGCTCGTCCATGACGGCGACCATTTCCGGGGGGAAAGCGGCGCGCAGGGGGCCCAGGGCGCGCTCTTTGTACTCCTCGGTGGCGCGGTCAGGATCGATCTCCATAGCCCAGAGGTTCTCGATGCCGGCCAACGGCGTGACGCGATGGCCGATCGGCTGCTCGAAGACGTCGGAAAGGTTGGCGGCGGGATCGGTGGTGATAATAAGGGTGCGTTTGCCCTTATTAGCATAGTGGACGGCTGTGGCGCAAGCCATGCTGGTCTTGCCCACGCCGCCTTTGCCGGAGAAAAAGATAAATTCGGTAGTCACTATGGCTCCTTCATTATGGCGCGGGCCCACTGCGGGACGCCGCGCCGGCTGGATTCGTTATAGGTTCGCGCCCTTGAGCGCTGCCTGGATTTCGTCGAGGGTCGGGTAAGCGCCCACTTTTACCACCTGGTCATGGACAAGGGTGATGGGCAGCGCCGCCATCTGCTTTTCGCGGACAAGGCGCATCACTTCATTGTTGTTCATGAATTTTTGCGGATCGCTGGTCATTTGGTAACGCTCGACGCGGAACCCTTGTTCTTGCAGGCTCATGATCATCTCGTTGACGTCGAGCAGGGTCTGGTCTAGCGAGGGGCCGCAAAGCCCGGTGGGGCAGCACATGGGTGGATCGAAGAGGGCCACGTCGACGGTTACGTCTGTCGTGGCGGGTGGCACACCCATAATCGATATCGTTTGGCTCATGATAGTTCAAACTCCTTAGAAGTATTTTCGAAAAAAGTTAAGCCTTTTGCAGGGCGACATTGGCCAAAGAAACAATACTGCTTTGCGGGCCGCACGTGGGGCGCCGCGGTTTAATACGGTTCGGGTTAAAGAAGGCGCTGTAAACAGTATTAAGCTCCGCCAACGCTTCTTCATTCAGGGAGTAGTAGAGCCAGCGCGCGTCGACGGCGTCGCGCTCTACATTCACGAGGCCCGCGTCGCGCAGGAGGCCCAGATGGTGCGAGATGAGATTGGGCGCCATGTCCAACGCATCACCCAGCTCGCAATTACACTGCACACCTTCCATCAGCAAATGGATCAGCTGCAGGCGCTTGGGATTAGCCAATAGCTTCAATCGCTCGGCTAACTTGATTAAGTTTGTGGGTGGTGAGGCAATATCCATTGCATTTATTCCAGAACTATTTCAAATCTTTTTGAAGTATATGCCGGACTTCTGGAGGGTCAAGGATAGTTGTCTGAGTTATGACAAACTGCTATGGAGAGGGGTGACGATCGTCACCAACGGCGATCTGCGCCAGATCGACGAGCTGGCCTTCAGGTCCGCACACGGTGCGTTCCCTGATACGCGCCGGGTCGAGTAGCTTGCTAAACCACGATTGCCAGCGAGCGGCGGCTTTGCGATCGACGGAATAATAAATCCAACGCCCGTC
Organism: uncultured Ardenticatenaceae bacterium; assembly: GCA_964384155.1. GTDB lineage: Bacteria > Chloroflexota > Anaerolineae > Promineifilales > Promineifilaceae > JAAYYY01. The sequence continues at coordinate 14,470 of CAYLJW010000017.1, forward strand.
GATGCGGTCGCGACGGGACGTAATAAGACCCGTATCACTGAGCACGCGCAGGTGGTGGGAGAGAAGATTGGGCGCCAGGCCCAGTTTGTCCTTGAGCTCCGCGTTGCAGGTATCGCCTTTCATCAGCTCGCTAAAGATGCGCAGACGGTTGGGTTCGCCCAACGCCTTCAAAAGGGTGGCGATCTCATCCAGTTCTGTTTCACTTTTTGGCAATACATTGTGTGTCATGGTTCGGCCCAATTCGGTGCAATGGTTGTTGAATTATACCTGGCGCGCTGCCCGTGATCAAACTGATCCTATTGTGATACCCTTGCCAGCGGATGTATGAGTAGCGGCACCGATTGTTGTTGTACGCAATGGTAAGCAAAGAGCAACATGCCTGCGGACCATGCCTGATGGGCGTAGCCCATTGGTTCTCCGGTGCGGCCGTGACACCACTCGTTGAACTCCCATTCGTGCTCGACGCCGAGGCGGTTAACCTCTGCCAGCTTTTGCAGATGGCATTGGGCGTCGGCGAGGCGCCCGGCTTTGACGAGGGCGGCGATGTAGAAGCCGCCGACGAAAGGCCAGATGCCGCCGTTGTGGTACTGCTCGGGCAGTTTAAGATTATTGTTGCGATAGTATTCGCGCCAATCTTTGTTTCCCGGATGCAGGACAGGGTGCAAGACGCGCACGGGATAAGGATCGGCGATGCCGACCTGTTTCATATAATCCAGAATACGTTTTTCCTGGGCGGGGCTGGCAACGTCGAAGAGGATCGCGAGCAAGTTGCCAAAGACATCGCAGTAGTCGCCAAAGTCGCGAAAGGCAACGTAAGGCAGGAAGTAGGGGCGTTTGACGAGGACAGGGCCCACCTGGCTAAGGGTGTGCTGCCACTCGCTGTGACCTGGACAATTGGGCCCCACTCGTCCTTGGTCTCGGGGCCCACCCAGAGGACGATGCGGATCTTGTGGCGCACGTCCCGGCGATTTCCGCATAGCGACTGTTGTCACCCTCAAGCGCCTGTGCCATCTCGGCCATGGCGCCTAATGCAGCATACCACAGCACATTGTCATAGAGCACGTTGAAGCGGTTGGCGAGCAAGTCGGCCCAATCGGCCGCTTCATGTACTTCGAGCAGGCCACAGCCGTTGGAGTCCTGATAGCGTAGCCAAAGCAGCGTCTGCTCCAGGGCAGGCCACTGACCGCCCGTCACGTCGAACAAGCCGCCCGCGCCGCCGGCTTCAACCCCCGCACCCTCCGCCGCGCCAAGCTACGCCTCGACATCCGCTCCATCCGTCCCCCCGGCGACAGCGCCTGGTATTGGTCCCTACCACCAGATCCGTAAAAAACTGTAAAATTTGGCCACCTTGGCCACCTTGGCCACCTTCCCCCCGCCTCACCACCCTTCGTCCCCTCCCACACCCCCAAAAATGGGCCCATCGCCAAATTTCCGCCATAATTCGATGCCATCATGATCATAACCAGGCAATGCCCCCACATTCGCCAGATACCCATTGGAGCGTAAAAAATGGCCTCGTTGAAAAATCGTGTCGCCCTCGTCACCGGAGCCGGAAAAGGCATCGGCCGGTCCATCGCCCAGGCCCTGCACCAGGCCGGCGCCCAGGTTGCCGTCAATGACGTCGACGCCGCCGCCGCGCACAGGGTGGCCGAAGCCGTCGGCGGCCTTGCCCTGCCCGCCGATGTCACCGACCGCGCCGCCGTCACCGCCATGGTCCATCAGGTTGTCGACACATTCGGCTCGCTCGACATCCTGGTAGCCAACGCCGGCGTCATTAGCGTCCATCCCGTGCTCGAAATGCCCGAAGCAGAATGGGACCGCGTGCTGACGATCAACGCCAAGGGCGTCTTTCTTTGTTGCCAGGCCGCCGCGCGCGTCATGGTGCGCCAGAAGGCCGGTCGCATCGTCGTCATGGGCTCCAACGCCTCCAAAACCGGCGAACCCTATATCTCCCACTACTGCGCCTCCAAATTCGCCGTGCTCGGCTTCGTGCAGGCCCTAGCCCTCGAGCTCGCGCCACATCACATCAACGTCAACTGCGTCTGCCCCGTCAACGTCGAAACCGAGCTAACTGACCACTTTGCCGAAGGCTATGCGCGCGTCACCGGCCAATCGAAAGAGGAGCTTCTAGAAGAGTTCCACCGCGAAATCCCCTGGGGCCGCATCGCCAGCCCCCAAGACGTGGCCAACGTGGTCCTCTTCCTGGCCTCCGATCAGGCCGCCTTCCTCACCGGCCAGGGCATCAACGTCTCCGGCGGCCTAGAGGTCCACTAAGGCCTCACAGAAAGGCTCCACCGCAAAGGCGCAAAGAACGCCAAGAGAAAAAAACCCTTCGCGCCCTTTGCGCCTTAGCGGTAATCTATCTAAGGCTCCGCCAGCCGCTCCAGCGCCGCCACGTCCCGCAGCGCAATCCACTGCCGCCCCGAACGGATCACCTCGCCCTTGCGGAAGCTGCTCAGCACGCGGCTGGCCGTCTCCACCGTCGCGCCCGTCATATCCGCCATATCCTGGCGCGACAGCGGCATGCCGATCAGCACGTCGCCCTCCTCCGGCCGCTCGCGGCCCACCTTCGCCGCCAGCTTCAGCAGCGTAGCCGCGATGCGCTGCTCACTGTTCAGCGCGCTAAGCTGGTGGATCGTCTCCTGCGCCTGCTGCAGCCGCGCCGCTGTGATTTCCAGCAGCCGCAGCGCCGCCCCCGGGTAATTCTGCAAAATCTCGCGCAAATCCGCCCCCGATACCGTCAGCGCGCACGCCGCCGTTTGCGCCTGCGCGCTGTCCGCGTACAGCCCGTCGCCGTTCGCGCCGCCCACGCCCGGCAGCGCGCCGAAGAAATCGCCCGGCCCCAAAATGTCCAGCAGCACGTCCTGCCCGCTCAGCGTGTGCCGCAGCAGCTTAATATACCCCGCGGCCACCACATAGAAATGGCTCGCGCGCTCCCCCGCGTGATATACCGTCGCCCCCGGCACATAACCATGCTCACGGAACGCGCGGTCCACCACGTGCACCTCCTCATGGCTAAGCTGCCTGAAGAACGGCAGCCCGTGCAAAATCTGCAGCCGCAGGTCCGGCGTACACATTGCCGGCTCAATGGGGTCCGGAAAAGCCATGCGCCAATCCTAACACGCCCCCCACACCCCCGCCAACACAGCACCACCCCCGGAGCGCGGCCATCCTGGCCGCCAACTTGATCTATGTCAAGGCTCCCAACCCGCCGGCAGCGTATGCTCAAGGCAAGCTATCTACTGACAAAGGAGACAGATATATGGATAACGCCTTGTCAATACAGAACGGCGTCGACTTCAGTCGTCGCACCGTGGGCCAGCTCGTGGCCGCCGACTACCGCGCCTCCGAGATCTTCACGAAGGCCGGCATCGACTTCTGCTGCGGCGGCGACCAGACCGTGTCCGACGCCTGCCGCGAGCACGGCCTCAGCCAGGAAGCCCTGCAAGCCGAGCTACAGGCCCTGGCCCAGACCCCCGCGCGCGGCGAGCAGTACGACGACTGGACCCTCGACTTCCTGGCCGATTACATCGTGAACCAGCACCACGCCTATGCGCGCAAAATGACCCCCCTGCTGCGCCAATATGCCGAGAAAGTCGTCGCCGCGCACGGCGCCCAGCACCCCGAAACCGAAACAATCGCCCAGCTATTCGAAAAGCTCAGCGGCGAGCTGGCCATGCACACCCAAAAAGAAGAGCTGCTCCTCTTCCCCTACATTCGCCGCCTGGTGCAGGCCCAAAAAGAAGGCCGCGAAGCGCCCAGGCCGCCCTTTGGCTCCGCCCGCGAGCTCATCCAGGTGATGGACGCCGAGCACGACGGCACAGGCGATCTGCTCAAGCGCATCGAGCAGTTGAGCCACGGCTACACGCCTCCGGCCGACGCCTGCAACACCTATCGCGTACTGTACGCCACCCTGCAGGAGTTCGACGCCGATACCAAGAAACATATCCACCTCGAAAACAACATTCTCTTCCCCAAAACCGTGCTGCTGGAGAACGAGCTGAGGGGCGCCTAATCGCCTATAGGTCAGCTTCCGCACCGTGCCCGCTACGTATCAGCGCGCCGCGCAATAATAGGAAGCATCAGCGCCACCCCCGGCCGCCGTCTGGCCGGCGGGCGGCGCGTTTCATTCAGCCCCTCGCCTGCAAGCCCGCTGCCACTTCCTGATGATCCTGGTCCGTGGGCGGCGGCGTCACCGCTAGCAGCGCCACCAGCTCTGTGGCCGCGCTGATGCCGCGCCGCTCCCCGGCCGCGATAAACGCCACGCTGCCCGGCCCAATCGCCCTGCGCTCCTCCCCGGCTGCCAGCTCGCCTTCCCCCTGCAGCACCGTCAGCGTCAGGTCCACCTGCGGGCTGTGCGCCGGAATAAACTGGCCCGGCAAAAAACAGGCCAAAATCACCCGCGTCGTAGCCGTCTCGGCCAGGATAATCGGGTTAAAACGGTCGCTGCGAAAGGCCACCGCAGCACGATAATCGGCTGTCACCATCATAAATTCTCCTGTCATTTTTCAAATCTAACTGCATATGCCAGACCAGACAGGTTTCCAAAACCTGTCTGGTCTTCAACGTTGCAAGCATAAACCCGATCCCCACCCCCAACCTTGATCCAGGTCAAGTCCCACCAATTAAAAAGAAAAAACTAAAGTAAATTGACTTACGTCAATGACTCCGTGGCCCGGCCCCCCTATACTGGCATTAATGAGATGGCTTACCCATCACGACATCTATTCAAAACCATTTTTCAGACCATGCCGACGTACATGCCGGGACAGAAACTTAAATCAGCGGCGCGCTGCCGTTGCGGCGCGACCGTTTAACCTGGAGGCAGAACTGTGAGTTCAACGAGGAATCAGCGCGCTCAACTTCCCTGGGACCGGCGGCCGGTCACCGCGCGCGACCTGGCCGTGTTATTTGGCTTCTTTCTCTTTCTTTGTGTGGCCAGCGCCGGCCTGCTATTGCTAACCACCGAGGGGCAAACCGGCACAGCGCTGGCAGACAACGCCGCGCCGCCCGCCGCCGAAACCACAGAAGCGGCCGAGCACGTTCACGCCAGCGCGCCCGGCCCGGTCGTCGAATACACCTTGCGCACCGCTATGGGCGCCGATCCGGCCATCTCCTTTGTCGGCGTCGGCGGCGCCATCGACGGCGTCACCAACCCCGACCTGCACGCCGCAGTGGGCGACACCGTGCGCCTGACCATCGTCAACGGCCATGCCATGCTGCACGACCTGACCATCGACGCCTTTGACGTCTACAGCGGCGAGCTGCTGCAGGCTGAACAAAGCGTCACCGTAGAATTTGTGGCCACGCAGCCGGGCAGCTTCACCTATTACTGCTCCGTTCCCGGCCACAAAACGTTGGGCATGCAAGGCTTCCTGCTGGTAGAAGGCGAGGCCCTGGCCGGCGCCGAGAGCGCGCCGGCAGCCACCGAAGCGCGCAGCAGCAAAGCAGCGCCGGCCGTCGTCGACGCCGCCTCCATCGTGCGCCACCCCGCCGATTTGCCCGGCCCGCTCAATGCCAACGCACCGCAGCACCACGTGGTGCAGCTCACAGCCGTCGAAGTCGACGGCGTGCTGGCCGACGGTACCACCTTCAGCTACATGACCTTCGACGGCCAGGTGCCCGGCCCCATGCTGCGCGTGCGCGTGGGCGACACCCTGGAGATCCGCGTGCACAACGAGATGGAAAGCATGCTGCAGCACTCCATCGACCTGCACGCTGTCACCGGCCCGCATGGCGGCGGCTCCGTAACGCAGACGTCCGCCGGCGACAGCACCGCCTTCATCTTCAAGGCGCTAAAGCCGGGCCTCTATGTCTACCACTGCGCCACGCCCAGCGTCGGCCACCACATCTCCGCCGGCATGTACGGTATGATTCTGGTAGAGCCCGAAGGCGGCCTGCCGCCCGTGGACCACGAGTTCTATGTCATGCAGGGTGAGATCTACACCGAGCAGCCCTTCGGCACAGCCGGCCACCTCGACTTCAGCCACGACTTGATGCTGGACGAAGCGCCGGAGTACTACATCTTTAACGGCGCAGCTGGCGCCCTCACCCACGACGAATTCGCCATGCACGTCGAAGTTGGCGACACCGTGCGCATCTTCTTCGGCGTCGGCGGGCCCAACAAGATCTCCTCGCTACACCTCATTGGCGAGATCTTCGACCGCGTTTACGACCTGGGCACCCTCACATCGCCGCCGTTGCTAGACGTGCAGACCACCCTGGTGCCGCCCGGCGGGGCCACCGTGGTGGAATTCACCGTGGAAGTGCCCGGTGAATACCTCCTGGTCGATCACGCCCTCAGCCGCACCGAACGCGGCCTGGCAGCCGTAGTCAGCGTAACCGGCGCAGAAAACCTGGAAATCTTCGACAGCCTGGGCGCAGAGTCCACCGGCGGGCACTAAACCACCCGCCCGCCCCTAACCCGCGATAGATGGAGCAGGCAACCCGACGGCGCACCCCAACAAGGTGCGCCGTTCCGCCTTCCACCCCCGCCCCCCACGCCTCAAAGGCTCGTAGCAAGGCAATTTAT
>CAYLJW010000017.1:21101-87283 GCA_964384155.1 uncultured Ardenticatenaceae bacterium
TGCCCGTCCGCCCCCCAACGCGATCAATCGCGCCACTACAAACCCAAAAAACCCTCGTCCACCACGCACCAAAGGCTCGTAGTAAGGCAATTTATTGCCCGTCCGCCCCCCAACGCGATCAATCGCGCCACTACAAACCCAAAAAACCCTTACTCCCAGCCCATATCCCGGCTCAGATCCATCAGCGAACGCTGGCCGGCCTTCTTCTTAGCGCCCTGTATCTTCTCCGCGCCCTTCTTGGCCACAATGCGCTTGGCGATAATATCCGCCAGCACCTCGTCGGGTAGCTCGCGCGGTTGGCGCGCCTGCCACTCCATCGCCTTCTGCCCCGGCTCGCAAATCTGCAAATACGGGCAATAGCGGTGCGACCAATGGTCCGCCGGCGGCACGTCATCCTCAGGCATGCGGTCTTCCTCCAACCCCTCCAGCATCTTTTTCACCCGCGCCATCAAGTCGGCCATCGACTCGCGGTCCGCATACACCTCAAAGGCCGCGTGCTCTAGGCTATCGCGGTCCTCATAGTAAATAATGGCCCCGTTCAGCGGCAGCGCGCCCTCAAGGTAAGCGTCAATGCCCCACAGGTAAATCTGCGCCTGGCGCACGTGCTCTTCCTTAGGCATGCCCGCCGCCTTAATTTTAGCGAACTCGCCGCTAGCCGTGGTCTTAAATTCCAAGGCCCAGTAGCCCGCGCCCGCACCATCCGGCGCCTTATGCGCCGGAATGTACAGAATGCCGTCACAATAACCGTGGATGCGGAATTCAGGTATCTCAAAGAACAGCTCCTGGCTCAAACATTGGCGCTCCACGGCGCGCTGCAGGCGGCGGTGGCTGTCCGTGCCCACCGAGAGAATACGCCCCACGCGTGCGTCCAGCGGCGGCTTGGGCTCGCCGCGCAGCTCGAAGGCCACGTACATCAGGCAGCCTCTGGCCAGCGAGGAAGGCTTAATATACGGCTCCTTGTTCTTCTTACGCTGGTCTTCTTGCAGCAGCTCCACCAGGTAGCCCGCCGCTCCTTTTTTCTTTTTCATCGCCTACTCCCTGAAGAAAAAACGCGTCTCGCCCGCCGTGTTCACATGGCGCAGCGGGTCCACCTCGAAAATCAGCGGGTACTGCGCCGTCACATTGCCGATCACCAGCGCGTGATGCTGGCGCAGGCGCCGCACAAAAGCCATCATCGTCTCATAGTCCGTGGCCGCGCCGCGCGACACATGCCGCACGTCGTCTTCAAACGGAATGCGCAGCACAAACAGGTTATCCGCCTGGCGCAGCACCGCCTCGTCGACGCCGTGGATCATGTTCGTCACGAAAAAGCTGGTGATGCCCAGGTGCCGCGCGCGCGTCACGATATAGTCAATGCTCTTCTTCGACACGTACAGGTGCGCCTCCTCGAAAAAGACGAACGGAAAGCGGTGCGTGTCGTGCTCGATTTCCCACAGGCACAGATCCTTAATCAGCTCAATAATCGCCTGCACAAAGCCCTCGCGCGCCAGGTTCGACAGCCCCGAAACGTCAATCACCAACGCGCCGCCTTCGCGGATCTTGCGGTAAGCGTCGCCCAGCGAGGCCGCTTCTTTGGGGTTGCGCGCGAAAATATTCGTGTTGCGCACCGCTTCCAGCCGCGAGCGAATGGCGTGGTTCACCACCGTCGAGCTGGAGCCGCCGCCGTACTCGTTGGCCTCGGCCATCTGGATGAGCTGCTCGATGCCCACATACGGCACGTTGCGCTCGCCGTTGCGCCGCTCAATGGCGTCCGCCTCCGACCACAGCCGCGCGATGCGGTTCTCAAAGTAAAGCGCCGACACCTCTGGCAGGCCAAAGCGCTGCAGCAGGGTCATCAGCGGCGACAGCCCAAACTGCCGCACGCTGAGCCGGAAGTTGCCGCCTGCCTCCAGGTGCACAATGCCCCGCTTTAGCGTCTTGCCCGTCGCCGGGTCCAGCTCCACCGGCGGCAGGTGAATGTATTCGCGGTTAATGTCGAAGACAATGCACGGCGCGCCGGCTTCGATGAGCTGCATCAGCACCACCTTGGCCAGGTGCGACTTACCGCTGCCCTTTACGCCGGTGATCACATTCACCTTCTCCAAATCTTGCCCCTCGATGTGAAAATTGTGCCCCGCCAGGCTGCGCCCCAGATAAAGCTGGTGCCCCTTATTGGTCGTAGCGTTGGCGAACAGCTCGGGGTCGCCCGTGCGCAGCACGTCCACGTCGCGCGCCGGAATCCAGCCGTCCCAATCTTCCCAGCGCGCCGCGCCCCCGTTGCCGTTAGCCCGCGCCGCCACCGTCTTGCGGATTTTGGCCAGCGCCACCTTAATGTTGGCCATCTCGTCATCGCGGCCGTCGAGCTGCTCGGCCAACACCGCCTGCTGCGCCAGGGCCGCGCCCAGCTCGCCGCCCCCGCTGCTGCCCAGGCCGTTGCCGTTGCCCTCGTGCACCCCCACCAGGCTATCAAGCTGCTCGCGCAGCAGCGAAGGGTAGGTAGCCGAGCGAAAGGCGATCACTTGCGCAATGACGCTGCGCCCCGATTCGCGCTCGCGCAGGCTCAGCGTCTCGCCCACGCGCAGGTCCACTTCGCCAGGATTGAACAGCAGCTCCGCAAGGTCATTGTTGATGCGGTACACCTGCACATTTAGCGCCGTCACGGCCCTTCCTCCTGCTCGGCGAGCGGCGCGCCATTGAGAGCCGCGGTCCGCGCCCCGTAAAGGGCAGCGGCCTGCGCCAGCTCCTCGCCAATTTGCGCCCGCAGCCAGGCAGGCGTCTGCACCTCCACCTGCGCGCCCCAGCTACGGATCCAAGGCTGCATCTCTAGCGGCTCGGCCACGTGCACCGTCAGCAAACAGCCGCCATCGGGTAGGCTCTCCAGCCTCTGCGAAGGGTGCCAGCGGCGCGCCAGCACGTGCGGCGCGGCGGCGGCGCTGAAGCGCAGCGCCACCTCCTGCGCCTCTTCGCCGGCCATAATGCGCCAGCCGCTCTCCAGAAAGGCCTCCAGGTCAAAGTCGTCAGGCAAGCTAAAAGGCTCGTCCAGCACCGCGGCGCCTTCCAGCCGGTCCAGCTTAAACGTGCGCATGTCGCCGGCCCAATCGTCATAGCCGATAACGTAAATGCCCGAGCCAGTGGGCTCCAGGGCATAAGGCGCGATCGTGCGCTGGCGTAGGGCGCCGCTGCGCGGCGAGCGATAATCCACACGCACCTTGCGCCCGTTGCCCCAGCCTTCGGCCAGCGCCTCCAGCACGTACACGTGGCGCGACCCGTCGCCGTGTGCCTGCACGCGCTCGGCGGCGCGCTTCAGGTGCGCCGTGAGCGGCTGCGGCAGCGTCACCGCCAATTTGCGCAGCGCCGCGGCCACGTGCGGGTTGTGCGCATCCATCAGCCGAGACAGCAGCAAGCCCGCCAGCATCAGGGCGATGGCTTCATGGTAGCTCAGGTGTAGCGTGCTCAGATAGCGCGCGCGGTTAATGCCAAAATGGCCGTTATCCTGCCAGATGGGAATTCCCTGCTCGCACAGAAAGTCAAGGTCGCGATATATCGTGCGGCGGTCCACATCGAGCTGCTGCGCCAGCTCCGCCGCGCGCAGCCCCTCGCCGCTCATATAAAGCAGCTCCTCAATCTGCCGCAGTCTGGAAGTCCTCGTAACCAAACGAGACATAAGCCAGCCCCTTTTACTAGACCATCTGTTCTGGGGCTATTGTAGCATACGCTGTGACAGCTACTGTCACAATTGTGGATGAGTTATGTTTTGTTGAGCGGAGGCAGGCCGCGCAGGGGCGGCTTAGGCCATGGCAGTCAGGCGACGTGGCTGGCGAGGAAGTTGCGGATAAGGTCGTTGGTGTAGCCGGGATTGTCCTGGTTGGCGTTGTGGCCGGCAGCAGGGATGAGCTGAAAGCTGGCCTGCGGCTCGCCTTGCGCCCAGGGCCGCATGTCGCGGCCAATCGTGCCCGTGCGGTCAAATTCGCCATGCATCAGCAGCAAGGGCAGCTCGAAGGTGACGCCGGGGAAGCCCTCGCGGTCGACCGCGAGGGTAATGGCCTTCCAGATGCGCAGAAAGTCCGCGCGTGGGATCTGGCGGCAGGCGTGCAGGGCATAGGCTTTCACCGCTGGCGTATGCGCAATACCGTTGGCCATAGTCTGGGTGAGATGTCTGTAGGGCCACAGGTCGAATAGGGGCATAGTGGCTTTCAGGGTCCAGATGTCGCGGCGGGAGTAGGCCTTGGTTAGCGGCGTAGCGCCGATGAAGATCATGCTGCGCAGACCGTCGGGCAGCCGGTGGCGCGCCTGCAGGTAGAGGGTCTGGCCAACGTAGGCGCCCATCGACTGGCCGATGAAGACGATTTCGCCTTCGTGGCCAACCTCATCCAGAATCGCCAGAAGATCTTCCGCACAACCCTTCAGAGTGAAGCTGTCGCCCAGTGGGCGCGAGCGACCATGCCCGCGCGCGTCCCAAACAAGCAATCGGTAGTCGCCGGCGAAGGCATCCACCTGAGCGTTGAACATGCGATGGTCCATGGTAGCTCCGTGACTGAAGATGAGCAGAGGACGGCCGGCGGCGCCGCCAAGCCAGTAGTGCAGGGGGCAGCCGTCGCGCTGCAGAACGTGGCCGGTGAGCAGGGTGGGGGTGGCAGTGAAGTCGGTCATCGCCCCTATGGTAGCATGGTCGGCTGGTTCTCCCAGCCAGGCAGCAGGCCGGCATGGCTGGCCAGTCCTAGCACGGTATTCGGGGAGACGCGCTATGTGGCGGGTGGCGCAGTAGGTTTGTTTTGGTTTAATTAACCCCATGACCATAAAGAGAACTCTATCCGTGGCGCTGCTCATTGTGGCCGCGGCGGTGCTTGGCGCTTACGTCCTGGCCTATGGCCTGGGCCCCTGGCGCAGCGAGCGCACCGCGCAGGGCAGCGCGGTCGCCTTGCAGGCCGCCGACCTGGAGGCCGAGGTAGTCGCCTTCCTGGAGAGTTACTTCGCCACGTGGTCCGCCGGCGACATGGAAGCCTACCGCGCGCACTTCCACGAGCAGGCCACCATTGTGTACGTCGAGGGCGGCGCCGTGCGCTCTGCCTTGGCGCGCGACCCCTTCGTGGATATGCAGGCCGCGCTCGTAGCCCAGGCCCCCGAGCCCATGACCGAGACCATACAATCGTACGTCATCGACGCCGACGGCGTGGGCGCTGTGGCCACCGTAGAGTGGCTGCTGCAGGCCGGCGCGCGCCGCGACCGGGGCGTGGACCGCTTCGTCCTGGTGCGCCAAGCCGATGGCGCCTGGAAAGCCGTGTCGCTGCTCTTTTACGTCACCGAGCGCGGCAGCGCGCCCTAAGCCACGGCCCGTTTCGAAGAAACTGAATGCATAGATTGGATGCCCTATGAATGGTGATGAGCAGCAAGCGGCGGCGAGAACATGGAACCGGCCGCTGATTTATCTATTCGTCTTTTTTAGTGGTTTTGCCCTACTGGCCACCGAGATTATCGGGCCGCGCCTCTTTTCGTCGCTGTTTGGCGACACCACAGTAACCTGGGCCATTATCATCTCCGTAACCCTGCTGGGCATTTCGTTGGGCTACTACCTCGGTGGGCGTATTGCCTGGCCAAACCTCCGGCGCACCATGTTCGTGGTGCTGCTGGTGAACGCCGTGTGGCTGCTGGCCATTAGCTGGATAGTGTGGCAGCTACCGGCCCAGCTGGGCGCCGGCGGCTATCAGGCCGTGCTCATAACGGCGGCGGCGGCCTTTGTGCTGCCGGCCATGCTCTTCAGCACCGCCTCGCCCGTAGCCATCAGCATCCTTACGCGCGGCCGGCCCGTAGAAGAAGCGCCGCGCATTGTGGGCAATGTGCTCGCCGTGGGCACCATTGGCAGCGTGTCCGGCGCGCTGGCAGCCGCCTTCTACCTCATCCCCTGGGTAGGGCTATCCCTGTCGCTGCAGCTTTTCGCCGTGGGCCTGGCCCTCTTTGCCCTCTACTTCGCGCCGCGCAGGCTGGCGCTGGCGACACTGCCCCTGGCCGCGGCCAGCTTGCTCGTTCCTCAGCCCAGCTTCCAATGGTCCGCAGGCGTGCAGGGCACGCGCCTGCTGGCGCAGCAAGAGGGCTACTACCAGACCATCCGCGTCTATTCCGACGAGCAAACCTTTGTGCGTATGCACCTGGGTCCCACCTACGAGAGCGAGATGAGCCTGCTCACCGGCGAGCCCAACTTTGGCTACGCGCGCATGATGGTCGAGCTGGCCGGCGACGTGGCCGGCAAGCAAGTGTTGGTCATCGGCGGCGCAGGCCACTCGCAGGCGCGGGCGCTAGAGGCGCGCGGCGCGCGCGTCACCGAAGTGGAGATCGACCCCTTCGTCATCGCCCTATCCGACCGCTACTTCGGGCCAATCGAGGGCCAGGTGGTGGCCCAGGACGGGCGCGCCTTTGTGGCCCAGGCGCAGCCCGGGCGCTACGACCTCATGCTCATCGACGCCTACAACGGCCCCGCCTCGGTGCCGCCGCAGCTAACCACCGTCGAGTTCTTCGAAGCAGCCGCCAGAGCCCTAAAGCCAGACGGCCGCCTGCTCTACAACTTCATCGGCAGCCCCTCCGGCCCGCGCTCAGCCTCCTTCCAGGCCCTGGCCGCCACCATCTCCGCCGTCTTTGCCGACACGCGCGCCTCAGCCACCCAGGGCCAGGGCCTGCAAAACATCATCTTTATGGCCTCACAAATGGAGATGGCCGACAGCAATTTCGCACAGGCGCCCACAGACGGCGTGCTGCTGACCGACAACCGCAACCCCATCGAGATCTTCCTGGAAGAGGCCCGCGCGGGCATCAGCTACTTCCGCCGCTGAGCAGGCGACTTCTACGTCCCCGTCCTAACGGTAACTCTGCGCCACCGCATTTCGCAGCTCAACGTAAAAGGCGTGCAGGCAGGTGATGATTTCCGCCAGGCGCGCGGCGACGGCCGCTTGGTACGCCTCGTCGAGCACGCCGTCGGGATACACCTCGTAGATTTTGGTCCAGCCCTTATCCCACATTTCGGCTTCAATCTGCTCGCCCAGCGTGTCCTTAATCTCAATCAGGTGCCGCCGAAAGCCGTCGAGCAGAAAGCGGTTCAACCGCGCATCGCGCGCTTCACAATGAAAGCCCAGTTCCCAACCCACGCGGTGTTTCGCCCGCGCCACCTCATAGTGCAGCCAGTTTTCGCCATAGTTGAACTGGATCAGCCACCGATACGGCTGCCGCACCTGAATACCCTGCAAGCCCAGCGGCAACCGCGCAATCACCAGCGGCGGTAGGCCCTTCAAAAACTGAGTCTGGCTAAACACAACCATGGCGCCGGCACTATAGCACCGGGGCGCAGGGGCGGCAAGCCGCGTGCTATTGTTAGGATGTGTGACTCGTTGATAAACAGCCTTTAGAATAGGATCGGGAATATGTACAATCTGCTGGCACTAAGAAGGCACAACAAACCATGGTCACACCCACTTCGAAAGCCCAGGTTGGGTTGTTTTTGATTAAAGAAGCAATGATTGAGTTTGTCGCTGGTAACCCGGGCGTTTCAAACAGTGAGATTGCGCGGGCGCTGGAGCTTGAATCTGATTTTGAGGGCGAGCAGCAGAATTATCTTTCGTGGGCGGTCCTGGGGTTGCTAGTTAATGAGGGACGAGTCCGGTATGAAAAGAAGGGGCGAAGGCGAGTGTATTTTCCGCCGCATTAGCGGTGCCGCCTGAAGTAGAGGGCCTAGGGCACAACAAATATGTAACGGGTTGCCGCGTGATTGACGTGTGCTGTTACCAGGGGCGTGAAGATGGACAGTCTGAAGGTACACGTAAACCAGGCCGAAGCAGTGCAGCAGTGGGTCGAGGACGTGTTGGCGGGGGCCGGCGGTTCTGCACGCTACAGCACCGTCGGCCTTTATCTAGTTGCCGCGGTGATGCTGCAAAAGGGCGGCAGCGCCACGTTAAACGAGCACACTTTCCTACGGCAAAGTGCGCGTGGGCAGGCTAGTTTTCGACTGGGTCGCATCGTATACTACGTTGAAGCAGTGCCAACGCGCACGGTGATGGAACGCTGCGTGGAGGATCTGGAGCACGAGCGGCTGTCACCAGTTCTGCTCGTGCCGAGGAGCATGGTCGAACGTGCAAAGGGGCTCGCGGCCGCCTTTCCCCAATTTGAACGGCATGTCACCGTGTTAGTGTTAGAAGATTACATTGCCACCGTTCTACTGGGCCTCATTTTAGAACGGCGTATGCTGCCCGAAGCTGTCCTCGAAACTACTATTGCTCGGTACAGTGCGCTGCTCGGTCAGTCCAGGTTGTCGCTTGCTCCGGGGATCGACCTTCTAATACAAAAGCAGCGCGCTTCTGCCGCGTCAAGCGGCTAATTGCGCATGCTGGTTCGCGGCAAATTAGGGCCAAAAGATGGCCGTCCAAGCAAACCGGGCGGTGCCGGGAACGGCGCCGTCCCTGCCTGCGGATCAAACACCGTTACCGTATAACTATATGACCGGGGCATGCCATTCACGAGCACGTTTTGGATGTGCACGGTGTAGGGCGTGTCGGCGGTGGGTGCGCTGTTGAATGAGGCGTCTGGCTGCCACACGAGCGTGTTGTCGCCGTAGCCGGTGACCACGGGTTGCACGTTCAGGGGCAGGGGGACGCCGCTGCGGGTCATGGTTACGGTCGCAGCGCTGAAGTCGGCGCCTGGGTAGGCGAAAGACCAGCGCGGGTAGACTACCTGGTACGGCACATAGCCGGGCGGCGGCCAGGCCACGTAGGGCTCGCGGGTGGCGGGACGGTCGGGGAAGCGGTCGGCGTCAAAGACCCACAGGGCGTTAGCCGGTGGGTTGCCGCCGCCCGGCGGGATGTCGCCTGTGCCCATGTGGCGGGTGTAAGGGTACAATATCCAGCGGCGATGGCCTACGGGGTAATTGCCGGCGCCGGGGTCGTAGATGTAGCCGTCGATGGCTGCGACGCCGTAGACGCCCAGGAAAAGATTGGAGCTGCCCGCAGCCTGGTCGCCCTCGGCCGTGTAGCACTCCCAGTCCGATGGCGGGTTGTGGCTCAGGGCGCGATTGACGCTCATCATTAGCGCTGCTTGCTGCGCTTTGTGGTTGTATTCCGGGTTGAGGCCCAGCAGCGGCGGGATGCCGGCCATGGCACGGAAGTAGTTTATGCGCAGCAGAATGGCGTCGCGGAAAGCTTGCGATGTGCTGCCGGCGTCGCAAGCGGCATGGTTGCCGCTCCAGGTGTGAGCAGCGCCTTCGGCCGCCAGGTAGACGTCGTGGTAGAAGCGCAGCGAGGCGTCGCGTGATTGGGGGTCGACAATGAGCGTGGGCTCGGCCTGCCCATTGTAGATGGCAGGCAGGTAGATAAAGACCTCGCTGCCGCTGTGAGCGGTAGGTGGGATGAGCAGAACAAGGAAGATAACGGCGAAAAGAAAGAGCGGTAGACGGACGCGATCTTGCATAGTGCGCTGAGAATACCCGGAGAAGGCGCAATCGGCAACGTGAAGGGGCAAAGATTTTGGCCTACGATTCCTGGCTGGGGCGGTCCTAGCTCCATGGTCCGATTTACGGGGCGGGGCGGTGGGCACTATACTGAGCATACCGCGACGCTCATGGCCAGAAAAATGGCGCAAGTGTCATGCAGGAAACAGCTTGCTGCGGTTCGTTCATTTATGATAGATACGATACGCACTTATTAGAACGAGGTGGCCTGATGCAAGGGAGATGGGATGACATTGAGTGGATCGACGTAGGCCTGGCCCTGGGTGTGGCGCTTTTGCTGTTGATTGGGTTGTGGGGCTGAGAGATCCTTCATTGCATCCAGGATGACGGGTGGGGCATTCAGGATGACGTCGCGGGGGACTGGCGTTGGGCGCGGGTTGTGGCTATAGCGTGGGCTTCGGCGATTAGCTCTTTGGTCTTCTCGACCTGGTGGCCCTGGGGGCTGAGAATGCAGACCCAGTTCTGCCGCGCGTAGTCGGGGTGCGGTAAGAAGACGTTGAGCGCCGTATAGTCGATGGTTTCGTCTGCCGCCGGCGCGTGGCCCACGAGGCCGGTAAAGGTGTTGCGGCTCACCCCAATGTTGATGCGAAAGACGCCCTCACGGCTGAGGTTCGATACATGGTCGTAGTCGTTGTCGCTGGCGGCGAAGGTGACGAATGGCAGGCGGTGGTCATCGCCCACGAAGTAAAAGGCATAGCCAAAGGCCTCTTCGCGCTGCACATTGGGCAGCGCGGACACAAACTGCTCGAGCTCTGATTGGTTCACGGTTGTCTCCTTGTCCATAGCTGATGTTATGATTGCAAAAGCGTGAAACGCGGGGAGGGCGCTAGGGTCCCCAGCGGGGCTGCCAGTCGGCGTTGGGGTCGGTAGTTAGCTGGCGCACGTCGCCGCCGTTGGGGCGCATAATGAAGAGGTTGGCGTTGTCCCCGGCGCGGTATGAGGTGAAGACGATCCAGGCGCCGTCGGGCGAGTAAGCCGGCGCCAGGTTGCGGCCATTAAAGGTAAGGCGCTGCCACTCGCCGGTGCCGTTGGCAGCTACAGTGTAGACGTCGCGCCGCTCGCGAGGGCCGGCGTAAAATGCCAGCCAGCGGCCGTCCGGCGACCAGTCAGAGCGCCCGCCGTGCTCCGCTACCTCGTCGGGCAGCATGCGCATATTGTCGCCGTCCGCGTCCATGATCCAGTGCGCCGGTCGCCAGCCGCGGTCTGAGGCGAAGGCGATCTGGCGGCCGTCGGGCGACCAGGCCGGGTCGACGTCGTTGTGCGGGCCAATGGTCAGCGGTTGGGCGTCGCTGCCGTCCACGTTCATAATCCAAATGTTCTGGTAGCGCCCAATAGCGTTGGTGAAGACGATTTGTGCGCCGTCGGGTGAGATGTCCGGCGCGAAATGGCTGCCGGCGTTGGGGCCCACCTGGCGCACATTCTCGCCGTTCAGGTCCATCAGGTAGATGCGAAAGTCGCCGCTGCGGTTTGAAGAAAAGGTAATCAGGTCGCCGCTCGGGCTGATTTCCGGGTAGAAGTCGGTGGCCGGCACGTTGGTGAGAAATTGCGGATCAGGGTCACCGGCGTCGAGCGCGCAGATGTTGTCAAAACCGCCATGGAAGCAGGTGTAGACGATCAGGCCGCTGGGCTCGGCCTGCGACGGGGTGGGCGGCGGGAGCGGTGTGGCCGTGTCGTGGCGCGTCGGCGCGGGCGTGGCGCCGGGCAGAACCGTGGGCGTGGGTGGAATGAGCGGCGCACGCGTGGGTAGCGCCGTGGGCGGCGGCGGAACGGGCAGAGGGATGAGCCTTACGCCCAGCACCAAGCTGGCGAATGCGGCGATGAACAAGCAGGCGCTGAGCCCGCCAATACCCACGAGCAGGCCGGCCAACAGCCACTGGCCGTCTTCGCGTAGCCATCTCATGATACGGCGCTCGGCGGAGGCGATGGGCACGGAGGCGCAGCAATCGGGGTCATCGCTTGACGATGCCGCGCACCGCCGGCGCGTGCTGCAGGGCGCCAATGACCAGGCGTTGGATGCGGCGGTCGCGCTGCGGGTCGGCGAAGAGTAGGCGCGCGATTTCGTGGGCCTGCGCCAGCTCGGCAGCCGTCTGCACCTTGTTGATAAAGGGGATGATGCGCGCCTGCGGCGGGGCGTGGCGCAAGGCGCCTTGCGCGCTGTTGAGCAGAACGGCGACATGCTTTGGGCGCAGGGATTCGTGTAGCGAAATAGAGAGCAGGGCCGCAAGTAGGTGCGGGCGGTGGGCGATGTCTTGCAGCGGCGTAGAGAGGGCGTCGATGCCCGTCATGGGAATGAGCAGCGTGGTTTCAGGAGGGACGGCCGGCTCATGCGCGGCCGGCGCTTTCACCGGTCGCATCCTCGCTCCGTCTGCTTCCACCAGCACGAAGTCAACCTTTTCGCGCGCCAGCAGGCGGGCGGGCAGCTCCAGGGGCAAACCGCCGACCTTATCCCGGGCCGCGGCGCCCACCACGAAACAGAAACGATGCTCCTCCAGGCAGGCGTCGAGGCGGGCATAGCCGTTTGCCTGCAGATCGGAAGCCAGGAAGTAAGCCGGTGCGCGCAGCAGCTCGGCCGTGGCGATGCGCGTGGTGGTCGCCGCTACGACGCGCCGGCCGGCGGCGGCCAGTTCGCGGCTGAGGGCGAACAGAAGCGAGGTCTTGCCGCCGCCGCCGGTGAGTGCGATCAGCTCGCCGCCGGGGGCCAGGTTAAATGCAGCGCTGAGCGTGGGGGCGGGAGCCATGAGCGTGGTTAACGGCTGGAATGGGCGCGGGCGTTGATAAATGTCAGGATGGCTTCGAGCACGCCGCCGCCAACGGCCAGCGCCTTATCCGAGATGGTGTGGCAGGCGGCGCTGTCGGCGCGGGCGTCCACGTCGCCAATTTTGAGGCCGGCGGGCACGCGCGTGCCGGGGGCGATCAGGCCGCGGACGACGCCAAAAAAGGGGGCGCGGATGGCGTGCTCGTCGACGTCGCCGAGCGTTTGGCTTTCGCGCACAATGTCGCCAATGCGTACATTCCAGCGCACCTCCCCGCTCACGGGCGCGCGCAGCACGCGCTCGCTGCCTTTGCCGGCCACGAGCCCGGGGCTGCCGGTGTTGGCCTGCGCCGGCCCTTGCCAGATCACCCGACCCAGCGTGTGCCCGCGCATCGTTTCCACAACGGCGTGGCAGTCTTGGCCGGCGCTGAAGCCAGGGCCCAGGGCAATCACCAGCGGCGCCTGGTCGATCCGCGTGTCGATGTTGCGCTTGGCCATGCGCGCATCGACGATCACCGTAGGCGCAGCATCAGGGGCCGCGAGCAGCTCGTCGAGCTGCGGCGCAACCAGCACGGGGATCGGCGCCGCCGGCTCCCGCGCCAGGGCCAGTGCCTCTTGCGCCGTATGCACGCGCTGCGCGTGCAAATCTTCCACAGTCGCCTGCCCTTCCAGCACGGCGCTGGCCAGCGCTACGGTGCGGCGCACAACCCGGGGATGGGGCAGCTCCGTGATGATCAGGGGCAGCCCGGCTTTGTGCAGGCGATAGGCCACGCCCGTGGCCAGGTCGCCGCCGCCGCGGATGATGGTGAGATAGTCTGCCAGTAGCATGGCGCCATTTTACCGGAAGGGCGCGCGGATTTCACGGAATGGTGCGCGGCAGGATGCTGACCGATGTCTCTTTCGTGACATTTTGCACAAATAAGCTTACAATTTATCTCATTGCCACGCGCTTAAAGGGGGGACCACATGCGCCGTCGCTATACGCTTCTACTCACCGTTCTAATCGTTCCGTTAGCACTTGTCGCGCTGGTTCTGGGGGCCGCCGCTGCGCCTCGGACAGCAGCGCCTGCATTTCCGGATCCCAGCGCCTATTACGGTTATCTACCGCTGCACAGCCTGATGCTCAGCCCGGGCTCTAGCGCGCTGAGCTATTTGCTGCGCTCGCCGGACGGCCAGCGGCTTTATATGATTGCCGACGGCGGCGTGGCCCTGGTGAATGGCGCCAGCGGTGACGTGATTGCGCAGGCCGGTAGCCCAGATTGGACGGCCCAGCGGCTGGCGCTGGACCCTGATGGCGTGCGCTTGCTGGTGCTGCCTGAAGACGAGCGCACGATGCCCGTGGTGGTGCTGGACGCCGCAACGCTGCAGCCGCTGCAGCAATATTCAATTCCCGTGGTGTGGGGCCAGGACATGGTGATAGGCAAGCAGCATTTCTACGTAACGCCTTACCTTCAATACACAGGACATATTCCACCGTACACGGCGGTTTACGTCTATGACATTGGCAGCGGGACGGTCATTACGACGATCGAGAGCCAAGATTGGGCCGACCGTTATCATCTGGCGCTGCATGACGAGCTGTTATACGTGGGTATGGGGAGCTGGCATGCTCCTAACCACGTGCAGCAATATTCTCTATCGAGCGGCGCGCCTGTGCTGTCGGCTACCGCGCCCAGCGGCTTCGTCAAGGGCATGGCGCTGAGCCCAGATGGCTCACGGCTTGTCGTTCTTTCGGACCGCCTTCAGCTATTCAGCACACATCCGCTGATGGAGATTGACAGCCGTCCCTACCACATCGACGACTTTTCCAGCTCCCCCTTGCCCTATACCTGGGTTTCCTTCTCGCCTGACGGCGCTTATCTCTACACCACGTACGAGCCGTGGGGCAATAAACCTTACCATCCGGTAGAGGTCCTCGACGTGGCGACGCTAGAACCGGTCCTGACGTTTAACGTGCGCGCCCACTTCAATGCGCCGCCAATCAGCGTGCTGGCCAACAGCGATCTTGCCGTGGCCGCCAGAATTGACCTCAACGCATATCTGGATATCTATACACCGGCGACGGCACAAACAATGCTGCCCATGGTCGGCCACGACTATTGCGGCAGCCCGCTGCACGACAGCTTTGACTTCGACAATGGGCGCTGGCCCGTCGCCGACTACGGCAGCGTGGCCTATTATTACGATGACGGCGAATATGTCATCGAACACCACGGCGCACAGTGGGCTGCCGTGAGCGCCGGCGATGTGTGGCACGATGGCAAAGAGCTGAGTGTAACGGCGCGCGCGGTAAGCGGAAACCCCATCTACGGGTTGGTCTACGGCCTCAACGCAGACTGGAGCGACTTCTACTCATTCGAAGTAGCGCCCCGCCAACAGACGTGGTTCCTGATGCGCTATACGGCAAGCGGCGGCTGGCATCGCATAGCCTACGGCCAAAATGCGGCCATTAATCCGAACGGGCCTAACCGGCTGCGCCTGTCTGCTAACTCTGGCGACTGGGGTTTAATCTACGTCAATGATGTGAGCGTATACCAAGTAAACGTCCTTGTGCCCGATGGGCGCGTGGGGCTCAGCGCCGCCAGCCTGACAAATAGCGGCGCCGCGATGCGCTTCGACGACTACCTATTTGTGGGCGTTCACTGCCCGGCGCCGGGCGCACGGGCCGCGCATGACGCGGCGTTCACCATTCAGCAAGGCGGGCGCGGCGACATGTGGCAAGCGCTGCCTGAAAGGCCGGCGTTGATAGAGCCTTAACCCGCCCAATTTGCGCGAGCCGTTGCCGAGACTGGTGTGGGTTATGTATGATGGCAGGTGCGCACGTGCGTTGCGTGGTTTTAGGTGATAGCGACAGGAGGCTTGTGATGTCGGCCGAGATACAGGCGTATTTGAATATGATTGAGGAGGTGCGGGGGGCAGTGGTGCAATTGTTGGAAGAGGCGCCGCCCGAGGCGCTGAACTGGCGGCCGCTGCCGCACGACGACCATGCCACCAATTCGCTAGCGGTGCTGGCGGCGCATGTGGCAGGCTCGGAACATTTCTGGATTGGCGAGGTGGTTGGGCAGCGCAAGGCCACCCGCGTGCGCGACGAGGAGTTCCGCACCGCAGTCACCACTGCTGAGGAGCTGCTGCAGCGGCTAGCCGCGGCGGCGCGGCAAACGCGCGAGGTGCTGGCGGAGGTAGACGAGGCGACGCTGGCCGAGGAGCGGGAGATTCCGGCCGGGCCGGGATGTACACGTGTGGTGGGCGTGCGCTGGGCCATTCTGCACGTGGTCGAGCACTCGGCCTTGCACCTGGGACACATGCAGCTCACCCGGCAGTTGTGGCAAGCGCAGGCGCCTTGAAGGGGCGCGCCTAACCGCTCTTCATGCGCCGGCCGTCGCCACCGCGCGAGAGCATGATGATTTCGGCCATGATGCTGACCGCAATTTCTCGCGGCGTCTCGGCGTTGAGCTCCAGACCGATGGGCGAGTGGAACTGGGACAACTGCTCATCGGCAAAGCCGTCTTCGCGCAGCAGCTTCTTGGCGTGCTCCCAGCGCCGTTTGCTGCCGATGACGCCGATGTAAGGGGCTGGCGTGTCGAGCAGGTGGGGCAAAATCTGGCGGTCGACCTTGACGTTGCGCGTGGTGAGCACAATGTAGGTGTTGCGGTGCAGGGGCTGCTGCGCCAGGGCCTCCTGGATGTCGCCGGGCAGGTAAAGGTGGGCATGGGGGATCAGCTCCTCGTTGACCATTTCGGCGCGGTCATCGTTGACCACTACGCGGAAGCCGAGCCAATAGGCCAGATCCGCGACGGCCTGGCCCACGTGTCCAGCGCCAATAACGAACACGGTAGCGGGAGGCAGGTATGGTTCCAAATAAACCTCCAGTTCGCCGCCGCACACGCCGGGGTCGCCGCGGCCAAGGTCGACGAGAGAGTACGGCTCGGTGCGTGGGTGGCCTTCTTGCAGCGTCTCGATGCCGGCGGCAATCACGCGCGCCTCCAGCTCGCCGCCGCCGACGGTGCCGCTGGTGCGACCATCTTCGTAGATCAACATCTTGGAGCCCGTATGGCGGGGCACTGAGCCGCGGGCGCGGGTGATCGTGGCCAACGCGACCGGCTGCCCCCGCCGCTGGGCGGCGATTAGTTCTTCGAGGAGAGGAAGGGTTTTATCGATGGGCATGGCTGTCGGGCAACTCGCTCATATAAGTTTCACACATCGGCGCTACCGATGCTGACAGTACGGTTCTCATTCTATGCCGCGGCGCAGCAGGGCTGCGTAAGGAGCGGTAGGCACGATGTCGGCGACCGCGGCGATGATGTCTTGGTCGAGCGTGACCAGCCCGTCGGCCTGCAGTTGGGTGAGGGCGACGTATTCGGCGTCCATTGTGTCGGGCCAGGCAAGCTGATGCGCCACTTTCCAGGCGACCTGCTGCAAGACGCGGTCGCCGAGCAGGCGCACGCGCAGGCTGCGCACGTAATCGAGGTGTTGGTTGGCCTCTTTCGTGGTCATCTGGCCTTCGTTAACCAGACGGTAGAGGCGCGCCAGCAGTTGCGAGCGCAGCAGCGTGGGTGCTAGCAACTGATGATCGGGGACCACAACGGCCTTCTCGACAGCCAGGCGTAGGGCAATTTCGGGGAAGATTACATAGCGGGTCATCGTCTTCTCAGTTGGCAGTGTATTTCGTTAATTGCGCGCCACAGCGTAAACTGCAGCGGCGCCTACAGCCCCATATTCGCAGGAACGTGCAATTGCTGCAAGAAGTCGGCGCGCAGGCCGGCGTCTTCTTGAAATGCGCCGCGCATGACGCTGGTGCGCATGGCCGCGCCCTGCTGGCGCACGCCGCGCATGGCCATGCACAGGTGCGTGCCTTCTACGACGACGGCGACGCCGCGCGGCTGCAAGACCGCCTGGAGCTGATCGGCAATTTGCGTGGTGAGCCGCTCCTGCACCTGCAGGCGGCGGGCGTACATCTCGACGATGCGCGGAATTTTAGAGAGCCCGATGACGCGCTTGCGGGGAATATAGGCCACGTGCGCCCGCCCAAAGAAGGGTAGCAGATGATGCTCGCATAAGCTGTAGAACTGAATGTCTTTGACGATGACCGGTTCCTGGTAATCGACCTCGAAGAGCGCTCCGTTGAGTACGGCGTTAACATTTACCTCGTAGCCTGATAAGAGCTCGGTGTACATGCGCGCCATGCGCTGTGGCGTGCGCTGCAGCCCGTCGCGGTTAGGGTCTTCGCCCAGCACGGTGAGCAGGGCGTGTAGCAGCAGTTTTATC
The DNA here is from genome assembly GCA_964384155.1 of uncultured Ardenticatenaceae bacterium. Lineage (GTDB taxonomy): Bacteria > Chloroflexota > Anaerolineae > Promineifilales > Promineifilaceae > JAAYYY01. Next base: position 38,579 of record CAYLJW010000017.1, read on the forward strand.
TTTTCCTGCGGCTCAGTGTCATGATCGACAATGGCGCTCCAGGGTGCCCGGCGCCCGTTTGTCTGCAAGCCGTGCAAGTTTATGACTTCAATATCGTTGTGTTGCATGATACGCCTCACAGTAAGGGATGCGGTGCCTGGCTGTCTCGGTCAAACTGCTGACCAAGAAGCCGGCGGGCCTCGTCGACTTTGTCCCACACGTTCCACAGCAGCACGCCGCGCACGCGATTCTCATCCAGGTAGGTGATGATGCCCTTGCGGTACGGCTCTTGCCAGTGCGCCTGGGTGTCCAGGCGTGCATCGAGCGTGCCAACCGCCTCATAGCCCATATCGAACATGTCCGAGTAGTAAAACGGCGTGGCGTCGTAATGAACTTCTGCGCCAGCCATGGCGCGGCCCGCGGCCTGGCCCATGCTGTTGGCGGCATCTTCATGCTCCACGCGCCGTCGCTTTTGCAGTGCCTCGTCGTAATAGGCGGCGACGTCGCCCGCAGCGTAGACATCGGGGTGACTCGTGCGCAAAGAAGCATCCACGACAATGCCGTTGTCAACCTGTAGGCCGGCGGCTTCGGCCAACGCCACGTTGGGTGTGATGCCGATGCCAGCAACCACCCCGTTAACCTGCAGCGCCCGGCCCGATTCTGTGGAGAGCGTGAGCTCTGTGCCCTGGCCTTCCAGACCCGTCACCGTTTCGCCGGCGAGCAGCTCAACGCCTTGTTGGCGATAGGCGTCGTTAATGAATTCGACGAGGTCCGCGGGGAAAAGACGCGCGCCGATGCCTGCTTCGGGGAAGAGCATGGTCACCTGCTTGCCCTGCATGGCCAGCGCGGCGGCAATTTCCGAGCCAATGAAGCCGCCGCCAATGACCGCAAAGCGCTCCTGCTCCTGGGCGAGATCGTGCAGGCGGTGGAAGGTGTCCAGCGTGCGGAAGTAGATGATGTTGTCGCCGCCAAACGGTAGGCGGCGCGGGGCGCCGCCAGTGGCCAGTAGCAGCTTCTGGAAACGGTACACCTCTCCCGCCTCGTCGCGCAGTTCCTTGCGATCCAGGTCTAGCTCCGTGACGGTGCAGCCGGCATAGTAGGTTACACCCTGGGGCACGCTGCGCCAGATTTCGTCGAGCTGCTTCTTACCCGTCCATAACTGTTTTGAGAGCGGCGGCCGGTTGTACGGCTTGTGCGCCTCGGCAGAGATGACGGCAATATCGCCGTCGGGGTCCACGCTGCGGATGCCTTCCAGGGCGGCGGCGCTGGTCATACCGCCGCCGATAATGAGGTAGGTGTGCTCTTTCATTCGTTTGTCCTTTACTCTTATGAGCGCGTCTTTGGCCAGAAGCTATAACTATAGAGGGCGCGCCGATTCGTCGACAATAGAGCGATCTGCTTCGGGCTCGAAGCGAAATTCATCGGAATCGATGGGCTGGTCCAGGTGCACATGAAACACGCAGCGGCCGTCGCCATCCTGGAAGCGCCGCACGCGCGTCACGCGATGGCCTAGCAGGCGGCTGAGGAGCGAGACGGTGAGGCTACAGAGGGCGGGGCGCCGGGCGGCAACGTTCAGGTAGGGGCAGTTCCGTTCGACTAACTGTAGCCGGCCGTTATCTGTGGCGACTTCGGTGAAGGGGTCGCCTTCGATATAGATGCCCTTCAGCTCCTCGAGACGTTCTGGCAAACTCATGCCCGCCAGGCGCGATTCCCAACGCCTGGCCTGCGTGTCGCTGAGCGCCGCCAGAACCTGCCGTAAAGCGCCTTCGCCCAGTGCGCCGCCGATGGCGTCGATGAGGCTGATGGCCAGCTCGTCGTAATTCTTAGGGAAAAGATGCTCGCCGTCGGCGCTGAGACGGTAATAGCGTAGGGGTCGGCCGGGTCCGGATGGGTTGGGCCGTTTGCTACGCTCTACCAGGCCGTTGCCTTCAAGCTGCTTGATATGCAGGCGCACAGCTTCGTAAGAAATCGCCAGCCGCTCGGCCAGCTCGGCGGTGGTCGTCTCTCCGTGCTGCTTGAGCAGCGCCAGGATCTGCCGCTGGCTCCCGGCAATTGCGCCTACGTCTGCTGTCATGCGCTTTTCCTTACCCACAAATCAAAGGTAACTGAATCGTTGCATGCAGCATAAAACAACCCCGCTAATTTGTCAAGTAAACACTTGTATAAATACGTCGAACGTATTCCAACCGCACGTCTACCGCTTGAAGCTTAACCAGCCACCCCCGCTTCGCGCAGTGCTTGCCACACTCGCTGTGGTGTATACGGGATTTGCCGGATCCAGACGCCGGTGGCGTCGTGAATGGCGCTGGCCAGGGCGGGGGCCACGCCGTCTTTAGGAATTTCGGCGATTGCTTTGGCTCCAAAGGGCCCGCTAGGCTCGACAGTTTGCACGAGGATCACATCCATCTCAGGCATTTCGTCGGCGCGGTAGATCTTGTAGGGGCCCAGGGCCGGGTTGAGCATGCGGCCGTCTTCGTCGTAAGCCATCTCTTCACAGTGGCCGTAGCCCAACGCCTGCGTCATGCCTCCTTCCACCTGCCCGCTGGCGGTAATGGGGTTGATGGCCACGCCGCAGTCCACGGCCATCACCAGCTTATGTACCGTCACCTGCCCTGTTTCGGTGTCTACTTCCACCTCGACGAACTGTCCGGCAAAGGGCGGCGGCGACTCGTGGCTGACAAAGCTGGCCGTGCCCATGATCTGGCGTTGGTCTTGTTGGTGCAGCGAATGGAGGGCGATTTTCTGCAGGCTGACAGAGCGCCCGTCGGGAGCGATGGCTTTGCGGTCGTGCAGCTCGACGCCGCTCCAATCGCCGAGGTCCAGCATCAGTCCAGCGCGCTCCTTAATTTGCTCGCGCACGATTTCGGCTGCTTTCTTAACAGCTGTGCCAGAGATATAAGTGGTACTAGAGGCGTACGCGCCGGTGTCGAAGGGCGTCATGTCGGTGTCGCTGGAGTAGATGATGATGTCTTCCAGAGGCACGCCAAGCACTTCGGCGGCAATCTGCGAGAGCACCGTATCAGAGCCCGTGCCCAAGTCGGTGGCGCCCACGAGCACGTTAAAGCTGCCGTCGTCGTTAATCTTGATGCTGGCGCCGCCCATGTCCAGGCCGGGGATGGCGGTACCGTGCATGCAAACGGCCATACCGATGCCTCGTCGCACGTGTGGCTTGCCTGCGGGCGTGCGCCAGTCGGGGTCGTGGCGCCGGCGCCAGCCGATGGCCTGCATGCCCTGGGCGATGCATTCGTCGAGGCCGCTGCTGAGGATGATGGGCACTTCGGTGACGTTGTCGGCCTCGCCCTCGCCTAGGTGCGGCGCGATGTCCAGCGGGTCGCCCACGCGTACCCAATTTTTGGCCTTAAACTCGATGACATCCATGCTAAGCTGTTCGGCCAGCTCTTCCATGTGCACTTCCAAAGCAAAGAGCGCCTGCGGCGCGCCGTAGCCGCGGTAGGCGCCGGGCACGGGAATATTGGTGTAGACCACCTTGCACTCGAACTGCTTGTTGGGGCAGTTGTAGGTGCTGAGGCCGCGCAGGCCGCTGACAGTCTGCACCGTCAGGCCGTGCGTGGCATAGGGGCCCGTGTTTCCGATGATAATCATCTTCTGCGCCACGAGCTTGCCATCGCGCGTCACACCACTTTTGTAGGTGATGGTTTGGGGGTGGCGCGTGCGGCTGCTGACAAACTCCTCCTGGCGCGTGAGCTCCAGGCGCACCGGGCGGCCGGTCTTAATAGTCAGATGGCCCACGATGTCTTCGATGAGCATCTCTTGTTTGGCGCCAAAGCCGCCGCCGATGCGCGGCTTGATCACGCGAATGCGGCGTACGGGCAGGCCCAGCAGCGGCGCGACCATGCGCCGCACGTGGAACGGCACCTGCGTGGAGGTGCGGATGACCAGGCGCTCGTCGGGGTCCCAGTAAGCAATGGCAATATGCGGCTCGATGGGCACCTGCTGCACCTGGTGCACGCGGTACACGTTCTCATAAACCAGGTCGGCCTCCTCGAAACCTTGCTCCACATCTCCGACCTGCGCTTCGATGAAGTGGCTTATATTGTGCAGCGCATCATAAGCTCCGGCCCCTTCCATCTCCGGCTCGTCGTGGATCACCGGCGCGCCCTCCTTGATGGCTTCATTCTCGTCGAACACCGCGGGCAGCAGCTCGTATTCTACCTTTATCTTTTTGATGGCTTCGTCGGCGATTTCGATTGAATCGGCGGCGACGGCGGCGACGCGGTCGCCCACATAGCGCACCTTCGTATCGAAGCTAACCTGGTCGTGCGGGCGCGGGTTGGGGTAACTTTGCCCGCCGGAGGCGTAGCGCACGCGCTCGATATTTTTGTAATGGATCACGGCGTGCACGCCATCCATGGCCACTGCTTCGCTGTCGTCGATGTCTAGAATGCGGGCGTGGGCGTGGGGGCTGGTGAGCAGCCGGGCATAGAGCATGCCGCGCATCTCGAAATCGTCCACAAAGGCGGGGTTGCCCTTGGCCAGCTTAACGGCGTCGACCTTGGTTTCGGGCTTGCCGACGACGCTCATTTGGGGAACGTCGGGGGCCACGATGAACTTAGGCGGGCTGACGGTGCGCGTCTGCACGTCGCCGTCGCCCAGGTCCAGGCCGCGATCACCGTCATCATCGCCAGAAGCGCCGCGGAAGAAGTCGAGGAAATCCTTGTCGAAGGCGCTGACAGGGGTGAGCACGGTGGGTTCGACCGTGGTGGGTTCTTCACCGCGCAGCACGGCGGCGGCTTCGAGGATGGCCTGCACCGGCTTGACGTAACCCGTTTCGCGGTCGAGGATGCCGGAAATGGCGTCGCGCACTTCGGCTTCGGTAGGGTCGGGATTGCGCTCTAGCAGAGCTTTAGCGGCGAGGATCATGGCCGGCGTGGAGTAGCCAGATTGGATCGCGCCGGTGCGGATGAAGGCTTCTTGGATGGGGTGCAGGTCGATGCCCTGGGCCAGTTGCTCGACCGTTTCCACATGATGGCCAGCGGCCTGGGCTGCGAGCATGATATCTGCGTTCACCAGCAGGCCGTCGACGAGCACGGCGGCGGCGCCCGTTTCGCCGGTGTCACTGCCAAAGCGCACGCTGAAGATGCCGTTGCGCCGCAGCAGCTTCATCAGCGTTTCGCCGGGGTGCGTGGTAAAGGTCTGTTCTGTGCCGTTGAGGGTGAGCTGGATTTGCATGGGTTACCAACCTTTAGTTGTCTTGCAATTCGTTCAAGACGCGCTTTGCCAGGATGCGCGCCATTTCTTGGCGATATTCGCTGCTGCCGCGGAAGTCGGCGGGCGGCTGCAGCGCGGCAATGTCCTCGGGACCCACGAGGATCGGCCGGGATGCGACGCCGCACAGGGCCAGTAAGGCCGTTGCGCCGTCTTGCGCGCCTGAGGGGCGATAGCGGGCTACGGCGGCGACGATTGGCTTATCCTGCGGCGTGCGCGCCACGCGCTCGTGCGCGGTCGCGCCGTCGGTCTCCAGGGCCACGCCGGTGAGGATGGCGCCGCGCAAATGGCCGGCGACGTCCTCATAAAAGTCGGCAAGGGGCATGGTGTGCCCGCCGTTGGCGTTGCGGATGGTGACGTCGGCATTGAAGACCAGCAGGGCCGCCACGAGCTCGCTCTCCGGGTCGCCGGCGACGATCGTGCCGCCGATGGTGGCGGCATGGCGCAAGGTATTGGGCCCCTCGCGGCGCGCCATTTCGCGCAGCAGGGGCGGCGCTTGCTCGTCGTCGACGATGCGCTGCAGGCGCACCATGGCGCCTAGCGAGAGGCGGTTCTCGCCGTGGCTGACCTCGTCGAGGCCCACGGCTTGCAGGTCGACCAATTCTTCAATGTCTGCCAGGTCGGGATTGAGCCGTGTGCCGCCGGCGAGCACGGCAGCGCTGACGCCTTTACGCGCGAGCAGCTGCAGGGCGTCTTGCAGTGTGTCAGGACGATGGTAGATGAGCGGGTAGGGCATATGGGTGCTCCTAAGGCAGATAGCCGCTGGTGTTGCTCTATTCGTCGCGGATCAGCTTGCGGCTAATGTGGTTATGACGTTCAATATGCGGCTCCAGGTCGAGCGTGAGCAGCCGACCATCTTGCACCACCATTTTACCATTGATGATGGAAAGATCGACCTGCTGCGGCGCGGCAAAAGTGAGCGCATTAAGGGGATCGTGCTGCATCCCGGCGTAGGGCAGCTTCTGCAGGTTAAGAGCAATGAGGTCGGCGGCCTTGCCCGGCGCTAGCTGGCCGATGTCGTCGCGGCGCAGCACGGCAGCGCCGCCGCGCGTCGCCAGCCACAGTGCCTCTTCGCCCGTGAGACCGGCGGGGTTGCCCAGGACGCGCTGCAGCAGCATGGCCATACGCGCTTCGGCCAGCATGTGGCTGCCGTCGTTGCTGGCCGAGCCGTCGACGCCCAGGCCCACGGGCACGCCGTGGTCGACCATGGCGCGAATGGGCGCGATGCCGCTAGCCAGGCGCATGTTGCTGCTGGGGCAGTGCGCCGCGCCCGTAGCCGTGCGCCCCATCAGGCCAATTTCGTCGTCGTCTACAAAGACGCTGTGCGCCCACCAGACATCGTCGCCCACCCAATCCAGCCGTTCGGCGTAGGCCGCGGGGCGGTGGCCAAAGCGCTCCAGGCAAAACTCTTCTTCGTCGAGCGTTTCGGCCAAGTGCGTGTGCAGGGTGACGCCATAAGCGCGGGCCAGGGCGGCCGATTCACGCATCAGGTCGGGGGTGACAGAGAAAGGCGAGCAGGGGGCGATCACCACGCGCAGCATGGCGTTCGGTTCCGGGTCGTGGAACGTCTCGATGACGCGGCGGCTGTCTTGCAGAATGGCTTCGTCGCGCTGTACCACGCTATCAGGCGGCAAGCCGCCGTCGCTCTCGCCCAGAGACATAGAGCCGCGGGCGGCATGGAAGCGCATGCCGATCTCCTGCGCGGCGCGGATCTCGTCGTCCAGCAAGGCGCCGTTGGGGAAGAGGTACAGGTGGTCGCTGGATGTGGTGCAGCCGCTGAGGATCAGCTCTGCCATCGCCGTGAGTGCGCTGACATAGATGGCCTCGCCGTCCATGCGCGCCCAGATGGGGTAGAGCGTCTTAAGCCAGTCGAAGAGCACGGCATTGGGGGCGATGACGCGCGTAAGCGTCTGGTAGAAATGGTGGTGGGTGTTGACCAGGCCCGGCAGCACAACTAACTCTCTGGCGTCGACCACCTGGTCGGCGGTCTGGCGTTCGTCGGGCAGGCGACTGCTCGCGCCGACCCACTCAATGACGTTGTCACGAATATAGACGGCGCCGTCGTCCAGGACGTCGCGCGCGTCGTTCATAGTAATTAGGTGCGCAGCGTTCTTAATGAGGGTGGTGGGCATGGCTTCCTCGAGATTTTAGGATGGATATTTGCTGTGATTTTACCGCGAAGGCGCCAAGGGCGCGAAGGGGGTGGAGAGAAGAGCTTTGCGTCTTGGCGGTTCAGTTTTTCTACGTCAAAGGCGCAAAGGGTGGTGACGGTTGGTCATACGCGGCGGGCACGAAGGTGTGGGCGCCGAAACGGGTGAGGAGGACGGCGCCGAGGGCGATGAGGGCGCTGGCGAGACCCAGGTAAGGGCCGGCGATGGGGATCAGGCCGACCAGGCCCAGCAGCAGCATGAAGAGCCAGGTTCCCAGGAAGGCGCGGATGGCGGGCGCGGAGCGGTTGGGAAAACGCGCGGCAAGCCAGTTGCCAAGGGTGACGCCGAGGGCGATCCAGCCGTAGGCGACGGCGAGCGCACCAATGAAGAGGGTGAGAAAGGCCAGGGGCACAAGGACGACGGTGAAGGCCATCATAACGGCGAGGGCGGGGCCGACCACAGCGACGAGCAGGCCGAGGGAGGCGCTGACGAGCACGTGGCGCGTGGCGGCGTGGCTGATGCGGTGCACGGTATGGGGCAGGAAGTGCACGACGACGACGGCGACGATGCCCAGGAAGAAGCCGCCAATGAGCGACTGCAAGAGGGAGTCGTGCGCGCTGCGCTGTGTGCGGGTGAGCTCAATGGGGATTTCGAGCGCGACGCTTTCGCGTAGACCGCCGCTAATGTGGGCTTGCTCAGCACCGCTTAGTTGGCCCCCGGCGCGGTTCACGCGACCGGCGACGGCGGCTGTGGGGCCAAAGATGACGACGCCGTCTAAGAGGGAGATGTCGCCGTCAATGGCGCCGTCGAGGCGAAGCTCGCCGCCGAGCATATAGACGGAGCCGGTGATACGGGCCTGGGGCGCGACGGTGGTGACACCGTCGAATTGGATGAGTTCGCCTTGCAAGGTTTCGTTGGCGGCGAGGTGGTGCATGCCGTCGAAGACGAGCCAGCCGCTATAGCGATCTTCGCAGGCGGTGAGGTAGAGAGCGATGAAGAGAAAAAGGAGAAGACGGTGGCGTCTGGTCTTCATGGTAGTTCTTGCGGTTGTGGCGGACGGTATGGGCGTCGGGGCAAGAAGGGAAGGATGAGGAGGACGATGAAGAAGAGGAAGGCAATGGCGTTGACCCACTGCAGGTGACGGGCGGCAGGCATGCCGGAGAGCCGCCATTGGGTGGCGAGGGCGGTACTTATGAAAGTAGCGGTCCAGGCGGATAGGGCCACGCCTAGGGCGGCGTTGCGGCTAATGGTGTCGGGCGTGGAAAGGTCGGCCCAAAGGGCGAAGTTGACGACGGTGTAGAGGCTTACGGCGATGGCGTAGAGCATGGGGGCGGCGAGCTGCCCGCCGCTGCCGAGACGGAAGGGAAAGGTGTACATGAGATGGACAAGGGCGAAGATGCCGAAGATCCAGAAAAAGAGGGAGCGTCGGCTGAGGGCGGTGTAGAGGATGCCGGCGACGAGGGCGGCGATGACGTGTACGACGGCGATAAAGAGGTGTGGGGCCAGGTCGGGTGAGCGCCAGGCAGGGTCGACGTAGGCGGGTGTGGCGATAATGCGAAGGAAGCCGAGGCTGTCGACGAAGTAGATGCCGAACATCAAGAGGAGCAGACCTACTAGGCCGCGGTCGATGTGTTTGGCGCCGGTGGCATCGCGCTGTACGAAGCGGCCGTGGGCGAAGGCGGGCTGGCGGTGCTGATGGCTAAGAGCGTCGACGATTGCCAGAGTGGGGTTGCGCGGGCGGGCAAGGGCGAGCCATCCGAGGACGGGTACGGCGGGTACCATGAGGAAGAGCAGGGGCGTGCGGAAGTCGTCGATGTGCCAGTTGGAGGGAGCAGCGGCGGCGGCAAAGTAGGCAATGGCGGTGATAATGGCGGCAACGTAGCCGCGATCGCGGCTGGGGATGAGGTCGATGGTGAGGCTGAAGGTAACGGGCATGCCTACGCCAAGCGTTGTAGAAGCAGCGAGGATCCACAGGATGAAAGTGAATTCGGAGCGCACCAGGGGAATTAGCGACGTGAGTAGCGTCTGGACAAGAATGACCAAGAAGGTGATCTGTAGGCGCGCGCGCAGGCTGCGGAGACGAGGGCGGAGCTGCATGAGTGCGCCCGTAGCGAGGGCCACGACGCAGGCGACCAGGGCCAGCACAGCCATGGATTGCGCGACACGCGCCTCGCTGAGGCCAATGAGGCGCTCGCCGAGGTCGATGAGGCCTAGCTGCACTAAGGTGACGTTGTAGTAGTAGCCGGCTGCCATCATGCCAATGAAGAGCAGATAGCCGAAGATGGTGGGCCATTGCCGGTGGCGTATAAAGTGGAATAACGCCATGTCTCGGTTGCCTTGTTCGTGCTTTATCCTGGAACAGTTTAAAACAGGGGAGCGTTCGGTGATAGTGATGATGGGCATGTGTGTGGGGGTTGAAGGTCACGTGGTGGGTGACGCTGGCGAGCAAAACTTTGCGCCCTTCGCGCCTTTGCGGTGCTTCTAATCAGCTAGCTCACACAGTCCGCCCCAGAAAGTCCACAACGGCAGGGTAGGCCTGGAGCTTGTTCTTGAGCTTGACAATGCCGTGGCCTTCGTCGTCGAAGACGAGGAGCTCGACGGGGATGTCGCGGACGCGCAGGGCGGCCACGAGCTGTTGGGCTTCGCCGAGGGGCACGCGGGGGTCGTTGGCGCCGTGGATGACCATGAGCGGCGCGCTGATCTGATCGACGCGGCGCATTGGGGAAATGCTTTCGAGAAAGTCGCGGTCGTGGGCCAGGCTGCCGTATTCGGCTTCGCGATGGGCGCGCCGGTAGTCGCTGGTGTTCTCCAGGAAGGTGACGAAGTTGCTGATGCCTACGATATTGACGCCGGCGGCCCATAAATCCGGCTGGTTGGTGAGCGCCGCCAGCACCATAAAGCCGCCGTAGCTGCCGCCGTAGACGGCGATGCGCTGCGGGTTGATTTCGGCGCGGGCGCGCAGCCAGTGGTTGGCGTGCGCCAGGTCGGCCACTGAGTCCATGCGCCGCTCGACGTCGTCGAGATGGCTGTAGGCCTTGCCGTAGCCGGTGGAGCCGCGCACGTTGGGCGCCAGCACGGCGTAGCCGTTATGCACGAGGTATTGGATGAGGAAGTTAAAGATCGGGCGCGTCTGGCTTTCCGGCCCACCGTGCACGATGACCACGGCCGGCAGCGACTCGCCGCCGTTGGCCGGCCGGTAATACCATGCAGGGATCTGCCGCTCGTCGAAGCTGGGGTAGTGCACCAGCTCCGGCGTAACGAATTGGCCGGGCGCAATGCCGCCATGCGACGACTGCGTGTGGCGATGCTGCTGGCCATCTTCCACGCGCCAGGTGTACACATTGCCGGCGCGCGCCGGGCCGGTGTAGGCGTAGACCAGGCGATCTTCCTGCGCCGAGAAGCCGATGCGCCCGTCGAACCAGCCCACCACGCCCGCGCCGTCTTGCGGCAAAGAGACCGGCAAGCCAATGCCGCGCCCTAAGTCGATCAGCTCCATCTGGCTGCGGCCGGCCACGTTCACCGTATAGGCCAGGTAGCGGCCGGAAGCGGATTGGGCCAGCAGCTCCACGTCCCAGTTGGGCGTGGCCATGGCCTCCCAGGTGCGGCTGGCCGGCTCCAGGCGACGCAGGTGCAGGAAGTCGGATTCGAGGTCTGTGACGAGATACAGCGTGAGCCCGCCGGGCGTGTAGCAAAGTTTCCCGTAGCGCGCGGGCCGCGCCGGGTCAGATAACTGGCGCAGGTCGCCCGTGCGCAGGTTTAGCTCGAAAAGGTCGTGGGCAAAAGCGGCGGCGCTGCGCACGAAGGCCAACCGGCTCTGGTCGCGTGGCATGGTAAAGTCAAAGAGGTAGCCGGGCTGGTCGTGCTGCCAGACCAGCTCATCGCGGCGCGCGGCAAGGTCATAGCGCCAGAGGTCGAAATGGGCCGGATGGCGGCGGTTGGCAGCGAAGAAGAAGGAGCCGCCGTCGGGGGCCCAGCAGCCGAATAGGTGCATGGCTTCTTCGTGCCCCGCGGTGAGCGCCTGCAGCTCGCCGCTGTCGGGGTCCAGCAAGGTAATTTGCGCCATTTCGTTGCCGCCGAGGTCACGGCTGAATAGCACGCGGTTGTCTGTTGGCGAAGGCCAGTGGCCCATCACCCGCTCCTGCCCGAAGGTAAGCTGTTGGGGCCACCAGGGATGCGCGCCCTCTTGCGCCGGCACGCGCCAGAGCTGCGGCGCGCCGCTGATGTCGGCCAGAAAGAGGATGTGCTCGCCGTCTGCGGTGAAGGCAGGGGCGTAAGCGTTCTGGACGTTGAGATAGTGGGAGATGGGCAAAGGCATGGCGCGCAACCTCGGGCTCGTGGTTTGGTCTGTGCAACGAGTGTAGAAGGGTTATTGCAGGGGGGCAAACACTCAGTATGCCGCTTGCGCCGGCCACCTCGCGGCGTATGCCGGCGCGTGTTATGATCCGCTTGCCGGCGACGAATGGCCGGCGCAGTCTCGATTTTATCCTGCGCAAGTAGAGCAACCTTGAGAGTCGCCCGGCGATCATGCTGATCACCTGCACTGTTTTTATCTTAGGCCTGGCGTGCGGCGTATTGTTTCAGCGCAAGGTTGGCCTCGACAAGCTGCTGCACAGGGTGGGTATCCGAGCGCCATGTTCGCCAGAGCACGATTGGCCGCCGCGCCCCAGGCTTTCCAGGGGCGTGTGTCACTGTTTGTGCTGGCCGGGCAATCGAATATGTCTGGATGGGTCAGAGCGCCTGCACGACAGACGCTGCACCCGCGCGCCTTTGTCTTTGGCAACGATTACATCTGGCGGCCAGCCAGCGAGCCTATCGACGATCCGCGGGGGCAGGTTGATGAAGTGTCCCGCAGCTCGGGGCGCATGGGGCCGGGTATGGCTTTTGCCACGGCCCTGCTGCAGGCGCAGCCCGACCTGGTGGTGGGGCTTATCCCCTGCGCCCTGGGAGATACGACGATAGCGCAATGGCAGCGCCATTTGGGCGACGATACCCTGTATGGCTCCTGCCTCAAACGCATTGACGCAGCCGCAACGATGGGCAAGCTAGCCGGCGTGCTCTTCTTCCAGGGCGAATCCGACGCACTTAACCCGGAGTATGAGCGCGACCGCCTGCTCTCGGCCGAGAATTATGGCGAGAGGTTTGCGCGCTTTATCCACGACCTGCGCGCGGACGTGAAGCGCCCTGATTTGCCAATCGTCTTTGCCCAGATTGGCAGCCGGCCGGCGTCCGGCGCTTTCGTGAACTGGGAAATGGTGCAGGCGCAGCAGGCAGCCGTGCAGCTGCCGTGCACGACGATGATATCCACAGCCGACCTACCTATGGAAGACGGTCCGCACTTCACGGCGGAGGGCTATAGCGAGATTGGGAAGCGCTTCGCCCAGGCCTATGTGGCCCTGACATCATCGGCAGCGTGCCGAGGCTGATCGCTGCCTCGGCTTATGGCGCGCCTCACTGCCCGAAGCTGTTAGGGCGGAACGTTCGTTTGCGGGAAGTAGCGGTAGACGCGCATGGTGAAGGTGCGCGCCTGCACGCTGACGTCAAAAACGCCGACCAGCTCGGCCGTGTTGCGCAGCCAGTGATAAAACTCAGGGTACAGCTCTAAGACGTTCAAATCTTCGACGAACCAGACAGTCTGCGCCGCACGCTCAATTTCTGCCGGGTCAGCCTGGCTATAACGGTTGGTGGGGCGCTCCAGGTAGAAATCGGCCAGCTCTGGGTGCGGCGTGATGATGCGGTCTTGGGGATCGCTACGCGCCTCGACAAGCGCAAAGGCGGAGCGCCAGTCGTCGCGATTGCCGTTCTGATAACGGTAATACAACACGTTTTCGGCGAGCGGATCGACCATTAGGACAAGCAGCGCGCCGAGGGCCAGCCAGCGTGCGTTGTGGCCCGCGTGCCGTATGAGCTGCACAGCGGCGACGGCGGCGAGGATGATCCAACTGCTGAGCGTAATGAACACATAGCGATTGGCGGCATACTGGAAGGTGGAAAGAATCATCAGCGCCACGATGGGCAGCACGGCGCTTAAGGATAACAGCAAGCCGAGGCGCCGCAGGCGATGTTGGGGATGGGTGAGTAAATAGACCGCGCCGCCAGCGGCGAAGCAGACGGTAACGACACGAATATAATAAGTGACCCCGGCCGCAATCCAGATGGGCGAATTGTTGATGCGGTAAAAGCCTCGAAACCAATCGGGGAGAATTTGTATATAAGGCCAGGCGAAGTAGGCGGCGAGGAAGAGCGCCGGCAGGAGGGCTAGCGCGAGCGTACGGGTGCGCCGGAAGCCGCGAGGCTTTTGCAGCGGTAAGAGGGCTACGAGCACAAGGTAACCGCCGAGGACGGGAACGAGGAATAAGGCTAGCAGCCGCTCACGCGCCGCCAGGCCCAGGAAAAGCACGGACAGCAGCAGGTAAAACGGCCGATCCTGCTCCATACCCAGAAAAAATGCAATCAGGGCCAGCGAGTAAAAAAGCAGCAGCAGGATGTAAAAACGGGCATTTTGTGACCAATAGATGTGCCAGGGGGAGAGGGCCAGCAGCAGGCCGGCTATCAGCGCGGCTGTAGAGCCGGCCATCCTGCGAATGGGCAGGTAGAGCACGGGTATGGTGATGACGCCGATGAGCGCCGGAGCCAGACGGGCGCTCCATTCATTGACGCCTAACCAGTCGGTAGTCCAGTCGATGAGGCTAAGCGCCAGCGACTGGCGAATTAGGTTGAAGTTAAAGCCATCGGGCTTTTGCACAATGGATAACATCTCGTCGCCCCAAAAGCTCCAGGCGCCCAGCTTGTAGAAGCGTAGCAGGGCGGCGAGGAGGGTAACGGCGATGAGCAGTGTTAGCTGAATAGAGGAAGAAGCAAGGCGGTGCTGCGGAGGCTCGTCTGCGCGCCGGTCGATGTCCAGGGCCATGGGATTGGAGGGATGTACATCATTCATGTTCGAGTTCTAGGACCTGCGAAGCTAAGTGTAAGCGCTCTGAACGTTAAGCCGGGGGAAGGCGACGGCGGATACGGGATAGCTGTATTGAATTGTTAGTATGGCTGAAAGATCTTGAGAATAGATTATAGGTATTATTAGCTTATAGGGCTATTTGTATCATTGCTATCTATGGACTACGGTGAGGGGACGGCTTGACGGTAAGGCTACTCGTATTCGGCGGAGCTGCTACTCTACTATACTACTTCACTTGGTGGTTTACGGATGCTGTTGCCTACTCGCCCTGGGCGCTGCTGTTGTTTCCGGCAGCGATGATGTATGGTCTCGTGCAATTGCTCGGCAACTGGATCATCTACCTACGGGCAGGGCGGCGCGCGGATGGCTGTGGGATTGAAGGCGTTCGTAAGTTGACGGTAGATGTATTTGTCACGGCTTGCGGTGAGCCTGTGGGCCTGGTAGAGCGAGCGCTATTGGCCGCCTACGCAATGAAGCGAGAGCACCGTACGTGGTTGCTGGACGATGGTAACGATCCGGCGTTGGCAGAGCTGGCAGGTAGGCTGGGAGTGGGTTACCTGGTCCGTTCTGACCGGCACGATGCTAAGGCTGGGAATCTTAACGCCGCATTGCAGAAGACAGATGGCGACATCGTCGTCATCTTCGACGTCGATCACGCGCCAGAGCAGGATTTTCTGATCGAGACCTTAGGCTGTTTTGCCGATCCTAAGGTGGGGTTTGTCCAGGTAATGTTGACCTTTGCTAATGAGCAGGAGAGCTGGGTAAGCAAGGGGGCGGCAGAAACGGCTCTCGATTTTTATAACCCGACCTCATTGGGGATGGACGGCATGGGCGGGGCTACGCTTATGGGTAGCAATGCCTTGATTCGACGCCGGGCGCTGGAGTCGATAGGCGGTTACAAGCCAGGACTCGCCGAGGATCTGGCCACTTCCTTGAGCTTGCAGGGCGCCGGATGGCAATCGGTTTACGTGCCGAAGCCACTCGCGCCGGGCCTGGCGCCGCCCGATTTAACTGCCTGGTTTGTGCAGCAGTTCAAGTGGGCGCGCGGCGTTTTTGAGCTGTTGCTAACCCTGTACCCACGCGTATTCTGGCGTCTCACCTGGAACCAACGGTTATGCTATGCAGTGCGAACGACAAAGTACTGGATTGGCCCTTTGGTTACGCTTCACCTCGTGGCAACGATTCTGATCTTAACATTTGGCGGGTTTGAGCTGCGCGCCATTTTTCACGCCTATTTACACCACATTGCGCCGCTGGTGGCTGCAGATGCCGTGATACGGCACGTTGCATTAAAGAAGTGGCGCCATTCATCTGTACAGCCGACGTCGCTACTGCGAGGGATCGCGTTGGTTTACTCCACCTGGCCGACTTATACGGCGGCTTGGCTAATGGCATTAATGCGGATTCCGCTAAGATTCCGCGTGACGCCAAAAGAGGCTAGCCGAACGCTGTCGCCAGTGTGGTTGCTTCCCCAACTGATCGCCCTGGTGGGTCTGAGTACGGGCTTGTGGTACACGGTGTATGTGGCGGGCCATCGCCCTTCGCTCGTGCTCGCCTTCGCGCTGGGGCAGCTACTCCTCCAGCTGCGGTTGTTTTTGGCATGGGTTAATGGCCATAAGAGCCTGCCTGGTTTTATCGGGCGCCGTGCGCCGAGCGGCATACCGAGCCGTATAAGATCCTAGGGCTGGGGCTAGCCAAGACTAGGCGGGAGCCATCAGGGCATTATGTGCGACCCATCGGCTGTTGGCTAACTTCCCAGACATGGGGCGGCTGCAAAATGCCCTTTGCTGCCGTGGAACCATTGATGATCAGGGGGTAGATATGCCAGTGAAAATCGTAGGTGTACGACCAGTCTTTATGATGTGCGCCGACGTCGACGTAGTAGCGTCCAGCCACCAGGTCCAGCCGCTGTAGATGTAATGCGAGGCGGCCCTGGCCCTGTATGGCCGGCAGCGTGATGCCGCTAACGGCCGTGTTGGTGTCATAACAGATAAAGCCGTCTTCACGAGAGATGGTGACGCTAAAGATCGGTTCATGAACTGTGGTCGGGGCATGGTAACCCAGGCTCACGATTAACGCCTCTCCGGTCCCGATTTCAACGACGGGCTGGCCCAGGGCATCCGTGAGTTCGACAGCATCGATTACCATTTCTAGGGACCCAAAACGGTTTTCGCCCGCGATCAGCTTTGTGTTGCCAGCCATCTGTTGGGAGTGGTGTGTAAGCGGTGTGCGCCGTCGCGTCTCGGCTTTCATAGCCGACAAATACTGCTTTACGACCATATCGGCCGTACCCTGGGCTGCGATTTCTCCCTGACGCAACCAAATCGCGTGATCGCAGAGTTTCTCGATAAGGTTGGCCTCATGGGAAACGAGAAGCACGGTACACCCTTGCTCTTTGAAAGCAGCAATGCGTTCTAGACATTTGTTCTGGAAGCTGACATCGCCCACGGCAAGGACTTCATCGATGAGCAGGATGTCGGGGTCGATGTGCACCGCGACGGCGAATGCCAACCGCATATGCATGCCGCTACTGTACGTGCGCAATGGACTGTCGATAAAGGCTCCCAGCTCTGCAAAGTCGACAATCGAATCGAAGCGCTCGCTTACCTGTTGTCGGGTAAGGCCGGAGATGACGCCGCTGACGAATACGTTTTCGCGGCCGGTGAGATCGGGATGGAAGCCAGCTCCCAGCTCGAGCAGCGCGCCGATCCGCCCCCAGGTACGTATGACGCCTTGATCGGGCTGTCCGACGCCGCCAATGAGGCGCAGAAGCGTTGATTTGCCCGCCCCATTAGGACCAATGATGCCAACAGTTTGGCCGCGCCGCACTTTCAAATTGATGTCGCGCAGCGCCCAGAAGCGATCCGTGGGTTTAAGGCGGCGGAAGCCACGAGTGATGGCTTCGATCAGGGTTAGTGGGCGCTCGGGGTGGTAGCGCCTGTACTGCTTATTGACATTCTCTACGACTACGATCTCCATTACAGCTCCTCAACGAAGAAGTAGCTGGCCCGCAAGAATAGGCGGTAACCAATGATTAGTAGGATGCCGGCGCCGAGGGTGATGAGGGCTAATGGTTGCCACGGCGGGAGCGCACCGTGCATGAGGATGGCGCGATAAGCTTCGAGAAGGTGCAGGATAGGGTTGAGGCGGTAAACAAACTGGTAGTCCTGTGGGATGGCGCTGCCTTCATAGAAGATCGGGGAGAGATAGAAGAGGAATAGCAAGCCAATCGTGACGAGATGCTGGGTATCGCGGAAGGATACGTGAATGGTTGCCAGGAAATAGGCGAGACTAAGTGTAAAGAGAAATTGGATTAGAATGATGACAGGGAGCAGAACGATCGGTAGCTGAGGGGTGATGCCGCTGATAAGTAAAAAGATGAGCAGCACAGGTAGGGCCAGCAAGAAGTGGATGAGATTACCCAGTACGGTAACGATGGGCAGAATAGGTATGGGGAAGCCCGGGCGTTTAATGAGGCTACGTCCGTCTACAATGGTTGTCGTCGCAGCAACGAGGGAAGCCTGGAACCAGTTCCACATTAGGAGACCGATGAAGAGGAAGGCGGTGTAATTGGGAATGTTGAGCGGTAATATGTAGCGGAAGACGATGCTAAAGATGAGTAGCTGTAGCAGCGGGTTGAGTAATGACCAAGCTACCCCAAGAAGGGATTCCTTATAGCGCAGTTTGATATCACGGGCTACCAGTTCTCGCACTAGATCGCGCACATAGATAAGGCGGTGGGCGGTCAGGGAACTGAGTCGATCCGCTTGTGAGCGATAGATGGACATAGATATTATGATGGCCATGGTGAGAGGAAAAGGCAAGAAGGCCACGACGGCGTCGCGACGGCCGTTAGGGGCTACGGCGGCGATGTGCGAGGCAGATTTGGTCGAATATATCTTGATCACTTCGTCGTCAGTAGCGCGCCATTGATAGTCACGGTCGCCGTCGGCGTCCCAAAACTGCGTGGCGACGCCGGTGGCCTCCTCGGTGATTAGGAAGCCAAAGTCGATGATCGCGTTTTGAGGAACTTGCAACGTGACGGCAAACTCACCGCCATGCAGGGACATAGGGGTGTGCATGACCTTGTTTACGATTCTGGTATTTTGCGGACGGAAGCGAAGTGGGAGGGGCGCCCATCCGTCTATGCCCCAGATCAGGTGCACTCTGGTCGCATGAGGCTGAAAGTAATGGATCTGTATGTTTACGGGAGTAGCGATCTCTTGCGCTATGTTCTCGCCGCTTTGGACGGCCGCAAAGGAACCAAGCTGCGCTTCGTGAAGCATACGCATGTAGTCTGCTAGCTGCGCTGGGCTGATGGAGTGGAAGAGGAACTCGTTATGGTGCTCGGCAAGTTGGCTGAGGGTGGAACCGCTTTGTATGTCCGATTCGAGGGCGTAGGCGCCCTGACTATACCAGTCGTCCCACCATAGGCCGTGTTGCGTATTGGCAGGAATAAGTAGACACATTCCTATAAAGAGAGTTAGCTGTACCGCGTTGTGTAGCGAACGCGGAGCGTAAAGCTCCCAGATAAAAAAGGAAAGGATGAGGATGGGTACGGCAAGGAGGACATAGCGGATGGGCCAGCTACCGTATATGACGATAACGGCGGCGCGGCCCCAGCCCATGGCGAGTGAGAACAAGAGGATGCTCGCAAGAAAAGCAGTAAGCCCGAGGGCACGGCGTTGTTCGACGGCGTCGAGCTTGGGGATTGCGCGTGCGAGGACGAGGGCAGCGGACAGAATGATGAGCAGAACGGCGACGACGAAGGGCGTCCAGGCGCTGCGAGCAGCCGGGCCCAGAGCCATCGCCATGAACTGTAAGGTGGCAGCTATAGAGGATTGGATGCCTGGATTGGGAGGGGTCCATGACGGCGTTTCGTAGTCCAAAAGGTAAAACAGGACAAGAAAAATTGTAATAGTCGCCGAGGCAAGGAGGATGCGGGCAGGCCATAGTTGGGAGCGCAGCAGCTCCGTTTTTCGCAGGCGGGGGAGAATCGGCAAGGCGATGAACCAAATTGTAAGAGGCGGAACAAAGAGTAGGCCCGTACCACCGCAAAGAGGCAGAAGCATGAGTGAGAGTGCAGCGGTGATGGCGCCGCCGAGTGTGAGAATGCGGTCGGTGAGCAGAACAATAAGGATGATGAGGGCCAGGATAACCGAGACAACAAAGGAGAGCTGCCAACTCCAGAAGAGGTTTTCCCAGTGACCCAGGTGAAGGATGGCAACGGGGAATAACGCATCGACATAGTGCGTTTGATTACCACGTATGTCACGAGCGACACGCATGAAAATGAAGGCCAAGGCGCTGAGGGTAATGATGTTGAAAACCATGCCGGCGCGAAAGTCGCCGCCGGCTAGCCAGAGGATGCTGAGCAAGATCAGGCGCGGGAAGGGGACACGGTGTTCGTTGTTCTGTTCCCAAAGCCACCCCCAAATGTTGTCTTCGTTACCGGTTAGAGGAGGTACAAGTAGCCAGTCCTCGGTGATAGGTATGTTGCGGGCCTTAGCGAGGAGCATGACGATGGCGATAGCCGACATTGCCAGCCATACAAAGATGGTAAATCGCTGCTGATTGCGGTCGGAAGGGATTTGGGATACAGCAGGCATAGTGAATGTCGGGTCGTTACCGGACTCCTATTGCCTAGCGCTGGGGGAGGATTGAGAGCGCCGTGAGCTCTCCCTACGATTGCGGCGCAGCATGAAGCAAGCTACGTCTTTTAATACGCTGAAATATCCGCCGCCGACGCGCGCCAGCTGGAAGGAGGAGACGCCCATGCCGGGCAGGCGATTAATCCACGAGATAGGCACCTCTTTAAGCGAGAAGCCGAGAAGAAGCGGTTTGAGACCGGTTTCGGCGTTAACGGCGAAGCCGGGCTGAGTAAGTTCCAGTTGCTGCACGACTTCACGCCGCATGAGCTTGAGGTTATTGGTGAGATCACGAAAACGGCGGCGGGTAATGAGTTGGGCGAGGATATGGAACGTGCGGTTGGCTATGATTTTCTGAAAAGGATAGTTGAGTAGTACACTATGACGTGAGAAGCGGCTCCCGACGACGACGTCGTACCCATTGACCGCGGCGTCAAAGAGCTCACGCATTTCAGGGAGCAAATGTTGAAAGTCGCAATCCATGGTCAGAACGTAACTTCCGCTTGCGGCCTTGAGTCCATCGGCGATGGCGCGGCCTACGCCGTTAGGCGGCGAGCGAAAGATGGGCTTGATGCGCGGATTCTGCGAGGCCAAGCTGCGAATCATGGTAGCAGTGCCGTCAATGCTATTGTCGTCCACGGGGATGATCTCATGAATGTAGTCGCCATAATGCGTGAGTAAACTTTCCACGAGCGGCATGATGTTCATTTCTTCGTTGTGACAGGGAATGACGACAGAGATGGCGTTGCGCAGCGCCTCGTGCTCAAACAGTGAAACGGGCGGGCGGGGGACATGCCTGGGTGGTTTTTGTGCGTGGAGGAGAATGGATCCAGCCAGTGTTCGGATGCCCGGTAGATTTTCCAGCAGAATAGATAGGTTGCGGAAAAACCAAACCATGCTAGCAGTCAGCGGTGCGTAGACGAAGTCGTTGTAGGTAGCGAAAATGCGTATGAAGCCAACTTCCGAGAGTAGTTCGTACAGATCGGAACGGCTTAGCAGATTGCGGGGATCTCTGCGCCCGAAAAGCTGTGCAAGCCAATTGCGTATGTTGAGAACCACATTCCAGGGATTACTTTCGTAAAAGAGAACCTGTCCGCCAGGTTCGAGCAGCTCGAACAGTTCTTGCATTAACCAGGCGCTGTTGCGACGGTCCAGCAGATCCATAGCAACGATGAAGTTGAAACGGCGCCCCGCGAGCTCACCGGGAAGGTCGGAAAACGAGCTAAGCTCGACTTGAGAAGGCATGTATTTGGGAGGATGGTCGTTCGTTGTTAGGGTAAACGTGACTGCAGTGATCGGGTTTTGACCACGGGTGACCTGCCAGAGCTGGCGGGTAAATAGGCCTTGACCACAGCCTAGCTCCAGAATTGTCTGTCCGGGTAGAAGGTGTACCATGTGCCGGAAGCTGTAGGCGCGCCAGAGGAGACGGTCATTGTAGATGGGGTCGCGTTTCTGCCAGTACTGATCGCGATACTGCTCACGCAAGCCAAGGGTGCTTACGGTATCGAGACGAGCTTTATTCGCAGATGGCGTTTGGAGGAATGGTTCTACGTTTGATTCTGGCCACGAGGAGCTTGAAGATTGCGAATACGTGTCGACGCGTGAGGTAGTCATTGCCTATCCCCGAATATTCAGGAGCCGGAGACATGTTGAATAGTGGCGCTGGTCTCCTGGGGCGCCAGTATCTGGGCGTATATGCTGGCCATGCGCTGAGCGATTAGCCTAAAGTCGAGTTCTAGGACGCGTTGGCGACTGGCGGCAGACATGTTGTACCGAAGGGTAGGATTGTTCAGGACCTGTATGATAGCCGTTGCAAGCGCCTGAGCATCGCCGGGAGGGCACAGGATCCCGTTGCGAGGGGGGATGTATTCACTGATACCTCCGGGGTCGGTAGCTACGATCGGTAGTCCAGTGGCCATTGCTTCGAGCATTGCGTTGTTTGCCGTGGCTTCTTGGAAGGCAAAGACGGCAAGAGTGGCGCTCTGGTAATTCTGCAGCAGGGCATTGTCGTCAATATGGTCGAGGAAATGGGCGCGCTGGTCCTGGAGAGGAGGGAAATAGGATTTTTGGTCGCTGCGGGCTCCGATAGCTATGAACTCTACCGTGGGTTCGGATCGCCAGACAAGTTGAAGTGCCTCTTTGAGGGTGTTGAAGTCGCGCAGGTGGGAACCGACGGTAATGACGCGTTTTTGAGATGGCGCCGTTCGTGCAGGCTGGAAGAAGGACGTATCGACACCATGGGGAACGACGAATATGCGATGGGCTGGGACGAATTGTTCGAAGTAAGCGCGCTGTGAATGGCTTACTAGAATAACGGCATCCAGGTGTTTGGCCACGCGCTCGACGAACCCGAGTTTGCTAAGAATAGCAGTAGGCTGGTGGAACGTAGCGACGAGTCGGTTGCCTGTGAGATGGTTTGCCCGGCGCAAAAGCCAGAGGTCGGAGTCACCATATAGAATATGATAAAGGCAGTTGCGGTAGCGCAGCATGTGTTTTAGAGCGCTCAATTCGGCAAGATGGGCGCCCAATGAATACCAGGGGTGACGCGTGAGGCGCACGAATGATTGGTTGAGCGTCCAGCCCCATTTTCCGAGCGTCCAGCGGAAGTTTACAGGTGCGGGCAGGAACGTGGCCGTGTGGCGCCCATATGCTTCATAGCCGGAATGTTGGGCATGGTGTTTGTAGCGCAGGCCTACGAGGTAGACTCGGCTTTTCACATGGGTAATAAGAGAGGTGTCCAAAGGTATATTAGCCGTGGTCATGGCGCCCTATCCGGTTGCGGTTCGTGATGCGGCATCGTTGCCAGACGGTTATGGGGATAGCACGATGTGCCTGCATACTGCCGGCGTATTTTTTCGATGCGTCGGTCAGAGCGCTGGTAGGCTCCCAATATGCCGGCGACGGCGCCAAAAAATTCGGCAAGCACCATGCGAGCCGGTAAGACGTGCTGGCCATGTAGGCTATGCCACAGTTCGTGCAATTGATTTTTGAACCACCAGAAGACCAGGCGGCGAAGATTGCGGCGCTGAGCGGCGTCCGTTATATAGGTTTTGGTCACGAAGGCCATAAGGCCCATAGCCCAGCTACGCACATATTGGCGCTGCAACTGGTCAAGCCGCCGTCGGTGCTTGTGGAAGACCATGAATTGCGGTTCGTAAACGAGCGGATAACCGGCGCGGACGACGCGATAAAAGACATCGGTGTCGCCCCCGCCGGGAAGCGGACTGCCGGTATCTAGGGCTTCGTCGAACCCGCCGAGTTCAATGAGTGTAGTGCGCCGGAAGGCCATATTGCATCCTGTGCCAAACTTGCCGCCAATGCAGGGATAAAAGGGGTGACCCGGCAGACTTGGCCCGTAGCGGATAGTGTGGAAGCTCTTCTCAAATCCACCGCGCTCTTCAAAAAGAATTTGCGCTTCGGTTTCCAGTTCTAGAGGAAGAACTAGACCAGTCAAAGCAACCGCGTCGGGGTGCTCTTCTATGGCATGAGCCAGGCCGTGCAACCACAGGTGATCGACGATGACATCATCGTCGATAAAGGCGATGATGTCGCCGCTTGCTTCCTGGAGAGCGCGGTTGCGGGCAAAATTAAGGCCGGGTTTTGGTTCGCAGCTATAGCGGGCGCTGGATTGCGCGGCAACGACGTCGCGCGTTTGCCTGTTTGACGGCGCGTTGTCGACGACCAGTATTTCAAAGTTCAGAGGAATTTGCTGTTGAACTTCGTACAGCCTATTGAGGCACATGTTGAGCAGGGCAGCATTGTCACGAGTGCAGATGGCGACGGTCAGAGACGGTAGGCTAACCGGGCTACCTAGTCTGCTGATGCGCGCTGTGTCATCAACCTGCATAGCGATTATGCCGGTTAGTTCTGTGGTGGTAACTCTTCTGCTACGTTGACCTTTCATGAGGAAGGCAACCGGGCGGCCTTGGTGGCGCAGCAACAGTGCGATGCCGGTAGAGTCAGCAGGCAGGTAAATATCCGACAGGGGCTCCGTTGTCTCGATGTCGTGGATCGTATATGACATTCCTCGAGACCTATTCTTGCGTTTCGCGAGGCTTTAGGCGTTCGGCTTCCGCGTAATAATATTCAGCGGTTTCGCGGTGTTTCTGAACTTCACTCTTGAGGGTCTCGGTTTCCACGATGTAGTATTCGGCCGTCTCACGGTGTCTTTGAATTTCGGTTTTGAGAGTTTCTACTTCGGCGACGTAATTGTCCACGGTTCGCCTATGCTTCCGTTCTTTTTGGCTGATCTCTAGATAGAGTCGGGGGTGGACAAGGCCGAGCTGGTTATCGGTGGCGCGCGCGACTTCTCTCTGGAGTTCTTGATTGGTCTTAAGGTAGCCGTTTTCAATGAAGAGCAATGTGTTTTGTGCGTACCACACTTCTACAGCGCTGTTGTGCCAGATCTGGCGGCGAAAGGGATCTGCGACATCAAAACCCTCATTATGAAAAAGCTGCGCCCAGTATTCGGGCCATTGTTCATTTAGATGGTTGACGCCGCCCTGGTTGGGGATGGCAGCCGAGAAAAGAACGACCGGC
The DNA here is from genome assembly GCA_964384155.1 of uncultured Ardenticatenaceae bacterium. Lineage (GTDB taxonomy): Bacteria > Chloroflexota > Anaerolineae > Promineifilales > Promineifilaceae > JAAYYY01. The sequence goes on from CAYLJW010000017.1 coordinate 63,070, forward strand.
CCTAGTTTTGTGAGTGAGGTAATGAAGGTCTCAGCGTTTTCGGGCGGGAGATGCTCGGCCACTTCTAGTGACACGACGAGGTCAAAACGCCGTTCAAGGGCGAAGGGCCTGGCAAGGTCGAACTTGAGGAACTGGGTTCCCGTCTCATGCGCGAATCGCTCGCTAGCGGCGCTATTATCGATGCCGAGCAACTCACGGATTCCATGCTCGCGGAAAGCGGAGAGCCATTCCCCTGAACCGCAGCCTACATCGACAACAGAGCGTGGCTGTAGCAGTTGGAGAACAAGGGGAACGACAACGCCGGCGGACTTCCGGGCCCCCTTGACAGCCTCCATAAAGTATTCTTCAGTATAAGGAGTGACCATCGTTTTTATAGGACTGTCCTCCATGCAAAAATGGACATACATCTGACAGTTCATCTGTATAGATGGAACTGTAGCGCGAGCAACTTACAGTTTACCTTAATGAATTAAGCGCCGTAGCAGCAGCCCGGGTACATGTTTGTGGACCGGTGACACTTGGCAGCGCTTCTAGTGCATGACATGAAATCTACTCAGGCTTTGGAACTGTAGGCGTGGCTGCGACGGAGCTCAGGACTCAAGGGCCGCCAGGGCACTTTGCGCCGGTTCGAAGTTGTGGTTGTAGTTGAGGGCGGTGCGGAAGTGCCCGGCGGCGCGGTCGGGCTCGCCTTTTAGCTGGTAGCCGAGCCCCTGGTAGTAATAAGCCTCTTCATGCCCTCCGGCAGTGAAGGCCGTGGCGTAGCCTAGATCGATCACTTCCTGGGCGCGCCCCACGGCCAGGTAAGCCTCGAACAACTCAAATTGGTACCACAGCATGCGAAGCGGCAGGCCGATGCGGCGCGCTTCGTCGAAGGCCGCGGCGGCGTCTTCCATCTGGTCCAGCAGGGTGTAGGTAGCGCCAAGCGTGTGCCAGGTGAAGACGTTGTCCGGCTCGGCTTGTACGGCTGCCTGCGCCTCGGCAAGCGCATGCGCCAGCATCGCCTGGTCGTCGGCCATCGGTCCCAAAATGGCATGCAGCGCTTGCTCACGCTCGCGCTCGTAGATGACGATATATTTGCGGTTGAAGACATGCCAGCTACGCTGCAGCTCGTCGAACGGCACGCGTCTGTCGGGGCCAAAGTAGGAATCCTGAGCAATGAAATGGCGTTCCGTGCTGTCGTAGCCGGTGATCAGGCGGTAGTGGCCCATGCCGCCGCGATCCTCAGGCAAAATCCAGTCTTCGACGATCACGGGAAACGCATTGCTCACAAGCTGCTGCAGCAGGTCGATCGTGCCGCCGACGCGGATGATGGCCTCAAAGCCTTGGCTCTGGGCATAGGCCACGAGCTGCTCGGGGCTTACGTTCTTATCGTCACCGTTGGGCTTCAGGTAGGCAGCCGCCTCGCGCTGGTGCTGGTCGAGGCCGAAGTAGCTGAGGTTCATCACCATGGTCGTAGGCCCGCAGTTGTTCCACATTTGCGCCGCATGGTTCACGCCCTGCAGCCGCAGCTCAGGCGCGATTGGGGTGAGGGGGAAAGGCGTCGCGCTGGGCGTTGGCGTGGGGGCCAGAGTGGGCGTGTTCTGCAGCGTCGCCGTAGGCGGGGCGAACGTGGGCGGCGCTGTGAGCGTGGGCGGTTGCGTGGCCGCAGCCGTCGGAGCCACGGCCGATGGCGCCAGGGTGGCCAGCCCAGCCAGCAAACGCTCACGGTCGGCCTCGGAAGCCGGCGGCGGGGTGGGCAGCGCCGGCTCGGGCTGCAGCCGGCGGATGTAACCGCGCACAATGTGCGGCGCGGCCACGGCGCGGCTTTCCCACACTTCGTCCGTACGCACCAGATAAAACAACGTGGCCGCGGCAAAGAAAAGCAGGCCGGCAAAGGCGGCAAAAAGAAGCAGCAGTCGTCTACGCATTGGAATTAGTATACACGGATTGCACGGGCCCTGCCGCGGACGGCCACTTTTCTAAGCAAGCTTCAAGCGCTGCCGGCCGTCAGGTATCGTAGGCCGTGCAAGCCTCGCCGCGCCACACGCGAAAGGCGTCGGCAACACGGCTGACGTGCCCGGGGTCCATGTCCGGCGGCAGCGCGCTTTGCGCGAACCAGCGCCGATCCAGCACTTCTTCAGGCGTCACGGGCTCCTTGTCTAGCTCCTGCCCGGAGAGCGGCTTGCAGAGGAACATGATCATATAGAGGTGGTGGGGCGTTTCGGAGCCCACGCGGCGCGAATCGTGCACGCCGGCGAGCGTCACAACCTGGCAATGTACGCCGGTTTCTTCCAGCGCCTCGCGCACGGCGCCCTCGGCGGGCGTCTCGCCGACTTCGTAGGCCCCGCCAGGCATGGCCCATTTGCCGTTGTCGGCGCGGCGAATGAGCAAGATGCGCCCATCGTCGTCGATAATCGCCGCATCGCAGACGACAATGGGCGTAGGGCGGCGCATGACGGGGCTGTCAAGCGCCGCCATGCTGTCCAGGTCGTCGCCGGTGGCCATGGCCATCATGGCACGAGACAGTTGCTGTATTTTTCTGTAATTCGCCAGGTCATAGCCATTTCGGCTAAAGTGCAGACCCATGGCCGAAAGATGGCGCAGCTCATCGGCCCACAAGGCAATTTTCTGAGCAGGGTTCATGAATTGTGCGCTCCTATGGGGTCGGCTTAATTGATGCCTTCAAAAAGGTCCGTTTCGTGCTTGCGTCCCCCGTTGACCAGGCTGTAGACGCGGTAATAGTGGCGTACGCCCAGAAGCTTTGCGTGCAGTTCTTTTACCATATCTTCCAGAGCGCCGAGGGTGCTGAGCTGAGACTTGTGACAGCGCACGGCCTGCAATACATCGTGCCAATAGGCATCGCCGTCGATGGTGGTGGTGACGGCCCATTCCGGCCAGCCGGCGAAGCGGCGCAGTTCGCCGTCGACGTCCATGAACAGCCCGCCGACCATTTCGTCGTATAAGCGAATGGAGTCGGGCGTCTCGGCAAAGTAGTACAGCTTGGAGACGCGGTGGGCCGCATGAGCGCCGTCGGCGTCGAAGGTGGGGTCGGCGGCAGCGACCAGGGCTGCGGAGGTAAGTTGCGAGATGGCTATATGGTCCGGGTGCCCGTAAGCGCCGTCAGGGCCAAAGGTGATTACCACTTGCGGACGGATGCGGCGGATGTGGGCGGCGATGCGCGCGACGGCTTCAGCCGTGGGGGCGCGGTCGAGTTCGCCGTCGATGTAGTCGAGGAAGCCGACTTCGTGCAGGCCTAGAACGCAAGCGGCATCGCGCAGCTCTTGCTCGCGGATGCGGCCCATGCCTTGCAGGCCGGGATCTTGCGCCGGCACGCCGTGCCAGCCGCGCTCGCCGCGCGTGGCGCTCAGCAAGTAGGTCTGCACGCCTTCGGCGGCGTATTTGGCCAGCGTGCTTCCGGCGCCAAGCGTCTCGTCGTCGGGATGGGCAAAACAGCACAGTAGGCGGCGGGGTTCGTTCGTTAGCACGTCCTTTACTATTCTTCTTCGTCGGTCCGGTTAGGCGATGCGCGGTAGGAGCGTATCATTTTTTGCAGCTTTGCCCAGGGATATTCCTCGTCTAGCTCAGCCATGATCTGCTCGAGCGCCGCCTGAGGGTCGCCGGGGCGCTCGCCCGTGGCGCCCCATTGCCAGCCGGCAAGATAGGCGTCGCTATCGGTGCTGCCTTCGACCATGGCGGCTACGTTGGCCGCGCGCTCGAAGCGCTTGGGCAGCATGGCCGTAGCACCGCCGCCGTCGCGCCATGCTTTCACCTGCACGGGGAACTCTTTCCAGTAGAGGATGCGATAGTGAGCCATATTCTTCCAAGTCTGGCGCTACGCGGCGTGTTCGAGGTAGATGAGAACGGCAGTGATCAGCACGAAGACAAAAGGCAGCCACAGGCTGGCGGCATTGAAAGCGACGCCCTTGACGTAGGTGCGATCGGGATAGGCGCCAAAACCGCGGCATTCGATGGCCGTGGCTGTGGCCTCGGCTTTGCGCAGGCCATTTATCAGCACGGTGAACATATAACGCTGCCACAGCTTGAAGCGATGGATGAGATTGGAACGGCCGGCGCGGCCGCGGATGGCGTGCGCCGCACGCACAGCGTCTACCTCGCGCTGCACCAGGGGCAGAAAGCGCAGGGCCAGGAAAACGGCAAAGGCGTAGCGATAGGGCATGCCCGCCTGCGTGAGCGAAACCATCAGATCGCGAATGTCGGTGGTCCAGATCAGCACAAAGCTGGCGAGCACGACCACAGAGAGGCGAAAAAAGAAGATCGGCCCTTCGTGCAGCCCTACATCGGTGATCGCCAGTGGGCCCACGCGGTAGACCGGCTCGCCGGGGTTGGCGAAAAAGTGAAAGATCATCAGCAGGATGCCCAGGCCGAAGATAAGCCGGGCGCTGCGCAAGATGGTAGCCGGCGGCACGCGGGCGATGACAACGGCGGTAAAGAGAATCAATAGAAACATGATCGCCCCGGAGACGGGCTCGCGGTAGATAAAGAGGCCGGCGGCCACCAGAAACACCCAGGCTAGCTTCACCAACGGATAGGCCCGGTGCAGGGGCGAGTCGCGTTCGATATATTGCAGGCTATAGGCGGCGCCAGACATAACAACTCCTCTCAGGCATGATCACGGCCCCTGCTGCAGCGCCTCTCGTTGCAGCAGGTCGATGAAGTCCGCCGTGTGTCGCAGGTTCGATGGAATTGCCTTGCCGCGACGGCGCAAGTCGTTAACCAGATCGTGCAAAATCGTGCGCCGCAAGTTCGCAGCGGCCAACAGCTCTTCGCGGTCGAAAAGACCGGCGGCCGCGCCATCGTATAAGATCGCGCCGTCGCTCATCACCACGACGCGCTCGCCATACTCCTGCACCAGGCGCATATCGTGTGTAATCATGATCACCGTGACGCCGCGGGCGCGAATCTCTTGCATCAGCGACATCAGTGTGTGCGTCATATGGCGATCCTGGCCGTAGGTCGGCTCGTCGACCAGCAGAATCTGCGGTTCGGCGGCGAGCATGGTGGCCACACCCAGGCGGCGCTTGAGCCCGGCGCTGAGCGAAAAGGGGTGGAAGGCGGCGACCGCTTTCAGATCGAGCAGGGTCAACATTTCGTCGGCGCGGCGCGCCATCTCTTGCTCGTCGCCCACGCCGTGCGCAAGAAGGCTGTACTTAATCTCGTCCACCACCGCGTCGGTTAAAAACTGGTGCTCAGGATTCTGAAAGACCAGGGCAATATGGTTGGCAAGATCTTGCACTTTCCAGCGCGCAGCGGCTTTGCCGAACAGCGTCAGCTCGCCAGACGACGGCCGCGTGAGGCCCACCATCAGGCGCGCCAGGGTACTCTTGCCCGCGCCGTTGCGGCCTACGATCATCAGCCACTCGCCCGCATCGACCTGCAAGGATACGCCGCGCAGCGCCTCGGTGCCCGTGGGGTAGGCGTAGCGTAAGTCGCGCGCGACGATGAGCGGCGTCCTTGCCGCGCCGGCCGCGGCGGGCTTGCGGCTGTCGCTATCGGCATGGCCCGCTGCCGGCGCGAAGGCGGCGCCGTCTAAGAAATCGCAGGTCTCTTCGACGGTGATGGGAATGTCGCCGTCGAATCGCGCTGCATGGCGTCGGCCGATGCCATGCAGCGCGATGCCAATGGCGCTGGTTTCCGGTAGCCAGACGCCAAGCGTATCGAGCATGGCCCCGCCATGTTCGCGCAGCACCTGGCGCGGCGGGCCGGCGGCCAGGATTCGGCCCTGGTCTAACACCAGCAGTTGGTCCACCTGCGCCAGAAACTCATCTAGCTCGCGCGTGACAAGCAAGATGGTCATCCCCTGTTGGCGCAGCTCCAGCAGCAGGCGGTGCACGCTGTGCGTTGCGCCGGGGTCCAGGTTTGAAGTCGGTTCGTCGAGCACGATAAGCTGTGGGCGCATGGCCAGCACCGAGGCCAGGCCCAGCTTCTGAATCTGCCCGCCGGACAAATTCCAGACGAGGTGATGGCGGCGGGAGATCAGGTCGGTCTGTGCCAGCAGCTCTTCCACTGTTTCGCGTATCTGCTGCGCTTCGAAGCGCAGGTTCTCGGCGCCAAAGGCGATCTCATCCTCGACATGCAGGGTGGCAAACATCGTTTCAGGGTCCTGAAAGACGCGCCCTACCTGCTGTGCCAGGTCGTTGACTTTTGCTTCTCTGCTGTTTTTGCCATCGACCCACACGTCGCCCTCTAGCTTGCCGCCGTAGAGGTGCGGAATGACGCCGTTGAACAGGTCGCACAGCGTGGATTTGCCGGAGCCGCTGGGTCCCACCAGCACGTTCAGCGTGCCAGGGAAGATTTGCAGCGACACATTGTGCAGCGTTGGCTCGGTCTGGTTCCAGTGCGTGTACGTGACGTTGCGGATATCGACGAGCGCATTGGCCTCTGGCTGTGGCGGAGTCACCGCTGGCGACATGGTCCCCTCACTCAGGTGCTAATGATTGGCCACAGGGGGCGCACACGGATAAACAGTGGGCCAGGCGCGTGCAGCGCCCCCTGCAAGCAGAAAGCAACGAAATGTCCGGGCCGCAAAGAAGCAAGCAGCCCGGACGGCGCATCAGGTGGCAGCAGCGCGGACCAATCCTGTGCGACCAATAGCCTGCGCCAGATAGTAGCCCACAAGGCCGCTGATGATGGCGCCGGAAATGAGATTAATGGGCAGGGCAAGCCACACATCACGCGCGGCGCCCGGATCCCAGCCAAACAAAATGGCCGTCCAAACGGTGCCCAATTGTGAAGCGGCGGCGCCGGCGCAAATGGCAGTAATCAGATCGTACTTACGATAGTTGGTAATGGCCAGCACGATTTCGATGCCCAGACCCTGCGTCACGCCCCAGCCCAGCGTGGCGATGCCGGCGGCGTTGCCCAGCAGGATCTCGACCGCAGCTTCGATGATGCCCACGGCCAGAGCCGCGCCCGGCTTGCGGATGAGCCAGGCCACCAGAATGTAAGCCCACATAAAGGCGCCCTGCAGCGCGGCACCGCCCAGCGGGCCAAGCGATGAATTGGCCAGATACCACAGGTTGCCGGTTCCGGTGTTAACCACTCCGGCAATGGCGGCGATGATGGCCAGGATCACAATGTCGCGCGTGGAATAGTTCAAATTCCATCCACCACTCGACTTGTGGTATTCGCCGACGCTACGGGCGATGAAGCCCAGGGCGACGACAATCAGCAGATTAACAATAAGATAAAGAGCCATGGCACGTTCCTCCTAAACGAACTCATTCCTCCCTAGACTGGAAAAGTGGCCCGGCACGATGTTATCACGATTTTCAGGCCAACGTCACTAAACCCATTTCTATTAGCTCGCTTTTCACCTCCTCATACATCGTTTGCCATTCCAAAACAGGGCGCATGGTCTTCAGATCGTAGGCCTGGTCGATGCGCACACCGGGGTTGCCGTTGGGCAGGTCGAAGACGTGTTCATACTTTTGCAGGAGGGCTAACACCAGTTCGTTGGCCTGCTGCAGCGAGAGGCCCTGGCGCGCCACGGCGTGTCCCACTTCGCCCATCAGCCGCGCTTCCAGGCCGGTACCGTTAGGCGCATTGCCGTCGGCCGAGCCGCAGCCTTCCAGGTGGCCGCCGCTGACGGAGATGACAATGGCATTGGCCGCGGTCTCGTACAGCAGCTCGCGCGTGCAGGCGCCGCTTTTGGGGTAGATGTCAGACACAATGATGCACGGCGCATTGCGGGCAAAGGCTTGCTGCACGATGTTTTCCACCCACAGCACGCTGCGCGTGGTGGTGGCCACGTGCCGCATGTGGATGGGGTGGCACAGGTGGTAGTCCGACAGGCAGGTGAGGTTGGAAATAATGAAGGAGGCCACGTTGACCACGGCCGAGCCCGGCGCGTCGCCGCCTAGCCCGCCGACGATGACGCAGGGCAGCGAGGCGTTGCGCATGCCGTATTCCAGCGAGTTGACGGCGCGGGCCACGTTGCGGTTGTCCATCTTCAGCTCGTTGAGCATGGGCACCAGGTGCGCGTCGCAGGGCCGCAGATAATCAGGGTGCGCCGTGGCCAGATCGCCCAGCTCAGACACGCTGCTTTGTGCTGCCAGCATGCCCATGCCCGGGCGCCCTACCTGGCGCAGAATCTGGCGCAGAACTTGCAGCTCGCGCCGGGTGGAGATGATCTCGATGGGATCCTCGGTGCGCACCTCACGCCCGTCAACCTCCACCAGCGTGCCGCAGGTGATCATGTCGACGATGGGTTCCTGAGCCCAGCTCAGCACGGCCGGCGCAAACAGCTCTTCGGGGTGCGGCGCGCCGGGGTTGCCGGCCCAGATCAGCGGCAGGCGCTCATCCATAATCTTGCGCGCGTAGAGCGTGCGCGCATCCTTGCCTTCGCCCATCACCAGGGTTTGCGGCATCAGGCGCAGGCCCTGCTCCAGCTCGCCTGCTTCAAACTCGATGATGCGCTCGGTAGAGCGCGAATAGGCGCCGATGGTGCGTGCCAGCTCTAACCCGGCCTCGAAGATGGCGTCGGCCAGCCCCGCATCGTCGGTGACAATCTGCTCGGGATCCCAGCGCAGATCGTACTTCTCGACAAGCTTCATAGTGGTCATCGCCACTTTTTCTAGGTCCCAATTCTCTTCTGTAATGTAGGGGCCGCTATTAGCGCGATCGATGATGTCGAGATAGCTGAGGATCATGTCGTGGGCACTCCTTGCTGTTCACGCTGCTCGCGGATAAGGCGCTGCGCCAACTGCACGGCCTTCACCGCATTTTGGGCCGTGCCGTCGGCCCCGATCTTCTCGGAAAACTCGGGCGTCACCGAAGCGCCGCCGACCATCACCTTAAAGCGCTGGCGCTGGCCCATGGCTGAGAGCAAATCGACTAGGTCGCGCATGAAGGGCATGGAGGTGGTGAGCAGCGCCGAGCAGCCGATGATGTTGGCATCGACTTCCTGGGCCTTGGCGATAATGCTCTTAATCGGCACATCGACGCCCAGGTCGTACACCTTGAAGCCTGAAGCCGTGAGCATCGAGGAGACGATGTTCTTGCCAATGTCATGAATGTCTGTCTTCACGGTGGCCATCACCACCACGCCTGTATCGGCCTTGTTGCCGCCGTCCTGCGCATAGCGCGCCTGAAGCTGCGGCTCGATGATGGCCATGGCCGCCTTGAGGGCGCGGCCGGTGAGCATAAGCTGGGGCAAGAAAAAGATGCCCCGCTCGAAACGTTGGCCCACGATATCGGCGCCGGCCATTAGGCCGTCGTTCAGAATAACCAATGGATCAACGCCCGCCGCCAGTGCCTCGCCGGTTACTTCGGCGGCGTCCTTGTCGTCACCGTCGACGATCGTCTCTTTGATATCCTCTAAATACTCTTGCTCAGTTGCCATAGTCCTCCTCCATACAAGATGTGGCGTCGCAATTAGGGGCCAAAGGTCGGTATGTTGTCGCCATAAAGCCGCGCCACAAGCGGATCGATTGTTCGCGGCGGCGCGACGTCCTCCAGGTGCGGGTAGGGGTCCAGCATGTGTGGGAAGTGCAGGGCCAGCATGAACTGATCCTGAAAACCGGCCTGTGCCGGCAGCTCGATGCGCTCAATGCGTTGCAATAGGCGCGAGGCTTCCAGGCGCCGGTCGCGATTGACCAGCGCCAGCCAGGCGCCGTCGCCCGCGGCGTTGCCCACGGCGTGCACGTGGTCCAGCGGGCAGTCGGGGATCATGCCGATAAGCATGGCTTTAAGCGGATCGATGTGGCTGCCGAAGCCGCCCGCCAGCAAGATGCGGTCGGGCTGCTGCAGGCCCAGGCGGGCCAGCAGGTAATGTGCGGCGACGTACAGCGGCGCCTTGGCCAACTGAATTTGGCGCACATCTTCCTGCGTGATAGGAATTTCGCGCCCGATGCTGGTTTGCTCCGCTTCGGCGAGTACATAGACCAGGCCGTTGTCGCCTTCGCGCAGGAACGGTGTGGCGCAATCGCTGCGGAACTGACCGCCGGCGTCGACGAGACCGACGCGATAAAGCTCGGCCACGGCGTCGACGATGCCCGAGCCGCAGATGCCGCGCGCCAGGGGCCGGTTGGCGCCGGCTTCGCTCTCGTCGTCGGACCATACGTCAGAGCCGATCACTTTGAAGCGCGGGGCCAACGTGTGGGGGTCGATTTCCACGCGCTCGATAGCCCCGCCGGTGGCGCGGATGCCATACTCCACATGCGCGCCCTCAAAGGCCGGGCCGGTGGGTGTGGAGGTGCATACCAGCCGCTCGCGGTTGCCCAGGACCAGCTCGGCGTTGGTGCCGACGTCGACGATGAGCCACTGCTCGTCCTGGTTGTGCGGCATTTCAGCCAGCAGCACGGCCATGGCATCGGCGCCCACAAACGAGGCCGTGATGGGCAGCAGGTGCACGGTCGCGCCGGGGTTCACTGACGCCAGTCCCACGTCGCGGGCGCGCAGCGTGAGCTCGGCGTGCAGGGTAGGCACGTAGGGCGCCCGGCTGAGCGCCAGCGTGTCCAGGCCCAGAAAAATGTGGTGCATGGCGCTGTTGCCCACGACCACCAGATCGATAACATCTGCGGCGCGCGCGCCCACATGGCGCGCGGCGCGGCGGGCCAGGCGGTCTAGGGTCTTAAGCACGGCCGTCTGCAGCGCCTGCAGCCCGTCGCGCTGCTCAGCCGCGTAAGACATGCGCGACATGATATCTTCGCCGTAGCTCACCTGCGGGTTCATGGTCGATTCGGTGACCAGCACCGCGCCGCTGTGCAGGTCGCAGAGGTGCGCGGCGATCGTCGTGCTGCCAATGTCCACGGCCAGGCCCAGCAGGCGCTCTTCATAACCCGGCTGCACGCGCACCACCTCATGCCCGCCGCGCACAGTGACGGTGACCTGCCACTGTTGGCGCAAGGTCGTGCTCAGCTCGCGCAGGGCAGGCAGGTCGATGGTGAGCCGCTCGCCGTCCAGGGCCAGTTGGTGCGGCCCACGCGTGAGCGGGTCGGCTTGTAGCAGGGCCGCTTTGAGGCGCTCCCAATCGCCCAGCGGCTGCTCCAGGCTGGGCTCTTCCAGCTCCACGTAGATTTTGCGCAGCATGGGGCGCACGTCTACAGCGCGCACGCGCGCCGCTTTGCGCACCACCTGCTGCACCGCCTGGCTGCTTTCGGGCACGCGCACCACCACATCGCCGCAGACGCGTGCCTGGCAGGAAAGGCGGAAGGCGTCGGGGTCTTCGCCCTGCGCCTGCAGCCCTTTACGCCGCCGCTGCCAGTAAGCCTGCTCGCCCGCGTCTGGAGGCGACAGATGTTCCAGTTTCGATAGAATGTTGTCGCGAGTGAAGTCGCCGCGCTGCACCACCACTTTGCACTTGCCGCAGGTGGCGCGCTCGCCGCAGATGCTGTCGATGGCCACGCCCACGCTGCGCGCCGCAGCGCGCAGGGTCACGCCTTCCTCAACGTCGGCGCGGGCGCCCATCGGCTGGAAGATAACGCGGTGCCTAGGGTGGGTCATAAGCAGTAACTGGGCAGGTCAGGATGCACGCGTGGTTAGTTTCCTCACAATCTTGAACTCAAAAAAGGACGGCGCGTAATACTCTTCGGAATAGATAATGGGCTCGTCCAGGGCGTTGTAGCCCACTTCCTCGAAGTAGTGCAGGGGCGCGCCGGCCGCGCACTGCAACTGGCCGGCAATGGCTTCGGGCGCACCAATGGCTAAAAGCTGCGTGATATTGTAGTCGACCCGCTGGCGGCAGCGCTCTTCCAGGAAACGGTAGACCGGGCCATGCAGCTCCTCGTCGTTATAAGCCGTGCTCACGAGGCGCGCCGGGATCACGTCGAGGCAATAAATGACGGGCACGCCGTCCGCCAGGAAAAGGTTGGTTGTGCAGAGCACTTCGTCTCCGGACGCCAGGCCAAAGACGGCAAGCAAGTCGCCGGAAGCCGCTTGCAGGCTGAGCGATTCGTTGCGCACGCCGGGCGTGAAGCCGGCGAGCTGGATCATCTCCTGGAAGTCCCAAACCTGGTCCAGGCGCGTGCCGATGTTTAGCACGCGGCGGTTGACGAAGGTGCCCACCCCGTGGCGGCGGCTGATAATGCGTTCGGCTTCAAGTTGCGAAAGGGCCTGGCGCACTGTGGCGCGGCTGACGCCGAGGAGGCGCGTGAGCTCCGGCTCCGACGGTAAACGGCCGTCCGCCGCGGCATATTGCGCGATCAGCGCCCGGACCTGCTCCGAAACCTCGTCTACACGTGAGCCAGAGAGCGTATGCTGCATGGTTGTCTAAAGAGTGGAAAGGTTGTCTGACAACAAGCTTTGCACAGCATAGCATTGTTATATGCCGCATGCAAGGGGCATTGCGCAGCCATGTTTTGCGAGATACTGCGCGAGCTCTGAATGCGTCGTTTTGCTTCTAACCCGGCGGCGATATGATTGGCTTCGATTTTACCAGGAGGTACAGTATGGAGGATGCCTGTGATACCAGAGGTCGTTGCTCTCGAGGAAAAGCTGGCGCTATTTGCCAAAACGTGGACGCCAAAGATTGTGGCGCAACTAAACGACTATCATGTGAAGCTGGCGAAGCTGGAGGGTGAGTTCGTCTGGCACAAACACGATAAGACCGACGAGCTGTTTCTGGTGTTGGCGGGGGACCTGGTCATCCAGTTCCGCGACGGGGAAGTGCGCATGCGCGCGGGCGAGCTGCTCGTGGTGCCGCGGGGCGTGGAACACCGGCCTGTGACCGCAGCAGTGTGCCATGTGCTGCTAATCGAGCCGGCGGGTACGGTGAACACGGGCGATCGAGGCGGCGAGATGACGGCGCCGGCCGATGTGTGGATCTAGATGGCAGAACAATAGGCAGTGGCGCGATCGATCACGTCGTCAAGATGCCAGCTTGCACCGCTGGTAACCGCTGCCGCATAAGCATGTTGCGGCATGTTCGTTTGCAGCGCACGTAAAGCGTTGCGCGCCTCCTCTTTATTATCGACCAGTGTGGCGCTATGTTCGGACACATAGTGGAGCACGGCGACTGCGGCCTCAGCTTCCTGGCGGGCAGCCAATAGCTGGGCGTATAGGCTGAGTGCGCTCAATGCCAGATTACGGAGAGCTCTTTCGCGCGCCGTCTGCAGCGCCTGCAAGCAGTAACGGGCGGCGGTCTGCGGTGCGGATTGCTCGAGCGCCAGCTCGCCCAACATCACGCCGACAAAAGCGGCATAGTGCACTTGGCCCACCGTATCGTACAGACTTCTGGCTTCTTGTAATAGCGGTAGCGCTTTTTGCGATTCACCTTGTTTCTTGTAGAGTGCTCCGAGATTGTTCACAGCCTGCGCCAGACGGCTCCTGACGCCCGCTGTGCGGCAGCGAACAACCATTTCTTGCAGAATACGCTCTGCGCGCTGCAGTTCACCGGTTGCCTCATAATAAACGCCAAGCATGTTCATAGCCGATAGCTCCGGATGCACCAGGCGGTGCGCTTGCGCCAGCGCGAGGCTTTCTGCAGCGGTTGCTGTGGCTGCGGTGCGATTGTCGTTGTGGGCCTGCACATAGGCCAGATTATTAAGACAAAGAGCGAGCGCCAGCGGAGCATCCAGGTTGCGGGCGACTTCAACAGCCTGCTGCGCCTGGCGCAGGGCTGCCGCTTTGTTATTTTGCTGCAGACGAATGACGCCAAGGGTGCTGGTTGCCAGAGCAATCTCGGCCGCCGACTCGTGCCGGAAGAAGATAGCGAGGCTTTGTTCGGCCAAATGGCTTGCTTGCTGCAATTGCCCTAACATGCGGCGGTGGGCGGCGGCTTTCAGCAGCAGGCGCCCTACCACGACTTCCGCGCCGGGGTCTCCGTCGAATTCGTCGGCGGCCTGCTGGAATCGTTGTGCGGCTTCGTGGAATAGGCTTTGAGAATTAAAAAGATATGCGTGGAATGTCTCTAAAGAGCGGGCAATATCCTCGTAGCTGCCGGCAGTTATGGCCCATTCCCACGCCTTGCGAACGTCGTCGAGATCTTCGTCGATTTGCGCTGTGGCGACGAGATAATCGGGTCCCTGTATGGCCTCATCTCGTGCGGCAAGGAAGCCGGCATAGTGGCGCCCATGCCGGCGGGCAACCGCCGCTGCTTCGCGAGGGCGTTGTGCCAGTTTGGCGGAAGCATAGTAGCGGATCAGCTCGTGCATGTCGTAGCGTTGCTGCGTTTTGTCGGGTTCCGCCTGTGTGCGCAGGAGGGACTTGTTTACAAGCAGTTGTAGCTGTGCTGCGGATATGCCCGCGACATCGGCGGCGGTCTGCGCGGCAAAGTTGCCGCGAAAATAGGCCAGCCGGCGCATGGCACGTCGCTGGTCGTCCGAGAGCAAATGCCATGAGGTATCAAATACGGCAGTGATGCTGCGATGACGAACAGGAATGTCGCGCATGCTGGTCGCCAGCACATCCAGGCCCTGTTCCACAGCGGACACGATGTCTTGAAGTGGCATGTTGGGCGTCCAGGTTGCTGTGAGCTCCAAAGCCAGAGGTAACCCTTCCACTAGCTGACAGAGACGTTGGATCGCCGTCGCAGTCTGTCGCGTGTTGGCCAAAGTCTGACCGTGACCTTCCGCCCGCTGCAGGAACAGTTTGCCGGCGGGATAGGAGGCAGCGGCGATGTCCGTTTGCTCATGCGGATGAGGAAGCCCGGCCAAATCCAGTACCTGTTCTGCCTGCATCAGCAGACGCTCGCGTGAGGTCACGATGAGTTTTACGGCGGGGGACTGGGTTAGGATGGCCTCGATAAAATCGACCAACGGCTGGGAAGCCAGATGTTCGGCGTTGTCTAGGATTAATAGGAGCTCTTTGTGTTGCAGAAAGCGCAGTAATTGTGTCTGTGGGCTGTCTTTTCCAGACAGTGTGGCGCCCAATCTGGTGGCAGCGGCAGCAGCGACCTCGGCGATGTCGGTGAGCGACACCAGAGGAACAATCCACACACCGTCGTTGAACTCATCTATAGCATCCCAGGCTGCTTCTTGTGCCAGACGAGTTTTTCCAACGCCACCGGAACCGCTAATTGTGATAAGGCGTATGCCTGGCTCCCGCAGCCACTCCGCGATCCGAGCCCGCTCTTCTTGACGGCCCACAAGCGAGGTGAGCTGCGCGGGCAGGTTATGGCGAGGCGTAAGGATGGGCGGCGGAACGAATATTCCGTCGCGGATCTGGTGGAAAAGCGCTCTCGTCTCATCAGCCGGCTCCACGCCTAACTCGTTAGCCAGTGTCGCGGCGCATTGACGGTACTGCGCCAGGGCCAGCGCGCGTTGACCGTGTTGTGCGAGGAAGGTCATTAACAGGCGATGCCCCTTTTCACGCAAGGGCTCCAATGCCAGAAGACGCTGCGCAAGCGCGATAGCGGCCGTTAATCTTCCACGATTGGCCTCATGTTGCGCGAGCTTCATCAATCCTGACAGCAGAAGTTCGCGAAGACGGTGGCGCTCGGCCAGTTGCCAGGACTCAAAGTCAGGAGCTCCCTCTACATAGAAACCCTTAAGGAAGTCTCCATTATAGAGGTCGATGGCTGTTTTAAGCCCGGGCGCTTTGTTGCCTTGCAGCGCCTTTTCAAATGCCTGGCTGTCTACCCAGGGTGGATTTTCGCGATTTATCTCGATGACGTCACGCGAAATGAGGAGATGTGGCCCGGCAATATTGCGCAGGTTAGTGAGCGTCTTACGCAGGTTGGCGTTGGCCTTGTGTTCGGGCAGGTCTCCCCACAGCAGCGCCGCCAGGGTCGTTCTTGATTGTGGGCCGCGACTGGCGACCAGAAAAAACAGCAAAGCACGCGCCTTGACTGAGCGAAAGCCACTTACGGACTTTCCTTCGTGGGTAACCTGAGGTGCACCTAACAGGTGTATGGCCAGTCCATTCATAGCACTCTATGAGCATCCTCGGAACGTTTTCGGAACACGAGCCGGATATGCTGTGGACAGTTCAAGATCGGCAGCGCCATTATAGCATAGCCGTTTTTGACCGGCGCCGTATCGCCGGTGGTAGAAGTTAGATACAAAGTAGACCTAATGTGGAGGCCACTCATGAATAAAGAACAGCTACGCAAGGCCATAGAACAAAATGGCCGAATTAGCAGTTCCCACTATTTGCAGGCGGCGCGCAGGATGCGAGGCGCAGGCGCAACGCGTCCGGTGCGCGAAATGGTGACGAAAACAGGGCGCAAATCGGGGAAGGCGGATGAAACGATCGGAAGTGCGCCCGAAGGTTTCGGCCACTCGTTTTTCTGGGACCGCGACGCGGAGCAAATCGCATTGGTTATCTTCCTAAATGCTGCTGACCCCCTGGGCGTCAGCATAACTGGTCTGAAACTTAGCGACCTGGTGGAGGTAACAGCGGCATCAGGGATATGTTCCTTTGACGAATCAGACGGCAATGAGTTTGCTGCCAGCCTCATAGGGTTGGTGGGGGAGGGGGCCAAGGGGGCTGTGAGCGCGCTGGGGGCGCCAGAAGCGGCGCCGTTTATTGACCTGGCGTCGAAGTTCGCCCAAGAGCAGTTTAGAGGCAAGGAAGGGGAGAAGAAAATGCGACGTGACCCATACGGCGAGGATCCAGGGACCGGGCACCAGGCGCGCGGGGAAGGTGGCGTCCTGGTTTCCATGCCCTCTTCGGGCGGGCCTGCTTATAGCGGCAATGGCGATCATAAGGAGCGCTGGCTCAAAGGGCACAAACCTCGTCGTGACGATCAACTGCCGGCACACGTTCAGGGCAGAGGCTTCTTCCTGGTAAGGGGAGATTCACGCCATAACGCGCGTACCGTCGCGAGGGACGACGAACCTTTGTTCCTCACGCCCTGGGACTGGAAATTCGAGGACAATGCCGGATTTTACAAGCTGTTTGTACGCATCACCAAGGCTAATGGCGACGGACCCATCGTGGATTGAATGGGCGATGACGGCATGAGGAGAGACGAATGTTCAGACGGTTATGTACCCACATTTCCCTTCCTGCTGCGCGCTTGACGTTGGTAATCGTTACCCTGTTTCTGATGAGGACGCCGACAGTAAGGGCAATAGTCTACCGGCCGCTGCACGAGAATATCGCTCTTGAGAAGCCGGTAGCGGCTTCGAGCGTGGAAAGCAGCTTCCTAGCGGCCGAGAACGTTAATGATGGCGACCTAAACACGCGCTGGAGCAGCCAGTTCACAGACCATGAATGGATTGCTATCGACCTGCAAAGCGCCCACGAGGTCCAGCAGATCGTGCTACATTGGGAAGCGGCCTACGCTGAATCGTACGATATTGAACTATCTTCTGACGGGTTTGTGTGGCAAACGGTCTTTGAAGAGCGCAGTAGCGATGGCCACATGGACATCATCAACCTCGGTACGCCAGTAGTAGCGCGCTTTGTGCGCATGACAGGTGTGGCGCGCGCTACCGATTTCGGTTATTCGCTATTCGAGTTTGAAATTTACGAACCGGATGCGGCGTTCCGCTATGTGGCTGCCAACGGCGAGGATGTGGACAACGACTGCCTAGATGCGAGCCACCCTTGTGCAACTGTTGGTTATGCCATCGGTCGGGCAAACCCTGGAAATACTATTGAAATCGCGGCGGGCACGTATACGGAGTCATTTACGATCGACAGGTCGATCAACCTTCTGGGCGCCGGAGAAGATGGGACGATCGTCCAGGCGCACGCTGTGCCAGGCACAGCCGGCGCGCGCGTTATCACCATTGCCAGCGGACTCAACATCGAAATCAGCGGCGTCACCATACGTCATGGGCAGGTGACAGGTAGCGGAGCAGCCGGCGAAGGAGGCGGCATCTTCATTCGCGACAGCGCGGTGTTACTGAGGAATGTGACGCTGCATGCCAACGCCGCGCGCTCGGGTGGCGGTCTCTATAACAAGGACAATGGACGATTGACGCTGGAAGGCGTCACCTTCAGCGGAAATAGAGCTAGCGCAGTGGGCGGCGGGCTGCGTAACTTTGGTGGGAGCGACGCCATACTTCAAGACGTGTTATTTATAGACAACCAGGCGGATCGCGGCGGCGGTATGGCGAACAATAGCGGTACGCACACGTTGAACGAAGTAACTCTTGCGCTTAACAGGGCCAGACTCGGCGGCGGACTCTATAACGTAAATAGCTCTCCACATCTCGTGGACGTTGTTTTCGACGGTAATGAAGCTGATGAGAGTGGCGGCGGCGTATACAATAACGCAAGCGGGTCCACCTTGCAGAACGTGACCTTTGTGGGGAATCGGGCTGGAAATGGAGGTGGTATTTACAATGTGAACAGCAGTTCCCCAATGCTTACCAACGCACTCTTTCACGACAACGAGGCCATTGGCGGAGGAGGCATCCTCAATCTGGATAATAGCTCTCCGCAATTAACCAATGTCACGCTCCATGGGAACCGGGCTATGGCGGTGGGTGGGGGATTACTCAATCTAGACGAAAGCGCGGTGACGCTATTTAACACCATTATATGGGGAAACGTGGCTGATAGCGGCGGCAATGAGATTTACAACGATTTCGATGCCAGCAGCCGGCTTCACTATACTCTTTACAGGGATGATGCGGGGGATATCGTAGAAGGCGGCGGCTTTGATACGGGGCAGAACTCGTTGGTAGCCGATCCGCTGTTTGCGGATCCTGTTGGCGGCGACTTGCACCTGCAAATGGGCTCTCCGGCGCGCAATGCCGGCGACCCGCAAACGGATCTCTCCGTTTTCCCTGACGATGCTCAAGGGAACGCCCTTGACCTGAACAGACGCTTGCGGCTACAAGAGGCAAGGATCGACCTGGGCGCCTTTGAGTACGGCAGCCAGACTTACTTTATCTATTTACCCGTGACAAGAAGCTGAATGATTGTTGCCTGGCCTGCTCTGACCGTCAGAATCTGGCGGCTTAGCTGCCGCTAGCTGTTGTTAATGATGGCAAGCAGCTGCGGCAGCAGCGCGGGCGTGGTGCTAATGGCTTCGCCGCCGCGGATGGTGGGCTTACCGGACCAGTCGACGAAGGCGCCGCCGGCTTCCTGCAGAATGGGCAGGAAGGGCGCGCAGTCCCAGACGCTCATGATGGGGTCGAGCATGACGTCGGCGCGGCCGGTGGCCACCAGCATGTGGCCGTAGGCATCCGACCAGCCACGCACGGTGGCGCCGCAGGCCTGGATGCGCTGCCACTCGGCGGCGCGGCCAAACTGGGCGAAGGCCAGCGGATCTGTGGTAGAAATGAGGCAGTCGGAAAGCTGCTGCGCCTGAGACACGCGGGCGGGCCGGCCGTTCCACCAGCAGCCAAGGCCCGCGGCGGCGGCTACCATCTCGCCTAGCGCGGGGAAATAGGCCACGCCCACGGGCACCTCGTCGCCCACTTCCAGGGCGATGAGCACGGCATAGAGCGGCACGCCGCGCACGAAAGAACGCGTGCCGTCGATGGGATCGACGATCCAGCGCCGCTCGCTGCCGCGGGCGGCCTCTTCGCCATACTCTTCACCGATGATGCCGTAGCCGGGGTAGTGCGCGGCGATACGTTGGCGGATCAGCTCTTCCGCTTTGCGGTCGGCGACGGTCACGGGCGAGTCGTCTTCTTTCATGTCAGGGCGCAGCCCGGTCTGGTAGTAGCCCAGGCTGAGCTGCCCGGCCTGCCAGGCGGTCTCCGTTGCGAATTCCAGGTGTGCGCGCCAGGAGGGTGTGGTCATGGTTCATCCATCCTTGCCCGGCCGGCGCCGGCCGGGCATTGTCGGCTTTCCGCGCCTATTGTGTCGCAGCCAGTGGGCAGGGGCAAGGACGCAACAGAATGACGGGGGTAATTTGAGCGCAGCCCTGTGGCTGGTAAGATTAGGCACCAAAGTAAGCCGGGCCTACGTCGACGCTGGCACGGCTGATAGGAGGTAGGTTGATGAGTTCGGTAGGTTTGTCTACACTGCTGGCACTGGTCTTATGCGCCATGGTTCTGGTAGCCATTGTTATTGCCGTGGGGCTATGGTACAGCCAGCGAGGCCGGGGATAGGCCTCAGCGCTCGCGGCCGCGACCGTTATGCGCGCTGTAAGGTCGAGGCGCTTCAATTAGGGCGGAGTTGCCGAGGAAATTTTCTGAATGTCTGATGCGCTGGAGGGAATGAGCCTTTACCTGAGCCGGCAGGCCGCCAGCCTGCCGCGCTACGCCCTGGAACAGGCGCTTTACACCCTGGCAGGTTGGGTACCCACGCCCCTGGGCCTGGGCCTACGCGCGCTGCTGTACCGCCTGATCCTGGATATGCAAGGCATGGCGGCCATTGAGCGCAACGTGCGCTTGCGCTATGCCAATCACATTCACCTGGCGCATGGCGTCTATCTGGATGAAAATAGCTATCTACATGCCATGCCGCAGGGCATCTGGATTGGGGAGAACAGCATTGTGATGCACGGCGCGGTGCTGCACGTTTATAATTTCCGCAACATTGCGCACGCGGGCATTAAGATTGGCCGCGACTGCCTGGTAGGCGAGTACAGCGTGATCCGCGGGCAGGGCGGCGTGGAAATCGGCGATCGCGTCTATACCTCGCCGTTCACACAAATCATTGCCGTGAACCACGTGTTCGACGACCCTACGCGGCCCTTTGTGCAGCAGGGTATTACGGCCGAGGGCATCGTGATCGAGGACGACGTGTGGCTGGGCGCGGGCGCGGTGGTTACAGACGGCGTGCGCGTGGGGCGCGGCGCGGTGGTGGCCGCCGGCGCCGTGGTGACGCGCGATGTTCCGCCGCATACGGTTGTAGGCGGCGTGCCGGCGCGCGTGATTAAGGAGATAGACGGCGGCGCGCCGCAGCAAGGGCGGGAGGTCTATTATTGAGCAGGAAAAGCGGCTTGTCGCCAGATGGCGCAAGTTAGACTGTTAAGCAAAAGGATTGCAACATGAAGATAATGGTTACTGGCGGCGCCGGGTTCATCGGCTCCCATGTGGTAGATTTGTATGTCGAGAATGGGCACGATGTGGTGGTGGTAGACAATTTGTCGACAGGGCGGCCTTCTAACCTGAACCGCAAGGCCAAGTTCTACGAGGTGGATATTCGCAGCGACGAAATGGGCAAGATCTTCGAGAAAGAGCGCCCGGATATCTTGAACCATCACGCGGCGCAGATGGACGTGCGGCGCAGCATTGTGGAGCCGGTGTACGACGCCGACGTCAACGTGTTAGGCTCGATTAAGCTGCTGGAGTATGCGCGGCACTTTGGCGTGCAGCGCGTGATCTACATCTCCACGGGCGGCGCGGTGTATGGCGAGCCGGAGTATCTGCCCTGTGACGAGGCGCACCCCATCAACCCCATTTGCCAGTATGGCGCCAGCAAGCACACGGTGGAGCACTACCTGTACCTGTACCACCATCTCTATGGCCTGGATTACACCGTGCTGCGCTACCCCAATGTCTATGGCCCGCGGCAGGATCCGCATGGCGAAGCGGGCGTGGTGGCCATATTTACGGGCAAGATGCTGCGCGGCGAGCAGGCGCACGTGAACGGCGACGGCCTGCAGGAGCGCGATTTTGTGTACGTGGGCGACTGCGCGCGTGCGAACCTATTGGCCTTGGAGAAAGAGGCTAACGGCATCTACAACCTGGGCTGGGGCCACGGCACGAATATCAACCAGATTTTCGACACGCTGAGCGAAATCACGCACTACGGCCTGCCGCGCGTGCACCGCGACCCGATTGCCGGCGAAACGTCGCGCATCTATCTGGCCGCGGGCAAGGCGCGGCTGGAGCTGGGCTGGCAACCCGAGGTGAGCCTGCACGATGGGCTGGAGAATACGGTTGAATATTTCCGGCAGAAGGAAGTGGCCGCGAAGTAGCGAGCCAGGGATGGCACATGGTTGAAAGGGGTTTGGCTGCGATGAAAAGCGGAGCAAGGTGGCCAAGATGGCCAAGGTGGCCAAATATGACACTTTTTCCGGCGACGCCTGGCGTTGAGGGTCTCTCAGGCAACGAGAGGGGCCACGCATTCTGGGGCGTCGTTCTGTGGGCGGTTGACAAAGGTGCTGACGGGGTGCGCCGCCAGCAAATCCTCGTCCGCCGGGCGCAGCAGGTGCTGCAGCGTCTCCTGATTGCGGCCATCGCTTAGCAGCCAGTCGTCGTAGTCGGCAGGATCGAGGATCACGGGCATGCGGTCGTGCAGCGGCGCCATCATCTCGTTGGCGCCGGTGGTGAGGATGGTGCAGGACTCCAGCTCGGAGCCGTCGGGGCTTTGCCAATGCTCCCACAAGCCGGCGAATGCCAGCGCCGCGCCATGGCGATGGGTGATGTAGTGGGGCTGCTTGTGCCCGTTCACCTTTTGCCACTCATAAAAGCCACTGGCGGGGACGATGCAGCGCCGGTATTTGAACGCGGCGCGGAAAGCGGGCTTCTCGGCAACCGTCTCCGAGCGCGCGTTAATCATGCGTGAACCCATAGAGGGGTCTTTGGACCAGGAAGGAATGAGGCCCCAGTGCATGTGCACCAGCTCGCGCCGCTTGAGGTCGGCGTTGTGGCGCACCACGGCTACGGGCTGGGTGGGGGCGATGTTGTAGCGCGGCGCGACGGTGGGCGTCGCTGCCAGACCAAAGCTTTCGGCCAGCTCTTCGCCCGGAATTAAGAGCGTAAATCGTCCGCACATAACAACTCCTGTAGGTTTCGCCTTCGTCGTGACTGGTTCATGCAGCACAACGGCAGTACGAATAAGCAGCGGATAAGTCACGTCAATCATAGCACAGTTGTTCTGTGGCTGCCAGGGTTATGGCGGCTTTCGCAGGGTATGCGCGGAGCGGTTACAATGCTGCTGAGACTGTATCAAGGAACTAAATGATCGGGAGACCGTATGGCTGAAGTAGTGATTGTAGAGGCGCTGCGCGCGCCTTTTGGCCGGCGCGGCGGCGCTTATCGCGAGACGCGGCCGGATAGCTTGCTGGCGAGCGTGCTGCAAGCGTTGACGGCGCGGGTGGGCATTGAGCCGGGACTGGTGGAGGACGTGGTGACCGGCTGTGTGACGCAAGCGGGGGAGCAGGGCGCCAACATAGGGCGGCTGGCGACGCTGCTGGCGGGCTTTCCGCAGCACGTGCCGGCGGTGACCCTGGACCGCATGTGCGGCTCCAGCCAGCAGGCGGTGCACTTCGCGGCGCAAGCCATTGCCGCGGGCGACATGGGCTATAACATCGGCGCGGGCGTGGAGAACATGACGCGCGTGCCGATGTTTAGCAGCATCGGCGGCGGCTTCGAGAAGCTGAATCCGGAGCTGCTGGCGCAGCAGGAGCTGGTACACCAGGGCGAGAGCGCGGAGCGTATTGCCCAGAAGTGGGGGCTGTCGCGGCAGGCGTTAGACGAGTACGCCGCCGAGAGCCATCGCCGCGCTTACCAGGCCTGGCAGGCGGGCTGCCACAGCGAGCTAGCGCCGCAGGAGGGGTTAGACGCCAAGGGCAACGAAATGGTACTGGACCATGACGAGGGCATTCGCGCCGAGATTGACATGGCGCGTATGGCGGCGCTGCCCACGGTGTTCCGACCCGAGGGCAACGGCGTGATCACCGCAGGCAACGCCAGCCAGATCTCCGACGGCGCGTCGGCCGTGCTGTTGGGCGAGCGAGCGCGCGTGCAGGCCGACGGCCTGCGGCCGCGGGCGCGCTTCCTGGCGCGCGTGGTGGTGGGCGACGACCCCACGCTACAGCTCACGGGCGTGATTCCGGCGACGAAGCTGGCGCTGGAGAGGGCGGGGCTGACGATGGCGGATGTGGATTGGATTGAAATTAACGAAGCCTTCGCCGCCGTGGTGCTGGCCTGGGAGCGTGAGCTGCGGCCAGACATGGCGCGCGTAAACCCCTGGGGCGGCGCCATTGCCCACGGCCACCCGCTGGGCGCCTCTGGCGCCGGCCTCATGGCCAAGATGCTGGCCGGCCTGCAAGCCACCGGCGGCACAATCGGCCTGCAGACGATGTGTATAGGGCATGGCATGGCCACGGCGACGGTGGTGGAAAGGGAGTAGTTGATAGTTGGTAGTGGTTGGTGGAAAGTGAGGGGATTGTGGCGGTTCGGAATTATCGGGCTTTAATTGTCTGGCAGAAGGCGATGGAGTTGGTTGTGGCAGTTTATGGGCTGACAAAGAGCTTTCTTCCAGATGAGGTGTATGCGTTAATCAGCCAGTTACGACGGGCGGCGGTGTCTGTGCCGTCAAACATCGCAGAGGGGCAAGGAAGAAAATCGCCAATAGAGTTTCGTAGGTTCTTAAATATTGCCAGGGGCTCGTTGCAGGAAATAGAGACACAAATTATCCGAGAGTGTCCAGAATATTGTGTAAACCCGAAATCAAGCTAATATGCAACGCTTGA
>CAYLJW010000018.1:0-85964 GCA_964384155.1 uncultured Ardenticatenaceae bacterium
TCTTGATAATTGCTGCCTAGTCTACTTGTAGCCTAAGCGACTGGCAACCTGTCAACGCTGCAATCCGCGATCAAGATCGGCGATGAGTACGTCGGCTTCTTCGAGGCCCACGGAGAGGCGTACCAGCCCAGGCGAGACCCCGCTAGCGGCAATTTCTTGCTCTGTTTGCACCGCCGAAACGGTGCTGGCGGGATGGGTGATTAGCGAGTGCGTACCGCCCAGGCTCACGGCCAGCGAAATGATCTCTAGCCCTTTCAGCATCTTGTAGCCCGCCTCGCGCCCTCCCTTCAGGTCGAAGCAGACCATGCCGCCAAAGCCGCCCGGCATCTGTTGACGCGCCAGCTTGTATTGAGGGTGGCGCTTTAGGCCGGGATAGTACACGTCGCCAACGGCGTCATGGCCTTCTAGAAATTGGGCCACTGCAAGCGCATTGACGTTATGGCGTGCCATGCGCAGCTCGAAGGTTTGTAGGCCCCGCTGCAGCAGCCAGGCCTCCATCGGGTGCAGCACGGCGCCCAGCATCACATGGGTGTGCCACAGGCGCGACACATGTTCCTTGCCCGCGACCAGTACGCCGGCCACCACATCGGAATGACCGCCAAGGTATTTTGTGGCGCTGTGCAGCACCATATCGATGCCATATTCGAGCGGTCGCTGATTATACGGCGATGCAAATGTATTGTCGGCGACGGTCAGAATATCATGCTGCTTGCCCAGCACAGCGATTGCCGCGAGGTCTGTCAGACTGAGCGTGGGATTGGCCGGCGTCTCGACATAGATGAGGCGCGTGTTGGAATGTATCGCTGCGGCAAAAGCGTCGACATCGGTCTGGTCCACCAGCGTCGCCGTCACACCAAGCTCCGCCAGCTTATGCGCAATCAAATGCTGTGTTGTGGGGTATAGTGTGTTTTGCGCCACGATGTGATCCCCCTGCTTCAAGAACGAAAGCAACACCAGAGAAACCGCAGCCATGCCCGAGGCCACCGCCAGCGCCGCTTCGCCGCCTTCCAGGGCCGCCACAATGGCCTCGACTTGCTTCGTGTTTGGCGAGGCGTAGCGCCCATAAAACTGCGGGTGCGCTTCGGCGACCATTGCTGCGGCGATATCCTCCGGCGCGTCAAAACGATAGGTCGCGCTCTGATAAATGGGCGGAGAGACGCCGCGCGTAGGGTTCTCGCCGCTTGCGGCATGCAACAATTCGTTTGACCACTTCTTATTGTTCTCAGTCACGTTCGTCTGTCCTTTGTGTCACTCTTCAATACCAGCAGGCTTGCGGCGCCGCCGACGCAAGCCGCTTGCTTGCCTCAGCGCAATGATAGCAACGTCGTCGCATAATGGTACCTCCCGTCGTTGCTGGCCTGCTTTAGCGCGTTATTTGCGGGTACCATCGCCGCCGCGTTGGCAGTAGAATTGCTGCTCAGATGATGTCTTCGATTGCTATGAAGAACCGGCCTGCGACTGGCCGGCGGAAAAGGAGATCGCAACATGCGTGTGCTACTAGATAAGTTGAAGATTCGGGAAGTGAATGCCGGCGCCTGCGCCGGGCCCCACAACTGGATTCGTGACGCGCAGGGCAAGATGCTCACGTCCTATAACCCCACCGACGGTGAAGCCATTGCCAGCATTGTGCTACCGACGCCGGCTACGTACCAGGTCGTCGCCCAGCACACCGTAAAAGGCTTCCAGACGTGGCGCGACATGCCGGCCCCCAGCAGGGGGCAACTCATCCGCGACCTGGGCGACGCGCTGCGCGAACTGAAGGAGCCTCTGGGCGATCTGGTCAGCCTGGAAATGGGCAAAATTCGCGCCGAAGGGCATGGCGAAGTGCAGGAGATGATCGACATCTGTGACTTCGCCGTAGGTCTCTCGCGCCAGCTCTATGGTCTGACCATGCCCTCAGAACGCCCGGGCCATCGCATGTTGGAGCAGTGGCATCCGTTGGGACCTATCGGCATTATTACGGCCTTCAACTTCCCGGTTGCCGTCTGGTCGTGGAACGCGACCATCGCCGCCGTCGCCGGCGACACGATGATCTGGAAACCGTCGGAGCTGGCGTCTTTGTCGGCGATTGCCGTGCAGCATATTGCCAACCAGGTCATGGCCGATCATGGCGTGCAAGGCGTCTTCAACCTGGTGACGGGCATGGGCCACGATATCGGCGAAACCATGATCAACGACCAGCGCCTGCCGCTGATCTCGTTCACCGGCTCCATTCCCACCGGCCGGCACGTCGCCAAGACCGTAGCCGGCCGCCTGGGTCGCACCATCCTGGAGCTGGGTGGCAACAACGCCATCATCGTGGATCAACACGCAGATCTGGATCTTGCGGTTCGCGCCGTGCTCTTTGGCGCGGTGGGCACCGCCGGGCAGCGCTGCACTTCAACCCGCCGCCTGTTGGTGCATGAGGAGATCGTCGACGAGCTGTCCAATCGCCTTGTGAACGCCTATCAGCATGTCCGGATTGGCGATCCATTAGACGAAGAGACGTTGATGGGGCCACTGGTGACGGGAGACGCCGTGGAGAATATGCTCAGCGCCCTGCAGCGAGCACAAGACGACGGCGGCGAGCTGATTAGCGGCGGCAAGGTGCGCAGCGATATTGGGCCAAACTTTGTGGAGCCGGCCATAGTGCGCATGCCATGGCAGACAGACATCGTCAAGGAAGAAACGTTTGCACCGATCCTGTATGTGATGTCTTACCAGACCCTCAACGAAGCGCTGACCCTACATAATGAGGTCACGCAGGGTCTCTCCAGCGCTATTTTTACCGATAGCTTGCGCACGGCCGAGGCGTTCCTCTCTGTGGGCGGCTCCGACTGCGGCATCGCCAATGTCAATATCGGCACCAGCGGCGCCGAAATTGGCGGCGCCTTTGGCGGCGAAAAAGACACCGGCGGCGGGCGCGAATCTGGCTCCGATGCCTGGAAGGCCTATATGCGCCGGCAGACCAATACGATCAACTGGTCGCGCGAGCTGCCCCTGGCCCAGGGCATCGAATTTGGCGAGTAATGCCCAACCGCGAAGCGCTGGACCATGGGCCGGCGCCTGGATCAGGCGCCCGCCCATTCTGCTCTAGGGTTTAATCCCCGCCGCACGCAGGCCACGAACAACCCGTTCCGGCGTCAGGGGGAATTCGTCGAACCACACGCCGGTGGCGTCGAATAGCGCCGCGGCGACGGCCGGCGCATAAGGAATGAAAGGCATCTCGGCCATCCCGCGCACGCCCCAGGGCCCCAGCGGGTCGGGCTCCTCGACGATTACCGACTTGACGTCAGCAGGGATATCCAGAATGCCCGGAATAAGGTACGTGCTCAGGCGCGGATTTAAGATGTGACCGCCCTCGCTGCGCAGATTCTCGGTCAGGGCATAGCCGTGCGCCTGCACCACGGCCCCTTCGATCTGCCCTTCGACGAGGTTGGGATTAATCGCCTTACCCACATCGTTGGCGCAGACCACACGATCCACATAGATATGGCCCGTTTCAATGTCTACCGTCAGCTCGACAGCTTCGGCGACGTAACCATACGTGAAGTTTGGCGTGCCCTTACCTGTTTGTGGATCGATCGTTGTCGTGCGTACCGGCTCGAAGCGAAAATGGCCAATTGCCGGGCGTTCTTCGGCGACCCAGGCTTCGACCGCTTTTTGCGCGGCGCCGATGATGGCATTGCCAGCCATCCAGGTCATGCGTGAGGCAGAGGTTGAGCCCGAGTCGCCGCTGGTCGCCGTGTCCGAGGCGACGACGCGCACCTTTTCTAGGGGCAGCCGCAGCGCTTCGGCAGCCATTTGGGCGAAAGCCGTGTGCGCGCCCTGGCCCACGTCGGCACCCGCATGGTAGACGATTGCTTCCTGCACCTCGGCAGCGCCGCGCAGCTCGACCGTCGCTTCACAGCGCTCCGGAAAGCCAAATGAAAAACCGACGTTTTTGAAGGCGCAGGCAAAGCCCCGGCCGCGGCGTAGGCTATCCTTACTTATGGGAATGGCCCGGAAACTGGAAGGCGAACGGCTGTGATCTGCAACCTCTTTCACCGGCGAGGGCCAGGGACCCTGCCACTCCGCCTCGCGCGCACACGCTTCTAACACCTGAGGCAGGCTGACGCCTCTGGGCATCGGCGTCTGTGTCGTAAACTCACTACCGTCGCGCAGGCTGTTCTTAAGCCGGATCTCGACCGGATCCATGCCCAGCAGCTCGGCCAGTTTGTTCATCTGGCACTCGGCGGCAAAGGCGCCCTGGGGACCACCGAAGCCGCGGAAAGCGCCGCCAGGGACGTTATTGGTGTACACCGCATAACTGTCTACATGGGCGTTCGGAATCTCATACGGTCCGGTGACCATTAAGTGGGCGTTGCCCAACACCTTGTTGCTGGTGTAGTTGTAGCCGCCGGCATCCATGATAACTTCGGCTTCGACGGCCGTGATCTTGCCGTCACGCGTTGCGCCCCACCGTGTATTGAGCTGCGTGGCATGCCGCTTGTGGTGGCCCACAATGCTCTCCTCGCGCGACCAGTGAATGCGAATGGGACGATTGATCCCTTGCTGTTGCAAGCGCCAGGCAGCCAGCGCCAGCACGATCTGCACGGACATATCTTCGCGTCCGCCGAACGCGCCGCCAATTGCCGGATAGATGACGCGCACACGCTCCGGGGGAAGCTCCAGGGCATGTGCAATCTGCTGCTGGTCTTCATGCGTCCATTGTCCGGCGACAACCACCGTGATTCTGCCATCTTCGTCCACATACGAAAATCCGGCCTCCGGCTGCAGGTAGGCGTGTTCCTGCATGGGCGTGTGGTAATGCCCTTCTACGATCACATCCGCAGCCTGCCAGCCGGCTTCCATGTCACCCTTGCGGATCTTATAATGGTAATACGTGTTACCGCCTTCACGCTCGCTGTGCAGCAGCACTTCGTCGCGCATGGCCTCGATGGGGTCCGTAAGCACCGGCAGCCGCTCCCATTCGATCTGGATCAACTCTCGCGCCCGCTCGGCGGCCTCTTCGGTCTCGGCCACGATCATCGCCACCTGATCACCTTCCCAGCGGCTGATTTCGCAGCCGGGCCGGGGGCTGCCCAGGCCAACAAGCACAGGCTGGTCAAACATGGTCAGGCCATATTCATTGTTGGGCACATCTTTTGCCGTGTAAATGGCGACGACACCGGGCACAGCCTGCGCGGCGCTCAGATCCATGCTGATCATGCGCGCATGCGGCTCGTTACTGAAAAGCACCTTGGCATGCAAGGCATTTTCAACGGGTATGTCGCCAGGATACTGAGTCGCGCCCGTCACTTTGCCGGGCGCGTCAATGCGATAAACAGATCTTCCTATTGCCATGTTCCACTCCACTAACCGGCCAACTCGCGGGCTGCGAGCTCTACAGCCTCGACAATCTTATAGTATCCAGTGCAGCGACAGAGATTGCCCGCAAAGGCCTGGGCGATCTGGTCCGGCGTTGGCTGCGGGATTTCTTCCAGCAATTTAGCTCCAGACATCAAGAAGCCGGGGATGCAAAAGCCGCACTGCACGGCTCCAGTGTGAATAAACGCCCTTTGCAGCGGGTGTAGCTGCGCCAGGTTACCGTTCGCTTCAGCGCCCGCGGCCGCAGGCTCGCCCGTTGCCAGACCCTCTATGGTCATGATTTCCGCACCATGCGCCCGTGTAGCCGGAACCAGGCAGGCCATAACGGCCATGCCGTCCAGGAAGACTGTACAGGCGCCGCACTCTCCTTCGGCGCAGCCTTCTTTTGTGCCGGTGAGCTGGCCTTCTTCGCGCAGCCAGTCTAGCAGCGTCTTATTCAGGCTATTGGCGGCAGCCAGGGGTTTGCCATTGACAGTAGTGTGTACGACGGTGTCGTCCTCATGGCTGGCGCGATACTGCTCGCCGTGCGGATAGCGCCCATCGGATTGCCCCCACAACATGGTCGGTTGCGGCAACCACTGCGCCCTTTCGGCGCCCTGCCACAGGGTTTGCAGGCCGCGTCGCGTCATCACATAAACCATCTGGCTGCGATAGTCTGCGCTGCCGCGAATGTCGTCGATGGGCCGCGGCTCGCCGGCGGCCAGCCGCGCAGCTTCGTCGATCACGTCCTCACCAAGCTGCTTGCCTACCAGAAACTGCTCGGCAGCCGGCGCCGAAATAATCGTGGGCGCCACGCTGCCCAGGGCAACGTCTGCCGAGGCGATGCGCTCGCCGTCGAAATCGAGGATCAGCGCCACGTGCACCACGGAGATGGCCTGGGCGCGGCGTAAGCCGAGCTTCACGAAAATTCCCCGTGCGCTCGCGGGCAGCGCCGGGAACTGAATGTCGACCACCATTTCGTCCGGCTCCATGATCGTCCGCCGCACGCCGCTGTAGAACTGCCGCAGCGGCACCGTGCGTTGGCCGCGCACGGATGCCAGAGTGAGCGATGCGTCGAGAGCCCATAAGGGCGAAATCGTGTCGTTGGCCGGGCTCGCGGTCACCAGGTTGCCGGCCACGGTAGCGCGGTTGCGCAACTGAGGCGAGCCCACTTCCCAGCAAGCCTGCGCCAGCGGCAGCGCCTGTTCTATGATGAGCGAGGAGGATACGCACTGGTTATGCGTCACGAGCGGCCCAATGTGGATCAGACCATCCGCGCCCTGGTGGATCTCGTCGAGACCAGGCAGCCGCGTAACATCAATGAGTATGTCTATGCCGGTGCGCGCGTTGCGCTCCAGCTCCAGAATGAGATCGGTTCCACCGGCAATAATGCGCGCCCGATTACCGTACTCCGCCAGCAGTTGCAATACCTCCTGGAGCGATCCGGGTGTCTCATAGCGCGCAATGCGCTGGCCTCGTTTTTGACTGTGGTGCATGGATTGTCCCTCATCTATCCTTGATAGCGAGCCGGCGTATGCGGCAGCCCGCGCCGATATCACTGTAGAAGTTGTCGGCTTCACCTCCCAGATCTGACCCCGGGATCGATGCGGGCACTCTCGCCGGGCGCCAGGTTGCCAACGTCACAACTCCTCCCAACATCAAAGAAAACGTTGCACAATGTAGTATCTGCTATTATTATTGGGGGTGCAAGAATTTGTTGGGTGATACGGTTGTATGACAGCTTCTTGCGGTAAAAAGTCTCTCCGGCCAAGTCTTGTTGTCTCAGGGGGAATGGGTCGCGACCGGTGTACAATCAGTCAGCACCTCGGTCGAGCAGTGACATACTTCCTATAACTTGTCGACAAATGGCATTGGACGCTATAGCCTTTTAAATGTATCCTCGTGACGTTCGCGTTTAATTACGACCATTACATCTGAGTTCTGTTTGGGAGGCGCATCCAGGTTATGCGTGTAGAACTCCGCCAAATTAGCAGGTCGTTCGGCCCCGTTAGAGCTAATGTTGACATTAGCATGACGCTTGAAAGTGGCAAGATATATGGCTTGCTTGGCGAAAATGGGGCCGGAAAAAGCACCTTGATGAAGATCCTGTCCGGTTATCAGTCGGCCGACAGGGGTTCGATACTATTGGATGGAAAAGCGCAAGATTTTAACTCGCCGGCGCACGCCTTAAGCGCGGGCATAGGCATGCTCTACCAGGATCCGCACGACTTCCCTCCCTTTCGCGTCATCGATAACTACTTGCTGGGCCGTGGCGGCGGCGTTTCGCTAGACTTCCGTTCCGCAAAACGAGAGCTTGAGGAGCTGGCGCAGCGCTACGGTTTCGAGATCGAGACCGATGCATACATCGACTCACTCTCCTTAGGCGAGCGGCAGCAGTTAGAGCTAGTGCGTTTACTCGCCGGAGGCGCCAGGGTGCTCATCCTCGACGAGCCGACCACGGGCATTAGCGCCGAACAGAAAGAGATCCTCTTTTCGTCGATTCGGCGGATGGCCAGCGAAGAGGGCAAGACGGTGATACTCGTGTCACACAAGCTCGAGGAAGTTCAGGAGCTGTGTACCTACGCTTTCATCCTGCGCCGCGGCCATCTGGTGGGCGAAATCGCCGTGCCTTGTAGTAACGAAGAATTGGTGGAATTGATGTTCGGGCAAGTGCCCAAACGCCCGGCGCGGCCGGCCCGCCCTCAGGGAGAGCGTCGTCTGGAAGTCCGCGATCTGACCGTACAAACCTCCAGGCTCTCCATAGAAAATGTCAACCTCAGCGTTAACGCCGGCGAAGTATTTGGTCTGGCAGGATTAGAGGGCAGCGGGCAGCGACTGCTGCTGCAGGCATGCGCCGGGCTGGCGACGCCGCACAATGGTCGCATTAATCTCGACGGCGTCGACATGACGAACTGGTCGTACCATCGGCGGCAAGATAACGGCGTGGCCTATGTGGCGGCTGGTAGGCTCGAAGAAGGCCTGGTAGCTGGCTTATCCGTCACCGAGCACGTTCTGCTGACGCAGCCACAGCAACCACTGATGATCGATTGGCCCGCCGCGCGCCAAGAAACCGCCGAACGAATTGCCGAATTCCAGGTGATTGGGCGTCCCGACTCGATGGCCGACGAGCTATCAGGCGGCAACCAACAGCGCCTGCTCTTCTCACTTCTAAATAATCCCCTACAGCTCATTCTCCTAGAACATCCGACGCGCGGCCTCGACCTACAATCGGCCGACTGGATATGGCAGAAGTTTTACGGCCGGTGTAAGGAAGGCACGGCGATCCTGTTCATGAGCGCCGATCTTGACGAAATCATCGACCGCAGCGACCGTATTGCCGTCTTCTTTGGCGGGCGCATGTCGCGGATTGTAAACGCGCGCCAGACGAGCGTGGAAGAGCTGGGACACCTCATTGGGGGAGAACAATGACCCCAGCCAAAACAAAAGCCAACGCTGGCGGCGCACCGCACTGGCTGGTTCGCATCTGGCCCACTGTTCCGATAATCGCTGCCCTGCTCTTCACGACGCTGCTGCTGCTGCTCTTTGGCGCCGGCCCCATCGAATCATATCAGGCCATCTACCAGGGCGCCTTCGGTAATCAAGATCGCCTCTTAAGCGTGGTCGCTTTTTGGATTCCGTTGTTGCTGGCCTCGCTCGGCCTGCTGGTCACGTTCACCGCCGGTCTGTGGAACATTGGCATCGAGGGTCAGATTATTTTTGGGGCGCTCGCTGCAAGCTGGGTGGCGCTCACCGTCAGCCTGCCCGCGCCGCTGCAGATTACGCTTGAAATTGTGGCGGCGATGGCCGCTGGCGCGCTGTGGGCCGCGCTCTCCGCCATTCTAAAGACGCGGGGCAAGGTTCATGAGATCTTCAGTGGTCTGGCGCTCAACAACCTGGCCATTATTCTGACGAATTACCTGATATCTGGTCCCTGGCAGCCTCCAGAAGGCGGTTCCTTTCGCGGCACCACCCCCTTCCCCGATTTTGCCCTGCTGCCGCGTTACGCCGACTCGCGCTTTAGCCCCCTCTCGTTGCTGCTGACCATCGGCGCCTTCTTGCTCATTTTCGTAGCTCTGCGTGGCACCTACTGGGGTCTGAAGCTGAAGGCGTTGGGCAAGAACGCCTATTCGGCCTTTCTGCTTGGCGTATCGAGCGAGCGCGAGATGGTGCTGGGCATGATGCTCTGCGGCGCGCTGGCAGGCCTGGGTGGCGCTGTGCGCGTGCTAAGCTGGTTCGACAGCCTGCGCCAGAGCATTTCAGGCGGCATCGGTTTCCTGGCCTTACTTGTGGTTATGCTCGCTTCTTACCGCATTCTGTGGGTGCCGCTCATCGCCTTCTTCTTTTCGGTGGTATTAAACGGCAGCGTCACGCTCCAGCTACGCACGCAACTGCACTCCTCGCTCGGCGGCATCCTGACCGGCGTCATGGTCCTCTTCGTCCTTTTGTTCGGCGATCCCGGCAAGCTGGGGATTTTTGGACGCAAGCTGCGCTCGGCAGATGTCAAACCAGCCGAGACAGTTAGCAGTCCGGTCGAACATCCTGATAGCTCGATTCCTGGAGCCGATTGATGAGCGAAGCCGAGCTGATCCGCGTATTTGCCTCAATCATCTTACAATCCGCGCCGCTCATGATCGCCGTCTGCGGCGAGGTGATTACGGAGCGCGCCGGAGTTGTCAACCTCTCGCTTGACGGCACCATGCTCATGTCGGCGATGGCCGGCTTCGTGATCGCCCTCAAGACAGATAATGTGTGGACGGGTTTTCTGGCGGCCGCTGTCGTAGGCATGATTTTCGCTTTTATTGTCGCCGTGGGCAGCATCCGCCTGCGCCAGAGCCAGGTAGCCATCGGTTTTGTGCTAACGTTACTCGGCGACGATCTAAGTGCCTTTCTGGGCCAAAGTTATTCACGCCAGCCGGGGCCATACATTACCCGGACAGGCATTCCCATTCTCCAGGACATCCCTTACATCGGGCCAATCCTTTTCAATCAAGATTTCGTCGTGTATTTTGCTTTTGCCATGGTGGGCTTCACGTGGTGGTTCATGAATCGCACGCAGCCGGGCTTGCATCTGCGCGGAGCAGGAGAGCGCCCGGCGGCCGCCTTCGCTCGCGGCGTCGACGTCAACAAGCTGCGCTACATCTATACCATCCTCGGCGGGGCGCTTGTCGGTATTGCCGGCGCCGCCTATTCACTCAATGTGAAAGTTGGTTGGTCCGACGGGCACATTCGCGGTTATGGCTGGATTGCGCTGGCCATCGTCATCTTCGGCGGCTGGTCTCCGCTCAAAGGCGCCCTTGGAGCCATCCTCTTTGGCGCTACCAGAGCCCTGGCCACCGTGCTGCAGCGCCAGTTTCCAGAAGTCTCGGTTGTGGCTTTCAACACCTTGCCCTGGCTGCTGATGATTTTCGTGCTTCTCGTGTCCAGCAGCGACCTGACCGAGCGCTTCGTGGCCATCTTGCCTCGGCCGCTGCGCGGCCCGATGAATCGTTTCTTACGTGTTTCTCCACCGTTGGCTTTAGGCACGCACTTTGACGATAAGTAAGTCACACCTATCTGAGTGGGACGTCGCCCGGCTTGCAGTTACGCTCCGCGCGCGGCGCCCGAAAAACGGAAGACGATGCTTCAATTAATAGCCAAGTATCCAGTACTAGGTCGCCTGTTCGACGCCCTACTGCCTCTGGCTGCCACGCTGGCAGCGCTTGGTGTGGGCGCCGTCATGCTCCTTCTACTCGGCGCGAACCCTTTGCAGTCGTACGCGGCGATGATTGACGGCGCTTTTGGCAGCCAGAACGCGATAGCCGATACGATCGTCAAGGCGACCCCGCTTCTGCTCGTGGGCCTGGGAATCTGTATTGCCTTTCGCGGCGGCGTTATCAACATTGGCGGCGAAGGGCAGCTCATCGCGGGTGCGGTATTCGCCACCTATATCGGTCTGAGCTTCCCCAATAGCCCGGCAATCGTCGTCGTTACGGCGGCCTTGCTCGCCGGCTTTCTCGCCGGAGCCGTCTGGGGCGGCATTCCCGGTCTGCTAAAGGCTTACTACGGCGTCAACGAAATCTTGAGTACGATCATGATGAATGCCATTGCCGTGCAGTTCATGAACTTCTTGCTGCGCGGCCCGATGATCGATCCGGTGCAATTGCAGCGCGCCTCACGTATCCCGGAAACCGCGCGGCTGGAACGAGCATTCGATCTACCGCGCCTGGTGCCGACACGTCTACACCTTGGCGCGCTCATTGCCGTTATTCTTGCTTTCGCCGTCTACGTCTTTCTCTGGCGCACCACGGTCGGCTACCGTATCCGCGCCGTCGGGTTAAACCCAGAGGCCTCGACCTACGCCGGCATTAACGTCAAGCGTTACATCGTCCTTTCCTTGCTACTGAGCGGCGCCTTTGCCGGGCTGGCCGGAGCCATCCAGGTCTACGGCGTGCATCATTTCATGTTTACCGATGGTTCGGCGGCCGGCTTTACAGGGTCGGCCGGCTTCAACGGCATTGTGGCGGCGCTGTTCGGCAAGCTGCATCCCATTGGCACCATTCCGGCGTCGATCCTCTTTGGCGCCTTACTTGTTGGCGCCAATCGTCTGCAGCGCGTCTCACAGGTTCCGTCGGCGCTCATTACGGCGCTGAACGGGCTGGTCGTCGTCTTTGTCGTGAGCAGTGAGCTGTGGAGCCGGAGAATGGCGCGTGCGCGCGATGCCAGGGTTGCCGCTGAAAGCCAACAGGCCGGCGCCCGCGACATTGTCGACGAAACAGCGGCCAAAGCAGCTCCTGAGGGACAACTATGATTGGCGACCTATTAGACCTGACTGTTATCGTCGGCATTCTAGCCTCTGGCATCCGTCTGGCAACGCCCTATCTTTACGCCGCGATTGGCGAAACCTTTGGCCAGCGCAGCGGCGTCCTGAACCTGGGCGTCGATGGCATCATGCTGCTTGGCGCTTACGCCGCCTTTTTCACTTTGATCCGGAGCGGCAGCCTGGCTTACGGTCTCCTGGCGGCGATGTTCGTCGGCGGGCTCATGGGTCTGCTCATGGCCTTTATCAGCGTCACGCTGCAGGCCGAGCAGGGCATCAGCGGCATTGGCATCTACCTCTTCGGCCTGGGCATGAGCGACTTGCTGTTCCAGCGGACGCTCGGCAGCATCCAGACCGTCAGTGGCTTCCCGCGCGTCGCCATCCCCGTTTTGAACGACATTCCCTACCTGGGCGCCATCTTCTTTAACCATAATCTGTTGGTATATGGGGCCTATCTGCTGGTGCCCCTGGCCTGGTTCGTTTTGAATAAGACAACCATCGGGCTGAAGATTCGCGCGGTTGGGCAAAATCCGGAAGCTGCCGACTCGCTGGGCGTAAGTGTTGCCCGCGTGCGCTACTTCACCGTAACGCTCGGTGGTGTGCTGTCGGGCATCGCCGGCGCTTCCCTGTCCATCGCCCTGTTGAATGTCTTCCAACAGAATCTAACGGCTGGCCTGGGCTTCATCGCCGTTGCGCTCGTTTATTTCGGCGGCTGGCGGCCTTTTGGCGTGCTGTTTGGCGCGCTCATCTTCAGCCTGGTAAATGCGCTTCAAGTGTGGGTGCAAGTACGCGGCATTCCCATTCCATCCGACCTGGCAGTGATGATGCCTTATGTGCTGACCATCATTGTCCTGGTGCTCACCGTACAACGGGTGCGGCCGCCGGCTGCGCTTACAAAGGTATACGAACGAGGCCGCGGCTAAAGCTGTGCGCTGCCGGCAAGTTTGGCGTGTTGTTTATTGGCTTTACAGAGAGGAGGTGAGCAGCCAAAGAGGGAGTATGAATATTTCACGCAGTCTTAGTGTATGGTATCAACTAGTTTGGAGGAGAAAATGAAACGCTATTTTTGGTTAGTCATGCTGCTAGCGCTGGCGCTGATCGTCGTCGCCTGTGGCGGATCCCCTACGGCGGCGCCGACCACTGCGCCCGGCGGCGAGACGGTGGACGAACCCGACGATACACCCGTAGACACTCCCAGCGATGAGCCTAGCGGCCCCTTCCGCGTGGCCGTCGTCATGCCTAGCGCCGTCAACGACCTGGCGTTCAGCCAGAGCATGTTTGACGCCCTGACTTCTATTCGCGACGAAATGGGCGCGGACAATTTCGAGTTTGTTTACTCTGAAAACATGTTCGTGGTAGACGATGCGGCCGCCGCTATCCGCGACTACGCCAGCGAAGGGTACGACCTGGTAATCGCTCACGGCTCGCAGTATGGCAGCGCGCTTGCCGAGATCGCCCCCGACTTCCCGGACACAAGCTTCGCCCATGGCACGACCGTCGACACCTTTGTCGAAGAAGGCATCAACAATGTCTACGCCTATGAAGCGCGCTCTGAACAGGGCGGCTACGTCCTTGGCGTGATCGCCGCCAGCCTATCGGAAAGCAACACCCTCGGCGTCGTAGGCCCCATCGAAACCGGCGATGCCAAACTGTTTGTCGACGGCTTTGTCCTGGGCGCTGATGGTCTGAGCGGCACTGCACAGATGGTGGTAGGCGCGATCGGCGTTGCCGAAGAGAACGGCGTCCCCTGGTATGGCACGCAGTCGAGCCAGACCAGCCTGGCCCCTTCGGTCGTGGTCGCCAACCAGGTTTATGACTGGACCGTAGTCGTCAAAGATATCATGGATCGCATGTCCAGCGGCGAGCTTGGCGGATTCGCCTATGCCGCGACCCTGGCCAATGGCGGTCTGGTGATGGAATACAACGAAGCGTACGACCTGCCCGCTGAGGTCCGCGCCCTAGCCGATGAAACCGTGGCCCAAATCATCAGCGGCGACATCGTCGTCGTCGAAGGCGCGCCTCCGCCGCCGGCCGATTCCGGCGATGCAGAGGGCTTAGGCGGCGTCGATGGCGACCTAGTCTTTGGCGTGGTGCTTGTAGGCCCGGCCAACGACCGTGGCTGGAGCCAGGCGCATGCCGAAGGCGCCCGCTATGTGGAAGAGAACATCCCCGGCGCGCAAGCGATTATCTTTGAATCGCTCAATCCCGCCGACAAGCCGGAGGCCACGTTAGAAGGCGTCGTCGACGACATGGTTTCCCAGGGCGCCCAGCTCGTTCTAACGACCTCCGACGAGTTCGAAGAAGACACCTTCGGCGTTGCCCAAAAGTATCCCGATGTGGTGTTCATTAACGTGTCGGGTGATGATGCCTGGTCTGAAGGCGAGGACTTCAAGGCGCCGGCAAATCTGGGCAACTTGATGGGTCGTATGGAAGACATGAAGGCCGTCGCCGGATGCGCCGCAGCCTTGGCTACCGAGACCGGCCGTATCGGCTACCTTGGCCCGCTAATCAACTTCGAAACGCGCCGCCTCACGGCCGCCGCTTACGAAGGCGCCCGCTACTGCTATGAGAACTACCGTGGCCTCGATCCCGATGACCTGGGCTTCACCGTCTCCTGGATCGGCTTCTGGTTCAATATCCCCGGCGTGACGCAAGATCCCACCGAGGTGACCAACAACTTCATCGACACCGGACACGATGTGGTCATCAGCGGTATCGATACAACGGAAGGCATCGACGTAACTGGCCAGCGCGCCGCACAGGGCGAAGCCGTCTGGGCAGTGCCGTACGACTACGAGAACGCCTGTGACAACGCGCCCGATATCTGCCTCGGCGTGCCCTATTTCAACTGGGGCC
Source organism: uncultured Ardenticatenaceae bacterium (assembly GCA_964384155.1). Lineage (GTDB taxonomy): Bacteria > Chloroflexota > Anaerolineae > Promineifilales > Promineifilaceae > JAAYYY01. The sequence goes on from CAYLJW010000018.1 coordinate 14,981, forward strand.
CATCGTACCTGCAAACAGCGCAGCAAGTGATCGACGGCTCCTGGACACAGTCGTGGCACTGGCTTGCTCCAAACTGGAGCAACCTGACCGATAACGACGTCACCCATGTTGGCTGGATCCACGGCCCTGGGCTCTCCGCCGACCTTCAGGCCTCGCTAGACGAGTTCATTGCCGGCGTGGCTTCGGGCGACATCAACGTCTGGAGCGGCCCAATCCTGCTGCAGGATGGCAGCGAATACGTTGCCGAAGGCGCCGCAGCTACCGAACAGCAGATTTGGTACCTGCCGCAGCTTCTGCAAGGCATGGTGGGCCCTAGCCAATAAATTCTGAGTTCATCTGACTGGAACGCTAGAGACCGGCCGTCGCCCCCTGTGCGGCGGCCGTCTCTAGTTTCCGCCAACGGGAATTCCGACATGACCATTTCTCCTGAATCCATCGCCGACACGATCCAGATTCGCCATTTGGAAATGCACCAGGTGGTGAAACGTTTTCCCGGCGTCCTGGCCAACGACCACATCGACCTCGACGTGCACGCCGGCGAGGTGCATGCGCTGCTCGGTGAGAACGGCGCCGGCAAGAGCACGTTGATGAAGATCCTTTACGGCTTGTATCAGCCCGATGAAGGGGAAATTCGGATCAATGGCCAGCCCGTCTATATTAAGTCGCCCTCCGACGCCATCCACCGGGGCATTGGCATGATCCACCAACACTTCATGCTCGTGCCCACCTTAACCGTGGTGGAAAACGTGGCGCTAGGTCTTCCGTCCTCACGCGGCCCGCTCACCGACCTGGGACGCGTCGCGGCGCGCATCGAAGAGCTGGCCAAAATTTACGGCCTCCAGGTCGATCCCTTTGCACGAGTCTGGCAGCTATCGGTTGGCCAACAACAGCGCGTCGAGATCATCAAAGCGCTGTACCGCGGCGCAGATCTACTCATTCTCGACGAACCGACCGCGGTTCTGACGCCACAAGAAGTGGACGAGTTCTTTCTGACGCTGCAGCAGATGGCCAGTGAGGGTCACTCCCTGATCTTCATCTCCCATAAGCTGCACGAGGTGCTGCATATAAGCCAGCGTGTTACCGTGCTGCGCGATGGCAAAATGGCCGGCACAGTGCCCACCGCTGAAACCACGCGCCGCCGCCTGGCAGAGATGATGGTGGGCAGAGAGCTCAACCAGCAGTTGAAGCGCGCCAATAATTCTGTTGGCGCGTGCCAGCTTGAGGTGCAGAACTTGCAGGCCTTATCGGACCGCGAAGTGCCGGCTTTGCGCGGCGTCAACCTGAAAGTGCATGCCGGCGAAATCCTGGGACTGGCCGGTGTCTCCGGCAATGGCCAGCGGGAGCTGGCGCAAGTGATCTGCGGCTTAAGGCAGGCCACGGAAGGCAAAGTGACGCTTAGAGGCAACGACATGACCGGCGCGGCGCCCGACAAACTAATCGCGCAGGGCCTGTCGTATATTCCCGAAGAGCGCATGCGCGATGGCATGGTTCGCGATTTCACCGTCGCCGAGAATATGGTGCTGCGCGACCATACGTGCGCGCCTTATTCGCGCGCCGGCTTCTTCAACTTCAAAGCCATTCAGGAACGCTCGCAAACTCTGGTGAAGGCCTTTAATGTCAAGACGCCTTCGCTGGATACCCCTTCAAAGAACCTTTCGGGCGGCAACATCCAGAAGCTCATTCTGGCGCGCGAGCTGTCGCGCAAGCCCCATGTGGTCGTCGCCGCCCAGCCTACCCGTGGCCTGGACATTGGCGCCATCGAATACGTGCACAAGACGCTGCTGGAACAGCGCGAGCAAGGCACGGCAATCTTACTCATCTCTGAAGATTTGGATGAGATTCTGGCGCTGGCCGACCGCATTGCGGTAATCTTTGAAGGGCGTATCATGGGTGAAGTATCGAGCGAAGAGGCCACAGCCCAACGCCTGGGGCTCCTCATGGCCGGCGTCACACAAGAAAGCTAGTCCTCCAACGACCGGCTCGCTGCGATAACGCCTGATATTGACCAGATCGGTAGCAAGGAGAAGGCAATATGGCCATTATCGCCGTCAATCCCGCGTCCGGCGAGACAATTCGCGAATATGATGAGCTGGCGCCCGCAGAGGTGGGCGCGATAGTGCAGCGCGTTGATGGCGTCTACCACGCCTGGCGCAAGACCACTTTTGAAGAACGCGCCGCCTGCATGCGCCGCGCCGCCGGCGTCCTGAGAGATCGAGCCGGCGAGTTCGCGCAGCTCATGACCACGGAAATGGGAAAGCCAATCAAAGACGGTCGAGCAGAAGCCGAGAAGTGCGCCTGGGTCTGCGACTATTATGCCAAAAACGCTGAGCGCTTCTTGAAACCAGGGCTAGTCGAGACGGACGCCTCAAAGAGCTTCATCACCTACAATCCGCTTGGCGTCATTCTGGCCGTCATGCCCTGGAACTTCCCCTTCTGGCAGGTTTTTCGCTTTGCCGCCCCGACCCTGATGGCGGGCAACACGGCCGTACTGAAACACGCCTCAAATGTGCCGGCATGCGCCATGGCCATTGAAGCCGTTTTCAGAGAAGCCGGCTTTCCAGAAGACGCTTTTCGCACCCTGCTTGTAGGCAGCAAGCAGGTCGACGCCATCATTGAGAACCCACTCATACGCGCCGTGACCCTGACGGGCAGCACGCCGGCGGGCAAAGCCGTAGCTGCCAAGGCCGGCGAGATGCTTAAAAAGACCGTGCTGGAACTGGGCGGCAGCGATCCCTACATCGTCCTTGATGACGCGGATCTGCCAACGGCCGTAGACGTCTGCGTGGCCAGTCGCCTGCTCAACTCCGGGCAAAGCTGCATTGCAGCGAAGCGCTTTATTGTAAGCGCGAAGAACCAATCGCAGTTTGAGGACCTTTATGTGCAGAGGATGCGCCAGGCGATTATGGGCGACCCACTGGCGGAAGAAACGGATGTCGGACCTCTGGCGCGCCACGACTTGCGCGACGAATTGCACGAGCAAGTGCAACAAAGCGTCGAGAAAGGCGCGCGCCTGTTGTTGGGCGGGGAAATTCCAGAAGGCGATGGCGCTTATTATCCGCCGACGGTGCTCACCGATGTAAAGCGGGGCATGCCTGCTTATGACGAAGAGCTATTTGGCCCGGTCGCCGCTATCATTCCCGTGGCGGACGAAATAGAAGCCATCGCTGTGGCCAACGACACCATCTTCGGGCTCGGCGCGGCCATTTTCACCACAGATATTGAGCGCGGCGAACGCCTCGCCGCCGAACAGATTGAAGCCGGTAGCTGCTTTGTCAACGCCCTGGTGAAGTCCGATCCGCGCCTACCTTTTGGCGGCATTAAGGAAAGCGGCTATGGGCGCGAGCTATCTGTCTACGGCATCAAAGAGTTCGTCAATGTCAAAACAGTTTACGTAGCATAGGCTGGTCTGCTATCATTGCCGTGTGGATGCGACGCGCACGAATGCTTTCTTGACCCCACAACACCGCTATTACCGGCTCAGCCAGGTGACGCTGCATGCGGTGCAGAGCGGCCCACATCAAGGACCGTTGGTCATCCTGCTACACGGTTTTCCTGAATTCTGGTATGGTTGGAAGCGTCAGATTCCGGCCCTTGCCGGGCGTGGTTTTCTGGTCTGTGCGCCCGACCAGCGCGGTTACAATCTCAGCGACAAACCGGCTGCCGTCAAAGCCTATAACCTGGACCATCTGGCCCGCGATGTCGTCGAGCTGATTCACCTTTATGAGCGCCAGAGCGCTGTCGTAATTGGTCACGATTGGGGCGCGGCTGTGGGCTGGTGGACCGCCATACACTTTCCCGACGTCGTGCAAAAGCTCATCGTGCTCAATACGCCGCATCCGGGCATCATGGCACGCTTCCTTACGCGCAACCCGGAACAGATGCTGCGCAGCGCCTACATAGCTTTCTTCCAACTGCCCTGGATATCCGAACAGCTCTTGCGCGCCAATAACTGGCAGCAGCTGCGTAATTTAATGTGCCTGAGCAGCCGGCCCGATACCTTTTCTACGGCCGACCTGCAGCGTTACGAGCATGCCTGGTCGCAACCTGGCGCACTGCGAGCAATGCTGAGCTGGTATCGCGCCCTATTGCGCGCTCCGGCAGGGACCCTGTCAGAGCGCCGGGTGCGCGTACCGGCGCGCATCATCTGGGGCGCTAAGGACGTGGCCTTTAATCCTCGTGTAGCGCCGCTTAGCCTGGACCTATGTGATAACGGCGACTTGCATGTCTTTGGGAAGGCCACACACTGGGTACAGCACGAGGAAGCCGAGCGTGTCAACCAGCTTATCCTGGACTTTATCGAGGGCAGGTAAGCCTGAAGGTGCGCCGCTGAACATGGAGCCGCAAATTCGCCTGCTGCAAGCCATCGACTGGCCCGACGTCGAAGCCATTTACCGCCAGGGTATCGCCACGGGCCAGGCCACATTTGAGACCAACACGCCATCCTGGGAAGAATGGCATGGCGCGCATCTACCTGGTTGCCGGCTTGTCGTCATTCTGAACAACCAGGTCGCCGCCTGGGCCGCGCTGAGCCCGGTGTCGCGCCGCCACGTCTATCGCGGCGTCGCCGAAGTAAGCGTTTACGTGGCCAGCGAGGCGCGAGGAAAAGGGTTGGGTGGTCGTTTATTGCAGGCGTTAATTCGGTGCGCCGAGGAAGCCGGTATCTGGACGCTGCAGGCCAGCATCTTCCCCGAAAACCAGGCCACCTACCGACTACACCTGCGTTGCGGCTTCCGCGTCGTGGGGCGCCGCGAGAGGATCGCACGCCACCACGACCGCTGGCGCGACACCCTGCTCCTTGAGCGCCGTAGCGAACGCGCGGGCCTGGATTGACAGCGCTGCCCGATCACGCCCCTCGCTCGCGCACGGCATCTCTGGCTCTACGATAGCGCACGTGCTCTTCCTGCGTCGCGCGCAGCCAGGCCTGTAAGCGCGTCGAATCGTCACTTTCCACAAGTCGTATGAGTTCACCCGTTTGAGCTGCAAAGCGCCGCAGCTCGTGCAGAATGGCGTCGCGGTTGGTCTCGATAATATCCAGCATCATCGCCGCATCTGAGCCCGCCAGCCGCGACGTATCGCGAAAGCCAGCGGCGCTAACCGCCCAGTACTGGGCGTCGTCGCCCGCTTTCGCCGCGGCCAGGCGCATCAGGTTTGCCGCCACAAGATAGGGCAGGTGGCTCAGCAGCGCGACACGTTGATCGTGCACCTCAGGCGGGAGCGACAGAGACAAGGCTCCGATTTTCTCGATCACTGCCTGCGCCAGACGCCAAATCGATTCAGTCGTCCGTGTCGTGGGACACAAGACGAATGTCTGCCTCTGGTAAAGGCTCGCGTCGGCGAAGGCCAGCCCGGCCGTCTCCTTGCCGCACATCGGATGCCCACCAACTGCCGCAAACGGCTTTGGTAGCCGATCCATAGCGGCGCAGATGGCCGCTTTCGTGCTGCCTACGTCGAGCAGGTAGCAACCGTCAGCTCGCAGGCGGGGCAGCTCCTGAATGATGTTCAGAATGGCGCCGACCGGCGTCGCCAGAATTACCAGGTCGGCCTCGCGCAGGCCCTCCGCCAGAGCGGCGCTAGCCGTCTGCACGATACCCCGCTCTAGCGCCAGACGCCGCGTCTGGGGATCCGGCTCCACGGCCGCCAGCGCCGCGACATGGGATTGTAACGCCAGGGCCAGCGAGCCGCCCATCAGCCCCAATCCGACGATCGTGACCTGGGCATCTTTGAGTTCGGGCGCATCGCGGGAAATCATGCCACCCATTATAGCGAGATTTACCGCAGCGTGCGGCCAATGTCGAGCATTCCGCTGCGCCCAACCCTGACAGCCGGCCCCGAAAAATTTGTCATACAAATTGTGCATTGCACTAGCAACTAATTGGAATCCTGCTAAAATCCTGGCTGGCGGAGCCCGCTATGTTGATTAACATCCCGTACCCACAGCAGCGAGGAATTTATTATGGCTGATGACTTCTTATTTGAGGGATCGCTGGCAGATCTAGATCCCGACCTTGACGAACTCCTCCAGCGCGAAGACCAGCGCCAGAATGAAACGATCATCCTCATCCCTTCGGAGAGCATGGCGCACGACGCAGTGCGCGAAGCGATGAGCAGCCGCTTTGGCAATATTTACGCCGAAGGCTATCCGCGCGAAGATAGCCGCCGCCAGACCGAAGCAGAGATATTAGAGTTTGAAAAAGAGCTGGCACATTATCGCCGCTACAGCGACCCGCGCTATTACAAAGGCGTCGAATACGCGGACGTCCTGGAAGCCCTTACCCGGCGTCGCGCCGCCGAGCTGTTCGCCGCCAACGGCCTGACACCGAACGACATCTACGTGAATGTGCAGCCGCTGAGCGGCGCGCCCGCCAACAACGCTGTCTATACGGCACTGATCAGGCCTGGCGATACGATTATGGGCCTGAACCTGAACGACGGCGGGCACCTCAGCCACGGCAGCCCCGTGAACCGATCCGGGCAGATCTACAACGCCGTGAGCTATAAGGTGGACGAGGAGAGCGAAACCCTCGACTACAACGCCATCGCAGCCATCGCCCTCGAATCGCGCCCGCACGTTATCGTCGCCGGATATTCGGCATATCCCTGCATCGTCGACTGGCGCCGTTTCCGCGAAATAGCCGACAGCGTGGGCGCCTATCTTCTGGCCGATATTTCGCACATCTCCGGTCTCATCGCCGCCGGCGTGCACCCCAGCCCCATGGGTCTGGCCGACGTGGTGATGACCACGACGCATAAGAGCCTGTGTGGCCCCAGGGGCGCCATGCTGCTCACCCATCGCAAGGACCTGGCGCGCAAGCTGGATCGCGCCGTATTTCCTGGAGAACAGGGTGGGCCGCACCTCAATACAATGGCGGCGCTGGCCATTGCTCTGCGCCTGGCGAACACGCCGCAGTTTACCGAGCTACAACAGCGCATCGTGCGCAATGCGTCGCGATTGGCGCAGCAGCTCCAGGAGCGAGGTATTCGCGTGGTTGCCGGCGGTTCGGAAAACCACCTGGTGATGATCGACGTCCGCAGTAGCATCGAGCACGACGGCGACGCGCTCACGGGGGATATGGCTGCGCGCGTGCTGGACCTTGCCGGTATCGTCACCAACCGCAACACGATCCCCGGCGACGCCAGCGCCTTTAGCGCTTCGGGCGTGCGTATGGGGACCGTGTGGATCAGCCAGCTGGGATATGGCGGCGATGAGATCGACCTGCTCGCCGAAGCGATCGCCACCCTGTTGAAAGGCTGCAAACCGTTTACCTATGCCGCTATGGGCGGCAAGAAGCTTCTGCGCACGAAGGTCGATCGGGCGTCCTTGCAGCGCGGCCGCGAGATTGTGCGCCAGCTTACGGGCCAGCAACCGCAGCCGGCCCAGAGCAACGCCGTGGCGATTGGCGGCGAGGTGGCCGCCGAATTCCTGAACTTCGCGCTCAGCAGCGACGTGTTGGGCCTGCAGCCCGGACAGTCGCAGGCCACGCACATCGCCGGCTCCGGCCTGGATCATGAAGCAACCGTCGCTCGCGACGGCGAAGAACACTTCACGATGCACTTTGGCGATCCCCAGACGGCAAGTGAGGCCGCGACCTGGCTGCGCGATCTCTCCGATGGTTTTGTCGAATTTGAGGATGGCGATCTCTACGCCAAATTACCCGGCGCCGTGATCGTGACTCAGATCGAAGCAGAAAGCGCGCCGCCAACAGGCTCGGCCGGCAGCGCCATTGCCCCCGGCAAACCCTTCTTTATAGGCCACAATCGCCATGAACAGACGGCGGATCCCCTACCCTTGTTTAGCTGGACCGAACCAGAGGATGCTCCCCTGCAGCGTACCGGCCTGTATGAAACCCACGTGAAGATGGGCGGTCGCATGGTGCCCTTCGCCGGCTGGGAGATGCCCGTCTGGTATACATCAGTCAGCGAGGAGCATGCCGCGGTGCGCCAGACGGCGGCGCTGTTTGATGTGAGCCATATGGGCGTGCTGGAAGTGAGCGGCCCACATGCCGCGCACTTCCTCAATCTCGTCTCCACCAACGATATCGACACGCTGGAAGTAGGCATGTCGCATTACACCTTCCTTTTGCTGCCGGACGGCAGTGTGGTCGACGACTTGCTGATCTACCGCCGCGAGCCAGAGCGATTCATGCTGGTTGTCAATGCCTCGAACAACGACAAAGACTGGGCCTGGCTCAACGCCGTAAACGACGGCAAGGTGCGCATCAGCGAAGAAAAGCCTGGAGCGCGCCTGCTTCATCCGGCTACGCTGCGCGACCTGCGCGATCCGCAGTGGGGCGACGACTGTCGCGTCGATCTGGCCCTGCAGGGACCGCGCTCTACCGACATCTTGCTGTCGTTGGTCGACGACCCGGCGCTGGCCAAACGCATTAAAGGCTTACCCTGGGCCGGGTTAACCGAAGGCAATATTGCCGGCTTTGACGTGATCATCTCGCGCACGGGCTACACGGGTGAGCGCACGGCCTACGAGCTGTTTATCCATCCTGACAACGCGCCCGCCTTCTGGCAGCGCCTGATGGCCGCGGGAGAGCCCTTTGGCCTGGTCGCCGCCGGCCTTGCCGCGCGCGACAGCACGCGCACGGAGGCTGGGTTACCCTTGTACGGGCACGAGATGGAAGGCCCAATGTCCCTCAGCCCGGCCGACGCCGGCTTCGGCAGCTATATCAAGCTATGGAAACCATTCTTCGTCGGCCGCCGCGCCTTCGTCGAGCGCGACGCTGAGCGCACCAGCGCCGTGGTGCGCTTCCGCATGAACGAGAAGGGCGTGCGCCGGCCCGAGCTTGGCGACCCGGTGGTGGACAAGCGTGGTAAAGTCGTGGGCGCCGTCACGAGCTGCGCCATTGATAGTGAAGGCTACTTGTTGGGCCAGGCCTATGTTCCAGAAGAACTCACAGCGCCCGGCAGCTCCCTTTCTATCTACCAGCTAGGCGGCGGCACACGCTCGCTGCGCGTGCCAGACGTGGTAAAGCCGGGCTCCCGCTTACCCATACCCGACACGGCGACCGTATTGACCCGCTTCCCCTCCCGGAAGTAAGCAGTAATCGTGGCTCCCGGACCTGCTCAATGGTCCGGGAGCTTATACTCTTGCTCTCATATGGTACAATGGACCAAGCTTACCAACTCTTGGTCGCCTATAGCGCATGATACCTCTTCGCGACGCGAATCCCACGAAGAATACGCCCTTCGTCACCTATAGCATCGTTGCCATCAACGTGCTCATCTTCTTCTGGGAACTGTTGCTGGACGGGCAGGGTCGCCTGGAGAGCTTTATTATCACCTGGGGTGTGATTCCAGTGGAGCTGTTGGCAGAACCGGCGTCAGAGTGGATGACGCTGATTAGCTCGATGTTTCTGCACGGTGGATGGGCGCATCTCCTTGGCAACATGCTCTACCTGTGGGTTTTTGGCGACAATCTGGAAGATAGATTGGGTCCCGTTCGCTTCATCATTTTCTACATTGGTACGGGGCTTGCAGCCACCGGCGCCCAGGTGGCCATCGATCCCGGATCCACGATTCCCACAATTGGCGCCAGCGGCGCCATTGCCGGCGTGTTGGGCGGTTATTTACTGCTCTTCCCTCGCGCCCGCGTCACGACACTTGTGTTTCGCTTTATCACCCAGGTCCCCGCGCTGATTGTGCTGGGCTTCTGGTTTGTCTATCAATTCTTTTTTGGCATAGCCAGCCTGAGCAATATGGATATGCAAGTTGGCGGCGTCGCCTTTTTTGCGCACATTGGCGGATTCGTGGCCGGTATGGTTCTAATCCACCCTTTCCACCTTGGTCGGACCACAGAGTCCGGCTACGCGCAATCTTCGGACGATATATGGCGCTGATGGCTCAGGTGACTAACGTGAAGAGGAGTGTCCTGTGCGTCGAGAAGTCTTAACATGGTCCGATGTCGATAAGCTGATTGATTACCTCGTGCCGCAGATTCGCGGGCGGTATGACTCGATGATGATCATCACGCGCGGCGGCCTGGTGCCGGGCGGCCTGCTGGCGGAGGCGCTCAATATCACGTACATCCTCACCGCCTCGGTGCGCTTTCCAACCGATTTTCCCGTGGAAGCGCCGAGCGGTGCAGCAGGCCATCCAGAGCGCCGCTACGCGCTGCCCGAGTTCATTGAGTTCCCCGGCGATGAGCTTCTGGAGGAGCGGCGCGTTCTGGTGGTAGATGACGTCTGGACGCGCGGCCGGAACATCGTCACCGTTAGCAAACGGGTGGATGCCGCCGGTGGTCTCCCCGATACGTGTGTCTTGCATTATAAACCTGGCAGTTCGCTTTACCCTGGGCACACGCCGACGTATTATGCGGCAGTGACCGACGCGTACATCATCTATCCCTGGGAAATTGATCGGGGGCCCGAAACGTTGGGTCAGTGGAACTGAGAAGTTGGCTCACGTCTGGCCCGCAAAGTGGCTCTGCGCTATAATTATGGTCCGTTGTGTGTCCATGAGACCGGTGGCAATTGGGTCCCTGGCGGCGAGGGCCGTCGAACCGTGTCAGGTCCGGGAGGAAGCAGCACTAAGGCGTTTCCCTCGGGCGCCCAGGATCACCTGGTTGTCATCGGTTTCATGGACACACTTTTTTGTACAAGGAAGTCGCTCCGCCGTTCGGGCGCCCGCGTTGGCTGACGGCAAACCCTCCACTCTCACGATCTCATGCCTTCTGCCCCTGCTACGCTGAAACGCCTCGGTCTTGGACTGATCGCTATGGCCTTGCTCACCAGCCTTGCTGCAGCAAGTTATCTGGCGGCGCAGGAGCAGTATACGGTGTATGTCGAAGGGAGCGTATATACCATCGACGGCAACTTTGACACAGTCGCCGATGTTTTAGAGTCCCTTGATTTGCAGCTACACGATGCCGACATCGTGCAGCCGCCCTTGAGCAGCGCCGCTGCTCCCGAAATGGCCATCAGCGTGCAAAAAGCACGTGAAGTCACCGTGCGCGATGAGAGCGGCACGCGCACATTCTGGAGCCACCAGCCCAATCTGGGCGCGTTTCTGGGGGAAGCGGGCATCGCCATCGCGCGCACCGATCAGATTCGTTCGGATGGCGCTGCCTTAGAGTTCCAGGCGCTAGAGCACGCGCCGTTGCCCTCGGTCCTGGAGATAGGCATCTTTAAGCAAATCACGATACGCGACGGCGCCACGATCCGGACGCTGCGCACCGCCGTTCAGACCGTGGGCGAGGCCTTGCACGAGGCGGGCATTACTGTATTTGCCGCAGACGGCGTCGAGCCTGCTCCTGGAAGTTGGCTGCAGCCAGATCTAGAAATTGTAGTGCGGCGCTCAATGCCCCTCGTCGTGCACGTCGACGGCCGGGTGATCCAGACGCGCAGCCATCACAACAATGCGCTAGACGTGTTGGGCGAAATGGGGATTGGGCTGGTGGGTATGGATTATGTGCGGCCCGGCCCGGATACGGCCTTAAGCCCAGGCGCTGTCGTCGAAGTGGTCCGCGTGACCGAGGATTTCCGCATAGAGGACGAGCCCATCGCCTTTGAAACCCGTTTCCAGGCCACGGATCAGCTCGAGATAGACAGCCGCGCCCTGCTGCAAAGCGGCGTGGAAGGCATCCTACGTCGGCGCATTCGGGTACGCTACGAAAACGGCAACCCTGTTCAAGAAATTTTGGACGGAGAATGGAGGGCCCGCGAACCGGTGGACGAGATTATCGGTTTCGGGACCAACATCGTCGTTCGCAGCGTAGAGACGCCCAACGGCTACTTTGAATACTGGCGCATGGTGCGCATGCGCGTCACATCTTATACAGCCGCCAGCTCAGGCAAAGCGCCCGATCACCCGGCATACGGCATTACCGCCAGCGGATTGCGCGCCGGAACCGGAATTGTAGCCGTCGATCCCACCGTGGTACCCTTCCGTAGTTGGGTTTACGTGCCGGGCTACGGCACGGGCTTTGCCGGCGACACCGGCGGCGGGGTGAAAGGTCGTTGGATTGACCTCGGTTATGACCAGAGCGATTACCGTAGCTGGTCAGGCTATGTCGATGTCTACTTCCTCACGCCTGTACCGGATCCCGACGATATCAACTACCTGATACCGACATGGCTGCCGTAGGGCCCCGACCAGCCGCGGACGTGCCTTCCACGAAGTGTAGTTCCCCTGCATGTCGGGCAGAACACGCGGCGAGGCGGCGTGGAGCATCCTAGCCACATTCTGGCGCGCCACGGTCTGGACGCGAAAAAAAGCCTTGGCCAGAATTTCTTGCACGACCCGAATATTCTGGCGGACATCGTCGCCGCTGCTTCTGTGCAGTCCAGCGACCAGGTGTTGGAGATTGGCGCCGGCCTCGGCGCGCTGACGCGACAATTAGCGCAAGCAGCCGCTCGCGTTGTGGCCGTAGAGATTGATCAGCGGCTGCTGCCCATTTTGCAGGAACAGACGGCAGACTTTGGTAACGTGGAGCTCGTTCACGGCGATATTCTGGCCCATGATCCGGCGCGCTGGTTTGGCTACGGCGCCTACAAGGTGGTCGCCAACGTACCATACTACATCACCGGAGCCATCTTCGAGCATTTACTTGGCGGCAGCGCCAGGCCCGCGGCCATGGTCATCACCGTTCAGAAAGAGGTAGCCGAGCGAATAACCGCAAAGCCCGGAGCCATGAGCCTGCTGGCAGTCAGCATTCAGTTATTTGGGGAGGTTACGATGGTGCGCGAGATTAGTGCCGGCGCTTTTTGGCCGCGCCCAGAAGTAGACTCCGCCGTTCTGCGCTTTCAGCGCTACCCCGAACCCCTCCTCTCGCCCGACGAAGAGCAGGCGTTCTTCCGGTTAGTGCGCGTTGGTTTTAGCCAGAAGCGCAAGCAGCTCCAGAAAAATCTGCGCTCTCTGGGCTACGACCGCACCGCCATTGTCGATGCGCTGCACGCTTCGAGCATCGACCCGCGCCGACGAGCTGAGACCCTCAGCATCGATGAATGGCTGCGCCTGCTGCGGGCGCTGGCCATGAATGAGAATGCAGCGGAGCCAGATTAAACGTTGCGCCAGGCATCAGACGCCAGCCATGGATCGCTTTGTCCGTCCGTCGCGCTGCCGGCAGGCGACAGGCGCCGCGCCGCGCTCGTCTTAAGGGTTTCCCAGGCGGCTATCGCCAGCCAGGCGTCATGGCTCAACGCCGGCTCCCCACTCCACGACGTCATATGCCTGTCGAGAAAATCGGTCGCAGTCTCCGCGCTAAGGAAGTGTGGCTCGCGCAGAATATCGAGTAGGTAGCCAACATTGCTGCGAACGCCGAGCACAACGGTTTCCTGAAGGGCGCGGCTCACTTTGCGAATCGCTTCTGCACGGTCGGCGCCGGCCGCAATCACTTTGCCCAGCATAGGGTCATAATAAGGGCTGACCTCCACGCCGCTTGCCACACCATCGTCCACACGCACGCCAGGCCCGGCCGGCGCGCGATAATAGCTGATAGTCCCGGTGGATGGCAGAAAGCCGCCGGCCGGATCTTCCGCATAAACGCGACATTCGATGGCGTGCCCGCGCTGCGCAATATCCTCCTGGGCGAAGCCAAGCGGCTCCCCGGCAGCCAGGCGAATTTGCCAGGCCGCAATATCGATGCCCGTCACCAGCTCCGTGACCGGATGCTCTACCTGCAGGCGGGTATTCATCTCCAGGAAATAGAAGTCGCCGCTATCGGTCACGATGAATTCCACGGTGCCTGCGCTGCGATAGCCCACAGAGCGCGCCAGCGCCAGCGCCGCCCGGCACATGGCTTCGCGTGTGCCTGCATCCAGGGCCGGCGCGGGCGACTCCTCGATGATCTTCTGATGGCGTCGCTGCACGGAGCATTCGCGCTCATATAGATGCACGATATTGCCATGAAGGTCGCCCAAAACCTGCACCTCGACATGGCGTACTGACGTGAAGTATCGTTCCAACAAAATATGGTCGTCGCCAAACGAAGAGCGCGCCTCGTTTCGCGCCTGGTGCAAGGCATCGTCAAAGCCGGTGGGGCTTTCTACGATGCGCATACCTTTGCCCCCACCTCCGGCACTTGCTTTGATCAACAGAGGATAGCCAATCGCTGCTGCAGTGGCGCGCAGCGACTCGGCGCTGTGTCCCGCCCCGTCTACGCCGGGGATAACAGGTACGCCCGCTTCTGCAGCAAGCTGCCGCGCCGAAGCCTTACTGCCCAGGCGGCGCATGGCTTCCGGCGTAGGGCCAATGAAGGTCAGGCCGCGCGCTGCACAGGCCGCGGCGAAATCGGAATTTTCGCTTAGAAAGCCATAGCCCGGGTGGATGGCGTCAACGCCCGCCGCCTGGGCGATGGCCAGGATGGCCTCCTGATTCAGATAGGTGTCGCGCGCCGCCATACCTTTCAGCGGATAGCTCTCGCTCGCCAGCCGCATCCAGGGCGCGTTGCGATCAACTTCAGAATAGATGGCCACGGAATGCACACCTAACTCACCACAGGCGCGAAACAGCCGCCGCGCAATCTCGCCCCGGTTGGCCACCAAAATCTTATTAAACATGCGGCGCTCCCACTTTATATCGGCGGCGATACTGGGTTATCCACTCAGTGGCATAGTCGACGATGTCCCGTTGCGAGAAGTAGCGTGCCTGGGCCGAGCCAACTGTGCCGAGGCCGGCCGGGCGCGTTTCTTCAAATATCTTGCCGATTTCAGGAAAGACATCGCTATTCAGCTCAATATCCTTATACTCAACCCATCGGCGGCGGCCGTCTACCAAAATCGGCGCGCCAGAGTCATCGGGAGCCGCGCCCGGAGCGCGATATTCGGCCAGGTGCAAAGACGTATTGCTCTCGTGCCCGACGCCTAACAGCAATACCCAGCCGTCCAGCTCGTAGACCCGGGCCAGGGGCGAGCCTTCACCCAATGAGTAATCAAGATCGTGGTCCGCAGTCACTTTCTCGGCGTGCTTACCCCAGGCGGCAAAAGAATCGGCCGGGTGCGAGCTGCGCAGCACGCCCGGCCAGCTTCGAAAGGTCTCGGCAATGACGCCCATACCGCGCGTTGGCGTGTAACGTGCATCGAAGGCGGGCATCGTGTCGCGTATCGTCTGCTGCCACGCTTCTGGCACCGGCGGATTACCCCACTTTGCCGGCTCGGAGTATTCGCTGGAATGCGCCGGCATCACGATGGTGCCGTCTGGCGTCACCACATCCATCAGCGCTTGCAGCACGGCCACAGGTCCACCACACACCCAGCCCATGCTGCTCAACGAGGAGTGGACGATGACTGTAAGGCCCGCAGTGAGTCCCAGGCGTCTAAAATCGGCCGCCAGCGTAGCGCGAGTGCGCGGGGTATCGGCAATTTCAATGGCTTTACTTTCTGGCATAGATACGGCTGTCCTCCTGCGGTAAGTTCCCGGCGAACGTGGATAACGAATCCTGAGCTCGCGGCAGGCCTATAACTGCCACCACGGCTTTCGCTTTTCGAGAAATGCGCTCATACCCTCCCGCCCTTCCTCACTGGCGCGGCGGCGGGCAATGAAGTTGCTGGTGTAGGCGCCAAGCTCCGCTTGCGGAAGCCGCCGGAGCTCCCGCAACAGCTCTTTTACTGCAGCCTGTGCCCCAGGTGCAGCTTGCAGCAAGAGCTCAACACGTTCCTGAAGGGCCCCTTCTAACGCCGCATTGTCTGCGACGAAGTGCTGTATCAGGCCGGCCTCTCTGGCGCGCGCGGCGTCGAAGCGTTCTCCTGTGAGAAACAGCTCACGCACCGCCCCTGGGTGCACTTTGGCCGTGACGAACGGCGAGATAACGGCCGGCACAATGCCAAGGCGCACTTCGCTGAAGGCGAAAATCGCGCCCTGCACGGCAACAACGATGTCACAGCAGCTCACCAGCCCGGCGCCGCCGCCAATCGCCGCGCCCTGCACGCCGGCCACCACAGGCCGGGGACACGTTGCCACCGCCTGCATCAGCTCATAAATGGCCATTCCATCCTGCATGTTCTCGTTGAACGTATAGTCGGCCGCCGCGCGCATGGCTTCCAGATCCGCGCCGGCGCAAAACGAACGCCCCGCGCCGCGTAAGATAACCACGCGCACGGCGTCGTCACGCCCAAGCTGCTCAAAGGTCTGCCGCAGCGTGCGAATCATATCCGGCGTGAGCGCATTATGGTGCTGTGGCCGGTTCAAAACGACCGTTGCAACACCGTCCGCAATGGTAACCAAAACGTGTTCGGCCATTCTCTTTACCCGGACAAAGTCTTCAGCGAATAAAAAAAGAACGTGTATCGCAATGATTGACAGTGCAAGACACGTTCTTCACAGTTAGCGGTGCGGTCGCGCCTAAAGCTCGGGCAACAGAGAACCGACCGGCTCATTGGCCTCGGCGGGTTCCTCATTCATAAGCTGTTCGAACTGGTGACGATCGAGCGTTTCTTCTCTCATCAGCATCTCGACCAATTTCACGAGCCGATCGCGGTTATGCTCGACAATGTTTTTGGCTCGTTCGTAATTGCGGTCGAGAATACTGCGAACCTCACGGTCGATCAGCTTGGCTGCTTCCTCGCTGTAGTCACGATTCGTCGCCAGCTCTCGTCCGAGAAAGATATTGTTTTGATCGTCGCCATAGGTCCGCAGACCCAGGGCGTCGCTCATGCCATATTTTGTCACCATCGAGCGGGCGATGCTGGTGGCTTGCTTCAGATCACTGGCAGCGCCGGTGGTCACACGGCCGAAAAAGATCTCTTCCGCGGCGCGGCCACCCAGAGCGAATGCGATCTGATCTTCAAAGTGGTCCGTATGGCGCGTGGCGCGATCTTCCGGCAGAGACATTACGTAGCCGCCGGCGCCACCCCGTGGGATGATCGTAATCTTTTGCACGGGATCCGTGTGCGCCAGGTTATGGCTCACCACCGCGTGCCCTGCTTCGTGATAGGCGAAAATCTCTTTGTCTTCCTCGCCAATGACGCGGCTTTTCCGTTCCGGGCCCATCACCACACGGTCGAACGCCTCTTGCATCTCGATGCGCCCGATAGTGTTCTTATTGCGGCGCGCGGCGAATATGGCAGCCTCATTCACCAGGTTCTCCAGGTCAGCCCCGGAAAAGCCCGCCGTCAGCCGCGCCGTATCTTCAAAGCTCACTTCAGAGCTGATGGGCTTGCCGCGCGCGTGAATGCGCAGGATTTCCTCGCGCCCCTTAATGTCAGGCAGGTCCACGATTACCTTGCGGTCGAAGCGACCTGGGCGCAATAACGCCGGGTCGAGCACGTCCGGGCGGTTCGTGGCGGCGATAACGATGACGTTAGTCTCATTGGAGAAGCCGTCCATCTCCACCAGGATCTGGTTCAATGTCTGCTCGCGCTCGTCGTGACCGCCGCCCAGACCGGCGCCGCGCTGGCGCCCTACTGCGTCGATCTCGTCGACGAAGACAATCGAGGGCGCATGCTCTTTGGCTTTATTAAACAGATCGCGCACTCGACTGGCGCCGACGCCCACAAACATTTCCACGAATTCAGAGCCCGAAATGTGGAAAAAGGGCACACCTGCCTCGCCGGCAATGGCCCGGGCCAGCAGCGTCTTGCCGGTGCCCGGCGGACCCACCATCAGCACGCCTTTGGGAATACGCGCGCCAACCTGAACAAACTTCTCCGGCTCGCGCAGGAACTGCACCACTTCGTGCACTTCCTCTTTTGCTTCGTCCACACCGGCGACGTCGTCAAATGTTACGGTCGGCCGGTCGCCTTCGTTGATATTGCGCGCGCGGCTGCGGCCAAAGCCAAAAATGCTGTTGCCTCCCCCCTGCATCTGTCTGAAACCGCGTGTGAAGATCCAGATCAGCAATAGAACTGGCGCAAGAGAGATGGCAATGCTAAAAAGCGTGTTCCACGCACTCTGGTCGTTGGGCTCGAAAACAAAGGCGTTAATCTTCTCCGGAGCCACATCCAGGGCTCGCAGCGTTTCCGCCAGACCAACGCCCGCCTCTTTCGTGGAGCTTAGCTCCGTGCCGTCTTTTAAGGTAACGGCAAGCGAATCGCCCCGCACTTCAATACGCTCTACCTGTTCGTTTTCAATGTACGCGACCACCTGCGAAAACGCGACTTCTTCCGGTGCATTCATGCGCCGGCTGAAGAACAACTGCAGTGCAAGAATGATCGCCAGGATCGCCAGGATCCACGCCCATGCTGGAATAGTGGGACGGGGGTTGGGTCTTTCTTCCATAAAAGTCTGCCTTCTTAAGTGAAACTAGTAGACACGCACCCTGCTAGGCAGGGCCGCACTTCCGCCTTAATCCTCCCGATGATACCCCAAAACTGTTTGAGAACTATTAACTCTCAATAAGGAATAACCTGGGGGGCAGCCCCACCTAGCGTCCCTGAAAAGTGGGAGAAAGCTGGCGTACTTGCTGCTCGGCGCGATAACTACTGCGCACCAGGGGTCCGCTCTCAACCCAGCGGAAGCCCAACTCGTATCCCGTATCGCGCAGCGCCTCGAACTCCTCGGGCAGGTAATAGCGGTCGATGGGCAGGTGTTTGCTGCTTGGTTGCAGGTATTGCCCAATCGTCAGAATGTCTACTTTGAGCTGCGCCAGGTCACGCATCACGTCTACGACTTCATCAAATGTCTCGCCGAGACCCACCATGATGCCGCTCTTAGTTAGCGCGTCTCGCTGCATTTTCTTGGCATTCCGCAGCGTGGTGAGCGCCCATTCATAATGGTCTTGCGGCTGCACCTTGCGAAACAGGCGCGGCACCGTCTCGACGTTGTGGTTGAGGATTTCGGGGCGCGCGTCCATCACGATCTTTAGCGCTTGCTCACTGCCTTTGAAGTCGGGAATCAGGACTTCAATGGAGCAGCCCGGTTGGATCTCGCGGATGCGCTGAATGCAGAGGGCAAAGATAGGCGCGCCGCCATCCTTGCGCTCATCACGGTTCACCGACGTAATCACCACATGCCGCAGGTTCATCTTATGCACGGCCTGCGCCACACGTTCGGGCTCTTGCCAGTCTAAGGGCGCCGGCCGGCCCGTCTTGATATCGCAGAAACCACAACTGCGGGTACAGGTGTCTCCCATGATCAGGAAAGTCGCCGTACCCGAACCCCAGCATTCGCCGATGTTGGGACACATGGCTTCTTCGCAGACGGTATGCAGCTTCTTGCTGCGCATTAAGCCTTTCAGGAAATCGTAATTCTCGCCGGTAGGCACACGGACCTTGATCCAGTCCGGCCGGCGCTTTGGTCGGCTGCGCTCCAGGTCTTTATTGACAATGTCGATGTTGTCGAGCTTTACAGTGGCCATGACTCCTCGATATCGTAACCGCTGGTTACGGCTGTTTGCTGGATTTTACGTCGATTGAGCAGGTGTGACAAACCGCGCCCGGAACCCAAAGCAGCGGCAGAACGAATCAACCAGGGGCGCCAGAACCTCGCCGATAGCCACTTCTCGCCGCAGCAGCCGGGCCATGCTGCTAACGCCGTACTCCTGGATGCCGCAAGGGATGATCCCTTCAAAATGGGCTAGATTCGGCGCCACGTTCAAGGCGAAGCCGTGGCTGCTTATGCCGCGGCTGCTCACCTTCACGCCAATAGCAGCGATCTTCGCGGCTTTTCCCTCGTCTTGCACCCACACGCCGGTATAGCGCTCATTCCGTCCGGCCTGAATGCCGAAATGCGCCAACGTAGTAATGATTGCTTCTTCGATTTCTCGTAAATAGTTGTGTAGGTCGGGACGCGCGTAGCCGCGGCGTTTGTACAGGCGCTTCAAGTCGAGGATGGGATATCCCACGAGCTGACCCGGGCCGTGATAAGTGATATCGCCGCCTCGATCAACCCGTCGCAGGGAGATGCCTTTTTCTAGCAGGCTCGCTTCATCCCACAACAGGTTGTGCTCATCGCCCCGGCGCCCCAGCGTGTAGACAGGCGGATGCTCTAGCAGGTGAAGTTGGTCCTCATGCGGCGCAAATCGCGCTGCTTCGACCAGCTCTTTCTGCCATTGCCAGGCCAGATCATACGCCACCCGTCCCAGCCAACGGACGAGCAGACCATTATTGTCGCCTTCCATACGATGCACCATTCAGCTTCAGACCCTGCTGCCTTCCCCATAGTAACCTACGCGCCCGCTATCGGCTATCTTCGGCCTGGCTTGACGAAAGACGCAACTTAATAGCATAATGCGTGGTATCGGCTTATTATTATGTCATGAAGGTGCAATGGCGATGAGCCAGCCGCGAAACGGCCACGACTGGCAAACTCCGGAACCATTCCTATGGACGCTCGTCAAGAGTAATGTTCCGCTGCTGCTCTTTCTCCTTCTGGCTGCCGCCGGCATGGTTACCGTTTACTGGTTCTATGCCGAGCCGGAAGAGGGTATTGTGCAAGCGGTTGCGGCCGCGGGCAGCGGCGAGAGCCTCAGCGCCCGCATTCACAAACAGGTTCCGGCGCGCCCCGTCGTCCAACGCTTCGTACAGACGCCTGGTCCACTGCATATCGCCCTGATAGCGGGCCATATGAACCACGACTCCGGCGCCGTGTGCGAAGATGGGCTAACGGAAGCAGATATAAACCTCAAAGTTGCGCACAACGTTGTAACCAACCTTGAAGCACGAGGCATTCGCGCCGAAATCTACGCTGAGTTCGACCCGCGCCTTCAGGGTTATGGCGGCACGGCGCTTATTTCCATCCACGCCGACTCCTGCGACTATTTCAACGACTTCGCCACCGGCTTCAAGATTTCAGGCTCGCCTTTCACTGACTCTAGCCAGCTATCCATCTGTATGGAGAACGAATACCAGTCGGCCACCAGTCTGACTTACCATGCCAACACGATCACCGATGATATGCGCAACTATCACGCTTTCCGCGAAATCTCGCCCGGCGTTCCGGCGATTATCATTGAAATTGGCTTCATGAACCTGGACCGCGAGCTGCTTACTACGAACGCGCATATGCCCGTTGAGGGCATTGTCGACGGCGTGGTATGTTTCTTGGCTTCGCGCCAGGCTGTTGCAGAAGGAAGCACGCCATGAGTGAAGACATTTCTCGCTTGCTAGCAGCCCAGGCAGCCATTCGCACCGGCGACAAAGAGGGCGCCCGGCAGCGCCTTCAGGACGAAATCAGCGCCAATCCGCAGAATGTGCGTGCCTGGCTCTGGCTGGCAGGCCTGGCCGAAACAGCACAGCAAAGCATGGCCTACGTGCAGGAAGCCGCGCGCTTAAGCCCTGGCGATCCGGGCGTGCACAAAGCGCAGGCCTGGGCCCAGCAGCGCCTGGCTGCGAGTCAGACGCAACGGCCGGCGATGCAAGAGCAAGAGACCGCCACGCAGGCAGCGGCCGAAGGCAACGAGGGGCGACGCTTAGACGCGCTGCGTGAACAGCAGCGCGAGCACGGCCAAAGACAACCGGCAAGGCGGCGGAGATGGCTATTAATCGCGCCCCTGCTGCTCCTTTTGCTCACCGCTGCAATTACGCTGCCCATTTGGCGAGCTCCTGCCCTGGCGCTGGTCTCGGCCAGCGCGCCGGCTGCGGAGAGCGAACAAGCCCTTTCCCAGGCACTCAAGCCCACCGCTACACGGCCTGCCGCGCCCGCCACCGCGCAGCCGCTAGCCGCGGTCGACACGCAGGCCGTGAGCTTTGTGTCCGGCTATTTCGCGCCAAAGGCGCTTCCGGCCGCCGCGCAACAAGAGCCGGCGCCGGCTGCGGCACAAACGGAGGCGGCGACGCCCATCCCTCTGGAAGCAAAGCGCATCGAGCGCTCGGAAAACGAGCCACGCCCCACATGGACCGTCACGCCATCGCCAACCTTCACGCCCACGGCACTGCCCTCTCCCGTGCCCACTTTCATCTCGCAAGAACAGGTTGCAGGGGGCGCATCGCGACCGGCAGGCGTTGGCGCCAACGAGCGCTGGATCGACGTCAACCTCACCACGCAAATGCTGGTTGCCTACGAGGGAGATCGCGCCGTTTATAGCTCGCGCGTATCGTCCGGCACTTGGCGGCACCCTACCGTCACGGGACAGTTCCGCGTCTGGCTGCGCTACACCGCGCAAACCATGGATGGCCGGCGGCTGGGGTACGACTATTACCTGCCCAATGTACCCTATGTCATGTATTTCTATCGCGACTACGCGCTGCACGGCACATACTGGCACAACAATTTCGGCACGCCAATGAGCCATGGCTGCGTGAACCTGCCCACGCCGGCTGCGGAGTGGATTTTTAACTGGTCGAGCATCGGCACGCTGGTCAGCGTGCACTATTAAGCGGCTGGGGAGTCGGTAAGATGGGGTAGCGCCGGAAGCGGCGCGATTTGCGCCGCTTCCGGACAACGCCGGGCGATTAGTCCGATAGATCGCTGGCGATCTGTAGCTCGCTTTCCTCTTGCGCTTCAACGGGGCGCGGCCGGTGCATCTTTACAACCGTGGTCACGTCATTGACAACCCGTTTCGTGTCGCCCACATTCAGCTTGGTAAACAGAAACTCAAACTGTTCCTGAAGCGCCTCTCCGATGCGCTCCCTAGCGCTGCTCTCGAGACCCCACCAGGCGCTTTTCAGCGGTCCAAACGCCTTCTTACGCGTCGAATAGAGGAACTGCTCTTCGGTCTGGCTCTCTTTCCACTCGTTCTTATTGTTCTGGCGCAAATACTCATAGGCTTGCTGCACCATTTCGGCGGGCGCGGTCTCGTAAATGATGTTCTGAAAACCGGTAGCCAGGTGGATTTCGACGGCCCCGACTTCCGGGAACTTGTTAAAGGCGCTTGCCGGCAGAGTCGAAGCGCCATGCTGCACAGCGCCGCCCAGGCCATATTCTTCTCGCGCGACGCGGCTCAGCTCGCGCAATGTTTCAAAATCTACTTTGACATCGGCGAGGGTGCCATCGGGCAAAACCACGCCGCCATGGCTGGTTCCAGTCTGCACGGAAATCTTGGAAATGCCTTCACAGGCATCGCCAAGCGTGCGCTGGTAGCCTTCCATATAAGCCCGCAGCTCGGGCACCGTGGAATTTTTCTCGCCCACTTCGCCAATTTCGCCGCCCAACGAGACCGTCACACCGTCGGGCTCCAAATCGCGGACGAATTGCGTCAGCTCCGCAGAAAGCTGGTAGTTGACGCGCTGCTGTTCGTCGAGATCGTCCTTGCTTAGGTCGACAAGCGTCGAGGTGTCGATGTCGATATTATAAAAGCCGGCCTCGACTGCCTCCTGGATGAGCTGCCGCACAGCCCCCACTTCATTCTGCGCATCAGCGGCATAACCTTTGGCCGAAACCTGGAAGTGGTCGCCCTGCACAAACAAGGGACCGCGAAAACCCTCTTTTATCGCCGCGCCGATCAATGCAGCAACATACTCCGCCGGGCGCTGATCTGTGTAGCCAATCTCGGAACGCGCGATCTCAAAAACAAGCGCGCCCACATCTAGCTTGTTCGCAGCCCGAAAAATAGCGCGGGACATATCGTAATTCATGGCGCGCACATTAATCGCCGGCACCGTGAAGTTGTGTGGTACGTCGCCACGCCCGATAGCCATATACAGCTCGTGGATAGAGGAAGGATAAATGCCAAGCTCCAGTCCTAGCTCCCATAAAAGCCAGCGCGCCGTCGCGCGTACCAGGTCTTCGCCAAACACAGCCACATAAACCAGGTCGTCAACCTTTTCTTGCAGCGCTTTCTCGTCGACGAGCGATACGCGTTCGCCCTCGAACGTAACAGCGCCATCTAATTCTGCAGACAACGCTTGCACCGTTTCTATTTTCATTTGCATGCTCCTTGCGGTATTATTTCGAGCCCCTTAAGGCATTTCTAGCGGGTAGAAGCGCACATGGCCATTCTTGCTCGTGGGAAATCAGCAGGCTTAATCTAATTATAATCGCTTCAGGGTAATTGCCAATTGCACCTGCCGCGCCGGGAAAAGGAGAGAGGTCCATGGCTACTCTGGAAAATGCTATCGAAGTTGCGCTAAAGGCGCACACCGGGCACAAGGACCGCAACGGATGTCCCTACATTCTGCACCCACTGCACGTCATGATGCAAATGGACGAGCCGTCTGCGATGATGGCCGCCGTGCTGCACGACGTCGTCGAAGACTCGGACATAACCTTGCAACAGCTTCGCGCCGCAGGATTTGGCGACGACGTCGTCGAGGCCGTCGCCCTGCTAACCCATGATAAGGGCACAGAAGACTATCTGGAGTATGTGCGGCGCATCAAACCTAATGCTCTTGCACGCAAGATAAAGCTCGGCGATCTAAAGCACAATATGGACCTTTTGCGCATGAATGAGCTCACGGACCATGATCTGCAGCGCTTAAAGAAGTATCATACCGCCTGGCAAATATTGACCAAATAGACTCCTTACTGGCAGCAACGTTCCAGAGATTAGACCTATGCAAACGCTTCGTGACGATTGTGTCGCCTTTGCCCAAAGGCTCATCCAGACGCCCAGCATGCCCGGCGAAGAGCAGGCCATTGCCGCGCTGGTGTGTGACGAAATGCGCCGGCTCAACTTCGACGAGGTCTGGATCGATGAAATTGGCAACGCCTGTGGCCGCGTTTATGGCCTCGACCGCACGTTGCCCGCCCTAGTGCTCAACACGCATCTAGATCACGTCGACCCCGGCGACCCCGCCCTATGGCCTGTACCGCCCTATTCGGCGCAAATTGTCGACGACCGAATCGTCGGGCGCGCTGCTGCGGACATAAAAGGGCCGCTCGCCGTGCAAATTTACGCCATGGCCGGCTTGCTGCGCCAGGTCCGGCGGCCGCGGCGCGACGCCGTGTTCACAGGCGTGGTAGAAGAAGAAGTGGGCGGCGCGGGGGCCCTGCACTGGATCGAAAACCTGAATTACCCGGTGGGCCTGATTGTCTTGGGCGAGCCTTCATCCAATGAGCTGTGCCTGGGCCACCGTGGCATGATGGCTTTCTGGGTGACGTTCCCCGGCAGATCGGTACACGCCAGCGTGCCACAAAAGACCAGCAACCCCAATTATGCACTGTCTGCGTTTCTGCAGCGCCTGTATGGCGTGGAGCATGGCTTAAGCCGGCACGAGCTGCTTGGCCAGACCACGGTGGCGCCCACGATCATCGAAGTCGATACCCGCAGCAAGAATGTGACTCCCGCCTGGGCCCGCGTCCTGCTCGATTTCCGCACCGCTTCCGAAAGCCCGCTCAGCCTGAAGAGGTTTATCACCTGGCTGGCAGGCGATATACCACACCGCATCACCTCTGGTTACGCCGACCGCCCTGTTGACGATGACGACGCCGCCTTGACTGGCTTCTACACGTCACCGGAGGAACCGGCCGTGCAGCAAGTGCGCACGCTCATTGCCGAGGGCATGGGCCGCCAGCCGTCCCTGAGCGCCTACCGCTTCGCCACCGACGGGCGACACTTCACCGGTCGCGACATTCCCATCATCGGTTACTCACCGGCCGAAGAGGGCCAGGCCCATATCGCCGGCGAGAGCATCTCGATTGCCATGATGGAAGAGAGCCTGCGAGGCCACCTGGCGCTGCTTGTGGCCTTCTAGGCCGGCTCAACTCGTTACTGACAACATTTTCAGCGCCAGCAACCGGCCGTCGTCGGTCAGCGTCAGGTGTCCATTCTCGCGCTCGATCAATCCCCCGCGCTGCGCGCGCTGCACCACCTCGGCGGCAAACGCCGGCTGCCAGCGCAAGTGGTGGCTGAGGTGTGCAACGCGGTTCTCTTCCAAAGCATCGGCCGTGCCTTCATGGTTCAAAAGGTGTATGGCCAGGGCCGCCTGGGCGAACTCCCATCGCTGACGCCTGCGCCTGCGTGCCAGCGCTACCATACCTCGCTGCGGCGCAACTAGGAAAATCAGCAGGAAGATGAGGCCCAGAACGGTAGCCATCGAGCCCGCGATGCTGGCGTCGAGCCAATGCGCCATCCAGTAACCGCCCACGGCGCCCACCGTGGCAATGATCGCGCTCAACCCCAGCAGCGTGAGCAGGCGGTCTGTAAGCAGATAAGCGCTGACCGGCGGCGCGATCATCAGCCCCACCACCAGGATGGAGCCGACCGTGTCGAAGGCGCCCACGGCGGTTACCGACACCATACCCATTAGGCCATAATGGATCAGCGCCGGCGAGAAGCCCAGCGCCGCCGCCAGCCCGGCGTCAAAAGTCGCCAGTTTTAGCTCTTTATAGAAGAGCGTGATGAATAGAATGTTGATCAGCAGGATGCCCCCCATCGTGTACAGCGATATCGGGCCCAGGTCAACGCTGCCAAGAATCAGCCGATCGAAAGGGGCAAAAGCCAGCTCGCCGAGCAACACCACGTCGGCATCAAGGTGCACATCGCCCGCGTAGCGCGAAATGAGAATCACGGCTACGCTGAAAAGCGCCGGAAACACCAAGCCAATTGCGGCATCTTCGCGCACCAGGCGCGTGGCATGCAATAGCTCCACCAGAATGACGGTCACCAGCCCGATGAGCGCCGCGCCAATGATCAGCGCCGGCGAGTTGATATCCTCGACCACAAAAAAGGCCAGCACGATGCCCAGGAGCACCGTGTGGCTGATGGCGTCGCTCATCATGGCCATCCCGCGCAACACCAAAAAGGCGCCCGGCAAGGCGCACGCCACAGCGACTACTACGGCAATAAGCTGGATCTCTAATTGCGTTACGGACATCGCCTACTTTTCTCTCTCTGCCTTTAATTGTCGTGCTGCGTCAAGGCCTGCCTCAGTCAGCCGCCACAATCCTTTACCCTCGTGCACTGCCAGGCCGCGCTCCTGCATCACGTTGAGCGTGTGTGCGACGCCGCCGGCGCCGGCGCGCATGGCGCGAACGACGGCAATGTCGTGTGCGTGAAGCTGATCTTCGTGCTGCTGCGCCAGCGTATACATGTCGCTCAGAACCGCGTCGAATTGCAGCCGCCGGCGATTCTGCCGCCGCCGCAGCCACGACCACAACAGGCCGCGATTTGGCGCCAGGAAGATCGACAGCAGCACGATAAAGCTGATCACCAGCACAATGGTCGGCCCGGTTGCCAGGCCACTGCCGGTGCTGCTGACGAGCGTGCCCAGAACTCCGGCAAGCGCCCCGAAGAGCGCCGCGAGCAATACCATGATCCCCAGGCGGTCGGTCCATTGGCGCGCCGCGGCGGCGGGGGCCACGACCATGGCACTCATCAACACCACGCCGACGGCCTGCAAACCGACCACGATGGCGATTACCAGCGTCGTCGTCAGTAGCGTATCGATCAGCCGCATCGGAAACCCCAAACTGGCGCCAAAGCCCGGATCAAAGCTCAGCAGCTTAAACTCCTTCCAGAAGACGATCATCAGAGCCAGGGCAATGCCGCCCATCACGGCCATGGTCAGTACATCTTGTTGCAAGAGGGCCGCCGCCTGCCCGAACAGGTAGCTGTTCAGGCCCGCCTGATTGGCGTCAGGCATGCGCTGCACATACGTCAGCAGCAGCAGGCCAAAGCCGAAGAACACCGAGAGCACCAAGCCTAGCGCGCCATCCTGCTTGATGCGCGTGTTGCGCACGATAGCCATCATGCCCAGCGTTGCCAGCCAGCCGGCCGCCAGCGCGCCTAGCAGCAGGACGGCCGACGATTTGCTGCGAAAGAGGATGAAGGCAATCACGATGCCCGGCAGCGCGGCGTGAGACATGGCGTCGCCGAGCAGGCTTTGCCGCCGCAGCACGGCATAGGAACCCAGGGAGCCGCTGACCACACCCAGCACCGCCGCCCCCATGGCTACGGTGCGCAGGGTGTAGTCAAAGACCAGGTCCTGCAGTAAGGCCCAAATGTCCATCAATCGGCTCCCTGGCCGGCGAAGGCGCTCGGAGTGAGCGCGTCATTCGGCGTCGCCCCGGCGCCATTATGGGCGTGCGAGAGAAAGCCCACGCGCCCACCATAGGTCGCCCGCAGATTCTCTTCGGTAAACACCTCCGCAACCGGCCCGCTGCCGATACAGCGCACGTTAAGCAGCATCACGTAGTCAAAATACTCTTCCACCGTTTGTAGGTCATGGTGCACGGCGATCACAGTCTTGTTTGCCTCGCTCAGCTCCTTAAGCAGGGCGACGATTGCGCGCTCGGTGGTGGCGTCGACGCCCTGGAAGGGCTCGTCCATAAAGTAGATCTGGGCATCCTGCACCAGGGCCCGTGCCAGGAACACGCGCTGCTGCTGGCCTCCGGATAGCTGGCTAATCTGTCGCTGCGCAAAGCGCGACATGCCCACCTTTTCCAGCGCCTCTAGCGCCAGCCTTTCGTCATGGCGCGAAGGCCGCCGCACCCAGCCCAAATGGCCATAACGGCCCATCATCACCACATCCAGCACGTTCGTGGGAAAGTCCCAGTCGACGCTGCCGCGCTGCGGCACGTAGCCCACAAGTCGGCGCTGCTCGTAAAAGGGCCGCCCATAAATGGCCACCGTACCCGCCGACGCCGGTATCAGGCCCATGATCGACTTGATCAACGTGGTCTTGCCTGCGCCGTTGGGCCCGACAATGGCCATCAGGTTACCCTCCGGCAACTGCATGTCCACGTCCCACAGCACCGGTTTTTCCTGGTAAGCCACCGTTAGGTCGGCCACTTCAATCGCCATTGGTTTCTTATTCGTCATCATCTTCCACCTATTCCTGGCCCAACAGCGCAGACACAATTGTGTCGATATTGTGGCGCACCATGCCCATGTATTCTCCCGCCGCCGTATCCGGGCTGCCCATCGCATCAGAATACAGCGCGCCGCCAATCGCAACCTCCGTGCCCTGGGCCCGAACGGCGGCCTGCACCGCTTCGATATTGCGCTGCGGCACAGACGATTCGACGAACACGGCGGGGATCTCTCGTTCGACAATGAATCTAGCCAGCGCCTGAACATCGGCCGTGCTCGCTTCCGCTACCGTGCTAATTCCCTGTAAGCCACGCACTTCAAAACCATAGGCCCGGCCAAAGTAATTGAAAGCATCATGTGCCGTCACCAACACGCGCTGTTCTTCTGGCACACGCTGCGCCTGTTCCAGCACATAGAGGTGCAGGTCGCCAAGCTGCGCAAGATAGCTCTCCGCATTCTGCACATAGATCTCGCTATTCTGCTCGTCGAGAACCACGAGGGCATCGCGGACGGTCTTCACGACTTCCATCCACATCGACACGTCGAACCACACGTGCGGATCATAAGCACCTTCAAACTCCGCCGGCGCCAGCAGCCTTTCCTGCGCCACGCCCTCGGCCACGGCGACAGTCCGCGCCCCACTCTCGTTCATGCGCTGCAAGACATTGGCCATCTGCGCCTCCAAATGAAGGCCGTTGTAAAAAATGATGTCCGCCTCGCGCAGTCGGGTGACGTCGCCTTCGCTGGCCGAGTAAAGATGGGGATCGACGCCGGGACCCATCAACCCGGCCACATCCACGCGCTCGCCGCCCACATGGCGCACCGCGTCGGCAATCATGCCTGTAGTGGCCACAACGCGAACCTGCCGCTCGCCGATGGACCCGGCATCGACGATGCCGTCTTCGCCGCAGGCTACAGTCGACAACAGTGCCAGCACCAGGAGTAGAGATAATGGAGCGAGACGTTTCATTCGGTTGTTATCTCCTGGTCACCCGGCGCGGCCGGCGCCTGCGTACCTAAATCATCCATTTCGTGCACAAACACCCCTTCGGCCGCTCGTTTGCTCACGCTTATCGTTTCGCCCTCTGGCTGCGGGCGGACGCGCACATGATCCGCAAAAGGAGTGGGCGGCTCGATGACCAGCTCCACGCCGGGCACCACGCCGATCTCTGCCAGGTAGCGCAATAAGGAAGCGTCGTCGTCATGCACATGCTGCACCAGTACGTAGCTTCCGGCTTCAAGGCTGTCTAGGGACACCGAGGCGTCGGGCGCCAATGTCAGGTCGCGTGTGGGAATCGGCGAACCATGCGGATCGCGCTCCGGATGCTGCAATACCTCCGCAATTTTGCGCGACAGTTCAGGGGAAATAGCGTGTTCCAGCCGATCCGCTTCCTCATGGACTTCATCCCAGCTATACCCTAGTACGTCGTGCAGATAACACTCTAGCAGCCGGTGGCGTCGTATGATTCGCAGCGCCTGCAGCTCACCCTCGCCAGTCAGCATCACACCATGATGCTTGCGATACTGCAAAAGTGGCGGATCGGCGTTGGCCATCTTTTTAAGCATGCCGGTGACCGAAGCCGGAGATATCCTCAACTCTTCGGCGATCTGCCCCGTGCTGGCCCGCGCCTCCCGCTCACAGATAGCGTAAATGGTCTTCAAATAGTCGTCTATTGCCTGGTTGCTTAAATCTGTCATATCAATTTTGCAACGTCAAAATTCAGAAACGGACACTGAACTGCCAATAATTTAGACATACCTAAAAATTATAATCGCGCTTTTGCTATTGTCAATAAGCATGTTTAACTGGGCGGCGCTGTCATGACTGATGAGGTGGGTGGCGCGAGCCGATCAGGAGTGACATTGCGCATGCATTTCGGTGACATTTGGTCGCACATCGGGTTTCCCTGGCCCTTATAATAGTGGGCGCACGATAGCCTTGTTTGTTAGGAGGACCCGTGACCGTCAACACCACAACCCCACACCCATCTGTCTTCAGCGCCAATCTACTCTTCCTTAGCGGCATGATCATGGTACTTGTCGCCGGCTCATTCTTGCAGAACTTGCATTTCGGTTGGGGCCTGCTGGGCACCGAGATCCTCATTGGCCTGCTGGCCCTGCTCTGGGTACGCGCCAACCGGCTGCCGGCGCGCACGACTCTGCGCCTGCGCCCGGTCCGCTTTTCCGCCATCCTTCTGGCCTTCCTCATGGGCCTCGGCGTCTGGTTGGTGGATAGCTGGCTTGGCGCCCTGACGGGCTTCCTGTTTGGCTACGACGTGCCCGTACCTCTCGGCATCTACCCGCAATCCATCCCGGCGGCGCTGCTCCTTGTCGTCGGCTTCGTCATCGCCGCGCCACTCGGCGAAGAGCTCATGTTCCGCGGCTACATCCAGGTCGCCTATGAGCGGCTGCGCCCGGCCGTCGCCATCATCTTCGTCGCTCTGCTCTTCTCCATTTTTCACCTCAGCCTCCTGGGGCTGCCGCCGCGCATCCCCGTTGCTCTGGCCCTGGGCTACGTGGCCTGGCACAGCGGCTCGCTCTGGCCCGGCGTTGCCCTGCACGCAGCTAACAACCTGCTCGCCGTCGCCGTCCTGGCCGTCGCCGGCCTTAGGCCCGGGCTGCTGGAAACGCTGCCCGTAACAACGCTTCCGGGCGCCGGTGTGGGCCTACTCGTCCTCCTTGTGGCGGGATGGGCCTTCCAGCGCACGGCCGGCCCGCGTTCTGCTCCAGGAGCAACGACCCTGCCAGAGCAGCGCGGCTGCATTGCGCGCAGCCTGCCGCTGGCCCTTGCTCTGCTCATCTTCATCGTCGTTGTCGCCTTCGAGGTCATTCTCGGCCGCTTCCCTGCGCTGCTCACCAGCGGGCCGCCGCCCCTGGCAGAAGCGCCCTGGCCCGCCTCCCAAAGTCTGGAGTATGAGCTGCTCCATCCCGGCGGCGAGGTTGTCGGCGCGGCTGCCTGCGAGCTGGGTCAGGTGGGCGACCAGGCCACCGTTAGCTGTATGCTGACCAACGAGGCCTTTGAATATCGCGAGGGCAGCAGTTACTGGTCGAGTGCGGCGGCTGAGCGCACATTCGACGCCGTCTACCATGCGGCCGATATGGCGCTCATCTCCGTCGCCGATAGTCAGCGGTTCGGTGCGGATAGCGTTAGCGTCGAGGTTCACAGCAGCGGCGATAGCCTCCGCCTGCACGTTGCCAGCAGCTTCAGCGGCGAATCCACAACCGGCATCACGCCGGATGTGCTAATCAACGACCTCTGGCCCTGGCAGCTCAGCGCGCTGCCTTTCACAGTCAGCGCCGCCTACGATGCGAGGCTCGTCTACCCGCAACGCTGGGACAACGAGCTAGAGCGCAACGTGCTCACCGTTACCGAAGAAGCTGTCCTCGTCGGCGGTGTGGAGCCGGTGATCGTGCCCGCGGGCGACTTCCTGGCCTGGAAAGTGACCGTCGGCAACCAGACCGCGTGGTACGATATCGAGCCGCCCCACACGCTGTTGCAGTACGACGGCAATATGCTCACCTGGCGGTCAGCA
The DNA here is from genome assembly GCA_964384155.1 of uncultured Ardenticatenaceae bacterium. GTDB lineage: Bacteria > Chloroflexota > Anaerolineae > Promineifilales > Promineifilaceae > JAAYYY01. The sequence goes on from CAYLJW010000018.1 coordinate 47,024, forward strand.
ACTTTGACGCGGCCCCATTGAACTGTTATTGAAGCTCGAGAAAATCGGCCACAACCCAGCCCGCGATATCGCCCAACAAGCGAATGTGGCGCCACGACCGGCCGTTGATCTCCTGCGGTGTGTCCTCAAGCAGAAAAACCAGGCTGCCTTCAGGTACGATCATCAGCTGCTGCCCTTCCGGGGCCTGGCGTAGCACCAACCCGGCGCCGCCCGTACCACGGATCGTCGCTTGCGGCTGCGCCGGCGTAGGCGCCGGCGTGGGCACGGCCGCCGGCCCGGCCGCCAACATGTCGCTGCTGTAGGCCCCAGGGTCGTCGAAGTGGCTAAACGCCAACCGTGAAAGATCGGCGATGATCGCCGTGCTCTCGGCCCATTCTAGCCAGCCGGGCCGGTGCAAGGCGATCACCAACACGTACGGGTGCGAGGGATGCTCGACCAGCGCGGCGTCGCTGTGCGTTTCGCCCACCCATCCATGCTTGTGGGCCACCGGTACGCCGGCCGGCACGCCTTCTTCAACAAAGGCGTCAATGTCGTTGCCGCGCATAACGTTGAGTAGTTCCCGGCACTCGGCGGCTGTCAGCGCACCGGCGCGGCGCTGCAGCAGGTAACCCTGCCCCAGCGAGCAATCAAAAATCATGGCTAGTAGAGCGCCCGTGTCCGCAACCGTCGTTTGCATGCTGCTGTCCGGGTTCGTCGCAAACTGGCCGTCCTGATTGGCCGGCGTAAGGTAAGTGGAGAAATAACGCGGATCCGGGCTTAAATCATAAGGGACGGCGATGAAGGTATTATAGAAACCTAATTCGCGCATGGCTTCGGTGACCATCTGCGCACCAAGAAACGGGTCAGGCTGCCCGGCGATTAGTTCGAGCAACAGGTTGGCCGTGTAATTGCCCGACAACGTCGCCGTTTCCGTAATCAGGCGCATCTGTGCAATGCTCGGCGCCTCGGTAAGTGCGCCGTAAGTCTCTAGCAAGATAGGGATCTTCACCACGCTGGTGCCCGATATGGCCACATCAGCATGATGCCGGGCGGCCTGCCCACCGGTGAGATCGTGCACATAGTAGGAGGCGACGCCATCGAATGAGCGCAGCCTCTCGTCGAACGCCGCTTTCAAGTAGCCCAGGTCTGGCGGCCTATGCTGCGCAAGGGTGGCTGCCGGCGAAGGCTCCCTCGTTGAGGGAATCAGGAGCGGTTCGGGCGTGTTCTCTACAAGTGGGCTTGTTGCTGTTGCCGTACCGCTCGTAGTTGGCGTCGCCGCCGTAGCAGCCGTCGCCGCCACTGTCTCATCTAACTGCCCATCTTCTATTTGACTACACAAAACATTAATTGCAATTAGCCAGACGATGGTTAGGTACAGCCTGCACCAATGAATAGTCCGCCGCGCGCGGAGCCGGTCGGTGAAACGATCAAACAGCATCGCCCTATTGTGCGCGCGGTATGCGATGGCGACAAGCTCCCAGAACACAAACGGCCCCTGCAACGGAGGATACAGGGGCCGCTTGCCGCAACTACGAATCTGGTCCGCTGCTATCGGACCGGAATCACATATAGGAAGTTCTCCGGCCGCCCGGAATAGCCGCCCAACAGGGCCACATATTCGCCAGTTGGCGCCCAGAGCGGAACGCTGCCATACAGCACGTCGGCTAGCTGCTGCGCGTCCTTTCTGCTTTCTGCGTCTTCTATTAAGCTCAGCTCATTGCCCACTACCAGCGCCAGACCATTGCCCTGGGGCGCCGCTTCGGCATACGGGTATTGCCCGCCTTCATAAAGCAGCTCAGGCGATAGCGGGCGTCCACTGGTGTTAGCCCACCAGATCTCATTTTGTACTTCCGCGCCTTCATCATAATCGACGAACAGCATGAGCAGACGCCCATCGGCGGCAAAGGCGGCGCGGTCAAACGGCAGGTGTTCTGCGACGCCGCTTCCGCTGTTGCTATACCAGACGCCATCGCGGTAGCCATCGCTGCCGGGCATATAGTAGCTGGCGAGGGCAAAGCCGCCTCCCAGCAGGCGGGCGCCTTCGCTCACCAGGCCGCTCGCCGGCTCCTGCTGCAAAAGCGCGGAGCCCACCGTCTGAACTTCGCTGTCCAGGTCAACCAGCAGGGCGCCTCGATCCTGGGTCGAACGAATGAGGATCTGGCGGTTGTCAAGCCAATTCGGCGCGAATATGCTGCCCAGGCCACCCGGCGACTGCCACTCAACGCGATGCACGATCGCCCCGTCGCCGGCAGCGAGGACCGTCGTGCCGCCTTCGCCGTGATTGACAGCCACCAGCGCGCCATCTGGTGAAAATGCCGCGGCGTCCGACGGCGACGCCGTAAGCCCCGCGATGAGCTGAAAAGCAAGCGCGTCCCGTTGCAAGGTAGCCAGCGCGTACCCGTCAGCGCCCAATAACAGCCACTGGTCATGATCCACATTTGCGGCCATGATGCGCTCGATTGTCAAAGGCGCAGGCCCGCTCACCTGGCCGTCGTCTTCGGCGCAGACTTCGGCGACGGTGTAACTGCCATCGTCGTTGAATACCAGCAGGCGACCATCGTTCAGCCAGGCGTGCTGCTCCACGAGCCCACCGGCGCCATCATAAGCATCGCGTGGATACGTGCAGGTGCGGCCGCTCTCAACATCAAAAAAGCTCAGAGTTCCCGCCGGAAATTGGGGGTTCGCCGCGACATCGGCCGTGTCATACTGCCAGAAGGCCAGATAGCTACCGTCCGGCGACCAGGTTGACAGCCTCATTTGCAAGGGGCCGAACACGGGCGCCACGCCCACGACCGCGTCGGGGTCCGGCGCAAGCTCCGGTTCGGGGTAGGCTTGCAGAGCCGGCGTCGGGGATGGATTGGGCGCAGGATAGGCCGGCGCAAGCGGCGGCTCGCCCATCTGCAGCACCGGCGTTTCGGTTACCACCACACTGCCAACGGCCGCAGGCTCTTGCGGCGGTCTTAAGGCAACGAGCAGTTGGCTGCGGAAAAGCAGGCCAATGCCGGCGACGATGAGAATTCCCACAGCGGCAACAGCCAACCTGCCGCCCGCCTGCATAGTACGGCCCAGCAATGCCCACCACCCGGCCCGCGCGTCCGCCCGCTCCACGGCCTCATAGAACCGACGCCTGAGTTTGGGGTCTGGTTTTACATCGGGCATTTCGCCCAGCAGGGAATCCAGCCGGCGATATTCGTCCAACACCTGTTGCAGCTCTGGATCGCCGGCGACGGCATCCAGTAGTTCGGCCTGCTCGTCGGCAGTTAAGTCGCGCAATATTGCCAGACGCTCGCGCATTGACCGGGACCCTTTCATAAGGCCTCCTTCTCCCCACTTTGCTCCTGCTCATAGGCCGCTCGGAACATCTCGCGGGCGCGGAACAGGCGGGTCTTTATTGCGCCGTCGCTGGTGTTTAACGCCTGCGCAATTTCGTGCACACTGAAATCAAACTGTGTGAAGAGCAAAAGGGGCGCCCGGTAAGTGGGCGTTAGGCTGGCCAGGGCACGGGTGACGCCACGACCGAGGTCAAGCTGATCTTCAGGGCCTGCAGGCGCCAGCGCATCATGCTGCCTGATATCGTCGTCGCGCCACGGCAGCCAGTTGAATCGGCGTCGTTTTTTCAGGGCGTTAATCGCCGTGTTTGTGGCGATGCGATAAACCCAGGCCCGCTGGTTTTCTACTCCTTCCAGGCGCTTCCTGGTCTCGTAAAGGCGTAGAAATGCATCCTGTGTAATATCGTGGGCCCATTCGGCGTCGTCTACCATGCGGTACACGTAAGCAAACACCTCCTCATGATGCGCTTCGAAGAGAGCAACAACCTGTTGCGCATTGGTATCCACGTGCGGGCGATGCGTCATTAAATTCGTTTCCATTGCACCGGTCCATGTTGCATGCTCTTCTTCGGACAGGATGGGCCTTGCCCTTCATATGTCCCGTCACCGAGTATGACAACCGAAGCCGGCAAAAGGTTACAGCGACTTTGACGATAAGCAGTTGCGCCCGCGCGACTTTCGGCGGCGAAAGGCGCACAAAGCGACTGTTTCTGCTATACTACGCCGCTTTTGCTATGCGGCACATCGAGCTGCTTTTAGGAGGAATTGCGGACCATGAAGTTAGGCATCATCGGTTTGCCCGCCTCGGGTAAGACAACCATTTTCAACGCACTTACCGGCGGCGACGCGCCGACTGGGCGCAGCATGGGCGGGCGCTTCGACGTGCTCACTGCCGTCGTCAACGTGCCCGACGAGCGCGTCGATCGTCTGTCGCAACTGTTTCATCCACGCAAAACAACATACGCCAAAGTGACTTATACAGACGTGGCCGGACTCCAAAAGGGCGCCGGCGAAAGCGGCGGCCTGAGTGGGCCGTTACTCAACCATCTCGGCGGCCTCGACGGTTTTTTGCACGTTGTTCGCGCTTTCGAAAACGAACAGGTACCACATCCCGACGGCCCCGTCGATCCGGCGCGGGATCTGGCCGCGCTGGACACAGAGCTACTGCTCGGCGACCTGGTGGTCGTGGAAGGGCGCATGGAACGGCTGAAAGAAGGATTGCAGAAGGGCGCCTTGAAAGATCGCGCGCTGGCTCAGGAGGAGCTGGCCCTCTTTGAACGGTTGCATAGCACGCTGTCTGATGAGATACCGCTGCGCCAACTGGCCCTTGGCGAGGCGGAGGCTAAAAGCCTTCGTGGTTACGGCTTACTGACGCTGAAGCCAGTTCTGGTTGTCGTAAACATAGGGGACGAACAAAGCCCGCCTCAGCTTGATTACGATTATCGCGACAGCATGGTGGTAGCCCTGCGCGGTAAGCTGGAAGAGGAGCTGGCGCAACTGAACGACGAGGATTTAGCCCTCTTCATGGACGAGTACGGGGTTACGGAGCGTGGATTGGCGCGCATCATTGCCCTGAGTTACGACTTGCTGGGGCTGCACTCTTTCTTTACCGTGGGCGACGACGAAGTGCGCGCCTGGACGTTACAGCGCGGCGCAACGGCGCTGGAGGCTGCCGGAACCATTCACACAGACCTGGCCAAGGGCTTTATCCGCGCCGAGGTTGTACCCTGGGACGTGTTGCTGGACAGCGGCAGCATGGCTGCGGCGCGAAGCGCCGGCAAGCTGCGCCTGGAAGGTAGGCAGTACGTGGTGCAGGACGGCGACATCGTTCATGTCAAATTCAACCTGTAGGCTAGGACGGCGGGCGCATTAATCTCCCCAGACGATTTGCTGACGCGCGGGGCCCACAGAAACTGCCGTTACCGGTACGCCGCACGACTGCTCGATGAAGTCGACGTAGCTCCGCGCATTGTCCGGCAGATCCGTTAACTTGCGCGCCCCCGTGACATCTTCCCGCCACCCTGGTAGCGTCTCATAAAGCGGCTGCGCCCGTGACAGCGCGGCCAAATCCGACGGAAAGTAGTCGATGCGCTGCCCGTCTAGCTCGTAGGCCACACAAACGGCAATCTCGTCCCAACCGCTGAGGATATCCAGCTTTGTCAGCGCCAGCTCTGTCAGTCCGTTCACGCGGGCTGCGTGGCGCAGTATGACTACATCCAGCCACCCCACCCGGCGCGGCCGCCCCGTCGTGGTCCCATATTCATCCCATGGATTCTCGCCTGTGCCGCGTAAGCGCTCGGCCGCCGCGCCGTTTAGCTCCGTGAGAAACGGCCCTTCGCCGACGCGCGTCGTAAATGCTTTTGCCACGCCGATGACGCGATCTACGGTTCGCGGGCCGATACCCAGGCCTATCAGAGCGCCGGCCGATGTGGGGTGCGAGCTGGTCACAAAGGGATAGGTGCCCTGATCCAGATCCAATAAGGTTCCCTGAGCGCCCTCGGCCAGAATCCGCTTGTTTTGTCGCAATGCGCCAGCGACGAAATCGTTGCTTTCTACCAGATAAGGGGCCAGGCGCTGGGCGAATGTCACGAACTCGGCGGCTACCCCCTCTGCATCCAACGGCGCCTGGTCGAAGATCCGCGTCAGAATGAGGTTCTTCTGCTGAACGTGGGCGCGCACCGCCTGTGTCAGGCCGCGCGCATCGGCTAAGAGTGAAGCGCGCAAGCCTTCGCGACTTGTCTTGTCGCTGTATGCCGGGCCAATGCCGCGCAGGGTGGTGCCAATTGCCTCGCTGCCGCGGCTGGCTTCTCGTGCGGCGTCGAGAGCGATGTGCGCCGGCGTGATCAGGTGCGCGTGACTGCTGATCTTTAGCCTGGTCGGGCTCACGTCGATGCCCCTTTGCAGCAAAGCGTCGATCTCGGCGCATAATACGCGCGGGTTGATGACCGTGCCATTGCCGATCAGGCATGTCGGTCGTGGGTGTACGATGCCGGAAGGAATGAGGTGTAATCTAAACAGCTCTTCGCCAACGGCTAGCGTGTGCCCGGCGTTATCGCCGCCGCTGTAACGGGCTACCACATCAGCGCCGGCCGCCAGCAAGTCGGTGATGCGACCCTTCCCCTCGTCGCCCCACTGTGCGCCCACGATGATATCTACTGGCATCTCTCATCCTCTGCACGGGCCTGTCGCTTTGTTCGCCTAAACTGCGCGCTCCCATGCGCCAACAGGTCGATTATAGCAAAAAGGCGGCGCCGGGCACGTGCGCCACAGCGCGCGAAGGCACCTGCTTTAAGCAACATTGTGACTGTGTTACACTAAGGCCCATGAGCAACGTGCGCGTCAAAATTTGCGGCCTGACCAACCTTCAAGACGCCATTTACGCCGCCGACGCCGGAGCCGACTACCTGGGATTCGTCTTCTGGCCCCACAGCAAGCGCGCCGTCGCGCCGTCGCAGGTAAAGCAGATAAGTGCGGCGCTGCGGGCGCGCCCCGCCTGCCCTCTTTTGGTCGGCGTCTTTGTGAATGAATCGGCCGTGCATATCGCCCGGCAATTAGACCATTGTAGCCTCGACTTGGCGCAGCTTAGCGGTGATGAACCGCCTGCTATGGTCGGCGACCCGGCCTCGCCGCTGTATGGGCGCAGCTATAAGGCCTTGCGCCCCACGTCTCTCGCCGAAGCGCAGGCCGACGCCGAATGGTATCTGCCGCCTGAGCCGGCGCAGGGCCAGCCCCGCTTGCTGCTTGACGCCAACCACCCCACGTTACCCGGCGGCAGCGGTGTGCTGGCCGATTGGTCGATTGCAGCCACGCTGGCGCACGACATGTCGGGCCTGATGCTCGCTGGTGGTTTGTCGCCAGAGAACGTGCGCCGCGCCATCCACATGGTGTCACCCTTTGCCGTAGATGTGGCCAGCGGCGTCGAAGCTGCGCCGGGCCAAAAAGACCCCGCACGTGTTTTCACATTTATCGACCGGGCGCGTAACGCTTGAAACCCCGTGAACGATAGTCGCCACAAGCCCGATCCCTTTACCACGCTTTCCAGCCAGGTTGTCTGGTCGTGCCCCTGGTACAGCGTGCGTCAGGACCAAATCCGCTTACCGAACGGCCAGCAAGGCCAGTACAACGTGGTGCAGCATGACGGCGCTGTATGGGTAGTCCCGGTCACAAACGACGGCGAGCTGTTGCTGCTCATGCATTTTCGTTATACCGTTAATGCTTGGTGCTGGGAGCTTCCGGCCGGCGGGATCAAAGAGGGCAAAACGGCCCTGGAGATAGCGCGTGAGGAACTGAGAGAAGAGACCGGAGGCGTGGCAGAACATTGGGAGTACCTGGGCCAGTTTTATACAAGCAACGGCATCAGCAACGAGGTGGCGCACATCTTTCTGGCCCGCGGCGTCAGCGTGTTCGAAACCGCCCATGAGCCGGCCGAGGTCATGGAAGTCCATCGTCTTCCGTTAACCGAAGCCATTCGCATGGCGCGCGCCAACAAAATCAGTGATGGACCAAGCGCATTGGCCATATTGCTCAGCGAGGCGCGCCTTAAAGAGATTGTCGCTGACTTAGCTTCGCACGACGAGGAGGATAACTGATGGCACAGCCCGATGCCCATGATTTGCCCGATGCGCAGGGCAAGTTTGGCCCCTTCGGTGGGCAGTTTGTCCCTGAGACCCTGATGCCGGCTCTTGAGCAGCTCGTAGCAGCTTACGAGGCCGCCCGCCAGGATGCCCAATTCAACGCCACGCTCGACCATTTGCTCAAGAGTTACGTCGGCCGGCCGTCGCCTCTAACCTACGCCCGCCGGCTTAGCGAATCCCTGGGAGGCGCGCGCATTTTTCTAAAGCGCGAAGACTTGAACCACAGCGGCGCACATAAGATTAACAACGCGCTCGGTCAGGCGCTTCTGGCACAACGCATGGCCAAGACGCGCATTGTGGCCGAGACTGGCGCCGGACAGCATGGCGTGGCCACGGCAACCGCCTGCGCCCTGCTGGGGTTGGAATGTGTGGTTTATATGGGCGCTGTGGACATTGCACGGCAACAGCCCAACGTGTTTCGTATGAAGCTGCTCGGCGCCGCCGTGCACCGTGTGGAAAGCGGCAGCCAGACGCTCAAAGACGCCATCAACGAGGCCATTCGCGATTGGGTCACAAATGTGAGCAATACACACTATCTATTGGGCTCCGTGCTCGGTCCGCACCCTTATCCTATGATTGTGCGTGATTTCCAGAAGGTAATTGGCCAAGAGTCCCGCGAGCAGCTTCTGGCCGAGACCGGCCGCCTTCCCGATATTGTCATCGCCTGTGTGGGCGGCGGCAGCAACGCCATCGGTATCTTCGATGCTTTTCGCGAGGACTCGAACGTCGATTTGTTGGGCGTCGAAGCGGGCGGCCTGGGCCTCGAAAGCGGCAAGCACGCAGCGCGTTTCGCCGACCCCGCCGTTGCCCGGATTGGGGTGTTACATGGTACCAAGAGCTTCGTGATGCAGACGGCCGACGGGCAGATCAGCGAAACGCACAGCATTAGCGCCGGCCTGGATTATCCTAGCGTCGGGCCGGAGCACGCCTGGCTGCGGCAGCAGGAGCGCGCCGGGTATACCGTGGCAACCGATGAGGAAGCGCTGGCAGCGTTTCAGACTCTTTCCCGGCTGGAGGGCATCATTCCTGCGCTGGAATCGGCACACGCCGTGGCCGAAGCAATCAAGCGCGCGCCGCATATGCGCCAGGACCAGATCATCCTGGTGAATTTATCCGGGCGGGGGGATAAGGACCTCAATACGGCCATTGAAGCCCTGCAGCTTACTTAAGCACGGACTCTGCCGGCGTTAGCCAACGCGCTACGGCGCCTGTACGCTGACCAACTGGGCGGCCAATCGTCCGGCCAGCTCAGAAATTGCCCTCGAGGAACGCGCAGACGGCTCCATACGCACGAGCGGCACGCCTTTTCGCACCGATTCCTGAAACGCTTCAGGCTCTGGCGGCACAACCACCACCACCACAACTGACAATATGGTATCGTCCTCCCGGCCATGCTTGCGTTCCAGGCGCCCCGTACTGAGCTCGTTCTCTAGCTCCAGGCGCGTCATGGTCGTTCCCGACGGCACGCGGGCCACAGCCACAACCGAGACGCGGTCGTCTAGCTCCCACTCGTTGAACATGCGCAGCATCCTGCGCCCGCACGCCGCTGAGAGCGCTTCGGGTTCCGATACCAGCAGAATGACATTCGCCGCCTCCAACGCCTTGCGGCACGTCTCAGTCAGGACGGGCGGCAAATCTAGCAGCAGGAAATCGCAGCCTCGCTGCAGCACACTGATGATGGTCTCGGCGTGTTCCGCCTCGATGGTTCCTTCGGGCGCCGCCGGCGGCGCAAGCAAGACGCGCAGCCCAGACTCATGCGTCTGCACGTATCGCTCGACGTCAGGGCGGCCAATTGCGTTGGGCTCTAGCTGCAGCAGCTTGCCCAGGTTCGGCTCGGAGGGCAGCTTACAATGCAGATCCAATTCGCCGTGCCCGCTCCTTAACTCCGCAACGGTCACAGCGTAGTCGCGCTGCAGCAGGGCGGCTGCCATGTTCACCACCAGGCTGGTGACGCCAACCCCGCCTTTGGCCCCAATCACGGCAATGGTATGCGCCGGCTGCGGCGTAGTTTCTTGCGACCGCACCAGAAGGGCATTGATGCGTGCCAACAACTCCTTGGGGTTCACTGGTTTGGTTACGTAATCGTCGGCCCCGGCTTCAAAACCCGCTAGTTTGTCCTCGATGCGTTCCAGGCTACTCAACATGATGATCGGCACGCGGCTGGTTTGCGGCTGGTCGCGCAGGCGGCGGCACACTTCGGTGCCCTTCATAAAAGGCAAGGCGACATCCAGCAGGATCAGATCGGGTTTGATCCGCTCGGCGGCGGATAACCCTTCCACACCGTTTGTCGCGCTAAAATAAGCGTAGTTGGCCCGCTCCAATAAGACGCCCATCACTCGTAAGAGATTGGCGTCGTCGTCAATCACCAGAATTCGCGCTTTTTTTCCGGCCGACATATTCCCCTCGATCCGAGGCTGGTCACATTTACAAACACCATTCTAACTGAATGGCCGCATCCCGGAAACTATTCCGCCACATTTGCCAGAAAATCTGCGAGCGCACACAGGCGCGCGTTTTTTCGCCAGCGCTTTCATCTACAGCAGCGCCCGCTCAATCCAGTCGATTGCTCGTCCGTCGCGCACCATGTCCGGCGTCACGCGCAGCACCAACCAGCCATATAAGGCCGCCTCGTTATACTTCTCGCAATCACTCTCAAAACGTTCGGGGTGTGCATGCCCCTTACTTCTGCCGGTTTCGGTTTGCATCCAGATGCCGCCTTCAATCTCACAGGCCACCAGCTTGCCCACGTTTTTCCAGCAAAAGTCAAAGCGCCATTGGCGGTTGGCGTGAAAACGATACTCGCGCAATGGTTCTGGCAGCCCGGCAAGCCTGATCTGCTCCAGTAGAACGACATTCCAATCTAGGGTTGCCCTGGCAGTCTGCCCAGAGCGGCGCCATCGCTTCATAGCGCCATATTAGCACAAACGTTCTAATTTCGCGAACGGCGGAAGCTGTTTTCAATGCCTTACTCAGCCGGCGATGCGAGGCCACAGTAATCGATGGCTGCCGCCACCAGAATCGCCGCCAGAGCGGCCAGCGAGTCGAGTGAAACCCACTCCTCATCCGCGTGCGCGCCGGCGCCCTCTGGCCCGATGATCACCGTCTCGACGCCTGCGGCCGCCAGCAAGGCCGAATCCATCCACGGCGTATCACCAATCATGGGCGGCGGCGCGCCGAGCACACCCGCCGCCGCCTTGGCTACGGCGCGCACGATTTCTGCGCCGGCATCCACCTCAAATGGCTCGCGGGCAATCATCAATTCCACGCTGCCAGAGAACGCTGCATCTGCACGCGACAGGCGGGCGACGATCTCTTCTATTTCAGACACAACTTGCTCGGTCGTCTCGCCAGGTATGGTGCGCCGTTCGATGCCCAGCCGGCAGGACGCCGCATACATGCTCATCTCTGTACCGCCCCGCAGCAGCGCCGCATGGAGCGATGGCGGTCCGACCAGAGGATGAGGCGCACGGGCCAGCAGTGCCAGGCGCAGATGCTCCAGTTCCGCCAGCACGCGGCCCATGTGCATGTTGGCGTCGATCCCTAGTTCGTAGCGGCTGCCATGAGCCGCGCGCCCGTGCGTTTCCACTTCTATCCAGGCAAAGCCTTTATGCGCAAGGCAAAGCTGCAGCGACGTCGGCTCCGTGACGATGGCCCCATCGGGCTGATACCGTGCCAACAGATCCGCCGTGCCGATGCTGGCGAACTCTTCGTCGGCGACCGCTGCGACAAGCAGTTCTCCTTGCAGGGCGACCTTGCCGTCGACCAGCGCCTTGGCGGCAGCAATTTGCGCAGCCAGGCTGCCTTTCATATCAAACGCGCCGCGGCCGTACAATCGGCCATGACGTACGACGGCGTCAAACGGTTGCGGCATCTGCTCAATGCCCACGGTATCGCTGTGCGCGTTTAGCATTAGGCTACGGCCCGCCCCGCCGCGCAATCGCCCCACAACGCTTACACGACCTTTTTGCGGCTCGTGGCGCTGCACCACAAGGCCAATCTGCTCCATGGTGCGTGCCACGTAAGCGGCCACCTCTGCTTCGCCAGGCGCCCCGGCAACAAGAGAGGGGTTGATCGAGTTAATCCGAACCAGATTGGTCGCGACACTCTCTAGAAAGCCGCGATCGATAGCAGGTATCATGATGGCATGCAGCCTTCGGCAGCTTCCCAACTGGCGGCTAATCTCACGCGGGGGCCGGGCAGCTAATCTGCAAGGGTCGGGCCTGTGGGGAGATAAAAAGAAGCCCCGAGTGAAACAGGGAACATCGGTATTGAGCTGGCTGGCGTTTCGGTGGGGGTATTATTCTCGAATTCCGTGGCGGCCAATGACACAGTTGTTGGCTTCCACCTGATTTTCTTTATGGAAGCGGTCGGGCGCACCAGAGGGAATTTCAGAGCCACCTACATTTACCAACCTGCTCCCTGCAACTCGGGGCACCGAAAAACTACCTCGATAGCATTATAAACTTTCTGAAATTTACCTGTCAATCCTTCAAAATGTAAAAAATAAAGTTCATAGGCATTCATTCATACTAAACTACTGGCTATAGTCCATTATGCGAAAAAGTTCCTTGTTACACTTTGACTCAGGGGCAATTTGGGATATAATTAAGGGCTGGAATTATGCTGGCTTCCGTAGCTCAATTGGCAGAGCAGGCGACTCTTAATCGTCTGGTTGAAGGTTCGAGTCCTTCCGGGAGCATGTGAAAGCACACACAAGGAAACGACAGGGTCGCCGCGGCGGCCCTGGTGCGTTTCGAGAGACCTGGTCAACTCGTTTCAATGAAGTACTGCGAGCGATGTGACCCACGCCCACACTACGCTATAATCTGGCAGCCACCACCTTTAGCTGAGGACTGGCCATGTCTTCAAAACGACATATCGCCCGGGGCGGCGTCGCACAGGCCGCAAACATCGTCAAAGAAGCCTTCAAGCGCACGATTGGCCTGCCTGAGCTGGGATCGAACGCCATCGGCGTGCAACCGTACAAAAAGCTGCGCGTACGGGTTGTTATCCTGCGCGATGAGCAGGGAGACCCTCTTTGTAGCGCGGAGGACATTGGTCCGTCGTGGGACGAGGCGCAGCGCATCTTCTCACAGCAGGCGCACGTCACCCTGGTAGCCGCCGCGCCGCGCATCCTCACCGTTCCCCATCCCGCCCCCGTCGCTGCGCTCAACGTCCATTGTGACGATGGCGCCTGGCAGGAGGATATGGATATCGCCGGGGCCTACTTCCGCAACAACTGCGCCAAAACGAACGGCAAGTGGACCGGCTATGGCAGCCCGGTGACCGTGTTCATCGTCCGCGACATCTCCAACAAGGGCGGCTGCTCGCTCGGCCCGCTTACCGACTATGTCACCCTGGAGGCCGGTATGCTGCATCGCGCCAAGCACAGGCTCCTGGCACACGAGGTCGCACATGCCTGCGGCCTTTGGCACTCCTCCACGAAAGAAAATCTCATGTTCCCCAAAGGGCCAGGAGATCGGCTGGCGCACTGGCAAGCCGTCCTCTTAAGAAACTCCCGTCACGTAACTATCAGGTGATCCGGCTCCCGCCGCATAGGTCCCCGCCCCCTATTACGGCCTCAGTTACCGGCGCGGCATCACGATCCATAAGATTAAATAAGGCACCAGGCCCGGCGCTCCGCCCGGTATCATCAGGATCAAAAACAGCAGCCTGAACCACAAGGCGCCGATGCCAAAAAACTCAGCCAGGCCACCGCACACGCCGGCAACAATTCCATTCTGTCGCCGCAATCTGTTTTGCTTCATCCGCATAACCTCCGAATCATCGTAATCAGACATCTAAAGGCTATACGTCGTGAAAGCGGCCGCGGTTGCGCCGGCGTGGCCTTAGCTGGTTAGCTGTTCGGCAAGCGCCGCGGGGTCATTGACTGGCTGCCGGCAAAGGAAGCGGCGGCAGACGTAGGCCGTCGCCCGTCCGTCGAGCTGCTTACGCTGGCGCAAAAGGGGCACGGCGCTCTCCGCCTGCCCTGCGGCAACAATGAGGTAAGGACGGTAGCCAGAATCGAGCGTCTGCAACATCGCGGCCATCCCTTCGCCCTTCAGGTCGCCGATCAGCGCCACCTCGCGCACATCACCGTCTAGCAGCGTCGCCGCCGTGAGCCATTGTGCAAATCCTGTGGGGTATTGCGCTATCGCCGAGCTCATCGCCGCCACCATTTTCTCGGCGTAATCTCGATAGTCGCCGTTGCCTGTAAACAGGTTAAGCAGGGTCAGCGCCTGCGCCGCCATGGCGTTGCCGCTGGGCACAGCATTATCCTGCACATCTTTGGGCCGGTGAATGAGCTGCTCATGGTCATCCGACGTATCAAAGAAGCCGCCATGTTGCTCATCCCTGAAGTGCGTCATCATCAGCTCTGCCAGCTCCTGGGCCCAGACAAACCATCGTTCGTCGAACACCGCCTGGTAGAGAGCCAGCAAACCATCCGCCAGGTAAGCATAGTCTTCCAGATAGCCGTTGTACCGTGCGTCGCTGCCCGCCCGCCATGTGCGCCACAATCGACCATTCGGCCGGCGCATGGTGGCGTAGAGGAAATCGGCATTTTGCACAGCGGCGGCACTGTAGTCGACTCTTTTCAGGGCGCGTCCCGCTTCGGCAAAAGCCGCCATCATCAGCCCATTCCATGAGGTCAGCACCTTTTCATCGGTGCCCGGCCACTCCCTTTGCGCGCGCACCTCGTAAAGCCGCTGGCGGGCTTCGGCCAGCCGTGCCTGAAGCTGCGCAAGCGGCAGCTCTTCCGCTTGCGCTAGCTTCTGAAGATCTTGTGCGATAGCCAGGATATTCGTCCCTTCCCAGTTTCCGCTTGCGGTCACGCCATAACGAGCCACCAGCGGTCGCGCCAGCTCAGGGGGCAGCGCAGCTTCAATTTCCGATTGCTGCCAGACGTAGAACTTCCCTTCTTCGCCCTCGCTGTCGGCATCCATGCTGCTGTAGAATCCGCCGCCCTCGTCGCGCATTTCGCGCAACACCCAGTCGAGCGTCTCCTCGGCGATGCGGCGGTAACTTTCATTGCGCGTCAACTGCCAGGCGTGCAGGTAAGTGCGGGCTAACAGCGCATTGTCATAAAGCATTTTCTCAAAGTGCGGCACAAGCCAACGATTATCCGTGGCATAGCGCGCAAAACCGCCGCCGATGTGATCATACATGCCGCCCTGGGCCATGGCATCCAGCGTGTGCAAGGCCATGCGCCGCACCGCTTCGTCATCTTGCTGCACAATGAGGCGCAGCAAGAACTCGATGGTCATGGCCTGCGGAAACTTGGGCGCATGTCCCCAGCCGCCGTAAGTAGCGTCGTAATCGCGCTTCAACGATTGCAGCGCCTGCTTGAATAGCGCGGGGTCCAACGCCCCATCGCCCGCCGCCAGCTGCAGCGAGCGGCCCAGGTGCGTGACAATCTCTCCTGCGCTGCTCACGATGTCCTCGCGCCGGTTCTGCCAGGCGTCGGCGACGCTTTCCAGAACCTGACGAAAGCTAGGCATGCCATACCGTGGCGCCGGCGGGTAGTAGGTTCCACCATAAAACGGAAGGCCATCGGGCGTCAGGAACACAGTCATCGGCCAGCCGCCCTGCCCCGTCATCGCCACCACGGCGTTCATATAGATGCTATCTAGATCGGGGCGTTCTTCACGGTCAACTTTGATATTGACAAACAGCCGGTTCATGATCGCCGCCGTGGCGTCGTCTTCAAACGATTCATGAGCCATAACATGACACCAGTGGCAGGCGGCGTAACCAATGCTGAGCAGGATGGGTCTGTCTTCGCGCTGCGCCTTTTCCAGCGCCTCAGGTCCCCAGGGGTACCAGTCCACGGGATTATCGGCGTGCTGCAAGAGATAGGGACTGCTTTCATGGGCAAGTCGATTCGTCATGTTGTTCTCCTAGATTGTGACGCTGGCCGTGCGAGGCGTCGTTAATGGCGCAAGGCGTCCTGTAGCGACTTCACGAATTCGGCCGCGGCAACGGCTTCGCTGCCGGGGGCGGCCGCCACCGCGTTAACCAGGGCACTGCCCACAATCACGCCGTCGGCCACCTGCCCCACCGTCGCCGCCTGCTGCGGTGTGGCAATGCCGAAACCAACCGCAAGCGGCACGCTCGCCTGCGCCCGCACCGCAAGCACAAAGCCGGCCAGCCCCTCGGCAACCCTGCTGCGCGCGCCGGTGACGCCGGCGAGGCTCACCAGATAGAGAAAGCCGCGCGCATGCTGCGCAATGCGTCTAATACGCTGCTCGTGGCTGGTGGGCGCCAGCATGGACACTAGCGCCATGCCCTGCTGCCGGCTCTGCCGCTCCAGTGACTGCGCTTCCTCGAAAGGCAGATCGGGAACGATGAAACCTTCGGTCCCCGCCTCAGCCGCATCGCGCACGAACTCTGGCTCGCCATAGGCCAGGATCGGGTTGTAATAACCCATCAGGAAAACTGGCGTTGTCACGCCGCGTTGCCGCAGCTCGCGCACCATATCCAGGCAACCAGCTGTGGTGGCGCCCGCGCGCAAGGCTATTTGCGTGCTGCGCTGAATGGATGGGCCGTCAGCAAGTGGGTCGCTGAAAGGGATTCCCAGCTCCAGCAGGTCGCTGTAGGGCGCGATGGCTTGCAGCACCTGCAGCGACGTCTCGCGATCGGGATAGCCCAGGGTGAAATAGGGCATCAGTGCTGCTGTCTGGCGCTGCAACGCCTTATCAAAGGCCGCCTTTATACGTTCTTCGGCGGTGGGCGATGGCGAAAAAGCGCCGAAGCGTGAAGGTCCTCGCTGCGGGTCTACCACGCTAGCTGCAGGCTGGGCCGCACGTCCATATCCAGCGCGTGGCGCACGCCGCGAATGTAATGTTGGTGCGCCGCGGCGGCGATCATGGCCGCATTGTCCGTGCATAAGATGAGCGGCGGATAGCGGACTGGCACGTCCAGGCGCGTATTCATCGACCAGCGCAGCGTGCGATTGGCCGACACCCCTCCGGCGAGATGTACAGCGCGAACCTCGTACTCACGCGCCGCGCGCATCGTCTTCTCTACCAGCACATCTACCACCGCGGCCTGGAAACTTGCCGCGAGATCGGCCACAGGCAGCCGTCCCTCGTCGTAACGCTGCACCTCGCGCAGCACAGCGGTCTTCAAGCCGCTGAAACTGAAATCATAGCCCTCCTCCATGACCGCGCGCGGAAACTGAAATGCCTGGGCGTTTCCGCCTTCCGACGCCTTATCGATGGCCGGGCCGCCGGGATAAGGTAGTCCCAACAGGCGGCCGACCTTGTCGAAAGCTTCCCCGGCGGCGTCGTCCAGCGCACCGCCCAACTGCTGGTATTGCAGATGATCGGTCATCAAGATTAGCTCCGTGTGCCCACCGCTGACCACTAGGTTTAGAAGTGGAAAAGCGATCTCGTCATGCGGCTCGCTCAGCCACAGCGAATATATGTGGCCCTCGATATGGTTGATGCCCAGCAGCGGTTTGTTGCGCGCCAGCGCCAGCCCTTTGGCGAAGTTCAGGCCCACCAGCAGCGAGCCCACCAAGCCGGGACCTTGGGTAACGGCAATGCAATCCAGGTCGTCAAAACCCAGATACGCCTCACTCATCGCGCGGTCAATGACGGCGTGGATTACCTCGATATGCTTGCGTGAAGCCAGTTCGGGATAAACGCCGCCGAATTGGGCATGGAGGTCTGTCTGGCTGGCGATAACGTTACTCAAGATAACAGCGCCATCTTCGACAACCGCCGCGGCCGTTTCATCACAAGAGGTCTCAATAGCCAAAATACGCGTCATAGGGTTGCTCATCAAGTGTCAAGAAGGCGGCCTTTGCCCTTTTCGGGCGGCGGCACACGCCTAAGTTGGTCATGGCTACTATTTACGAATTTGCCTCAGAAGTCAAGTCCGCCTGCGCCCCGCTACTCCCACTCTATCGTACCAGGCGGTTTGGAGGTGATATCAAAGACCACGCGGTTGACGCCGGGCACTTCGTTGACAATACGGCGGCTAACGCGCGCCAGCAGCTCATAGGGCAGGCGCGCCCAGTCCGCCGTCATGAAGTCCTCCGTAGTCACCGCCCGCAGGGCCACGACCTCTTCATAGGTTCTGCCGTCGCCCATCACGCCAACCGAGCGTACAGGCAAGAGCACGGCAAATGCTTGCTGCGTGTCGTCACGAAGCATCGAAGCCTGCCGCAGCTCGTCGATAAAAATGTCGTCGGCCGCGCGCAGGCGTTCCAAACGTTCCCAGGTCACTTCGCCCAGGCAGCGAATGGCCAGGCCGGGCCCCGGAAATGGCTGGCGCCAGATGAGGCTATCGGGCAGCCCCAGTTGCTGGCCCAGGCGGCGCACTTCATCCTTGAACAGCATGCGTAGCGGTTCCACGAGCTCAAAGCGCATGTCGGCGGGCAGGCCGCCCACGTTGTGATGGGTCTTGATCGTCTGCGCGTCCGGCCTTTCCTGGCCCGCGCTCTCTATCACGTCGGGGTAGATGGTGCCCTGCGCCAGGAAATCGACGCTGCCTAAGCGCTCAGCCTCTCGCTCGAAGATGCGAATGAACGTGCTGCCAACAATGCGCCGTTTTTCCTCAGGATCCGTCACCCCCCACAGCGCGGTCAACAGTTCTTCAACGGCATGAACCGCGACCAGCTTCATACCGCGCTGCTCGCCGAAGGCGGACACCACCTGCTGCGCCTCTGCTTGCCGCAACAAACCGTGGTCGACAAAGATACAGGTCAACTGGTCGCCAATCGCGCGGTGGATCAACGCCGCGGCCACCGCCGAATCGACGCCGCCGCTCAGTCCAAGCACCACGTGGCCATCGCCAACCTGCTCGCGGATGGCAGCAACCTGGCTGTCGATGTAGTTGGCCGGCGTCCATTCCGGCGCCAGGCCGCAAATATTGACGGCGAAGTTCTTCAAGAGCAGGGCGCCCTGCGCCGTATGCGCTACTTCAGGGTGAAACTGCAGGGCATAATAGGGTCGAGAAACATGCGCCGCGGCAGCGTGCGGCGAATTGGCGGTGTAGGCCAGGGCTACAAAACCGGGCGGCAGAGCATCGACACGGTCGCCATGGCTCATCCACACTTGATCCAGCCGGCGCGCCGGCACTGCCGGGCCAGCCGACGCAGGCTCCTGTTGCCAGCCCTGAAAGAGCGCATTGCCCAGCTCGTGGACACGCAACGTCGCCGGACCATACTCGTGCCTATCGCTGCGTGCCACGCTGCCGCTGAAGTAGTGAGCCAGTAGCTGCATGCCATAACAGATACCCAGGATGGGCAGGCCGCTCTCAATGAGGTATGCTGGCAGCGACGGCGCATTCCGGTTATAGACGCTATCGGGCCCGCCGCTCAAGATGAAGCCCGCCGGCCGCAGCGCCAGTACGGAGTCAGGGGCGCTGTCCCAGGGCATCAGCAGGCAGTAAACCTCCGCTTCGCGTATGCGCCGCACTATGAGCTGCGAATATTGAGATCCGTAATCAAGTACGACGAGCGGGTTATGGGCAAGCTGCACGTTATTTGCATCCTTGGTAAGGCACGGAATAACTAACCAGGGCGCTGACAAGCGATGGCCCCCGGTGGCCTCGATTATAACACTGCTGTTCTATACTAAAAGCGTTAGAAGGCTGAAAGCGATTGCTACTGATTTCACAAATCCCTTGACGGGTCGATGGTCTCAATCTATAATGTGACTAAGTTTATAATGCGTTCAAAAAAAATTGAAAGTTGTGAACGAGGCGAGTGATGATTAGCACAAGAGTTGAGGACGGCCTCGACGCTGTTGACGAGAAATTGAGCCAGGTCGTTACGAGCGATGTAGACGTATTAGACCAGGCCAGTCATCATATTATCAGGTCCGGCGGAAAGCGGCTGCGGCCGCGGCTGCTCTTTCTCAGTTTCCTGGCAGCCGGCGGCGAAGACCTAGATGAAGTCGTAGCCATGGCTGCCGCCGTCGAGCTCGTCCATACAGCAACCCTCGTGCACGACGACATTAACGACCACAGCGTGATGCGGCGCGGCAAGATTTCGGTGCACGCGCGCTGGGGCCGAACTTTCGCCCTGCTGACAGGGGATTACTTGTTCGCCAAGGTTTACGAGATGATGGCGCCTTATGGCGCGCGCCTGAACAGCATCATGGCCGACGCCACCGTCGAGCTGGTGGAAGGGGAGACGCTTCAGGCCGCCGCGGCCAAGGCTGGGACGATCGATCGCGATACCTACAAGAAGGTCATTTCGCGCAAGACGGCGAGCCTGTTCCGCGCCTCGGCGGAAATGGCTGCGCTGCTGGCCGGCGCACCTGACGACGTCGTGAATAGCCTCAAAGAGTATGCGCACAATGTGGGCCTCGCCTTCCAGATTGTCGATGACCTGCTGGATATCGTCGGCGATCCAGAGGTGATGGGCAAACCGGTGGGCGCAGATGTCGGCCAGGGGATGGGCGCAGCAGCCCTGCAAAACGGCCGTAAAGGGCACACGCCTGTTGCCGAGGCGGAGGCGGATCCTTTACAGCAGTTAATGAGTCGCCTGCGCGAGTCGGGCGCCGTGGACACGGCGCGCGCCGAAGCCGAAGCGATGGCTCGTCGCGCCCGTGCTGCACTCTATCGCCTGCCCCCTTCCGCCGCGCGCGATGAGCTAGACCAGCTCATCCATCTGGTCGTGGAACGCGAGCGTTAGCCACAACTTCGCTATAATATCCGTCATGGACAAGGTGACATCGCTGGACCGAGCCGTCCAGCTTGTCCGGGACGGCGATACAGTTGGCCTGGGCGGTATGACCCTCTACCGCCGGCCGTCGGCCTTTGCCCGCGCGCTCATTTTGCGCGATGCGCCGCCTCGCAACCTCACTTTGCTGGCATTCACCGGCGGATTCGCTGCAGATCTACTGGTCGGCGCGGGCCTCATTGGCCGCAGCCGCACCTGCTACTTCGGATTCGAGACATTCGGCCTGGCGCCCATGTTCACGCAGGCCGTACAGCAAGGCCGCTTGGAGGTCGTCGAAGAAAGCGAAGCGAGCATTGCCAGTGGCTTGCGCGCTACACTGGGCGGCGTAGGTTTTATGCCCAGCCGCGCCTGGATCGGCACCGACATGCTGGCCGTGCGCCCAGATGTCAAGACGATCAGCGACCCTTATTCTGGCCACGAGCTGGTGGCCTTTCCGGCAATTGCTTGTGATGTCGCCGTGATCCATGTCTTACGCGCAGACCGCCGCGGCAACGCCATTTTGGGCGGCAACCCGACCATCGACCTGGAGCTGGCTATGGTCAGTCGCACGGTCATCCTCACCGCCGAAACGGTCGAAGACGAGCTGCGCGGGCCGATTGATCTTCCGGGCCTCACCATCTCGGCCGTGGTGCACGCTCCGCGTGGCGCATGGCCCACTTCCTGCTATCCTGGCTATCCTCTCGACGGCGAGGCCATACTGGAATACATTCATGCATGCAACGCCGGGCAGTTCTGGAACTTCGTGAGCGACGCATGGATTACGCCATAGATGAACTCATTGCCGTGTGCATCAGCCGTCAGATTGAAGACGGCGAGGTCGTCGCCCAGGGCATTGCCACGCCCCTCGTCGCTGCCGGCTACCTGTTGGCTAAGCTAACGCACGCGCCTAACATCACCTTCATTTCGGCCATCGGCCAGGCGCTGTGCAGCGAGTGGGCGCCGCTGGGCGTGGCCACCATCGAGGCGCTGTGGATTGGGCGCGGCCAGCTAACCGTAGGCTTTGTGCAGGCGGCCTGCGATCTCCTCCCCCGCTTCGGCCCCAAGGAGTTCTTCCGCCCCGGGCAGGTAGATCCGTTTGGAAATTTCAACAACGTTTTCGTAGGCGGCGACTACCAGCGCCCGCGCCTGCGACTTCCCGGCTCCGGAGGTATTGCCGACGTTACTACATTTGAGGAAAACGTCTGCCTCTACGTGCCGCGCCACGGCCGGCACACCTTCGTGCAGCAGCTTGATTTCCGCAGCGGCCTGGGCCACTCTGCCGAGCGGCACAGCGGTTGTGGCCCACGCTACTTGGTCTCCGATCTAGGCCAGTTTGACTTCGACCCGGCCAGCGGGCGCATGCGTCTGCTGTCCCTGCACGCCGGCGTTACCCTGCGCCGCCTGCAGGCCAAGACAGGCTTCGAGTTGCTGCTTGCACCAGAACTGGCAGAAACGGAAGCACCCACTAGCGAAGAGCTACGCCTTCTGCGCGAGGTCATCGATCCGCTTGGCGTGCGAGCCCTTGAAACGCTTAGAGGCGCCGCGCGGCGCGAGCGGCTGCGGCACGTGCTGCAGCAAGAACGAATGCAGTTTAGTGAAGGAGATTCCGATGCGAGTAGCAATCTTTTCCGACGTCCATGGAAACTTGGCAGCGCTTGAAGCCGTCCTCGGCGATATCGCGACCCATGGCGTCGACGAAATCATCTTTGCCGGCGATTTGTGCCTCTTAGGCCCGCGGCCTGAAGAGTGCGTGGACCTCTTGCGCGATCGCTCCGATATCGCCCCGCTCTATGGTAATACCGACGAGCAGATCGATGACGCGGCTCTCCTGTCGCGCAATGTTGTGGAGGAAGAAAAAGAACGTTGGCAGCACATCCATAATGTCGTCGACTGGACGCGCGAAACGCTGAGCGAAATGAATCGCGCCTGGCTGGGCAACATGCCTTTCCACCGCCGCATCTCTCCAACGGTGCAACCGCACGACGACCTGTTTGTCGTACATGCCAACCCACAAGATGTACATCAACCTATCTTTCCGCCGCTGGACCTACAAAGAGAGCTTTACGGCGAGGTACGACAGGACGATGGCGCGCTGGGCGCGCTCCTCGACGGCCTTGCGGTCGGCGTGCTTGCCTTCGGTCACCTGCACATCCCGTCGATACGGCATTGGAAGGATTTAATGCTGGTGAACGTCAGCGCCGTTAGCATTTCCGGCGACGGCGATCCCCGCGCTAAGTATGCTATTCTGGAGTGGGACGGCGCACAATGGCGCGCCGCCCATCACTACGTCGAATACGACGTGCAGGCCGAGATCGACGCCTACCGCCGCAATCGGCCGCCGGGCTGGGAGAAAGCCGTACGGGCGCTGGAGAGTGAAGGCATGATCCGCCAGGTTGTGTGAGCTACGCCGCCCGCCGTCACTCGACCGCAATTGGCGCTTTCGAAGTTCAAAAGGTATACTTTTGATGCAGGGCATCATCGATTATTGGGCCGTTCGTATCTTCAACTACAGTGATTGTAAATTGAATAGCTGTTGCACCATCTGCAGGAGAGGAGGAGTGTCATGACCGTCAATTACGCAGACAAACCCTGGTTAGCGCACTACGATCAGAGCGTCCCTCACGAAGTCCAGCCTGTCAATCATCCGCTGCATGAGTTTCTACGGGCGACGGCTGCCCGTTACCCAGACCATACGGCGATGAATTTCCGGGGCGCGCGCCTGACATATCGGCAGCTTGACGAACTTAGCGACGCGATAGCGAGTGGCCTGATAGCCGGCGGCTTTCAGAAGGGCGACCGCGCCGTCATCTACATGCCCAATATTCCACAATTCGTCATTACCTATTACGGAATTATGAAGGCGGGCGGCATAGTCATCGCTACTAACCCACTTTACAGCGAACGAGAGCTAGAGCACCAGCTCGTCGATTGCGGCGCCGAAACTGTCTTCGTGATGAGCCTTTTTTACAACTTGCTGAAGCGCGTTCAGAAGAAAGGTCAGACGAACGTCCGGCGCGTGGTGGTGGCCAACGTGAAAGAGTACTTTCCACCGCACCTCAAGCTATTGTTCACCCTGTTGAAGGAAAAGAAAGATGGCCACCACGTGGAACTTGAAACTGAGGATATCTGGTTCCAGGATTTTCTGGCAGCGGGCCAGCAGGCGCCGGCAGCCAACGTCGAAGTAAACGGCGAGGATATCGCCCTTCTGCAATACACCGGCGGCACAACAGGCGTGGCCAAAGGGGCTATCGCCCTGCATCGCAATTTGGTGATGAACACACTCATGTTGCGAGCCTGGTTCCCGAACCTGGAGGAGGGCAACGAGCGCATCCTCACCGCTCTGCCGCTTTACCACTCCTACGGTATGAACACCACCATGAATCTTGCCGTGGCCACGGCCGCCAGCATGATCATGATCGTCAATCCTCGCGATCTGTCCGACCTGCTCAGCAACATCAACAAGCACCGGCCGACGCTCTTTCCCGGCTTGCCCGCCCTGTACATCGCCATCAACAACCACCCCGACGTGCGCGCCGGAAAGGTGGAGCTCGGCTCCATCCGCGCCTGTATCTCTGGCTCTGCGCCGCTCTTGCTCGACACCAAGCAGCGATTCGAGCAGCTCACAGGCGGTAAACTCGTTGAAGGGTATGGCCTGACAGAGGCGCACGTGGCCACACACGCCAACCCGATAACCGGCAAAAATAAATCGGGCATTGGCTTGCCCCTGCCCGGAATTGAAGCGCGTGTTGTGGATCCCGAAGACGGTGACCGTGAGGTTCCGACGGGAGATCTCGGCGAGTTAATCCTGAAAGGCCCGTGCATTATGAGCGGCTATTGGCAAATGCCCACCGAAACGGCCAACGCCCTGCGCGATGGCTGGCTCTATACTGGCGATATCGCGCGCATGGATGAGGATGGTTACTTCTATATTGAGGATCGCAAGAAAGATATGATCATCGCCAGCGGCTTCAATGTCTACCCTCGCGAAGTGGAAGAGGTGCTAGCCACACATCCCGAGGTGCTGGAAGTCGCCGTCGCCGGCGTGCCCGACGAGAAGCGCGGCGAGACCGTGAAGGCCTGGGTTGTGCGGCGCCCCGAATCGACGCTGAGCGAAGAAGCGCTCATCGAATGGAGCAAAGAGCACCTGGCGCGCTACAAATACCCTCGCATAGTCGAATTCCGTGATGAGCTGCCGCGTACAACCGTGGGCAAGGTTTTGAAGCGCGAGCTGGTCCAGGAGTCGGCGTCGCAGCCCATGACAGCGTAATCTATGGCCACCCTCAATCCCAATATTCCGGCGCCAGAGCTTGCAGCCCTGATGACGACGGCCGCCGCGCAGCGGACCGAGTTCGGACACCAATGGCTGACTCCCCAGCTTTTATTACGCGCGTTCTTAGATTCGTCCAGCTCGGCCGCCTACCGTATTCTGGCGCAGCTAGCGCAACAGCGCGGCTTTGGCCTGGGCGAGCTTCAGGAACGCGTGCAGATGATGGCCCGCTACACCAAAGGTCAGGATGCCCGTTTCAGCTTCACCGACGACTTCGGCAACGATATCCCGCTCTCGGACGAGATGCTCGTCGTGCTCGACGAGGGGCTTTCCATTGCCCAGGCGCGAGACGAGCTTAAGGTCACCAGCGGCCACGCGCTGGCGGCCATGGCCGATAACAAAGTGACGACTTTCGGCGTGCTTCAGAAGCTGGGTATCTCGCAGGCGGCCGTCGTGGCCCTGCTCGATGAAGTGGCGCAGAATGGCGCGCCCCTCATCCATGACCACGTTCAGGAAGCCCGTGACGGTCAGACACATCCGGTTTACCAACGTGAAGGCCTGCTGCGCGATTTGCTAGGCCTGCTGTCGGTAGCCAATCGCCGACACGTCATACTGGTGGGCCACGAGGGCGCGGGCAAGCGCACCCTGGCCTATAGCCTGGCTCAGCTTATTGCCGAAGGGCATGGCCCGCTGCAGGTGCGCAGCCTGGTACAGCTAAACGAAGCCGCCCTGTTGGAGAATCCCCTTGTGGCGATGCGCGCGGGCATGCGCCGCGCCAGCGGCGGCATCCTCTTCGTGCCGGGTATCGAACGCTTCTTCGCCGACCGTCTGCGGGCCCCCTTCCCCGAAAATGTAAGCCGCGAGCTGCACAAAGCCCTCCTGGGCAATGAGCAAATCGTGTTGGGCAGCACAGCGCCCGCCGACTATGAGCGCCTGTCGCAAGACCGGCTCATCAGACAGCATACCCAGCGTCTCGACGTACCGCCGGCCACGCGCGAAGAGACCATCGCCATCCTGGCCTACCACCGGCAAAGGCTGGAGCAGGAGTATGAGATTGAAGTGACGCGGCAAGCGCTGGAAACGGCGGGCAATCTGGCGCACCAGTACATCAAGAACGTAGCGCTGCCCGCCGCAGCCGTGCAGCTTGCGGATCGCAGCGCCGCCCAGGTGCGACTTGCGGGACAATCGACATTCGCCGAACAACCGCAGACGGCGGCCGATGGCCGCCTGGATGCCGACGACGTCATGGTAACTGCCAGCCAGATGACGGGAATTCCCCTGGCCAAGCTCGGCACCGACGAGCAGAGTCGCTATGCGAATATGGAGCAGCAGTTACATGGCCGCATCATCGGTCAGGAGGAAGCCGTGCGCGCCGTGAGCCGCGCCGTCAAGATTGCGCGCGTTGGCCTGCGCGACCCCAAGCGGCCCATAGGTTCCTTCCTGTTCCTGGGGCCGAGCGGCGTGGGCAAGTCAGAGCTGGCCAAGGCGCTGGCCGAGTTCATGTTCGGCGCCGAGTCGGCCATGCTCACACTAGATATGAGTGAGTATCAGGGCGAAGGAAGCGTCAACCGCCTCATCGGCGCGCCGCCGGGCTATGTGGGCTATGAAGGCGGTGGCCAGCTCACGGATCATGTTCGCGAACAGCCGTACAGCGTCATCCTCTTCGACGAAGTGGAAAAGGCGCACGAGCGCGTTTTTGACGTGCTGCTGCAGGTTCTCGACGAGGGCCGGCTTACGGACGGCCAGGGCAGGCTGGCTACCTTCAGCGAAACCGTTATCATCATGACCAGTAACCTGGGCGCGCGCCACCTGATGACCCCGCACGTCGGCGAGACTGAAAAGGAGCTGGTTATGGCCGCCGTTCATGACTTCTTTCGCCCTGAGTTTTTAAACCGCCTGGACGACATCATCTTCTTCCACCAACTCACGTCAAAGCAGCTGGCCCTCATCCTGGACCTCATGTTGAAGGGCGAGCTGTCTCTGGCAGCGCAGCAGGGAATTACGATTGATGTCACGCCGGAAGCCAGAAAATGGATGCTGACTCAGAACAATGAGCCGCAATTCGGCGCGCGGCCATTACGGCGCATCATCAGCCGCCACTTACGCGAGCCGCTGGCGAACTTTCTGCTCACGGCCCGGCAGCACGATCACAGCACTGTCACCGTCGATGCGGGCAGCGACGGCCTGGAATTCGATGTCAAACCTGTGGCAGGCAGTTCTGGTTAGACTACCCCCGGCTTGCCGCTCATGGCAGAACCGACTCCGCCTGCGTAAACAGAAAGTGGTCGTGGTAGTAGTGAATCCACAAAAAGGAAAGTACGCCGATATAGTAAGACGTCTCGATGGCGTAGCTGGCCTCCGCCCACTTACCGCCGACGCCAAAGTGTAAGACCAGAAAGACAATACCGATAATGAACACCGCCCCAAAGGTTAGCGCCAGGTTGAAGCCATAAAAAACGCGCGCCTTGCCATCGGCTGAAATGCGCTGCACCAGCGGCGTGCGCTTTAGGTCGCCACGGTCGGAGCGCAGGCGGTTAATGTACCAGGTGAGCGCCAGGTACTGGAATGAGTGCCAGACGTTCATACCCTGGAACGCCGTGTCCAGATTGCCAAGCGCGGGCACAATGAAAGATGCAGCGGCCGTTAGCGAAATAAAGATGATCTTAGGTACATGCGCGGTCCCCTGGCGCATCTCCATCACGCTCTTGGCGATGAAGGCAAGCAGCGAAAGACCAAAGGCCGCGCCGGCAGCATAAACCACCCAGGGCATTTCAAAGATGGCCGGAATGACGTCATTAAGGTTGTTAGGGCCGATGGCAAAGTCTTGTGTGATAGCGATGCGGTACGCGGCGATGGGATAAAGGCTGGTGAGCACCACAGCATAGTCGATACCACGCGAAAGGGGCGACAGGCTGCTGCGCAGCGCCCTGTCAGCCTTTTGATTGTAGGCCTCCACGACGAAAACTATCTGGTGCAAGACATGGATCGACGCCCAGAAAAAGAAAATAGTCAGCAGCAGGGTTAGGTTCGTCAGGGCCAGGGTGATGACGATGAGGGGGATGATCACCGAGGAGCGTACAAAGCCGCCGTAATTCTCTCGAAACTCGGTGTCCAGGGCCGTCCGTGTAAACGTGGCATACATGTGCGGTCCGCCGATCAGTGCGGCGATCAGCAGGTTCACCGCCTGGCGTCCGAAGTCAGACTCCACCAGCAGCACGTCCTTCATCAGAATCCAGATCAGGTAGGGAACCGGCACCAACACCACGCTGAAGCTGATAAAGACCAGATCCCAACGCCGGTTATAAATCCAATTCTTCTCCGGGGCGATTACATGCTCACGCCCGGCTCGTAGCGCCGTTACACTCATTAGTCCCTCCTTTGCACATAACCGTGTTCATTGTACCAATTAAAAGTGCGCTGCACAGTGGCTTCGAACGGTGTGCGTGGCAACACCAGCTCATTGCGCGCCTTGCTGCTGTCGGCGTAGATAAAGGCGCCCATCAGGCGCACTTGATTTTCGTCGGCCGGTATGGCATGGCCGGCGATGACCCGCGCCGCGCGCACAGCCACGGCTGCGGCCGGCAGAAGGGCAGCAGGGATGGCCAGGCGAGGGCGCGCGCGCCCCACGACTTCACAGATGACGGCGGTCGCTTCACGGTGCGTCAGGTTGTGCCCGCCCAGAATATAGCGCTCGCCGCTGCGGCCTTTTTGTGCAGCGGCGATATGCCCCGCTACAACGTCGGCCACGTCGACAAAATTAGCGCCGCCCGGCGGCGCGAAGCGCAAGAGTCCCTTTGCCGCCTGAACGATCAGCGACCCAGATATCTGGTTTAGGTCACGCGGGCCAAGCACGATAGAAGGATTCACAATAACCGCATCCAACCCGGCGTGCGCCGCTTCACGCACCTCAACCTCGGCCAGTGCCTTGCTATGGCCGTAGGGGAAGCTGCTGGGAGCTAGATTAAACGCATGGCTCTCATCGAGGAGGTCGCCCGGCGTTTCGGGCAGCCCAAGGGCTGCCAGAGAGCTGGTGAAGATGAAGCGACGCACGCCCGCGGCGCGCGCGGCACGCAACACATTGCGCGTGCCGTCGAGGTTGACTTTGTACATCCAGTCGGCATTCTGCCGCCAGTAATCAGCGACGGCCGCCACATGGAAAACCCAGTCGCAGCCCTCCATGGCCTGCGCCAGCGCCGCTTCGTCCTGCAGAACGTCGCCGACCACCGTCTCATAGGAAAGGCCGCGAAGAGCCTTCTGCGAAGAACTCTGGCGCAATAAAACGCGCGCCTCAATGCCTCGTGCATTGAGCCCTTCCACGAGATTGGCGCCGACGAACCCGCTGCCGCCAGTAATGAATGCTCTCACTGGTGATTACCTGGCTGAAACGTTGGAAGTGTGTCAGAGCAGCTCGACGACCGTGGCTTCGCCCTGCCCCACGCCGACGCACAGCGTCGCCAGGCCGTAGCGCATTGGTATGCCGGCGTCTCGCCGCCGCTGCATTTCATAGATGAGCGTCGTAAGGATGCGCGCTCCGGAGCAGCCGAGAGGGTGCCCCAGGGCGATCGCCCCGCCGTTCACATTGGTGATGTCGTGCTTCATCCCCAGCTCGCGCATCACGGCCAGCGCCTGCACGGCAAAGGCCTCGTTAAGCTCGATGAGATCGATTTCTCTCAGCGCCACTCCGCTGCGTTCGAGCGCCTTGCGCGTGGCCGAAACCGGTCCCAGGCCCATGACGCGGGGGTCTACGCCGGCGGCGGCAGACGCCAGCCAGCGCGCCATAGGTTGGATGCCCAGCGCCTCGGCGCGCGCCATCGACATCAGCACCAGCGCCGCTGCGCCATCGTTCAAGCCGCTGGAATTACCGGCCGTCACCGTGCCGCCCTTGCGGAAGGCCGGCCGCAGGCCGGCCAACGCCTCGAGCGAGGTATCCAGTTCGAAACCGCCATCCACACGCCGGATCCGCGGATGCTCATCCGTATCCACGATCACAGGGTCTCCTTTGCGCTGCGGGATAGCCACCGGCGCAATCTCGCGGCCAAAAGCCCCAGAGTTGATGGCCACACAGGCACGCCGTTGGCTCTCAAGGGCGAATTCATCCTGCTCCTGCCGCGTGATTTCGCCGCCCCTGATCTCCCCGGCGCAGCTCATCTCAAAAATGTTCTCGGCCGTTTCGCCCATCGCTTCTAGCGGAAACAGGGCCTCCATACGCGGGTTGGGATAGCGCCAGCCCAGAGTGGTATCATAACCGGTGATGTTTCCCGGCGGGCCAAAGGCGCGCGAATTCTTGGGGAAGGAGTACGGCGCGCGGGTCATGCTTTCCACGCCGCCGGCCACATACACATCGCCCTCGCCAGCCACAATGGCGCGCGCCGCCTGGTTGATTGCATTGAGCCCACTGGCGCACAGCCGGTTCACGGTGACGGCGGCGACCTGCTCTGGCAAGCCGGCCAACAACGTCGCCATACGGGCCACATTACGATTGTCTTCGCCCGCCTGGTTGGCACAGCCCATGTACACTTCTTCGATTTCGCCCGGCTCGACGCCAGCGCGCGCAACCACTTCTTTTATCACCAGGGCCGCCATGTCGTCGGGCCGTAAATTTGATAAGGCGCCGCCGAGCCGGCCGATTGGCGTGCGCACAGCACTCACAATGGCTACTTCTGTCATCTCAGTCGTCTCCAGTCTCGCTCACTCAGTTATTCAGCTCCGGCGCTCGCATCCAGCGCCCGCTCCACCGTTTCCTTAATTGTACCTGCGGCTACCAGGCGGCGCACAGCTTCGATGTGCGGCGCCAGAGACACATCGCTTTGTATAAAAGGGACTTGCTTGCGAATGAGCTCGTAGGCTATTGCCGTGCCCTTTCCTTGCCGCGCCCCGTGTAGCGCCCGCAAGCGGCGCCGAAAATCGATGCCCTGGGCGGCGCACAGCATCTCGATAGCCACGATCGTCTCCACATGCTCCACGATTTGGGCCGTCTGGCGCACGGCCGTAGCGCCCATGCTCACATGATCCTCGGTGTTGGCGCTGCTGGGTATCGAGTCGGCGCTGGCCGGGTGCGCCAGCACCTTGTTCTCAGAGGCCAACGCGGCCGCCGTATACTGCGCCAGCATAAAACCACTTTCCAGGCCACCGCGCTCGGTCAGGAACATCGGCAGCACTCCGCCATTGCTCGCCGCGTCCACCAGGCGCGCAGTGCGCCGCTCGCTCATGTTGCCAAGCTCCGTCAAGGCCAGCGCCGCGTAGTCCATGGCAATGGCCACCGGCTCGCCATGAAAGTTGCCGGCCGAGATCACCTCCGCCCGGCCGCTCGTCTCGTCGACGAAGATGATCGGATTGTCGTTGACTGCATTCAGCTCAATGTCAATCACCCAGCGAGCATAGGCAATGGCGTCGCGCACCGCGCCGTGCACCTGCGGCACGCAGCGTAGCGTATAAGGGTCCTGCACATTGTGGGAGCTCGCGGGCCGCAGCAGCTCGCTGCCTTGCAAGTTGCGTCGCAAAAAGGCCGCGTCGTCAATCTGCCGCGGGTGCGGCCTTACGGCATGCGCCCGCGCATCGTAGGCCCTGTCGGTGCCATGCAGCGCCTCCAGGCTGAGACACGCGGCAATGTCCGCGGTCAGAATCAGGTTGATCGCCCGCCGCACAAGCAGGGCGCCATAGCCCACCATCAGCGTTGTGCCATTGAGCAACGCCAGGCCTTCCTTGGCCTCCAGAGCTAACGGCGCTATGCCTGCGGCACGCATCGCCTGCGCCCCAGGGAGCAGGTCTCCCGCATAAGTGGCTTCGCCCTCGCCGATCAGCACCAAAGCCAGGTGCGCCAGCGGGGCCAGATCGCCGCTCGCGCCGAGCGAGCCCTGCGCCGGGATTCTTGGGTGCACGCCCTTGTTTAACATCTCCAGCAGGGTCAGGATAACCTGCGGTCGCACGCCAGAATAGCCCAGGGCCAGCGTATTGGCGCGAACCAGCAGCATGGCCCGCACGACCTCTTGCGGCAAGTCGGCGCCGACGCCTACGGCGTGGCTTCTGACCAGGTTTAACTGCAACTGGCGGGTCTCGTCCGGCGAGATATGGCGATCTTTGAAATGACCAAAGCCGGTCGTAATGCCATAGGCAATGGCGCCCTGTTCAACCAGCTCTTCCACGGCTTTTCGTGATAGCTCAATGCGCGGCAGGGCTTCGCTGCTCAGGGTAACCTGGCGCCCGCGGGATACGGCCACCACGTCATCTGCGTTTAGGTCGCTGCCGTCGATGATGAGGGCAGCTTGTCGTGTTTCTTGCACGTTATGCTCCAGGTCGCATCACTTTAATTTGGTGTATGGGGGCTATTATACGGGCCAACGATTAATTGCGTACTGTGCGCGACCTTCTACAATAGTCATGTGATAGAGAACAACGGTTGGAATCAGCTCATCGGCCACGAGTGGGCAGTTGACATGCTGTGCGGCGCCCTGCAAAATGAGCGCATTGGTCACGCCTATCTGTTCACCGGACCTGAGCATGTCGGCAAGACCACCCTGGCCCGGCTCTTTGCTGAGGCGCTGAACTGTGAAGCGCCAGACGCTGGCGCGCGCCCATGCAGCCGCTGCCGGGCCTGCCAGCTCATCGCCGCGGATCGCCATCCAGACGTGCGCCTATTAGAGCCACAGATAACCGGGCGCGGCAAACGAACGCTGAAGATCGACGACGTGCGCGACTTGCTGCGCGACTTAAGCCTCGCCGCCTACGAAGCGCGCTATAAGGTTGCCTTGCTCACGCATTTCGATGCCGCTACAGCCGGCGCGGCGAATGCCTTCCTAAAAACGTTAGAAGAGCCGCCAAAGAACGTGGTATTGCTGCTTACAGCCGCCGAAGCCGACACGCTGCTGCCCACCATTACGTCTCGCTGCCGTCTGATGGCCCTGCGACCCCTGCCCACGACCGAAATCCGCGCTGCGCTGCGAGAACGCTGGCATGCACCGCCAGAGCTGGCAGATAAACTCGCCCACCTGGCGGACGGGCGGCCCGGTTGGGCTTTTCGCGCCCTGCAGGATCCGGCGCTGGTCGACGGCCGCGAGGCGCATATCGGCTACCTGGCCGAGCTACTGCCTGCCGGCCGGGTAAGCCGCTTCGAGCTTGCCGACCGCCTGGCACGAGACGCCGAAGCATTGCCCGAGCTGTTACACACCTGGTTAAGCTGGTGGCGCGACGCAGCGCTGCTGGCCTGGGGCGGCTCACAGGCCATGGCCCTCGTCAACATCGATCACCTGGATGCCATGCGCGCCGCCACAGCACGTTGGGAGCGAGAAAGCCTCGTCACGGCCTTGAAGAAGACGCACGATGCCGTCTGGCAGTTAGAGCATAATGCCAATGCGCGGCTGGTGATGGAGAACTTATTGCTTGGATACCCGCAGGTCGAGCCGCCCTTAGAACAAGGGTAAACGCATTCTGCGTGCGTCAGCCGGCCGCTTCACGGCCCGCATTCCCCCCCACGCGCAGCCACCGTTTGCGTGATTTCATCTGCAAGGTTGACGACTTCAATATCGCTCTGCGGAACTTCTTCGGCCGTCACCTCGACGTTTCCTTCATTGCAGAGCACCGCCAGGGGCACGTGGTAAGCAGCGCGCTCGTCACGTACCAGGTAATTGCGCTCAGGGTGATAACCCCGTTCCTTTAGCGTTGCATAGAGCCGGTCCACGTACTCGCCCCCTTCCAGGAAGAGGTCGTTCAGCTCCGTAGCATCCTGAAAGCGATCCCAGGTGGTGTGCACAAAGGCCAGACGCCTCCAGCGCAGGCTCATTATCGGCCTGTCGAGTTTTATTAACTCGCCAAGCTGTACCTTGTAGTAGTATTCGCCAGCTCTTGGGTGGTCGGTCTCGCCGGGGAATAGCAGCGCCCTTGTCGTCAGCTCGTGGCCTTCGCGCGAGGCATAGTAATGAATGGCCCATTTCATGTCGCCGAAGCTGCTGCCAAAGTAAAAGGCAATGTATTCGGCATGCAATCCTTTTGGCGCGTGTTTCTGTGGAATGCGGTACCAGCCCGCCGTCTGCACAATGCGAAAGTCTGAAGGGTGGGGCATGTATGCAACCAGCACACGATCTTCCGGAAAAGCCATTCGGCGCCTCGCTTTCGGCTATTTTATCCTGCGAAGGGGCAATAAGGTATAATCAAGCCACAAACAGATCCGGCTAAATTTGCCTGCGAAAAAAGTGAGTTAAATGCCAGAACTACCCGAAGTAGAAACGTCTATGCGTGCCTTGCGCAATGTGCTTATCGGCCAGACGTTTTCCGAGGCGCGCATCTATTGGCCGCGGCACATCGATCGCCCCGATCCGCAGGCCTTTCAAGAGCGCATTGCCGGCTTGCGCATCGAAGAGATGAGCAGGCGCGGCAAGTATATGCTCTTTGCGCTGAGCGGCGGCGAAACGTTGATCGTGCATCTGCGTATGACGGGCCACTTATCGGTGGCCTCGCGCGACGTTGCCTTGCTCGACCACACGCATACTATCCTGGGGCTGACCAGCGGCGATGAGCTGCGCTTCCATGATCCGCGCAAATTTGGCCGCGTCTATCTCGTCCGCGACCCACAGGAGGTAGTAGGCAAGCTGGGGCCCGAACCCCTGGAGGCCGATTTTACGCCTGCAGCCCTGGCGTCGCAGCTCGAGCGCCGTTCCATGCGCCTGAAGCCGCTACTGCTGGATCAGCGCTTTGTTGCCGGGGTCGGCAACATCTATGCCGACGAGGCGCTATTCTATGCCGGCCTGCACCCAGAACGCCGAGCTGATACGCTCAGTGACGAAGAGATCGTCGGCCTGCACGGCGCGATACAAAAGGTGCTGCAGATGGGCATTGAACGGGAAGGCGCGAGCATCGACCGCTACCGCAAGCCAGATGGCAACCGCGGCGATATGCAAAATGCAGTCGCCGTCTTCCGGCGTACAGGTGAATCATGTTACCATTGCGGAACACCCGTGCGCCGCATCGTCCTGGCCGGCCGCAGCACGCATTACTGCCCGGTTTGCCAACCTGATCCGCGGAGTGAGTAGCTTTGCATAATGAAGTTGCTGATTTTCGTCTCGCTGCAGCCACTAAAAGCTTAACAGCGACGGCTCCTGTTTCGGAATTGTGAAGTAGAAGCTGCTGCCAAGACCGACTTCGCTTTTGATCCAGATATCGCCGCTGTGGGCCTCGACAATGCGCCTGACAATGGCCAGGCCGATGCCCGCGCCGCCAAAACGTCGCCGCGACGAGCCGTCGATCTGGTAAAAACGGTCGAAAATGCGGTCCGACTTCTCGGGAGGCACGCCAATTCCTTCGTCAGACACCACCACCAGAACGTCATTTTTGCGGTCTACCATGCGCAACTCTATCGTCCCGCCGTCGGGACTGAATTTCATGGCATTGCCGATCAGGTTATCCAACACTTGATTAATACGCCCGCGATCTGCTTCCACAACGCCCCTGGATGCCGGTGTGCGGAAACGGAGCTCTAATCCCCGATCTTTAGCGCTCAGCAGGTGGAGGTCAACAACAGACTCTAGCATCGTCTCCATGGCAAAAGGCTGCCTTAACAAATTCGCGCTGTCGATACGCTGCAGGGACATAATATCTTCAACCAGTCGCGTGACTTCCCCTGTTTTGTCGGCCACGATGCGCAGCGCGCGCAATTGTTCTGGGGCGAGCTCGCCCATTTCGCCGTCCACGAGCAGATCGACGTAGCCCCGAATAAAGGTTAACGGCGTGCGCAGCTCGTGGGAGACATTTTGGACCAGCTCATCTTTCAGCCGGTCATTCTCTTTCAGCTCCTCGTAAGCTACAGCCAGCTCCGCAGCGCGATCTTCCAGTGCCTCAAAGAGCCGGGCATTGGCGATAGCGACGCTCACCTGTGCGGCTGCAATGGTCAGGAGCTGGGTGTCCGACTCGCTAAACGCGTGCGGCCGGTCGCTGTCCACAGTGAGCGTGCCAATAACTTGATCGCGTGAAAGCAGCGGCACGACCAACAGCGAACGCAGCACATCGTCGAAAAACAAGAAGTCTGGCTCGCGGTAGGTGTCGCGAATATAGATCATTCGCCGCTCATCCACGGCCCGTCCCGAGACGCCTTCGCCCAGTTTAATACGCACGCGATGGAATTGCGGCTTAATACCCGCCGCCGCCTCCACCACTAGATCTTCCCCATCGTCGGAAATCAGCGCGATGGTGCTGGCGCGCGCGCGCAGCAATTTTTGCAGTGTCTGCACCGTCGTTTGCAGCACAAGTTCTACGCGCAGGTTGCCCGTAACCTGTTTAGCCATATCGACCAGGGCCGACATGCTGAGCAGCCGCCCCTGAGCGTCGCTGAACAGGCGCGCGTTTTCTACCGCAATCGCTGCCTGGTCTGCCAGCAGGTTCATCAGCAGCTTTTCATCCGGCGTGAAGATGTGCGGCTCCACATAGGTAACCGTAAAAGCGCCGATGACCCGGTCAGAGTGCTTGAGCGGAAAACCGGCAATGGCCTGCACGCCCCAGCCTTTCGCCTCGTCGCGCGTAAACAGCGGGTGACTGTTGGCGTTGTCGATGATTACCGGAGCCCCGCTGTGAACTACCGACGCCGTCAGGCCATCTTTACGTGGCGAAGCGACGGCCGGTCGCCGGCTGCCATTGCGCCACAGGGCCGAGCAGAACGAAAACTCGTCCTTCTCTGCATCCCATAAATAGATATGGAGATTATTGGCCTCAATGATTTTCAGCGCCGCTTCCGTGATGTTTTCAAGGACCACTTCTAGTTCAAGCGGCGTGTTGAGTTGCAGGACGATCTGATGAAACGTGGACAGCTCGTCGATACGACGTTTGGCCTGCGCGTAAAGCCGCGCGTGCTCGATGGCCGCGCCCGCCTGCCCCGCAAGATTGCGCGCCAGTCGTATGTCGCGCACCGTAAATTCAGTTAAGCGTGCACTACGGCCGAGAAGCAGCAAGCCGACATTGTAATCACCGTGGCCAAACGGCAGCAAGAGAGCCGATTCCACACCGCTATAGTCCAGGAGCGTACGTTCGTCGCTTGCGAGCGACGCGCCTTGGCGCAATGCGATCGGGCCGCCCTGCATGAAAGCGCGCTGCACCGCAGCCGGCGCATCCAGAGCCAGATAATCGTCGGCTGCTGAGAGATCGATCCATGCTGCGTCGTGCGCGGCGTCGCCAGCCGGCGAGCGCATACCGGTGGCTACGCGCAGTTGCCCGTCGGGCTGCGGCAGGAAGATAATGCACGACTTCAGGTCGAGCGCGCGGATCATTTCCAGTACCACGGTTTGCAGCACCGTATCGCGGTCGAGTTCTGCATTAATCGCCGCGCCGGCTTCATATAAAGTCGTTAACTCGTGAACCTGGCTCTGGATCTCGTTATGTAGGCGCGCATTCTGGATGGCCAGCGACGCTTGCGCCGCGAGCGTCGTAATCACCCACACTTCCCGCTGCTTAAATGCGTTTGGTTCGACACTGTCGAGCGTCAGAATGCCCACAACCTCTCGGGCTACAAGCAGCGGTACCGCCGCCCAGGAGCGCACATAATCCAGCGGCTGCAATCCTCGCCACTCGTCGCTCTCGCGAACGTCGCCGATAACAACGGGTTCCTGAAGCTGCAACACGCGCATTAAGAGAGGCGAGTCGACCAGATGCTGGTTCGCCCAATCAATAATTGCCTGCTCGTCCATGCCGTCATAAGCAATATGCTTATAGAAGCTAAACGCGCCATCGTGCACCATCAGCAGCGACGCGGAGTCGAACTGCAGCAGCTCCTGGACCGACGCCAAGAAACGTTCCAATACCAGATCAAGGTCTAGCGAGGCGCCCATCGCCGATACGGCTTGCCGTAAGGCGGAAGCCATAAAAAACTCGCGCGCCATGTTGTCGACAAGCTCTTGCGTAGTGGAGTAAATACGAGAATTCTGAACGATAACCGCCACATGGTCGGCGATGGCGGACAGCAGGTTAATCTCATGGTCGTCGAAAGCGCGCGGCAGATAGCTCTGCAGCGATATGGCCCCTACAATCTCGCCGTCGGCCCAAAGCGGAAAACAGAGCACAGTGCTCGGCAGAGCTTCCGATAGCCGAATGCCGGCTACCGGCGACTCGTTAGACCAGTCGCCGGTGATGAAGGGCCGGCCATGGCGTATCACCCATGCCGCCAGACTTTCATCGTGTGTCACCGCAAGCGGCTCCACTTCTAATTTTCGGCTGCCGTCGACGGCAAAGGGAAAGGTGATTTGCCCTTTCTCCCTTTCGAAAAGCGCTACATAGAAGATGGGCGTGTCAAAGGTGCGCTGGATCTCGGCACGGATTTCGGCGAGCGTCGGTTCTAGTGGCTTTAGCTCGCGCGCCTTCTGCGTGACGCCGTGGACCGTTTCGATTTCCCTGGTGCGCTGCCATGCAGCGTCAATAAGCTGTTGCGTGTGCAGCGTGACGCCAAGGTGGCTGGCAATCGTGTGCAGATAACTGATGCTGTACGGCGTCAGCGGCTCAGGCCCATATTGTCGCGCGACGAGCAGTCCGGCTCTGCGGCTGCCGGCCATAACCGGTATCAACGCCTGCGCCGCAGTGTTGCCCTGGGCAAGCTCTGCAGCCAATGGCCGGTCTTCCTGGTCGGCCAGCAACGGTCCGTCGCCTTGCAGCGCCTGCTTCATCAGCTCCTCCGGCGGCTCTCGAGGCGGCTCTTCCTGTTGCACGCCCTGCCCAACCGTGTGCGACGCCAGACGCCAGGCGTCGCGGCCATCCTCCAGCAGGAACAACTGTGTCTCAGCTTGGGGAAAGGCCAGGGTGAACCGCAAGACAATTTCCTCTAGATCTTGAAGTGATGCACGTTGCGCTTCCAGGGCCTTTATGCCCCTCCGTTCCCCTTCCATGTACCTTCCTGATAAGACTGGCTAGCCTTAATGTTGGATACGTGCCCGTCCCTTGCCTGCGCGCCGTTCCGCGGCCACATCCTGGCGCAAGTGGCAATGCTTATACTTTTTGCCGCTGCCGCAGGGGCAGGGGTCGTTACGGCCGACCTTTGGCATTTCGCGACGCAGCTCAACGCCTTTACCCTGGTCGCGTTGCACCATCTGAT
>CAYLJW010000019.1:0-27884 GCA_964384155.1 uncultured Ardenticatenaceae bacterium
CGCTGTTAACGTACATAATGCTTGACTTTTAACACGATATCTACGAGCCTTTGGTTCGGGGCGCGGCGTGGCTTTGGGTTTGTAGTGGCGTGATTTATCGCGCCGGGGGGAGCGGCAATGAATTGCCTGACTACGAGCCTTTGGTGTGAGGGGGAGGGTGCGGGTGGTAGAGGCGGGCGTATTCGTTGTTGTTGGTGATGAGCTGCTGGTGTGTGCCTTGTTCGACGATGCCTTGTTCGCCGAGCACGATGATGTGTTGGGCGTTGCGGATGGTGGCCAGGCGGTGGGCGATGACGATGGTGGTGCGGCGGCGGGCGAGGGTTTCGAGGGAAGCCTGCACGGCGCGCTCGCTGTCGCGGTCGAGGGCGCTGGTGGCTTCGTCGAAGATGATGATGGGCGGGTCTTTGAGCAAGGCGCGGGCGATGCTGAGGCGCTGTTTCTGGCCGCCGGATAGGGTGACGCCGCGGGGGCCGATGGGTGTGTCGTAGCGCTGGGGCAGCTGGCAAATGAAGTGGTGGGCCTGGGCCTGGCGCGCGGCGGCGATGATTTCGTGGGGCGCAGCATGGGGCCGGCCGTAGCGGATGTTTTCGGCGACGGTTCCGGCGAAGAGGTAGCTGTCCTGGGGCACGACGCCGATGCGCCGGCGCAGGGCGGCGAGGGGCATGGTGCGAATGTCGTGGCCGTCGATCAGGATCTGGCCTTCGTCGACTTCGTAGAAGCGGGAGATGAGGGCGCAGAGGGTGCTTTTGCCCACGCCGGAGGCGCCCACGAGGGCGACGTAGGCGCCGGCGGGGATGTGCAGGCAGAGGTCGCGCAGCACGCGCCGCCGGCCGAGGCCGTAGGCGAAGCTGACGTGGCGGAACTCGATTTCGCCGCGAGTGGGGGGCGGCCCGGCCGCGCCGGGGGCGTCGGCGATGGCCGGTTGGATGTCGAGCAGCTCCATGAAGCGGGCAAAGCCGGTGATGGCTTCCTGGTAGAGGGCGGCGAAGTTGACCAGGCGGCGGATGGGCTCCAGCAGCAGGCCGACGTAGAGGAAGTAGGTGAGCAGGTCGGCCAGGTCGAGGGCGCCGCGCGCGACGAGGGCGCCGCCGGCGACGATGACGGCGACGGTGATGAGGTTGGCGAAGGCGCCGATGCCGCCGGAGAAGGCGGCTTCGCTGCGGTAGCCGTCGCGGCGGCTGGCGACGAAGCGGGCGTTGGCCTGGGCGAACTGCTCGTTTTCGAGGGGCTCGTTGGCGAACGATTGCACGACGCGAATGGCGGAGAGGGTTTCTTCGGCCTGGCTGTTGATGGCGGCGATGCGCGCCTTGCTGCGGCGCAGGGCGCGGTTCATGCGGCGGTTGAAGTAGAGGCCGTAGAGGGCCATGAGCGGTAGGAAGAGGAAGATGAGGCCGGTGAGCGCGGGGCTGATGGTGAGTGAGACGGCGAGCACGCCGGCCAGGGCCACGAGGCCGATGATCAGGTCTTCGGGGCCGTGGTGGAAGAACTCGGAGAGCCAGAAGAGGTCGTTGGTGAGCCGCGACATGAGCTCGCCGGTGCGGCGCTGGTCGTAGAAGCTGAAGGGCTGCTTTTGCAGGTGGGCAAACAGCTCGCGGCGCATGTCGGCCTCCATGCGCGCACCCATGGAGTGGCCCTGGTAGTCGACGAAGAGGGTGCAGGCGGTGTGCAGGGCAATCAGCAGCAGCATGAGCGCGCCGATGGCATAGACCTGGCCGAGGGCGGCGGGTGAGGGGCCTTGCTGCAGGGTCTTGGCAACCTGGCGCACGCAGAGGGGCAGCAGCAGGGCAAAAAATGAGGCCAGCGCCGCGCAGGCGATGTCGGCGAGGAAGAGGCGGCGGTAGGGGCGGTAATAGGAAATGATTTTGCGGATGGTACGGTTCACGAAACGTCTCCTGGGTAGCGCGGTCGCCGCAGCGCGCTGTGGCGCGCCGGAGGCGAGCGGGGTGGGCCTGGCGCAGCGACGGGCGCGGCGGCCGGAGCGATTCGTTTAGAAGGGAGCGGGGGTGAAGCTCAGGTAAGCGGTCCGGAGGCGCGCGCGCTCAACGTCGCAAAGGGTGCGAATGGCTGATGTGTGGCTTGTGGCATGGTGTGGGCGCCTCCTGTTGGTGGGATTTGGGTGAACGGGGGAGAGGATAGCAGGGTGGCATGTTTTTGGCAACAGGATTACCCAGCAATGGCAGCCACAAAGACACAAAGCGGCGGGTAAGATACTCAGTTGCGGCAATAACGGCTATCAGCCCAAGAGCGGGAAATCGTGACGCAGACATGTTGGGAAATTGCCGGTTGCGCGCTACGGCTTGTCGGCAAACGACAATCCCTTTGCGGCGAGCGTTTCACGCAGGATCTTGATGGCCTTGGGGCCAACACCGTGCAGTTGCTTAATATCTACCTCTCTGACATTGGTCAACTGCTCAAGGCGCGTATACCCGGCTACGAGCAGCGCATTCGTCGCAGGGCGTCCAATACTCTTCGGGAAGTCGTGTTCCAGATCTTCAAGCTGCGCTTGCTCTGTTTCTTCTGGCATAGGTGCGCTGAGAAATTCGGAAATCATCGCCGCCGTCCACGCCGCGTGCTGGACTAGAATGCCGACGTGATCGGTGTCGGGCAGAACGGCCAGCTTCGCGTTCGGTATCAGGCGATACAGTTCGACGGCGTGTTCCGTGCGCACAATATCGTTGTCGCCAACCATGACCAGCGTGGGGGTGCTAATGGTGCGAATATCTTTTTTCTGCCAGCCCTGAAAGGTGGCGGCGGACTCGGTGGATTTTTTGACCAGTTTTTGCCAGTTCTCTGGGTGCGGCGCCACGCGAGTATACATCTCGCGCAGAATGTCCGGCATGTCGCCAGCAGTGGTCTGCAGAAGCCCCTCCATAATACCGGGATAGTATCCCTCGCGGTTGTAGATGGATGACGCGAGGACAAGTTTTCTTACCATCTCTGGCTGACGCAGGGCGAAAGCCAGCGCCACTGAGCCGCCTGTGCTGTAACCAAAAACATCGGCCTGCTCAATGTCAAGATGTCGCAGCAGTGCAGCGGTATCGTCAGCCCACTGCTCCAGACGAAAGGGACGATCAATGTCGGCGGTATGCCCGTGTCCCTGTCGCTCAAAGGCGATGACCTGCCGCGTCTGCGCCAGAGTGGGGGCAACAAGGCTGAAGTCTTCCGCTGTGGTCATGCCGCCGTGTAGTAACAGCAACGGTTGGCCACTGCCATAGATTTCGTAATACATTTCCAGGCCGTTGACCGGGGCGTAATCGCTGACGTGTGGTTGTAGGCGCTCATTCATGCCGTTTTCTCCTTCAAATCTAAAATGAATTCCTCGCTGCCTCCAAATTTGTCTGGTAAGAGGCGATATTCTGTAACGAACGTTTCATCTTCCTGAATTGTGCCGTGCGCGCGTATTCTATGAACAGGTGTGCCGACTGACTGTGGCTGACTTTATCCAACGCTTTTCTCCTGAGCGACGGGATTGATGAAAACGATCTTTGTCGCCGGCGCTTATGTAGCATACCACAACTCCCTTTCTCAACTTTGGTCGTTGTTCGCTTGCCGGCGGAAGGTGGGGGGGAAATTGACAAATGTTGGAGATTTGTCGATTGTGTACCAGAATGGGGCCATGTTTAGAGATTGGCAGGTTGCGGACCTGGTTGGCCTGGTGCGGGGGCGTTATGGGGATTGGGACGGGTTTGGGCATGGGGCTTTTGTGGCGGAGGAGGTGGCGCCGAAGCGACGATTGGCGGCGCGGGCGCAGGAGCTGTTGGGGCGGGAGGCGCTGCAGGCGCTGATGGCGGCGTGGCAGTTTGAGGAGCTGCTGGCGCGCATGGAGCAGGTGGGGCGGCAGGGCAATTTGCTGTTTAACCGCGCGCCGCGGCGCGGGGACCTGGCCATTTTGTACCGCGTGCGCGACGGGGGGCCGCAGGCGATGGGCCTGTTTGCGCAGCAGGCGCAGGCGCTGCTGTATGGGGCGGGGCCGACGCCGCAGCGGCTGCAGGCTTTTGCGGAGTATGCGCTGGCCAACCATCTGCCCAACCGCTGGCCGTTCGCCACTTATTTCTTGTTTCTGACGCAGCCGCAGGCGGAGCTGTTTGTGCAGCCGCAGGTGGCGCGCTGGTTTTTGCAGGTTGTGGGCCAGGGCCAGCTTTATGAGGCCAGGCCGTCGGGCCGGCTGTATGGCGCGCTGCGGGGTTATGCGCACGGCTTGTTGGAGGCGCTGCGGCCGCTGGGGGCGCGCGATATGGTGCATGTGCAGAGCTTTTTGTGGGTCTGCGCGCGGGAGAGCCGCGGGCGCGTGGGCCGCCTGGATAGGCGCGGGCAGGTGGAGCTGGGGCTGCCGGGCGTGGATTATGTCATCGGGGCGCAGGGCCAGGGGCTGCACGAGGCGCAGGAGGTAGAGGCGGCGGCGGGCGGCTATGACGTGGGGCCGGAGGCGGCGGGGGCGGGCGGCGAGGGCTTGGAGCCGTATTCGCTGGCGCAGATGGCGCAGGATACGGGCTTTGAGGAGGCGCAGCTGGCGCAGTGGGCGGCGGCGGTGGAGCGTAAGGGGCAGGCGATTTTGTATGGGCCGCCGGGCACGGGCAAGACGACGGTGGCGCAGGGGCTGGCGCGGCACCTGGCGGGCGGCGGGGATGGCTTTGTGGACGTGGTGCAGCTGCACGCGGCGTACCAGTATGAGGATTTTGTGCAGGGGCTGAGGCCGGCGGCGCAGGAGGGCGGGGGCCTGAGCTATGAGCTGCAGGCGGGCCGCTTTTTGCTGTTTTGCCAGGAGGCGGCGCGGCGCGAAGGGCGCTGTGTGCTGGTGCTGGATGAGATTAACCGCGCAAATCTGAGCCGCATCTTTGGCGAGCTGCTGTACCTGCTGGAGTATCGGGACGAGGAGATGGCGCTGGCGGGCGGGGGCGTGCTGCGCGTTCCGCGCAATGTGCGGCTGATTGGCACGATGAACACGGCGGACCGCTCGCTGGCGCTGCTGGACCGCGCGCTGCGGCGGCGCTTTGCTTTTGTGGAGGTGGCGCCGGATTATGGGGTGCTGCGGCGCTATCATGAGCGGCGGGGCACGGGGGTGGATGTGGCGCGGCTGGAGAAGCTGCTGCGGGCGCTGAACGAGGAGATTGGCGACGCGCAGGCGGCGGTGGGCATTACTTATTTTTTGCGGGAGGATCTGGCGGAGACGCTGCCGGAGGTGTGGCGCACGGAGATTGAGCCGGCGCTGGAGGAGCTGTTTTTTGAGCGGCCGGAGGTGGTGGAGCGGTGGCGGTGGGGGGTGGTGGGGGGGAGCGTGATGCGTGATGCGTGAGGGGTTGAGGCGGCAGAATTGACAAATCTTTCGAGATTTGTCAATTCTGTGATGGTCGTGATGCGTGTGAAAGGAGGAAGGTTGCGATGGCAGAAGTTAGTGTGGACCGCAGGCCGGTGGTTGATTGGTTGACGACGATGGCGATTGCGGCGGTGGCGGTGAGCCTGACGATTGGCTTGCATGAGGGGGTGCACGCGCTGACCTGTGTGCTGGTGGGCGGCGATTTGCAGGAGCTTTCGGCGCTGCACGTGGTGTGCGAGGCGGGCGGCGCGCAGGCCAAGCTGGTGGCCGGCAGCGCCTCGATTGCGAACCTGCTGCTGGGCGTGGTGAGCCTGGCAATGCTGCGCGGCACGGGCGATGAGCGGCGGGAGCGGCAATTCTTCTGGTGGCTGTTTATGTTGACCAACTGGCTTTATGGCGCGGGCTATTGGATGTTTTCGGGCATTGGCAACATTGGCGACTGGGCCACGGTGATTGCGGGCTGGCAGCCGCACTGGCTGTGGCGGCTGCTGATGACGCTGGTGGGCGTAGGCAGCTACCTGT
This sequence comes from uncultured Ardenticatenaceae bacterium, assembly GCA_964384155.1. Lineage (GTDB taxonomy): Bacteria > Chloroflexota > Anaerolineae > Promineifilales > Promineifilaceae > JAAYYY01. The sequence goes on from CAYLJW010000019.1 coordinate 5,837, forward strand.
TCCTGGTGTGGTTTGCGCTGCACGAGCTGGGCAAGATTATTGGCGGGGAGGGCGACGAGCAGATTGGGCGCGCGGTGCGCCTGGGGCTGTTGGCGTATGTGACGGCGGCGGCGGTGGTGTTGCTGGCGGGGTTGTTGAATCCGTATGGCCTGGCCAGCGTGCCGGTGTTGGCCGGCTTGCTGGCGGTGCTGGGCGGCCTGTCGCCGCTATTGTGGATGATGCAGTGGTTCCGGGCCAGGGGTTTCGCCAAGCGGGCTAAAGCGCCGCTGGTTATTCGGCGGCAGGGGGCGTGGATCGTGGCGGCGGTGGCGGCGCTGGTGGTGTATGGGGTTGTGCTGGGGCGGACGGTGTATTTTGGGTAGGGTAAGTCGTTGGTAAATTGCCGTAGAGCGGGCAATTTGCTAAATTGCCGTGCAGTATTGCGGCGCATTTATGAAAGGAAACGGTGGCTTGGTGGATTCTTCGATGAGGGCATCGTCGGTGGCTGGGGGGCGGCAGGGGCCGGCGCGGTGGCAGTTTGTGCTGGCTTTTGGGGCGGTGTATCTGATTTGGGGCTCGACGTATCTGGCGATTAAGTTTGCGATCGAGACGCTGCCGCCGTTTTTGATGTCGGGCGCGCGCTTTTTTGTGGCGGGCCTGCTGATGATTGGCTGGGCGCGGCTGCGGGGGGCGGAATGGCCTACGCGCCGGCAACTGCGCGGCGCGGCGATCGTGGGCCTGCTGCTGCTGGCGGGAGGCAACGGCGGCGTGTCGTGGGCCGAGCAGTTTGTGCCTTCGGGGCTGACGTCGCTGCTGATTGCGACGGTGCCGGTGTGGGTGGTGTTGCTGACGTGGTTGCGGCCGGGCGGCCGGCGGCCGGCAGGGCGCGTGCTGGCGGGGGTGGCGCTGGGGCTGGCGGGGTTGGCGCTGCTGGTGGGGCCGGGGCAGCTTCATGTGGCGGTGCACGGTGTGGGCGCCGTGGTGGTGTTGGCGGCGGCGTTGTCGTGGTCGGTGGGCACGATTTATGGCAACCAGACGGATCTGCCGGAAGCGCCGCTGATGGCCTCGGGGCTGGAGATGTTTAGCGGCTCGCTGGCGCTGACGGCGGTGGGCCTGCTGACGGGCGAGGCGGGCGCTGTGAGCCTGGAGGCGGTGTCGCTGCGCTCGGCGCTGGCCTTTGGCTACCTGATTGTGTTTGGCTCGCTGATTGGGTTCACCTGTTATAGCTGGCTGATACGCAACGCGGCGCCGACGCAGACGGCGACCTACGCTTATGTGAACCCGATTGTGGCGGTGTTTTTGGGTTGGGCGCTGGCGGACGAGGCGCTGACGGGGCGTATGGTGCTGGGGGCGGTGGTGACGCTGGTGGGGGTGGCGGTGATTACGGCGTATCGGGGGAGGGGGAGGTAGTTGGTAGTTGTTGGTTGGTAGTTGTTGGTTGGTAGTTGGTGGTTCGGCGCGGGAAATTTGCGGCGGTTTGCGTTTATGCTGTGGTAGGGGGCGAGGTTTGTTGACTGTTGCAATGGAGGATTTTGCTGATGGCTCAGGCACGGATTTGGCGGTGGGTGGGGCTGGCTTTGTTGGCTGTTGTGGCGGTGGTGGTAGCGGCGGTGGCGGCGGCGCAGGATGGGGCGGGGGGGCCGAACGCGGGGTTGGAGGAGGTGGGGCCGCCGGGCAATACGCTGCCGTTGGAGGAGATGGCCGGGCGATCGCCGAATGATGAGAAGGGAGAGGCAGCAGCGGCGGCGGGCAGCCCTGTAGCGCCCGCGCCGAACGCGGCGATGGGCGTGGGCCGGCGCTTTCTGGTTACCAATGTGAACGCGAACGGCGATGAGCCGCTGGCGGCCTGTCCGGCGGGCTTTCATATGGCCAGCCTGTATGAGCTGCACGACGTGACGACGCTGATTTACGCCAGCGACCATGTGAGCGCCACGGTGCGAGGGGACCAGGGCGCGGGGTCGGCAGCGGGCTGGTGGGGCTGGGTGCGCACGGGCGGCCAGTCGTCTGGCAGCAACACGGCGGGCGTGGCCAATTGCATGGTGTGGACCAGCGGAGCGGAGGGCACATATGGCACGTTGGTGCAGTTGGACTTGGCCTGGACCGGCGCGGGCAGCGCCATCTCGCCCTGGCGCTCTCAGACGTGGGCCTGCAACGGCCCTGCGCCGGTGTGGTGCATCGAGGATTAGGCCATGAGCAGCCAGGCGAGACTTGTTCCAAGGCGGGGCGCGTTGCTGCTGCTGGCGGGGGCCGCGCTGCTGCTGGCGGCGCTGGTGGTGGTGGGCGGCGGGCATTGGCCGGCGCGTGAGGCGGCCGGGGCCGGCGCCGCGGCTGCGGCGGCGGAGCGGCCGCAAGCGCCGCTGGTGCAGTACGGCGAGCGCAGCTTTTATGTGACGGAGGAAAATTTTGATGGCAGCCAGGCGTTGGCCGCCTGCGTCGAGGGCTATCACATGGCCAGCCTGTGGGAGATGATGGACGTGACGGCGTTGAGTTATGCCACGGATTTAGCGGAGGCGAGAGTGCAGAGCGACCAGGGCATGGGGCCCCCAGCGGGCTGGTGGGGCTGGGTGCGCACGGGCAACGGCGCTTCGGCGGTGAACGCGGCGGGGCAGGCTAATTGTATGGCGTGGACCAGCAACACGGCGGGCGATTTTGGCTCGCTGGTGCGCCTGAATGCGTCGTGGGCCACGCCGCGCACGGCCATTTCGCCGTGGCAGGCGCAGGTGTGGGGCTGCAACCTTCATGCGCCGGTGTGGTGTGTGAGCGACCCGGTGTATGGGGTGTTTTTGCCGGGGGTGTGGAAGTAGTTGGTGGTTGGTGGTTGGTAGTTGGTCGTGATGTGTGTGGCGTGATGATGACGTTTAGCAAGGTAATCCGGCAATCCAGCGGCAGGCAGGGTCCTGCCCCCTCGTAGCCGCGCGTTCTGAGCGCGTGGCTTGACTGTGTGACGAGCGCGGTAGGGATACCGCGGCTACATGGGGGGCCTGCGTGTTCCCTAATTATTTCATTAAGGTTCATTATCACGTTTGGCGTCTTCAGGGTGCAGGGCCCTGTGGATGATGGCGCCGAGGGTTTCGGCGTTGAACGGTTTTTGCAGCCAGGGCACGCTTTCGGCTTCGACGAATTTGCGGCCGGGTTCGTCGAGGGGGTAGCCGGTGAAGAGCACGAGGCGGATGTGGGGGTTGAGACTGCGCAGGTTGTGGTAGAGCGTGGCGCCGTTCATGCGTGGCATGACCATGTCGCTGAGCACGAGGTCGATGGCGCCGCCTGCTTGCTGGTAGGTCTCCAGCGCTTCGAGGCCGTCGCCGGCCATGAGCACGCGGTAGCCGAGCAGCTCGAGGATTTCGCCGACGGCGCTCTGGATGGCGGGCTCGTCTTCGACGACGAGGATGAGCTCGCCGCCGCCGGCGCGCACGGGGGCGAGCTCTTCGGAGGGGCCGGAAGTGAGCACGCAGATGGCGGGCAGATAGATGTGAAAGGTGGCGCCTTTGCCGGGGGCGCTGTGCACGTCTATGAAGCCGTCGTGCTGCTTGACGATGCCGTAGACCTGGGCCAGGCCGAGGCCGGTGCCCTGGCCGGGCATCTTGGTGGTGAAGAAGGGCTCGAAGATGTGCGGCAGGACGTCGGGCTTGATGCCGGCGCCACTGTCGGCGACGCCGATGGCCACCCAATCGCCGCGCTGCATGTCGGGCAGGGGCGGCTTCCAGGAGGCGTCGTGGCGCGTCAGGGTGATGCTGAGGTCGCCGGTGGCGGCTGTGCCGGAGGCCAGGCTGGCGGTGATGGCGTCGCGGGCGTTGAGCGCCAGGTTCATGAGCGCCTGCTGCAGGCGCGTGGGGTCGACGTTGACGATGGCGTCGCCGTTGGCCGTGCGCAGCTCGACATTAATGGTTTCGGGCAGGGTGCGGCGCAGCATTTGCAGCAGCTCGTGCAAGAAGGGCTGCAGCTCCAGGGGGCGCCGTTCGACGACGGAGCGGCGGCTGAAGTCGAGGATCTGGGCGATGAGGCTGGAGGCGCGCTGGGCCTGCATGTAGATGGCGCGGAGGCGCTCGCGGTCGCGCACGGGGATGTCGTCGCGCTGCAGGGTCTGGGCGTAGAGCACGATGACGGCCAGGATGTTGTTAAAGTCGTGAGCGATGCCCGCGGCAAGCTGGCCTACGGTGGCCAGGCGGTCCTGCGCCTGGAGGTAGGCTTGCTGCTCGCGGTCGCGAGTGGCGTCGTGGATGGCGATGACCCAACCGCCGGCGAGGGGGTCTGCTTCCATCTGATGGGCGCTAATTTCAAAGGTGACGTTTTTGCTATTGCGGATTTTGACTTCGTGGAAGGCGCGGTCGGCGGGCGGCGGCTGCAGGAAGCGGGCGAGGGGCGAGCCGGCGAGGGCGGCCACGCGCTCGCCGTCGAGCTCGACGTAGCTTTGCAGGAACTGCTGCGCGGCGGGGTTGGCCAGCACGACGCGGTGTTGCGGATCGAGCAGCAGCAGGCCGTCGGAGACGGTATCGACGATTTGCTGCACCAGGCGCGCCTGGCGCTGACTGCTATCGAGCAGGTGGCGGGTTTCGGCGTGTAGGCGGGCGTTGGCCACGGCAATGGAGGCCTGGGCGGCCAGGGATTGGGCCAGCTCGATTTCGGCGTCGCTCCAATGGCGCGCGCGGCAGGTGTCGTTGAGCGCGAGCATGCCGGAGAAGGCGTCGCGGTAGAGCAGGGGCACCAGCAGCACGGCGCGCACGCCCATGTTGTCGCGCCAGAAGTTGTCGATGCGCGGGTCGTTGCGGATGTCGGGAATGGCGATGGTGCGCTGCCCTTGGCGCAGCTCGAGGTGCGCCTGGTTGCGGCGGACGTCGAAGCGGCGGCCCTTGATGTTTTCGCGGGCTGCGCCGTAAGTGGACAGGGTTTCTATCTCGCCCTGCTCTGGCAGCCAGCGGTAGAGGTTGACCAGATCGCAGCCGAGAAGCTGGGCGGCGCTCTGGGTGATGGTTTCGTACACTTCTTCGGGCTCGAGGCTGGTGCTGATGGCCAAGTCGACCTCGTGCAGGGCGCTGAGATGGCTGGCCTGGGCGCTGACGGCGTTGAGCAGGCGCACGTTTTGAATGGCGGCGGCCACGCGCTCGGCCAGCAGGCTGAGGGCGCTGATTTCGGCGGGCGAGGGGTGGCGCACGGTGGGGCTGCTGAAGGAGATGAAGCCCAGCGGGCCATGCTCGCTGAGGAGAGGATAGGCCGAGAGGGCGCAGGTGTCGGGGCTGACGAGGAAGCGCAGCAGCTCGGGGGCGTGGGCGGCGATGTCGGGGATGATCAGCGGCTTTTCGCCGGCCAGGGCCTGCTTCACCAGGGGCTCGTCTTGCGAAATGCGCAGGCCCAGGGCGCTGGAGGGCAGGCCGTGGCAGGCGCGCAAGATGAGGTCGCGGCCGGCCACTTCGCGCATGAAGACGCTGCAGATGCCGCTGGGCGAGAAGTGGGCCGCTTTCTGCACCAGGAGGTTGAGCAGGTCTTGTTCGTCGCGCGTGGCCACGAGGCCGGTGGTGAGCTGTAGGATTTGCTGCAGGCGGGCGGTGTTTTCGCGCTCGGCGGTGAGCAGGTGGGCTTTGGCCAGCACCTGGCTGGCGGCCGAGGCGGCGCTCATGGCCAGGGCCACTTCCTCCTCGCTGAAGCGGCGCGGCTGGAGGGTGTCGAGGCCCAGGGTGCCCACGACCTCGTCGCCGGCGGTGAGCGGCAGGAGGATGATGGAGGCCACGCCGCGCTGGGCCATAATGTCGCGAATGGACTCGAAGCGGGGGTCGCTGCGCACGTCTTCGACGACGAGCGGCTTGCGCTCGCGCAGCACGTATTCGGTAGAAACGTTGCCGGTGATGGGAATTTTTTCGCCCAGGGCGCTGAAATTGCCGGCGGTAATGTATTCGGCCACGATTTCGAGGGCGCTGCCGGTTTCGTCGACGAGCGCGGCGCCGGCGGTGGAGGCGTGGAAGGCCAGGGCCAGCTCGCGGCAGGTGGTGGTGAGCACGGTGTGCGGTTCGAGGGCGGCGTTGGCGGCGGCGATGACGCTGTTGAGGACGTGCAGCTCGTGGTTGCGCCGCTGCAACTGGCGCTCGAAGTGGCGGCGGTTAATGGCCGAGCCCAGCGAGTCGGCGATGAGGCGCAGGGCGTCGAACTCGGTGGTCGTGAGGCTGTGGCCGGCGTCGCCTTCGAAGAGGATCATGCCCCACCAGGTGGTTGCGGCGAAGACGGGCAGCAGGTAGACGGTTTCTACTTTTAACTGGGTGAGAAGCTCTTGCTGGCAGGGCGACAGGTCGGCGGCGTGGCAGGCGATGGGCTGCTGGTTGCGCATCTTTTCTACCCAGGGGGCGAAGGTGGAGGCGGCCCAGTCGCTGAGGGCGAGGCGATCGACGGGGATGAAGCGGTCGGCGGGGCGCGCGTGCCAATAGTTGCGCACGCGCATGCGCGGCGGCGCGTGGTGATCGCTGACGCGAATGAGGTAGACCAAGTCGCTGCCGGTGGCCGCGCCGAGGCGCGCCAGGACATCGTCGATGCATAGTTCCCAGGAGGGGGTGTGTAAGAATTGGGCAGCGGCGTAGGCGCTGGCCTGTAGGATGCGCTCGGTACGAAGTGAGAGCGTTTGCTCGGTGTCGGTCATGACGGCTGTGGTTGTGTTTTCTAAAAGTTGTTCCATGGCTTCCCCGGATGTTGGCAATGAGGAGTAGCGACGCCCGGAATAATTGTGTCAGGGTGAGTATAGCAGGGGGCGAGGTGGGGTTGTAGGGGAATATAGTACCTAGTGGGGGGGACGGGCAATGAATTGCTCTGCTACGAGCCTTGGGTGCGGCGATTGGGCGGTTGGTTATAATGGGCGTATCATGCAGATACGGGAATTGTTGATGCAGCACGTGTGTAGGTGGGAGTTGATGGGGCGCTGATGACTCCGGTGATTGCTCTGACTCTGACGATCATTGTGGCGGCCGTGGTGCTTTTCGCCACGGAGAAGCTGCGCGTGGATGTGATTGCGATGCTGGTGCTGCTGACGCTGGCGCTGACGGGGCTGGTGACGGTGGACGAGGCGTTTGCCGGCTTTGCCAGCCCGGCGGTGGTGACGGTGTGGGCCATTTATATCGTGTCGGGCGGCCTGTTCCGCACGGGGGTGACGGACTATCTGGGCAAGCAGATTGCACGGGTGGCGGGCAACCGTGAGTCGCGGCTGGTGACGGTGATTATGCTGATGTGCGGCGGCATGTCGGCTTTCATGAACAACATTGGGGCGGTGGCCATGCTGCTGCCCGGCGTGGCGGGCGTGTCGCGGCAGACGAAGGTTCCGCTGTCGAAGCTGCTGATTCCGCTGTCGTTTGCTTCGCTGATGGGCGGCAACATGACGCTGATCGGCACGCCGCCGAACGTGTTGGCCGCGGGCATGCTGGCCGAGCGCGGCCTGCCGACGTTTCGCTTTTTCGACTTTTTTCCCACGGGGGTCATCATCTTTATCACGGGCGTGCTGTACATGGTGTTCGTGGGGCGCAAGCTGCTGCCGGTGCGCACGACGGTGGAGGACCTGGCCAGCGGGGCGAAGCTGCGGGAGTATGTGAGCGAGGTGCGCGTGTTGCCGGGTAGTACGCTAATCGGCCAGACGCTGCTGGAAAGCCGGCTGGGGGCGGATTATGATCTGAATGTGCTGGAGGTTATTCGCGACGGCGACCGGCGGGAAGGGGTGGGCCGCGATATGGTGCTTCAGGAGGATGACCTGCTGCTGGTGGAGGGCATGTTGGAGCGGCTGATGGCGCTGCGCGGCGAGCTGGGGCTGGCCATTGAGGCGGAGCGCAAGCTGGAGCTGGCGCAGGAGGGCAGCGATGTGCAGGTGTTTGAGGCGGTTGTGGCGCCGCGCTCGCCGATTCAGGGGCATACGCTGCGCGAGCTACAGTTCCGCGAGCGCTTTGGCTTTACGGTGCTGGCCTTGTGGCGGCAGGCTGCGGTGATACGTGAGCGCGTGCGCGATGTGCGGCTGCGCTTTGGCGATACGCTGCTGCTGCAAGGGCCGCAGAGCCGCCTGGCCGCGCTGCAAGAGGGCGACGAGTTTCTTGTGCTGAACCCGGTGGATTTGCAGCGGCCGCGCGAAAAGAAGGCGGTGATTTCGCTGTTGATCGTGGGCCTGGTGCTGCTGCTGGTGACGGTTGGCGGCTTTCATGTGGCGGTGGCCATGGTGATTGGCGCGGTGTTGATGGTGCTGAGCGGCAGCCTGACGATGGATGAGGCGTACCAGAGCATCGAATGGCGCAGCATCTTTCTAATCGCGGGCATGCTGCCGCTGGGCACGGCGATGGAGACGACGGGCACGGCGCAGTTTTTGGCGGACAATATGGTTGGGCTACTGCAGCCGCTGGGGCCGCTGGCGCTGCTGGCGGGTATTTATGTGCTGGCGTCGATTATTACGGAGCCGATGTCGAATGCGGCGGCGACGGTGCTGATTGTGCCCATCGCCATTGACATGGCGCTGAGCGTGGGGGCCAGCCCGCAGACTTTTGTGTTGGCCACGGTTATTGCGGCGTCGACTAGTTTTCTGACGCCGGTGGGGCATCAGGCCAATGTGCTGGTGTTGGGGCCGGGGGGTTATCGCTTTTTTGATTACACGCGGGTGGGTTTGCCGCTGAATGTGCTGTTGTTTGTGGTGACGATGATTACGTTGCCTATCTTTTGGCCGCTGTTTTAGGACTCACTCCGTTTACGGAAATCTAACCTGGCGTAAATCTGCTTTTTATGGGGCGGACGTATGCTATGGCTGTGCGTTATGTGAATGTGCAAGCGATAGGAAGCGACGATGAATTTGAATAAGTTTACTCAAAAGGCGCAGGAGGCTGTGTTAGGGGCGCAGGCGATGGCGCAGGATGCGAACCATAGCCAGATTGAGGCCATCCATCTGCTGGCGGCGTTGCTGGAGCAGGCGGAGGGGGTGACGCCGCAGATTGTGAACCGTGTGGGCGTGGCGCGGGGGGCGCTGCTGCAGCAGGTGCAGCAGCGGTTGGAGGGGCTGCCGCGGGCTCTGGGCGCTGCGGCGCAGGTGGGGGTGTCGCGGGAGCTGTCGGAGATTGCGCGGCAGGCGGAGCGTGAGGCAGCGCAGATGCGCGACGAGTATGTGAGCACGGAGCACCTGTTCCTGGCGCTGGTGGACGCTGCGGAGCGCGTGCGGGGGCTGCGATTTTTGAGCGATCTGGGCCTGACGCGGGATGCGGTGCTGTCGGCGTTGACGGGGATTCGGGGATCGCAGCGGGTGACCAGCCAGAACCCGGAAGCGACGTATGAGGCGCTACTGAAGTATGGCCGGGACCTGACGCAGCTGGCGCGGCTGGGCAAGCTGGACCCGGTGATTGGGCGCGATGAGGAGATCCGGCGTGTGATTCAGGTGTTGAGCCGGCGCACGAAGAATAACCCGGTGCTAATTGGCGAGGCGGGCGTGGGCAAGACGGCGATTGTGGAGGGGCTGGCGCAGCGCATTGTGAGCGGCGATGTGCCGGAGGGCATGAAGCAGAAGGATTTGATTGCCCTGGACCTGAGCAGCCTGGTGGCGGGGGCCAAGTATCGCGGCGAGTTTGAGGAGCGGCTGAAGGCGGTGCTGCAGGAGATTACGGAGAGCGACGGGCGCATTATTTTGTTTATCGACGAGCTGCACACGATGGTGGGCGCCGGCGCGGCGGAAGGGGCCATGGACGCCAGCAATATGCTGAAGCCGATGCTGGCGCGCGGCGAGCTGCACATGATCGGGGCCACGACGCTGGATGAGTACCGGCAACATATTGAGAAGGATGCGGCGCTGGAGCGCCGTTTCCAGCCGGTGTTTGTGGAGGAGCCGTCGCCGGAGGAGTCGGTGTCGATTTTGCGCGGGTTGAAGGAGCGTTATGAGGTGCACCACGGCGTGCGCATTACGGATGGCGCGGTGATCGCGGCGGCGACGCTGGCGCACCGTTACCTGACGGAGCGCCAACTGCCAGATGCGGCGATTGACCTGATTGACGAGGCGGCGAGCCGGGTGAAGATGGCCATTGACAGCAAGCCGGCGGAGCTGGACACGGTTGACCGCCAGATTTTGCAGCTGGAGATTGAAAGGGAGTCGTTGAAGCAGGAGCGCGACCGGGCGTCGAAGGAGCGGCTGGGCGTGATTGAGCAGGAGATTGCGGAGCTGCGGGAGGAGGCCAACGCCTTGCGTGCCAGGTGGGAGACGGAGAAGGGGGCGATTGACGAGGTGCGGGCGATTAAAGAGGAGATTGACCAGGCGCGCATCCAGATTGAGGGCGCGGAGCGCGATATGAACCTGGAAGAGGCGGCGCGGCTGCGTTATGGGGTGCTGTCGGAGTTGGAGCAGCGGCTGAACCGACAGGAGGCGCGGCTGGCGGAGATGCAAGGGCCTGATGCGCTGTTGAAGGAGGAGGTGGACGCCGAAGAAATCGCGCGCGTGGTGGGCAATTGGACGGGCATCCCCGTGAGTAAGCTAATGGAAGGAGAGGTGGATAAGCTGCTGAAGATGGAGCAGCGGCTGCGGCTGCGCGTGATTGGGCAAGAGGAGGCCATTCGCGAGGTGGCCAACGCCATTCGCCGCGCGCGGGCGGGCCTGCAGGATCGGCGGCGGCCGATTGGCTCGTTTATCTTCCTGGGGCCCACGGGCGTGGGCAAGACGGAGCTGGCGCGGGCGCTGGCGGAGTTCTTGTTCGACGACGAGGAGGCCATGGTGCGCATTGATATGAGCGAGTACCAGGAGCGGCACACGGTGAGCCGCCTGATTGGGGCGCCGCCGGGCTATGTGGGCTATGGCGAAGGCGGCCAACTGACGGAGCCGGTGCGCCGCCGGCCGTACAGCGTGGTGCTGTTTGACGAGATTGAGAAGGCGCACCCCGAGATTTTTAACACGCTGCTGCAACTGCTGGACGATGGCCGGCTGACCGATGCGCAGGGGCGCACGGTGAACTTCCGCAACACGGTGGTGATTATGACCAGCAACATCGGCAGCCAGTTTTTGCAGGGCGGCGACTATAGTGAAGAGAAGGCCATGGACGCGCTGCGGGCGCACTTCCGACCGGAGTTCCTGAATCGCATCGACGCCATTATTGCTTTTGGCGCGCTGGACCGCGAAGATTTGCAGCAGATTGTGGAAATTCAGGTGCGGGCGCTGGCGGATATGCTGGCGGAGCGGCGCATTGAGCTGCGGCTGACGGATGGGGCCAAGGCTTTTATCGCCGATGCAGGCTACGATCCGGCCTACGGCGCGCGACCGCTAAAGCGCACGCTGCAGCGACTGGTGGCCGACCCGCTGGCGCTGGCCATTCTGGAAGGCGAGTTTGGTGAAGGCGACGCGGTGGTGGTGGACGTGGATGGTGATGGGCTGGTGTTCCGGGGGAGATGGGACACAGATGAACAACAGATGTCCGTCCTAAGGGACGGCACATAGATTTTTCTATTATCTGTGTCCTATTTAATCCCCAGGCTGTGGCTGGACGTTGGGGGTTTTGCGCGATTCTAGCTCGGTGAAGACGCTGGCCTCGACGAGCGGCAGCAGGATGTGGAAGCGGCTGCCGGGCATCTTTTCCTCGTCTTCGCCGCTCGATTCGACCCAGATGCGCCCGCCGTGGGCTTCGATGACGCCTTTGGCGATGTGCAGGCCGAGGCCGGGGCCGCCGCCCTTGAATTTGGTGGCGCCCGTGGAATGCAGCTCGGGGTTGCCGATGCGGAAGAACTTCTCGAAGATGAGCTCGTGGTATTGGGGGTCGATGCCGATGCCGGTGTCGGCGATGACCACTTCTACAAAGTCCTGGTTGTCGGCTGCGCCGGGCACAATGTGGGCGGAGACGTCGATGACGCCGTAGTCGGGCGTGTATTTGACGGCGTTGGCAATGATGTTGCCGAAGGCCTGCACCAGGCGCTGGAAGTCGACTTCGAGGGGCCGGATGGCGGCCAGGTTGTCGCGGTTGAGGGTGATGTGGCGTTCGTCGAGGGCGCGCGCCAGGGGGTCGACGGCATTTTGCACCACCATTTCCAGGCGGGCAGGCGACTTCATCAGCTCGATGCCCGTGACTTCCAGCTCGCTGGCGTCGAGCATGGCGGTGATCAGCGTTTCGAGGCGGCCGCTGGCGCGGCTGATGTGGCCCATGATTTCGCGCGCTTTTTCCTGGTCGAGGGGCGCGATGTCGTTGAGGTGCGTGAGGATGTCGGTGTAGCCTTTGATTTGCGTGAGCGGCGTGCGCAGCTCGTGCGAGGCGATGGTGATAAAGTCGGACTTCATGCGGTCGAGGATTTCGAGGCGTTCGTACTGCTCGCGCAGGTCGGCATTGAGCGAGCGGATGCGCTCGTTTTGCTCGTTTAGCTCGCTGTAGAGGCGGGCGTTTTGTAGGGCGACGAGGCTTTGCTCGGCGAGCACCTGCATCAGCTCCAGCTCGTTGGCGCGGTAGGCCTGGCCCGACTTTTTGGGGCCGAGGGTGATGATGCTGTTCAGCAGCGGCCCGTCGTGGATGGGCACATACACTTCCATGTTCTGGGTGACCAGCCAGTCGCGCTCTTGGGGCGTGAGGCGGTCGTATTTGGGGTTGAAGTCGAGATCGTATTGCAGCAGGGGGCTGTGGCGGGTGGTGAGCTCTTCGACGAACTGGCTGTGGGGCGGCAGGCGGCGCGCGCCGTGCAGGTTGTGGTGCGGGCCGGGCACCACGTCCAGGTCGTAGCCCTCGGCCGAGGGGGTGACCAGCAGCAGCGCGCCGCGGCTGGCGTCGAGCAGGTCGCTGAGTGTGTCGAGCATGACCTGGGCCAGCTGCTCCACATAGAGCGTGCGGGCGATGGCCTGGCTGTACTGGCGCACGACGGCGCCGGTGTTGAACTCGCGGCCCACCAGGAAACGGAAGACGATGCGTTCCAGGAAGGTGTGGAAGGGGCGGTAGGCCATGAAGCCGGCGGCAATGACCACGAGGGCCACCAGGGAGAAGTCGACCAGGCGCAGGGGCGTGTTGCCGGCGAGCCAGAAGGTGAGCGTGAGCACGATGGCGGCGGGGATGGCCGAAAGCAGGCCGATGACCAGGAAGGCGGCGCCGCGGCGCAGGCGGGCGCGCACGTCGAAGATGCGGTGGGAGGTGATGGCGCGGAAGAGGCCGGCGATGGCGATGAAGCGGATGATTTCGCCCAGGGCCGTGAGCCAATGGTTGGGCATCAGCACCAGCAGCTCGGCAAAGGCGTTGGCCACCACGAAGATGCCCCAGTGCAGGATGCGGTTGGCGTGCCACGGCAGGCGCGTGCGGCCAATGTCGCGGTACAGCAGGTAGATCATGGAAATGTGCAGTGTGGCCCAGGTGCAGATGGCGATGAACTCGCCAAACGAGAGCTGCCAGGCGCCGCGCCGCTCGCTGATCCAGGGCGGGTAGGGCCAGATGAAATCGAGCACGATGGCCACGAGCAGGGCGATCACGCCGACGTTTAGCCAGCGCCGCTCATTGTTCCAGCCGGCGTAAGCGGCCGTGGCCGCGGCCAGCAGGGTGGCTACGGCGGCCAATATTTTGGCGTTGAGGTGGTGGTAGACGGACGGCGGCAGAGCGATGAGCGACATGGACCAGAAAATGGAGCCGGCCAGCACGAAGAGGAACCATTTGCCGGAGGGGGTGCGCAGGTCGCCGCGCACCACGAGGGCCACGAGCAGGAGGGCATACGCCGCAGCAGCGACAAGGGGCAGAAGGGCGAATAGTTGGCCTGGATTCATGACCAGATCGTTCTCGCGCAGCGCCGGAAGGGTGGTCCGGCCGTGCAATTGGTAAGCTGTCGCCGCTGCATGGTGTCTGGGCGTATTGTACATGGCGGCGGGGGCGCAAGCAATGGCCCTGGGCCGCGGCGGGGTGGTTGACGGATGGGGCTAAGTTTGCGTTAATAGGCGGGGCACAAGGGGAGCGGCAGCGTGGTAAGCAGGAGGTAGTCGATGCGCATGCAAGATGTTTTGGGTGTGATCCTGGGCGGCGGCGTGGGGTCCAGGCTGTATCCGCTGACGCAGGAGCGGGCCAAGCCGGCGGTGCCGCTGGCGGGGAAATACCGGCTGATCGACATTCCTATGAGTAACTGTTTTCACGCGGGCATCGACAAGGTGGCCATTCTGACGCAGTTCCGCTCGGTGTCGCTGCACCGGCACATTCATCGCACCTATACCCGCGATATGTTTACGCCGGGCTGGGTGCAGATTTTGGCGGCGGAGCAGACGCACGGCAGCGGCGGTGAATGGTATCAGGGCACGGCCGACGCCATTCGCAAGCAGGAAGTGGAGATCCGCGAAGCGAACAGCCGTTACACGCTGATTCTGGCGGGTGACCACCTGTACCGCATGGATTACGCGCAGTTTCTGGCGTTTCACGCGGATTGTGGCGCGGATGTGTCGATTGCCGTGCAGCCGGTGAGCCGCGACGCGGCGTCGGGGCTGGGCATTTTGAAGCTGGACGAGGACGGCGTGATTACCTCGTTCACGGAGAAGCCGCAGTCGGATGAGGCGCTGGCGGGCTTTGAGAGCGGCGATGACGCCACGAGGCCCTACATGGCTTCGATGGGCATCTATGTGTTTAACACAGAGCTGTTGTTCGAGATGCTGGACAGCAACCCGGGCACCGATTTTGGGCGGCATATCATTCCTGCGGCCATCGAGAAGAAGCGGGTGATGGGCTATGTGTTCGACGGCTACTGGGAAGATATCGGAACCATCCGCCGCTTTTATGAGGTGAACCTGGACATGGCCTCGCCGCTGCCGAAGTTCAACCTGTATGATCCCAAGGGGCCGATCTATACGCGGCCGCGCTTTTTGCCGGGATCTAAGGTGGAAGGCGGCAGCCTGCACAATGTGCTGCTGGCCGACGGTGGGCGCATCCAGGAGGCCACCATCCGCAACTCGGTGATTGGCGTGCGCAGCATCATCGGGCACGGCGTGTCGATCCAGCGCACGATCCTGATGGGAGCGGACTATTATGAGTCGCCGGAGGAGCGGCGGGAGAACGAGCGGTTGGGCCGGCCGAACATCGGCGTGGGCCGCAACTGCTTTATCGAGGGCGCTATTATCGACAAGAACGCGCGCATTGGGACCGGGGTGATTATTCGCGAGCAGGCGGAGCGCCCGGACGAGGAGCACGCGGCGTGGGTGGCGCGCGAAGGCATTGTGATCATCCCTAAGAACGCGGTGGTGCCCGACGGCACGGTGATTTAAGGGGCGGGGCGGGGGCATGCCTGCCGCTTGCGGCCAGGATGGCCGCGCTCCGAGAGGCGGTTTGGGTGGCTGAGCTGTAAGGGGCGGCCAGGATGGCTGCGCGGCAATCAGTGAGTATAGCGCACGGGGCGTTGACATTGTTAGAACATTTGTGCTATTGTGCAGATCGAGAGAGCAGGGTCCTAACCCAGCCCACATCGTAACCGCTCGCTGTTCTCTCCCGCGGATTGGCCGGGCGGCTGTTGGCAGACGCCCGGCCTTTCCAGTGGTGGGCGCGGTTGCGATGGGGCGCTAGCTGGAGGTGCACAATGACGGAGCAGGAAGTGCGGGCGGGCTATCGCACCACGGAGTTTGCGGCTGTGGCCGCGTCGCTGGTGGTGACGGTGCTGGTGCTGGCGGGGGTGATCAACACCGAGGAAGAAGCGGAGCTGCATGACGCGCTGGTGCAAATTGTGCTGGCGCTGGGCTCGCTGCTGACCAATGCGGCCGTGGTGATGGCTTACATTCGCAGCCGGACGGAGCTGAAGCGTGGGGGGCGGGGGCAGGATGGATTGTGAGGCGTGATGCGTGATGCGTGATGCGGGAGGCGTGATGCGGGAGGCGGGAGGCGTGATGCGTGATGCGGGAGCGTGAGGAGGTGAGGATGGGGGTGATTGGTGGTGTGTGGGATAGGTGGCGGGCGTGGCGGGCGCGGGCGGCGGGGCTGCCGGCCCTGGTGAGCGATGGCGCCAGGGCGGAGCACGGCTGGCAGATGTTGAGCGGCCGGCCGCACGAGCGCTCGTGGGCCGAGATCCAGGAGCTGTACACGGACACGATTGAAGCCTGGCGCAAGAATCCGTTGGCCAAGCGGGCGATTGACGTGACGGCCGACTATGTGATTGGCGACGGCATTGCCATCTCCTCGCGCTTCGCGCCGCTGCAAGGTTATGTGGAGGGCTTCTGGCACCATCGCAAGAACATGATCGACAACCGTCTGGAAGCGATGTGCAACGAGCTGACGGTGGCGGGCGACCTGTTCCCGGTGCTGTTCACCAATCGTTTCGACGGCATGAGCTATATGCGCTTTGTGACCAAGGACCGCATCGCGCAAATTAGCACGGCGTCCAACGATTGGGAGACGGAGCTGTGGTATCGCGAGCTGCCGCGCGGTTTTGGCGCGGACGACGAGGCGGAAGGCGTGTTGTGGCCCGGCGCGGCCAACGCGGCGGCGGCGGAAAGCGACCGCGTGATGCTGCATTATGCCGTGAACCGGCCGCTGGGCGCGCTGCTGGGCGAAGGCGACCTGGCGACGATGATTCCCTGGCTGCTGCGCTATTCGCGCATGCTGGAGGATCGCGTGCGCCTGCACGCGGCGGTGCGCAGCTTCTTGTGGTTTGTGCGCGTGCCGTCGCACCTGGTGGACGCCAAGCGCGCCGAATATGCCACTGCGCCGGAGGCCGGTTCGGTGGTGGTGCACGACGACGGCGAGATGTGGGACGTGCAAAGCCCCAACCTGCAAGGCTCCGACGCGGCGCACGACCTGGAGGCGGCGCGGCGCATGATTTATGCAGGGTCGGGCTATCCGCCGCACTGGTTTGGCGAGAAGGGCAGCAATCGCGCGGAGGCGCTGTCGATGCAGCGGCCGGCGGAGCGCCACCTGCTGCGGCGGCAGCGCTATTTCGTGTACCTGCTGCAAGATGTGCTGTACCAGGGCTATGAGCGCGCGCGGCAGGCGATGGACGATGGCGCGAGCTTCGACTTCCACGCGCCGCGCGCCGCCGGCTTCCCCGCGCTGCCCAGCCAGAAGTACGCCGACCTGTTTGCGCCGGCTGTGCCCGATGTGTCGCGCGATGACAACCTGGAGCTGGCGGACGCGGCGGAGCGGCTGACGCGCGTGTGGCGCGGCCTGGCGTTGGAGAGCGAACCCAAGAGCCGCACGCTGACCACGGCGCTGCTGACGCAGCTTTTCCGCTTCATGGGCGAGCCGCAGGAGGCGAGCCTGATTGGCAAGATGGTGGACGAGATTTTTAGGGCAGTGGATGGGGCGTGATGCGTGATGCGTGATGCGGGACGCATTCACGTTTCACGTTTCACGGAAGGAGGCTGAGAGATGGCTGGCATGCAAGAGCGGCTACGGCTGAGCGCGGCGCTATTGGTGGGGGAGGCGGCGGCGGATCGGATCCCGATGCGCTTTGTGCGCGCGGGGCGCACGATGCCCATTCGCGGCTTCCCCAAGGGGGTGGAGTTTACGAGCGAGGCGCTGCGGGAGGCGGCGGCCGCGGGGCGCTTTGATGGCGCGGCGGTGTTTTTCCAGCACGTGGATGGCGGCCGCGATGTGCGCGATTTGGCGGGGGTGACGGCCGGGGCCGTTTGGGACGAGGAGAGCAGCAGTGTGCTGGGCATGGTGCATGTGTATGGCAACCAGGCGGGTCGCGAGCTGCAGGCGCTGGCTGGGGATATGCGCCGGCACCGGCAAGCGGGGATTCCACTGCCGAATATTGGGGTGAGTATTGATAGCTATTTTGTGTTCGAGCGCGGCGGCGCGGGGGGCGCCCCGCGCGCGGTGCGTATGAGCGAGTTGTTGTCGGTGGATGTGGTTTTTATGCCGGCGGCCGATGGGCGCATTTTGGCCAGCAGGAAGTTGTTGGTTGATGGTTGGCAGTTGTTGGAAGGTGAAAGTGGAGGAGATGGTGTGATGTTGACGAGAGAACGAGTGGAGGAAGTGTTGGAAGAGCGGGGTGTGGTGGGCGAGGCTCGCCGGGTGCTGTTGACGGCGGAGTATGCCAGCGAGGAGGCGTTGCAGCAGGCGATTGCCGCTGCAACGGAGGGATCTCACCGCAAAGGCGCAAAGGACGCAAAGGAAAGGAAGGGGGAGAAGGTTGCTGCTGCTGCGGGCCAGGTACCTTCGCGGGCGGATGATGGTGTTGCCGGCGCGTGGGCTGATGTGTTGCGGCGGGAGGCGGTGAGTGCCAGGCTGGCTTCGTCGGGGCTGCCGGAAGTGGTGCGGCGGCGGTTGGCGGCGGGGGCGTATGACACGCCGGAGCAGCTGGACGAGGCGGTGCAGGCGGCGCGCGATGAGCTGGCGGCGCTGGCGGCGGACGAGGTGGTGAACGTGGGCGGCCAGCCGCCACGAGGTAGCCGGGTGACGGGGATGCAAAATGGTGTGGACCGTGTGACGGCGGCCTGGGACTGGATTTTTGGCGTGCCGGATGCGGGGTATCCGGAGCCGACGCTGCGCGACGTGCGCGGCCTGTACCAGATGCTGACGGGCGATTATGAGTGGCGCGGCACGTTCCATGGCGACCGGGTGCAGCTGACGGGGGCCACGACGGCGACGCTGGCGGATATTGCGGCGAATGCCATGAATAAGGTGATCATGGCGCACTTTAGTGTGCTGAGCCACTGGCGCTGGTATGAGCGCGTGGCGTATGCCACGGCCAATGATGGTTCGGTCCAGGACATGCAGTGGACGACGGTGGGCGGCCTGGGCAACCTGCCGGAGGTGCCGGAGAAAGGCGCGTATGACGAACTGACGATGGGCGACGTGGCGGAGACCGACAGTTTCGTCAAATATGGCGGCTATGTGCCGATTACCCTGGAGCTGATTCGTAACTCGAATATCCAGCGGCTGCAGGCCGTGCCGCGGGCGCTGGCGCTGGCGGCGGTGCGGACCAGAAGCGCGAAAGTGGCTGAGATTTTCACGAGCAACAGTGGCGCGGGGCCGACGCTGGCGCAAGATAACACGGCGCTGTTCCACACGGACCATGCCAACCTGCTGACGAGTGCGTTTGGCACGGATGCCACGGCCTGGCGCGCGGCGCGGGCGGAGTGCTTTGGCCACCTGGAGGTGACTAGCGGCAAGAAGCTGGCGCTGTTCCCACGCTATTGGCTGGGCCCGGCGGAGCTGTACGACACGGCGTTGTCTGTGTTTGGTTACGGTGAAGGTATGCCGACGGCGTATGCGCCGGAGGCTGAGAGCCGAGGCTTTGCGGACCCGCGGCCGATCCCCTTGGCGGTGCCTGACTTCACCGACGCGACGGACTGGGCTTACATTGTGGACCCGCTGGTGTTTCCGGTGATTCACATCAGCTATGCCCAGGCGCCCGGCGGCGGCAGCCATCCGGCGCCGGAGCTGTTCACCGTTTCCTCGCCGAGCGCTGGCCTGGTGTTCAGCAACGACGTGCTGCCGGTGAAGGTAAGGGACTGGTTCGCGGTGGGCGTGAACGGGCCGCGTGGTATTGGGAAGAGGAACGTAGCGAATTAGTTGTTCGTGGTTAGTTGTTCGTGGTCAGTTGGCAGTTGGCAGTTGGTAGTTGGTAGGGGCGGTTCGCGAAGCGCCCCTACACTGGAGGAATAAGAGATGATTGGCAAGCATTTTGGACGAACGATTCATGTGCCGGGGACGCTGGCGGCAAATATTGGGGTGGTGATCAACTTCCCGGTGGATGCGCGGTTGGCGCGCGTGAGCGCGGTGGCGAGTAATGATAGCGCGGCGACGATGACTATTGGCGTGGGCACGGATGGCGACAACATTCTGGCCTCGACGACGATTGGCGATAGCGGCACGCCGGCGGTTTTTGACGCCAGCGACTGGGCGGCGACGAATCCGCTGGGGCGGATTAAGAAGGGGGAGCTGCTGACGGTGACGGTGGACTACGACGGCGCGGCCGGAACGGCGGCGCAGAATTTGACGGTGGATTTGGATTTCATCGAGGGCTAGGGGTGGTGTGGTGTGAAGCGTGATGCGTGATGCGGCAGGTATCACGCATCACGCTTCACGGATGGAGGCAAGCGCGTGGTGCAAGCGAGTGACGTAAATGAAGCTGTTCTGCGGCGGGCGGTGGATGAGCTGGAGATTGATATTCCGATCCAGGCCTGGCGCGTGGAGGATGGCCAGCTGGTGTTGGTGTTGGCTTATGGTGGGGAGGCGCGCTGGGGGGGCGTGAAACGTGAAATGGGAAACGTGAAACGTGAAAACGTCACGGATCACGTATCACGTGACGGGCGGCCGTGGAAGTTTGTGGCGGCGAATCGGAAGAAGGATGCAGCGGCGATACCGGAGGGGGATTTGAATAGCTTGAAGAAGCAGGCGCTGATGCTGCTGTGCCTGGATTGGGGGTTTCAGACGGTGACGCTGTATCCCAAGAAGGCGGAGTATGTGGAGGCGTTGGCGTGGTTGAGGAAGAAAGTTGCTAGTTGTTAGTTGGTAGTTGTTCGTGTGCTGCCAACTGCCAACTATCAACTGCCGACGATTAGGAGGTTGAGATGGCTGCGGGTGATATTACGGTTTACAACGGGGCGAAGGTGGCTTTGATGGAGGCGCGGATGAACCTGGAGGGCGGCACGATTATGGTGGCGTTGGTGACAGGGTACAGCGTGGACATTGATGGGGATGAGTTTTGGGATGATGTGAGCGGGGATGAGGCGAGCGGCGACGGATACACGGCCGGCGGCGAAGAGCTGGCTAACAGGTCGGTGACGCAGGATGACACGGAAGATGAGGGCGTGTTTGACGCCGATGATGTGACGTGGGAGGACCTGGACGTGGGCACGCCGAGCCATGCCATTATTTACAGGGATTCGGGCAGCCCGAGCTCGAGCCCGTTGATTGCGGCGGTGGAGCTGGGGGTGGCGAGTAATGGCCAGGATTATACGATTCAGTGGGCGGAGGGGGGGATCCTGAGGCTGGCTTAGTTGGTAGTTGGTAGTTGGTGGTTGGTAGTTGGTGGTTGGTAGTTGGTAGTTGGTGGTTGGTAGTTGGTAGTTGGTAGCTGACTAACAACTAACAACTATGCAGGAGGCCAGCATGGCGAATGTGTATCAGGTGGGGGATGCGGTGAGGGTGAAGACGGTAAGTGGCTTTGCGGACAGCACGCCGACGGCTTTTGACCCGGACGTGGTGCGCGGCAAGGTGAAGGATCCCAGCGGCAACGTGGTGACGTATGTGTATGGGGTGGATGTGGAGCTGGCGAAGGATGGCACGGGCCTGTATCACTTTGATGTGGATGTAGACGAGGCGGGGACGTGGTATTACCGGCTGGAGGGGGAGAGCAGCGCGGGGGCGCACCAGGGGGCGGATGAGGGGACGTTTGAGGCGGAGGTCTCGCAGTTCTGATGAGCATCAGCACGGGGGTGCTGGACAACTTTAACCGGACGGATGGCGGCCTGGGCAGCAACTGGGCCACGATTGCGCCGACCGCAGGTGTGCAGGCGCTGTCGATTGACAGCAACCAGGCGGCGGCCAGCTCTGGCGGCGTGCATGCGATGTACTGGAGCGCGAGCAGTTTCGTGGCGGACTGCGAGGTGTACGTTACGCTGGCGACGCCGCCGGGCAACTCGGGGACGGTGCTGCTAGCAGCGCGCCTGCTGGCTCCTGGCACGCTGGCCACGTATAACGGCTATGACCTGGGCTACTCCAATCTAGCGACGGACGTGTTGGTGGTGCGGCGAGTTACTAGCGGCGTACCCACGACGTTGCTAACCATTGAGCAGACCTTGGGCGCTGGCGATAGGTTTGGCATGTCGCTCGTGGGCGACACGATTACGGTGTACGTGGACACGGGTAGCGGCTGGACGGCGCTGGACTCTGTGCAGGACAGCACGTATGAGGACCAGGCGGGCTATATTGGCCTGGGCACACAAGCTGCCAGCGTGGCGCGCATGGACGATTTTGGCGGCGGAAATTACACGCCGCCAGGTGTGGTGGTGGAGGCCGCGGCCGGGGCGCTGACGCTGACGGGGCAGCTGGCGACGGTAGATGTGCAGCTGCCGGCGGTGGTGGTGGCGGCCGCGGCGGGTGTGGTGGCGATGACAGGCCACCAGGCCACGATAGATGTGCAGCTGCCGGCGGTGGTGGTGGAGGCCGCGGCGGGCGTGGTGGCGGTGGTGGGCAAGCAGGCGATGGTTGTGGCGCCGACGACGGTG
>CAYLJW010000019.1:27984-80263 GCA_964384155.1 uncultured Ardenticatenaceae bacterium
GGGCGTGGTGGCGGTGGTGGGCAAGCAGGCGATGGTTGTGGCGCCGACGACGGTGGCGGCCGCGGTGGGCGTGGTGACGGTGGCGGGCAAGCAGGCCACGATAGATGTGGAGCCGCTGCCGGGTGTGACGGTGGCGGCGGCGGCGGGCGTGGTGGCGGTGGTGGGCAAGCAGGCGCTGGTTGTGGCGCCGACGACGGTGGCGGCGGCGGTGGGCGTGGTGACGGTGGCGGGCAAGCAGGCGGTGGTGGATGTGGAGCTGCCGGCGGTGGTGGTACAGGCCGCGGCGGGCGTGGTGGCGGTGGTGGGCAAGCAGGCGGTGGTGGACGGCGGGCGTTTTGTGGTGGATTTGGTGGTGGGCGACGAGCTGCTGTATGCGCTGACGGGCGGCGACGAGCTGCTGTATAGCGTGGTGGTGGGGGATGGATTGTAGAGAGAGGAGACGGGAATGTTTCATTTTCAGGATAGTGTTCAGGATTGGCCGCGGGCGGTGGGTAGGCTGCCGGTGGGGAGTTTGGTGAAGGCGATTGACCGGGGGGATATTTTGCGCGATGTGAAGGCGATTAACCCGGGGATACGCACGGCGCTGCGGCATTATGGCGGGCCGCAGAACATTTTCGATGGGCGCGGGCTGGAGGGTTATAAGCGGCTGGCGCGGGAGTTTTTTGCGACGTTTGTGGACGAGACGTTTCGGGCGCAGTATGCCAGGCATGTGGATGTGGTGTTGGAGTGGAACGAGTATCTGGCGAGCAGCCACACGGGCCAGGAGCTGCAGGACCGGATTGACTGGGCGCGGGCGGCGGCCTGGGTGTGGCGGCATGAGTATCGGACGCAGCCGGGCTATGGGCATATTCGGCTGGGGCTGTTGAGCGCGCCGGTGGGCAATGATATTCATCGGGCGTTTGCGGAGATCGCGTTGGAGTATGACTGTGTGCTGAGCTACCATGCTTACGACAAGTTCCTCGGCGACCATAAGCGGGATCCGCTGAGCTGGCGCTATCACTGTGGGCGCTGGGACTGGATGGAGGCGAGCTGGGGCGGCTTGAAGCCGCTGTGGATGTTTGGCGAGGCGGGGCCGTATGCGGGGGTGCTGGAGGGCTGGCGGCATGGGCTGGTGCTGAACGGGGACACGGCGGCTTATGTGGAGGCGGTGCGGCGCTGGATTGGGGAGCTGCGGAGCACGGCGGCTTTCCGGGAGGGGCGGCTGCTGGGCTTCAATTTGTTTACGTCGGGGGGCACGAATGAGTGGAAGTATTATGAGACGCGGCAGCCGGAGATGGAGGCGTTGGCGGTGATGATTGGGCAGGAGTGGGTGGCGCCGCCCGGACCGCCGGGGCCGCCGCCGCCTGCGCCGGTTGGGGATGGGCGGCTGGATGGCTCTGAGATGGAAAATTTGTGGGCTTTTACGATTTCTGAGCAGATAAGGGGTGGTATTAGCCTGAATCCGGGGGCGAAGCTACAGGGGGCGATTTTGGCGGATGGTTATACGCCGGTGCTGGCGGAGGGGCGCTGGCTGGGGGCTGATGGCCGACTGTGGGCCTGGCAGCCGGCGGAGCGGGTGGATGGGGCGCGGCCGCGGCGGGTGTATTACTGCGAGGTGGGGCCGGGGCCCAGCTATTATGATGTGTGTTGGTTTGGCGCGGATGGCGCGACGGGGCAGCCGGGCGGGGCGGAGGCTGTGTGGGCGCCGGTGGGCACGCTGGCGGAGCGGATGAGCGGCAAGATTTGGCCGGGGGCCTGGGTGGACGCCAACCCGTATGGCACGGCATACGACCTGCGGGGGCGGCTGGCGTACCATACAGGGGCTGACCTGAACCTAAATGTGCCACGGTGGAACGCGGACGCGGGCGCGGAAGTGTATGCGGTGGCCGACGGCGATGTGGTGTACGCAGGGCGCTTCAATGAGAGCTGGGGCAACCTGGTGGTGCTGCGGCACGGGGCGCGGGGCGGCTTCTATAGCCGCTATGGGCACCTGGCGACGGTGACGGTGCGGAAGGGGGACGTGGTGTTTTTGGGCGAGCAGGTGGGCACGGTGGGCGGCGCTGATGTGGGGCTGCCGGACCATTTGCATTTTGACATTTCGACGACGGACGTGTTGGAACGGAGTCCGGGCGACTGGCCTGGTAGTGACCTGGGGCGGCTGCGGCGGGACTATGTGGACCCCGCGCTCTTCCTCAAAGCAGTTGTCAGTGGTTAGTGGTTAGGTGTTAGTGAGCTGCCAACTATCAACTGCCAACTATCAACTATCAACTGGAGGTTTTATGACGACGCTGGGTGAGTTGGCGAATCGGGTGCAGGGGATTGTGGATGATGAGACGGCGACGGAGTGGAGCCAGGCGTTGGTGGAGGAGTGGTGTGTGGAGGGGGTGCGGGACTACAACCAGCATTTTCCGCGCACGAAGTGGGCGCTGCTGATGACGGTGGCGGGGCAACGGGAGTATGAGTTGCCGGCGGACCTGCGGCGGGTGGTGAGTGTGGAGTATCCGGAGGGTGAGGAGCGGCCGCGCTATTTGGCGCGGCGGGACAGGCTGGGCGAAGGCTTTAGGGGGCCGGGCTGGTATGACGTGGTGGAGAGCAACGACGCGACGACGGCGGGCAAGCTGGTGTTGAGCGCGCGGCCGCCGGCGGGCGAGGGCATTGAGGTGGTGTATTTGGCGGACCATGAGCTGGCGCTGACGGCGCAGAGTGTGGTGACGATGCCGGCGCGGCATGAGGGGCTGATTGTGGAGTTTGTGATTTGGCGGGCGTGGCTGGAGCTGCTGGCTGGGGAGCAGCAGGCGCCGACGAGCAACAGCAGCTTGTTGATGAGCCAGTATGCGAGTAACGCGGACCGGGCGAAGCGTAGCTATGTGGAGAGCCTAGCGCGGGCGCTGCGGGCGCGGGAGGGGGCCAGTGGGCGGACGACGTGGCGCTTGGATAAGTGGGATGGACGGTATTAGTTGTTCGTTGTTCGTTGTTAGTGGTTCGTTGTTGGTGAGAGGTGAGAGGTGCTTGTGTCGTGTTTGGTGGGGTTGTGGGTGGGGGCGGCGTTGGGGGTGTTTGCGATGGCGTTGGTTGTGGCTGGGGCGCGAGATAACGAGGGGGTATGAGAGATGGCCAGGAGACGAGCGCGGCGGCGGCCGTTGGCGGGGGAAGGGAGCGACCGGTTAGGGAGTAATTTTGACCGGGGGTTGTCGGCGGGGGATCCGGATGAGGTGATCAACCTGAATGTGAATGTGGGCCTGCTGGGCGGCTACATGGCGGAGTTAGAGGCCTTGGCGCTGGAGTATCGGCAGAATGTGGAGCGGGGTCATTTGCAGGTGCGGGGGATGGTGTCGCATTACTTGGGGCTGCCGGGGTTGCGGGCGCTGTGGCCGATGAGCTCGGTGGACGAGGACGGCAAGGCGCATGACCTGAGCGGCCAGGGGCGGGTGCTGACGGGGCATGGGTCGCTGGTGTATGGGGCGACGGCGGACCGGTTTCCGGCCTCGGTGCGTTTTGGGGTGAGCAATCCGGACCGCTATCTGAGCCGGGGGGATGAAGACGGGCTGAACTGGGACGGGCTGGAGAGTTACATGGTGCTGGCCTGGGTGCGGCCGCAGTGGGGCGCGCCGGTGGGTTATGCACCGGTGGTGAGCAAGGGGGATGTGGACACGGGGCATGAGTATAGTGTGTTGGTGGATGAGGATAGCTTACGGCTGCGGGTGGCGGCGGGCAACCGCAGTTATCTGGCGCCGGTTTCGGCGGCTTTGCAAAAGGGTCGAGATGTGAGCTGGAATTTTGTGGCGGCGGGTTATGACGGGGCGGAAGATGAGTTTGTGGCGATGGTGAACGGCTGGTATGGGCGGGTGGATGGGGACTCCCCTACCCTGGCGGCGACGGGCGATGATTTTTATGTGGGGCGGCATGATGACGGGTTGGTGGTGCGGCGTTGGCGTGGGGAGCTGGCGATGGTGGGGTTGTATAGTGGGGTATTGAGTGAGGAGCATTTGAGAAACGTGTATGAGGGGACGCGGTTTGCGTTTGAGTAGAGGGGGGAATGGCGGATGGGGTGGGATTCGAACCCACGAGGGCTTGCGCCCCACACGCTCTCCAGGCGTGCGCCTTAGTCCGCTCGGCCACCCATCCGTATTTGCTCACACAGGGGTCTAATTATAGCAGCCGCCGGGCGTCTGCGCCAACGCGCAGGCGCGGGCAGAATGGACAAATCTTCAAGATTTGTCCATTCTATTTTAATAACCGACCGCCGCGCCGTCGTTGCGCGGCTCACTGCCGGCGATGTACACGCCGCTGTGCGGGTCGCGCACGATCACCTGCCCGCCGCCGTAATAATGCGCCTGCACCACGTCGTGGCCCATGGCTGCCAGGGCGCGGCGCAGGTCTGGCGCGAAGCTATCTTCCAGGGTTACCTTCTTACCTTCAATCCAGCGAAAGCGCGGCGCATCCAGCGCGGCCTGCGGCGTCATGCCGTAGTCGACGAGGTTCACGGCCACCTGCAGCTGGCCCTGCGGCTGCATGAAGCCGCCCATCACGCCAAAGCTAGACCAGGCCTGGCCTTCGCGCGTGATGAAGCCGGGAATGATCGTGTGATAGGGCCGCTTGCCCGGCGCGACCTGGTTGGGGTGGCCCTCTTGCAGCGTGAAATTGGCGCCGCGGTTCTGGAGCTGCACGCCCGTCGTGCCTGCCGTGAGCCCGCTGCCAAAGCCCATATACAGGCTCTGGATCCAGCTCACCATATTGCCCGCGCGGTCGGCCACAGTGAGGTACACGGTGTCGCCGAGGCCTGGCGGATGGCCCGCATCCGGCATCATCGCCTGCGCGGGGTCGATGAGCGCGCGGCGCTGCGCCGTGTATTCAGCGCTCAGCAAGCCCTGCAGCGGCGCGGGCGCCTGGCGCGGGTCGGCCACATAAGCCAGGGCGTCGGCAAAGCCCAGCTTCATGGCTTCTATCAGCAGGTGCACGCGCTGCGGCGAATCGTAGGGCAGGGGGCCAAAGTCGAAATCGCGGGCGATATTGAGCGCCAGCAGCGCCGCCAGCCCCTGGCCGTTGGGCGGGATCTCGTGGAAGGTATAGCCGTTGCGATAGTCGGCGGCCAGCGGCTCCACCCATTCGGCCTGGAACTGCGCCAGGTCGCTCTCGGCCAGCACGCCGCCGGCTTCCTGCACCGTGTGTGCAATCTGACGCGCGATGTCGCCTTCGTAGAACAGGTCGATGCCCTCCGCCGCCAGGCGCTGCAGGGTGGCGGCCAGCTGCGGGTTGCGGAACAGCTCGCCGGGCCGCGGCGCACGTCCATCGAGGGTCCAGGTGCGGCGCGAGTGGGGGTGCTGGCTCATAAAGTGCGCCGAGCGCTGCCAGGCGTCGGAGATGCGCTCGCTAACCGCAAAGCCATCCTGCGCATAGTCAATGGCGCGCTGCAAGATGTCGGCCAGCGGTTTGCTGCCGAAGCGCTGCAGGGCCATTTGCCAGCCGCGCAGACTGCCGGGCACGGTGACGCTCAGCGGGCCCAGGCGCGGCATCTCTTCGTGGCCCTCGCTGCGCAGCCAGGCGGCGCTCAGCGCCTGGGGGGCGGTGCCGCTGGCGTTAAGGCCATAAAGCTTTTGCTCATCGGCCCACCAGATGAGGGCGAAAGCGTCGCCGCCGATGCCCGTAGAGGTCGGCTCCAGCACGCACAGCGCGGCCACCGTGGCGATGGCTGCATCGAGCGCGTTGCCGCCGTCGCGCAGCACGTCGAGGCCCGCCTGCGCCGCTAGCGGCTGGCTGGTGGCCACCACGCCGTTGCGCGCCACGACGTTTGAGCGGCGGGAAGGGAACTGGAAAGCGTCGAATTGCATGGCTTGTCTCCTTTGTCGGTCATAGGATGGCGTAAGGAGGGCCAGAATGCAAGCGGAGAGGTGGGGGCTAGTCGAATCTACCCATTTACGCGACGGCGTTAGCGCGAGTATAATCGCGCCGCGAAAGAGGATTGAGGGGACGATAGTTCCATTCCATGATGAGCAGACGTGACAGGTTTCTAAAATCTGTGATGTCCGAATAGGAAACTGGCGAGGTAATGTCATGGCGCGCTTACCGCAACCCGGCTCCGATAACGACAATTGGGGCGAGCTGTTGAATGAGTTTCTGCTGGTGGAGCACAACGAAGACGGCACGGACCGCTCTGGGGTGCTCAACGTGGCCGCTTTTGGCGCCAAGGGTGATGGCGTGGCCGACGATACGCCGGCCATCCAGGCGGCCCTGCAGGCGGCGGCGGCCACGGGCGCGGCGGTGTGGCTGCCGCCCACGGCTACATTCTACCGCTGCGAAGGGCCGCTCACCGTGCCCGGCAACGTCACCCTGCGCGGCGCGTTTGGCGGCATGCGCCGCGGCCACAAGCTGCGCAACGAGAACCCTTCGGGCTCTGTGCTCTATGTCTTCGGCCAGGGCAACTTCATCACCATGGGCCACAACGCCACGTTAGACGGCGTGGAAATCTTCTACCCGCAGCAGGTGATGATTGGCGAGCCGCGCCCTTATGGCTGGGCGATCAACGTGCCGCGCCAGTCGCACGGGGTCACCATCCGCAACGTCACCTGTCCCAACCCTTACCAGTTACTGTACGCGCAGGCCGACGGCCTGCTGGTGGACGGCGTGCAGGGCTACCCGCTGTACAAAGGCATTAAGCTGGGCCGCGTGGGCGATGTGGCGCGCATCAACAACGTGCAGTTCAACCCCAACGCCATGCCCTACGCCGATATGTCGCTGCGCGGCTGGGTGCAGGGCTACGCGAGCTGCCTGGAGCTGGACATGGTGGAGGAATTCATGGTGCACAACTTTTTCGGCTACGGCTACGCGCGCGGCGTCTGGTTTACGGGCAACGTCGGCGACCCGGCGCTGCCGGGCAACTACGGCAGCATCAGCAACTTTGGCTTCGACTCCATGGGCGAGGGCATACTAATTGAGACGCGCGGCGTTTCGGGGCGCCAGGGGCTCACCCTCAGCAACGGGCGCATCATCCCCTTTGCCGCGGCCGTGGGCGCGCGCGTGGGCATCAAGTTTGTCGACGACCTGCGGCAAGATAACCGCTCTTACCCGGCCCTCAGCCTGACCAACGTGAGCTTCTTCAGCCCGCACGAGCGCTCCATCTGGATTGGCCCGCACTCCGGCGCGCGGCTGACGATGGTCGGCGGGCAGTGCACCGAATATGTCAACGAAGGCGTGCTGGTGCAAAGCCCGGCCGCCGCCGTGCGCCTCATCGGCGTGCGCATGTTTAACGGCGGCGGGCCGCGCCTGCGCAACACGGCCAACGCCGACGTGGCCGACGTGGCGGGGATGTAGCCCATGAGCGCAGAAGGTATCAGCCGCCGGCAGTTCCTCAAGCTTTTCGCCGCCTTTGCCGCCACGCAGTTGTTGAAGGGGCCGCGCGGGCTGCTGGCCATCGAGCACCCGCGCGAAACCACCACCCTGCGCCGCTCCTACGGCGGCAGCGGCTACGGCCAGGGCGGCTACGGCACCGCTTCCGTCTATTCTCCGCCGAAAGGGTAGGCCTCTTGAGGGGAGTGTATGGCGTACCAGCGGACGACCTGACCCTCCTCGCCGCCAGACGAATCGCACTGCCATAACAGGTTCATCGCTGGCCAGGTTCGTAGTAGGGCAATTCATTGCCCATCCCCGCCGCGATGAATCGGGCGACTACGAACCCAAAACCCTCGCTCGCCGTGTCATCTTGAGGCCGCCGCAAAAACGTACTACCATACCCACCGTATGCGCACCCTACTACCAACCCTCGTGACCGCCCTGCTACTCGCCGCCTGCAGCGGCGGCCCGCCGCGCGGGCAGCCAGAGCCCACGGCCGCGGCCGGCATCGACCCGCAGCTCGCCGGCAGCGAATGGATCCTCAGCACGCTCGACGGCCAGAGCCCGCTGGCCGGCAGCCGCATTACGCTGCAGTTCGAGGGCCCGACGGCTGGCGGCAACGCCGGCTGCAACAGCTATGGCGCCGAGATCCGCGCCGCGGCCGGCGGCGTTTTTGACGCCGGCGAAGCGGCGCGCACGGCGATGGCCTGTCTGGAGCCGGAGGGCGTCATGGAGCAGGAGGAGGCCTACCTGGCGGCGCTGGCCAGCATCACGGCCTACCGCCTGCAGCCAGACAGCCTCAGCCTGCTCGACCAGGCCGGCGACGCGCGCCTGGTGTTCAGCCGTAAAGAAGAGACCACGTCTGACCCCGCGGCCCTCGTGGGCAGCGCCTGGACGCTCGCAGCCGTGGACGGCCAGCCGCCCACGGCGCGCCGCGCCATCACCCTGAGCTTTGGCCCAGACGCCTACTGGGGCCGCTCCGACTGCCGCAGCTATGTGGGCAGCTACCAGGCCGGCGCCGACGACATTGCCTTCCCCACCACGGCCATGCTCGGCGAGCCGTGCGCCGGCGAGCAGCTCCTGCTGCCCGAAAGCGGCGACTACCAGCTCGCGGGCCAGCAGCTCGTGCTCACCGGCGCGCGCGGCAACACGCTCATTTACGAGGCCCTGCCGCCCGGCGGCCCCGCGGCGGAAGCGCTCACGGGCGTAGAATGGCGCCTGCTGGCCTTCATCGGCCCCGGCGAGCTGCCCGCCGCGGTGCAAGAGCCGCTGCCGGGCAGCGCCATCACCGCCTCCTTCGAGGCCGATGGCCGCCTGAGCGGCAGCGCCGGCTGCAACCGCTACATGGCGGCATATGAAAGCACGGCCGAGGCGCTGCAAATTGCCGAAGCGGGCCTCACCAGAATGTTTTGCACCGAGCCAGAAGGGGTGATGGACCAGGAAGCGCAATTCAGCGCCTGGCTGGCCGAGGTGCTGGGCCAGCAGAGCGGCGGCGGCTTGCTGTGGCTCGACGCCGGCGACGACCGCGCCCTGCTCTTCGAGCAAATTACCCCCCAGTAGCCGCGCATTCTTTGCGCGCTCGGTGCAGTCGCGCGCCGCGCGGTAAGGAAACTGGGTCTACTGCGCCGGCGTAAGGAAAGTGGGTCTACTGCCGATAGCGCAGTAGGCGCAGCGCGTTGAGCAGCACCAGCAGCGTGCTGCCCTCGTGCAGCACCACGGCGCCGCTTAGCTGCAGCAGGCCGGCCACCGATGTGGCCAGCAGCAGGCCAATCACGCCCAGGCTGATGGCCAGGTTTTGCCGAATGACCGCCTGCGCCCGGCGGCTGAGCCCCACGGCAAACGGCAGCTTGCTCAGGTCGTCGGCCATCAGCGCCACGTCGGCGGTCTCCAGCGCCGCCGCCGTGCCCGCGCCGCCCATGGCGATGCCGACGGTCGCCGTGGCCAGCGCCGGGGCGTCGTTCACGCCATCGCCTACCATGGCTACCGGGCCATAGCCCTGCTGCAGCGCGCGGATGGCCGCCAGCTTCTGCGCCGGCAGCAGCCCGGCGCGCACATCCGTCACGCCTACTTCCTGCGCGATGCGCCGCGCCGCCGCCTCGTTGTCGCCCGTGAGCATCACCAGATGTTGCAGGCCCAGGTTGCGCAGCGCCTGCAGCGTCTGGCGCAGGCCCGGCCGCGGCGCGTCGGCCAGCGCCAGCACGCCCAGCAGCTCGCCGCCGCGGCTCACGCCCATGGCCGTGTGGCCCTGCTGCTCCAGGCGCTGCACGGCCTGCGCCAGGGCCGCGGGCACAGGCTGGCCGGCCGTTTCCTGGAACAGCTTCAGGCTGCCCACCAGCACCGGCTGGCCGTCGATGCTGCTGCGCACGCCGCGGCCGCCAATATTTTGCAGGCCGCCCGTGGCCGGCAGCTGCAGGCCGCGCTCCTCGGCCGCCCGCACCAGGGCCTGGGCCAGGGGGTGATTCGCCTGCCGCTCCACGGCGGCGGCCACGCGCAGCGCCTCATCGGCGCCCGCGCCGTTCAGCGGCGCCACCTCAGTAAGCTGGAAGCGGCCGGCGGTGAGCGTGCCCGTCTTATCGAAAGCCATGGCCTGCAGGCGGCCCAGGTTCTCCAGGTGCACGCCGCCCTTAATCAGCACGCCATTGCGCGCTGCCTGGGCGATGCCCGCCAGCACCGCCGCCGGCGTGCCCACGGCCAGGGCGCAGGGGCAGGCCGCCAGCAGAAGCAGCATGGCGCGGTAAAAGCTCTCTTCTAGCGACAGCCAGCCCAGCAGCGGCGGAACGATCGTCAGCAGCACGGCGGACAGCAGCACGGCGGGCACAAACCAGCGCGTAAAGCGCTGTGTGAGCTGCTGCGTGGGGCTTTGCTCGCTCTGCGCCTCGGCCACCATCTGCATCACCCGGCTCAGCGTGTTATCGGCCGCCAGGCGCGTCACGCGCACGTCCAGGGACGATTCCTGGTTAATGGTGCCCGCGAACACCTCGTCTCCCGGCCCTTTGTGCACTGGGGCGCTCTCGCCGGTGATGGCGCTCTGGTCCAGCACACTCTCGCCGCGCAGCACCACGCCGTCCACGGGCACGCGGTCGCCCGGCCGCACCAGGGCCACGTCGCCCACGGCCAGCGCGCCCACCGCCTCTTCCACGATTTGCGCGCCGCGATGCACGCGCGCCGTGGCCGGCATCAGCGCGCCCAGGGCGCTCACCGCGCTGCGTGCGCGGTCCAGGGCATAATGCTCGCCGGCGTGCGCCAGGCCAAACAGGAACAGCAAAAGAGCGCCCTCGGCCCATTCGCCCAGCACGGCCGCGCCGCCGGCCGCCACCAGCATCAGCACATCGGTGTCGAAGCGGCCGCGCAGCAGGCCGGGCAGGGCCTGCCGCGCGATGGGGTAGCCGCCGCACAGATAGGCCAGCAGGAAAAAGGCCAGCGTCGCACTGTGCGGCAGGCCCAGGAAGCGCTCACCCAGCCAGCCGGCCAGCAAAAAGAGGCCCGCCAGGCCCACCAGAATGAGCCGCCCGTGCTGCTGCAGGCGCGGCCGCCGCCGCCAGCGCATCGCCGCCGTCTGCCTGCTCACGACTCCGCGTCTCCGTGGCGCACGTGTGCCAGGCCAAAGCGGAACAGCGCCTCGACATGCTCGTCGTCCAGGCGGTAATAGACGTAACGCCCCTCTTTGCGCGCGCGCACCAGGCGCATCTGGCGCAGCTGCCGCAAATGGTGGCTGGCCGCCGAGTGCGCCAGCCCCGCGCGCTCCGCCAGCTGGCCCACGTTCAGCTCTTCAGCGGCCAGCGCGGCGATAATGCGCACGCGGCTCGTATCGGCCAGCGTGCTAAACAGCTCCGCCAGCTCCTTCGCCGTCCCTTCGTCCACCGTGCCATCCTTCGCTTAAATGTATGCACATATGCTCATATGTTCATACATAATCATAGCACGGCCGCACAGAATTGACAAATCTCCAAGATTTGTCAATTCTCACGCGTCGCCCACCACGTCGCGCCGGCCCTCATGAACGAAGGCCACAATCTCATCCGCGGTCAGGTCCAGGCCGATGCCTTCAACATCCAGCGGCGATCCACTTCTTGGTTCTGGCCGGATGACAAAGGTCTGTCCATCCTGCCGTTTAATTCGCACCTCGCCGTCGCGCACCGCCTGCTCCAACAAGGATGATAATCGTTGCCGCGCTTCCGAATAGGTATATACAGTGGGCATCAATGCACCTCCAGCAGCTGCACCGCTGCCTGTGCCGCTACATAGCGTAGACCTCGGTCTAGCGTCAGCAGTGAGCACCGGTACTTTATGGCACAGCGCAGCAGATAAGCGTCATAAGCGTAGATGTTGTGTTGCGCTGCGAGAAGGAGCGATTCATCCAGCTCCACGTCCACGTAGCGCACAGGAATGGTCTCATATGCCGCTAACGCTCGTTCTGCCTGTTGTAAAGTAATCCGTTCACGCTTTAGCATCGCCGATAGCGCGTTCCCGATTTCCCACTTCACAGACAGCGGAGCGATAAGATCCATGCCCGTGGTGGCGTCGATGAGCATGGGCTTGTCTTGCTCATTCATGACTGTAGCCAGCAATACCGAGGCATCTACGACAACATCCATCTCTGCTTACCTAACTTGTCATCATTGTACAATAGTACAACTATTATAACACGGAACAACTTGAGAGGATAGAGGCTTTTGTGAGACGCGTTCAGGATGGCGTTGCGCTGTAGGACGAGTTGCCAACTCGTTCGCCCCCTACTCCTCTTCCGCCCGCGTCGTCGTGTCGCGCAGCAGCTCTATGCGCGCCAGGCGCACGCGCCAGGGTTTGCGGCGCGGCGCGGGGATCTCCACGGTCAGCACGTAGGTGCCCGGCAGGCGGCAGATGCGGTCCAGCACGCGGGCCACGCTCAGCGCCTGGGGGCTGATGTCAGAAGTCGACTGCGCGCTCAAAATTGCATCTCGCTCAGGGGGTCTGGCGGCGGCGCCACGGCCGAGCGCCCCACGCCCGTGCTCAGCCGGCCTTGCTGCGCCAGCTCGTCTACGTGCGCCACCAGCATGGCCGACGCCAGGCGGTCGTCGTGCACGGGCTGCGCGCCCAGGGGCGTGGCTACCGTCGCCGCCGCCGGCACGCCCCACGACAGCGCCCGTTCTGGCGCGCCACCCGGCGGCAGCTCATAGGTGCAGTGGCGGCACTGCTGCCAGAACCACCAGCCATCGCTCAGCGGCCGCTCCTCATCCTCTTCCACCCAATAGCGAAAGCGGCCCGTCTCCACCACGCTCAAAAAGCGGTTAGCCAACTGCGCCTTGCTTGGCCCCGTGAAGCGGAAGGGAGTGACGCGAGAGGGGCCCAGGGCCGCCGCCAGCCAGTCCAGCACCCCTTCGCCCACGCCCGTGGCGTCGCCCACCAGGTGCGCCACGCGCCAATGGTGCAGAAAGGCCGCCAGCCGCTGCACCAGGCTGGGCCGCCCCGGCGCATCTTGAAAATGGCGCGAGCCGTGGTCCACAAAGAGGTCCACGGCGTGGTACGTGGGGCCGGGCGCCAGGCCTTGCGCCGGCTGCAGCTCGAAGATGGTGGCCACCGTGTAATCGCGGGCCGGGTTCTTTAGCTGCGCCAGCGCCGAGGTGGCGCCCTCATCCTGCCCGCCCACGTCCAGGGTGGCCACATAGCTGCGCCCGGGCTGCGGCGCGTTCTGCCGCGCGTGCTGCCCGCGCATCAGGCGCAGGCGGCGCGGCGGGAAGAGCCCGCCCTCGGCGTCGAGGGGCTGCAGGTAATATTCGCTCTGCACGATGGGATGTTGCAGGCCAAGCTGCGCGGTTTTGCGCTGTAAAAAGTGCGCGTACTGGCTGTTTTCGCGCGTCACCTGCTGCGGCGGCACCATAAATACGCGCTGCACGCCATCTGCGGCCTGCTGCCGCTCCAGGGCCTGCCGCTTCTGCCACAGGGCGTCGCTGCTGAGGCGCACGGTGCCCAGGTAGACGGCCGTGGCGTTGGCCGCGGCGCGCATCGGCTCAAACACGGCTTCGATGTGCTGCGCGTCGTTGTCTTGCAGCTCGTCCACCACCAGCAGCCAGTGCGCTGTCTCGCCGCGGGCATAAGCCGCGGGGTGGCTGCTGAGGAAGATCACCGCGGCCTTGCCCAGCACACGCCGCAGCGGGCGCGCCGCCTTGCGCCAATGGCCGCGGTTAAGCTGGTTGTCCAGCCGCTCTTCCAGCCGCCGCAAGCCGCGCCCCACGCCGTCGCCGATGGCCGCAAAGACGATGGCGCCCTCGTGATATTGCAGCACGTTCAGCAAATAGACCAACAGGTGCGCCACGGCCTCGTTCTTGCCCGATTGGCGCGGAAAAATGAGCAGAAAGTCGTAGCCGCGGCGGTGCAGCACGCTGTCGACGATCGCCTGCAGCGGCGCCAACTGGTAGCTGTACAGGGGCATACCCAGCATGTAGCGCGAGAAGAGGTCGATGCGCCGAATCAGCGCGCTGGCGGCCGTTTGCGGTTGGGCGCCGGATAGCATGCCAGCGCTACCCGCGAAAAACGGTTTCCAGCACCAGGGTAAGCGCCGCGCCGACGATGGAGAGGGTGAGCCAATCGACGCGCTTTTTAAGGTCCTCATAATCGCGCCGCAGCTCTTCATAATGGTGCAGGATCGACTGCTCGAACGGCGTGGTGGGCGCCAGGTTCAGCGGTGGGTTGGCCGGTTTGGTTGTGGGCGTCATCGTCGCTTCTCCAATCCTACTACAGACCCAGCTCGCGCGACAGCTCTTGCAGCGCCAGGTTAATCTCCTCGCGCGCGCGGTCGCCGCTCTCGCCATTCAGCGCGCGCTCCTCTTGCAGCAGGCGCGCTACAGCCTGCGTGCCGCGGAAGATAACCGGCGCCAGCCGCGCAAGCTGCATGGCGTCCAGGTCGTCGCTCTGCTGCAGCGCCACCAGCAGCCGGCGCAAGAAGACGCGGTTAAGCGCCAGCTCGCCGTCTAGCGACTGGTCTTCCGCCAGCGCGCGAATGTCGGCCCGCTCCTGAGCCGTCAACTGACGGCTATAGATGCTCGAAACGTTGAGTCCCAGGTCCTGGTGGTCGGCGCGATACCCCTGCCGCCGCTCGCTGTGCGCCCAGCAGCGGGGTGGGTCGCTGTCGACCATGGCCCACGCCTGG
The DNA here is from genome assembly GCA_964384155.1 of uncultured Ardenticatenaceae bacterium. Lineage (GTDB taxonomy): Bacteria > Chloroflexota > Anaerolineae > Promineifilales > Promineifilaceae > JAAYYY01. Next base: position 42,416 of record CAYLJW010000019.1, read on the forward strand.
CACTCCCTCCCGGCATTGGTCACAACTGCACACTTAATTCGCTTGCTCATAGGGTTCCACTACGCTCCTGGCTTCGTTTCCTACTTGCCAGTGTAGCACATATGTTCTAGCGGCGTCAATGATCGCTGCGCTATAACGAAGACCCGCCCACCACGAGACCTGAGAGGCTTCCAAAACCTGTCAGGTCTTTGCGCCGCGGCTACTGTAGGGGCAGCGGCGGCTGCAGCCAGGCCGGCGCGCGCTCCACGCGGATCTCCACCACCCATTTCACCCATTCAAAGCCGCGCAGGTGGGGCACGACCAGGCGCGCGGGGAAGCCGTGGCCGTGCTCCAGCGGCGCGCCGGCCACGTGCGTGGCCAGCAGCAGCCCCGCGCTGTCCGCCTCGTCCAGGCTGAAGCGGCGGCCATAGCCCGTGACGCTGCGCACCAACACGCTGCGCGCATCTGGCTGCACGCCGCCGGCCAGCGCCAGCAGCTCGGCCAGCGGCGCGCCGCGCCAGACCTGCTGGCTATACCAGCCGCCGGTGCAGTCCAGCGTGGCCACGCGCTCGCTGCCCGCCAACTGCAGCAGCGCCTCATAATCCAGGGTATAAGGCTGTGGCACAGCGCCGCCCACCGCCAGCGTCCAGGCCGCGGCGTCCAGGGGCGCGGGGTTGTCGTTAATCCAGCTCACGCGCGGGAACCAGCCGCCCATGCTGCCCACCTCGTAAGAGCCGGTGAAGCGCCGTGGCTGCTGCAGCAGGCGCGCCGGCGCCCACAGCAGCGCGCCGGCCACGCCCGCCAGCGCCAGGCGCAAAAAGGCGCGGCGGTCGGTCGCCCGCCGCACGCGCACAATCCAACGCATGCGCCAGCTATGAAAAGCGACCAGCAGCATCAGCGGCACGGCCGTGTAGATATGCAGCGACACCAGGCTAAAGCCCCACAAGTAGCGCCGGCCGCCGAAGGTCCACAGCAGGCCTAGGGCCAGGGTTAGCAGCAGCAGGGCCGCGGCTGCCAGAAACGAAACGCGCGCCCAGCTCCAGGCCTGCCCGCGCCGCAGCACGCCCCACACCACGGCGCCCTTCCACCACAGCAACAGCGCCAGGGCGTAGGCGCCCATGCCGTGCAGCCACAGCAGCCACGCCCGCCGCGCCTCGCCGTTCACAAAGCCCAGGTAGCCGCTCACCGCCTGCAGCAGCAGCAGCGCCAGCAGCGCGATGTTAACCCAGGGGTAGCGCACGCGTTGCTCCAATGGTCGCGGGTGATAGAATAAAGTCCATGCCACACATCCTGTTCGTTTGTACGGCCAACATCTGTCGCTCGCCCGTGGCCGAAGGCCTGCTGCGCAAGCGGCTGCAAGACCAGTTCATGGACGGCTGGACTGTCAGCTCTGCCGGCACCTGGGCGCGCCTGGCGCGCGGCGCTTCGCGCAACAGCGTGCTGCTGATGACCCAGCGCGGCATCGACATCGGCGACCACGTGGCGCGCGACATCGACCGCGAGATGTTGGAAGAAGCCGACCTCGTGCTGTGCATGGAAGCGGGCCACGCCGAAGCGCTGGAGGTTGAGTTTCGCGAAGAGGCCGCCGGCAAAGTGTACATGCTGAGCCAGATGGTGGGCCGCCGCGACGACGTGGCCGACCCCTATGGCCAGGAATTGGCAGACTACGAGCGGATGGTGGCCAAGCTAGAGCAGCTCATCGATGCGGCCTGGCCGCGCATCAAGCAGTTGGCCAGCGAAAATGCGCAGGCGCGCTGGGGGGTGAAGTAGGTCCGCCTACCAGCCGTCGATAAAGGGTTCCCACTCTGCCCGGTCATCCAGGTGGCGACCAAAGCGGTATTGGGCCGAGGCGCTGGGTTCCGCCGGCGAGCGCAGAAGCTGCATATTGGCCTGCTCCGGCGTGCGCCCGCCTTTGCGGCGGTTGCAGGGTGCGCAGGCGGCCACCAGGTTGGCCCAGGCGTGTATGCCACCCATGTGGCGTGGTACGACATGGTCGATGGTGAGGTGATGGCTCTTGCGCCCGCAATACTGGCAGGTGAAATCATCCCGCCGCAGCACCTCGCGCTTGCTCAGCGAGACGTGCGGCCGGGGCCGCTTCACCATGTACTGCAGTTTGATGATAGAAGGGAGCTCAAAGGCGTTGGATGCGCTGCGGATGAAGCCGCGGCCGTTGAGGATGATTTCCGCCTTGCCCGCCATCACCAGAGACAGCGCACGTCGTGTATTGCAGACATGGAGCGGTTCGAAGTTCACGTTCAGAATGAGCACCGGCTCATTCAACATTGATGTGCCCATGACGGCACGCAGTATAGCATACTGCTTTTCCACCAGTCAAACACAGGAGAAACCATGAACCGCAACGATCTCGTCGACTATCTCGACGCCGAGCTGCGCATCCACGAAATCAGCGACTACGGCCCGCAGGGCCTGCAGGTGGAGGCCGCCAACCACGACGTGCAGCGCCTGGCCCTGGCCGTAGACAGCGCTCCGCCGGTCATCGAGGCCGCGGCGCAGTGGGGCGCCGATATGCTGCTGGTGCACCACGGCCTGCTGTGGCGCAGCGTCGAGCGTATCGCCGGGCCGCTGGGCCAGCGCGTGCGCGCCCTGATGAAACAAGACATGCACCTCTACGCCGCACACCTGGCGCTCGATGCCCATCCGCAGTGGGGCAATAACGCGCAGCTCGCCCGCTTGCTGGACGTTACCGTGCAGCAATGGTGGTGCGCGCCTACCGGCACGCCCCTGGCCGTGCTCGGCGACGCCGCGCCGGGCATGGATCTGCCATCCTTCGTGGCCCGCATCGAGGCCCAGCTCAGCGCCACGGCGCGCGTGCTGGCGCACGGCCCGCGGCTGGTGTCGCGCGTGGCCATCCTCTCCGGCTTCGGCGCCGACCAGGCCGGCGAGGCGCAGCGCCTGGGCGCCGACACCTTGCTCACAGGCGAGACCTCGCACGCCAACTTCTACGCCGCCGCCGACCACGGCATCAACATCATCTACGCCGGGCACTACGCCACCGAAACCGTGGGCGTGCGCGCCCTGGGCCACCATCTGGCGCAGCAGTTTGGTTTGCGGACACAGTTCTTTGACTTTCCGACGGGCATGTAGGGCCTATTGAGGCGCGTTGCCAGGCGCGTTTTTGCGCGCAAGCCACTGCGCTTGCGCCGCGTGCAAATCGCGCAGCCACTCCCAGCCCTGCTTCGCCGCCGGGCCGATGCGCGGGTCGTCTACGGCCCGCTCGTCACGCAGCGCCAGCACATAGGCGCGATCCAGGTCGATGCGCGCTCGCAGCTCGTCGGCGCCGCCGGCCGAGCCGTGGCCCGGCACGAACACATCCACCTCGGCGGCCAGGCCCTCTAGCAGCCGCAGTGCCGCCAGGTAATCGGCGACAGGCTCGGCGGCGCTAAAGTCGAGGATCGGCACAAATACATCAGAGACCATGTCGCCGGCCACCAGCACACGGCGCTCGCCGATCACCAGCGCGGCGTGGCCCACTGCGTGCGCCTGATGCTCCCATATGCGCACCTGCGGTCCATCCCACGGAATCTCGGTGGCATCGTCGGCCAGGCCACGCACCAGGCCCAACAGCTCCAGGGGTATCTCATCGGCAATTTCCGGCGGCAGGCCCTGCGCCACGCGCGCCTGCCAGTCTGCGTCTGAGCGCAGATCGCGCAGGGCCGCCGCGCAGCGGGCCGTGCCGTAACGCGGCGCGTCGCCCAGCGCCTCGTGCCACAAGGCGTGATCCCAGTCCGGGTGCGTGGCGAAGCCGGCCACAACCGGCTGGCCCAGCTCGTGCAGGTCGTTGGCCAGGCAAGCCATTTCCGCGCTCGTAATGCCCGCATCAATCAGCAACACACCGTGCCGGCCCTGCAGCGCCACGGCGTTATTCTCCAGTAGCGCGCTCTGGTGGCGCCACACCCCATCTGCAACCTGCTCTAGCATACGTTTCACCCCTTTCCCGGCTTGCAATCCTTTGCCGGGGCGCTACTATCTTGCACTATGAAGCTGGCCGTACGATACTCGCCTCCGGCCATTGGCGCTAGGAAGTAGTGAGCATGCTGCGCCTCCTTTCCCGACTCCCCCTGCTGAGCCACGTCGCCCCGCCGCTCGATGGCGCCGTGGCGCGGCTCACGGGCGGGCGGCAGACGCTCACCACGCTGCTCACCGGCCTGCCCACCGTGCGCCTCACCACCACTGGCGCGCGCAGCGGCCAGCCGCGCCGCGCCTTCCTCGTAGGTCTGCCCCACGGCGCAGGTGTGGCCCTGGTAGCTTCCAACTGGGGCAAGCCCAGGCATCCCGCCTGGCTCTACAACCTGCGCGCCAACCCCCAGGCCCTGCTGGCCATGCGCGGCCGGCCGCCACAGCCTTACCTGGCGCGCGAGCTGCACGGCGCAGAGCGCGAGGCCCTCTGGCGGCAGGCCGTGGCCCTCTACCCCGGCTACGCACGCTACGAGCGCAAAGCCGCGCCACGCCAGATTGCCATTTTCCTGCTGTCGCCTGTCGCAGAAGTGCGCTAAAATAGTAGGGGCGGTTCGCGAACCGCCCCTACAGCAGACCACCGGCGAACCGCCACGTTGCCAGCACGATAACTATCGAAGGAGCATGCGCCATGAGTGACCACACCGCCATTTCATCCAACACCGCCTGGATCCGCCAGGAGCTGCAGCAGCTTCGCGAGGCCGGGCTGTTCACCAACATCCGCACCATCGACTCGCCCATGGGCGCCTGGGTCACTATCGACGGCCGGCGCATGCTCAACTTCTGCGCCAACAACTACCTGGGCCTGGCCAACGACCCCCGCCTGCGCGAAGCGGCGCAAGAAGCCATCGACGAATATGGCGTGGGGCCCGGCGCCGTGCGCACCATCGCCGGCACCATGTCCCTGCACACGCGCCTCGAGCAGCGCCTGGCCGAATTCAAGAACGCCGAAGCCTGTATCACTTTCCAGAGCGGCTTCACGGCCAACCTCGGCGCCATTCCCGCCCTGGTGGGGCGCGAAGACGTGGTCTTTTCCGACGAGCTGAACCACGCCAGCATCATCGACGGCTGCCGCCTCAGCCGCGCGCGCGTGGTGCGCTACGCGCACAACGACGTCGACGACCTGCGCCGCCAGATTGCCGCCGCTGGCGACTACCGGCGGGCCATGATCATCACCGACGGCGTCTTCAGCATGGACGGCGACATCGCCCCCTTGGACAAAATCGCCGATGTCGCCGAGGAGCATGGCTTCTTGCTGATGGTCGACGACGCCCACGGCGAAGGCGTGCTGGGCCACGGCGGGCGCGGCATCGTGGACCATTTCGGCCTGCACGGGCGCGTCGACGTCGAAGTCGGCACCCTCAGCAAGGCCTTTGGCGTGGTGGGCGGCATGGTCAGCGGCAAGCAAGACATCGTGGACTGGCTGCGCCAGCGCGGGCGGCCCTTCCTCTTCTCCAGCGCCATGACGCCGCCCGACGTCGCCGCCTGCATTGAAGCGGTCAACATCCTCGAAAGCTCCACCGAACTGGTAGACCGCCTGTGGAACAACGCGCGCCTCTTCCGCCAGGGCATGCAGCAGATGGGCTTCGACACCGGCCACAGCCAGACGCCGATCGTGCCCGTGATGCTCGGCGAAGCGCCTCTGGCCCAACAGTTCAGCCGCCGCCTCTTCGAAGAAGGCGTCTTCGCCATGGCCATCGGCTACCCTACCGTGGCCCAGGGCAAAGCGCGCATCCGCGTCATGAACTCCGCGGCCCATAGCGCCAGCGACATCGAGCAGGCATTGGAAACGTTTGGGGCGGTGGGCAAGGAGCTGGGTGTAATCGGCTAGGAGACGAGTAGGAGAATTGACAAATCTTGGAGATTTGTCAATTCTCTTCGAGACCCCATGACTGGACTCATCGGCGCCACGCTCGACGCCTATCAAATTGTCTCGCTCATCGGCAGCGGCGGCATGGCCAAGGTATACAAGGCCTTTCAGCCCGGCGTGGAGCGCTATGTGGCGCTGAAGGTGCTGCCCCCGGCGCTGGCGCACAACGAGCAGTTCGTGCAGCGCTTCAATCGCGAGGCGCGCCTGCTGGCCAGGCTACAGCACCCGCACATTCTGCCGGTCTTCGACTTTGGCCAGGCCCAGGGCGTCACCTACCTGGTGATGCCCCTCATCGAGAGCGGCACGCTCGCCGACCGCCTGCAAGGACAACCGCTCTCGCCCGCGCACATTCAGCGCGTGGCGCACCAGGTGGGAGACGCCCTGGACTATGCCCACAGCCGGGGTCTCGTGCACCGCGACGTCAAACCCTCGAACATTCTGCTAGATGGCCAGGGCAACTGCCTGCTGGCCGACTTCGGCATCGCGCGTATGCTGGCCGACGACTCGGGTCTTACTGGCGCAGGCGGCGTCGTGGGCGCTCCCACGTATATGTCGCCGGAGCAGGGGCGCGGCGAGACTCTGGACGGGTGCAGCGACATCTATTCGCTTGGCGTCATCCTCTACCAGATGGCCACCGGGCGCGTGCCCTTTCAAGGCGATGGTCTTCTTTCCGTGCTCGTCCAGCACCTCACCGCGCCCGTGCCGCCGCCGCGCTCGGTCAACCCGGACCTTTCGCCGCGCATGGAACAGGTCTTGCTGCGGGTATTAGAAAAAGAGCCACAGCGCCGTTTCCAGAACGCCGCCGCGCTGCTGCAGGACCTGGAGGCGGCATAAAGCGCCGCCATGCCCGTCTTGCGGCCCGACGAGACAATCGTCGATGTCCCGCCGGCTGCGCCGTTACCGCCGGCCGCCTGAACCCGCGCCTGTTTGCCGGCGCAGCCTTCCTGATCCTTCTGCTGCTCGCCGGCGGCGGCGCCCTGGCGCGCGCTATCGCCGCCGCAGAACCCGGCGGCCACCCTGGCGCTGGCCACGGCAACAGAAGCCGTCGTTCCAATCGCTGCCGTATCAACGCCGCAGCCAGAGGCCTCGCCAATCTCGGTTGCGCTCGCCCGGGAAACAGTCACGCCCACGGCCACGGCCACGCCTACCTTCATAGTCACGGCCACCGCCACGGCCACCCCGCCGTCCGACTGGCGCCAGGGCCGCCTGGCCTTCATTCTGAGTCGCCGTGGCTAAAAATCATTGTTTGTGCAGGACCTTGCTGCTGAGAGCGAGCCGCTGCTGCTCTATGCGCCGCCTGTGCCCGCCTTCTTGTTGGGTCCCGCCTGGTCGCCGGACGGGCAGCAACTGGTAATGTTAAACATCATCATGGCCCGTCCCCGCTCGCGGCGCGATGAATCGCGCAACTACGAACCCGGAACCGCCGCCCACGACCTGCTTTGCCGCAACGAAGCGCCTGCGCTCAAGGCGCCACCCAAGGCTGGTAGTCGGGCAATTGATTGCCCGTGTGCCTCGGCGGCGCGATGAATCGCGCAACTACGAACCTGGAACCGCCGCCCACGACCCGCTTTGCCGCAACGAAGGGCCTGCGCTCAAGGCGCCACCCAAGGCTGGTAGTCGGGCAATTGATTGCCCGTGTGCCTCGGCGGCGCGATGAATCGCGCAACTACGAACCCGGAACCGCCGCCCGCCAAGCACCTTTGTGCATATAGGCCACAATCTGCGCCACGCAGGCGTCGTACATCTCCGACTGCGGCATTCGTTTTTGGAACCAGCGGAACCACTCCACCGTCTGCGAAAGCGCCTCTTCCCACGTATACACCGGGCGCCAGCCCAGGCGGTTGGCGGCTTTGTCCCAGTTCAGGCGCAGGGTCGCCGTCTCCTTCGGCGCGGCAGAGCTCTCCCCTTCCGCCACCCACTGGCCCTCGCCCCACAGCGCAATCACCTTTTCCACCACCATTTGCGCCGTCACGCCCGTGGTTTCCGGCGGCGCGAAGTTCCAGGCCTCGGCGAAGGCGTCGCCCTCGGCCATCAGCCGCGCCGCCAGCAGCAAATAGCCGCTCAACGACTCCAGCACATGCTGCCAGGGGCGCACGTGCTGCGGGTTGCGCACCAGCACCGGCTCGCCGGCCATCAGCGCGCGCATGCAGTCCGGCACCAGGCGGTGCGCTGCAAAATCGCCGCCGCCAATCACATTGCCCGCGCGCGTGGCAGCCAGCGCGACCGGAACCGCCCCCGCCTGCCCAAAAAAGCTGCGGCGGTAGGCGGCAATGGCCAGCTCGGCCATCGCCTTGCTGGCGCTGTAGGGGTCATGGCCGCCCAGGTGGTCCGTCTCGCGGTAGCCCCAGACCCACTCGCGGTTCTCATACACCTTATCCGTGGTCACGCAGACCATGGCCTGCAGCGCGCCGTCGCCGCCGTTCGTGCGCCGCACGGCTTCCAGCAGGTTCACCGTGCCCATGGCGTTCACTTCAAACGTCTCGCGCGGATCTTCATAGGCCCGCAGCACCAGCGGCTGCGCCGCCAGGTGGAAGATGACCTGCGGCCGGTGCGTGTGAAGCAGCTCACACAGCCGCTCAAAGTCGCGCACATCGCCGCGCAGGTCCAACAGTCGCTGCTCCAGGCCGCACACCTGGAAATTGCTCGGCTGCGTCGGCGGTTGCGGCAGGCTGTAGCCCATCACCTGGGCCCCCAGCTCGCGCAGCCAGATCGACAGCCACGAGCCTTTGAAGCCCGTATGGCCCGTCACCAGCACCGTCTTGCCTTGAAACGGGTTCGCTGTGGGGAAGGCGCTGCTCATCACACCTTGAATTTCTGCCCCAGCTGCGGCACGCGCACATCTTGCAGGCTGCGCCCGCGCAGCGTCTCGGCGAAAGCCAGCGACACCTCTTCGTCGCCGTGCACCACGAACGTCTGCCGCGGCCGCCGCCGTATCTGGCCCACCCAGTCCAGCAGCTCGCTGCGGTCGGCGTGCGCGCTGAAGCCGTTAATCGTCTCCACCCGCGCGTTCAGGCGGTACTCCTCGCCGAAGATTTTCAGCACCTCGCGCTCTTCCACCAGCCGCCGCCCCAGTGTGTGCGGCGCTTGCCAGCCCACAATCATCACCGTGTTGCGCGGATCTTCGACGTTGTTCTTCAGGTGGTGCAAAATGCGCCCGGCCTCGGCCATGCCGCTGGCGCTGATGATCACCGCCGGCTCGCGCAGGAAGTTCAGCTCCTTTGACTGCTCCACCGAGCGCGTGTAGCGCACCATGGCAAAGCCGAAGGGGTCGTGGCCCTGAATCTCCAGCATAAACGCCTCCAGCTCGCGGTCGTACGCTTCCGGGTGCAGGCGGTAGATGCCCGTGGCGTCGATGGCCAGCGGGCTATCCACGAAAATCTTCAAATCGGGCGGAATATCACGCTGCTGGGCCAGCCGGTGCAGGTAATAGACCAGCTCCTGCGTGCGCCCGATGGCAAAGGCCGGCACGATCACCTTGCCGCCGCGGCTGTACGTCTTGTTGATCACCTCTTCCAGCTTATCTTCCAGCTCCGCCCGCGGGTCGTGCTCGCGCGTGCCGTAGGTGCTTTCAATCAGCAGCACGTCGGCCTCGTGCACCGGGCGCGGGTCGCGGATGATCGGCTGCCCCGGCCGGCCCAGGTCGCCGCTAAACACCAGGCGCACGTCGCGGCCTTCGTCCTGGTCTTCAACATCCAGGATCACGATGGCCGAGCCTAAGATGTGGCCCGCGTCGAGCATGGTCAGCGACACGCCGGGCATGATCTGGCGCGGCCGGTCGTAAGCCATCGGCGTGAAATAGTTCAGGCTGCGGATGGCGTCGGCCGTGGTGTACAGCGGCTCCACGGGCGGCCCCTGCCCCTGGCGCTTGCGGTTCAGATATTCCGCGTCTTGTTCCTGAATCTTGGCGCTGTCGCGCAGCATAATGGCGCAAAGGTCGCGCGTGGCGAAGGTACAGACGATGTCGCCCTGAAAGCCGCTCTTCACCAGGTTGGGGATATTGCCGCTGTGGTCGATGTGCGCGTGCGACAGCACCATCAGGTCCACGCTGGCGGCGTCGTAGGGCAGGTTCTTATTGCGCTGTATGCTTTCGGCGCGCGGGCCCTGGTATAGGCCACAATCCAACAAGATGCGCTTGCCGTTCACCGCAACCATATGCTGCGAACCCGTTACGGTTCGAACGGCGCCAAAAAACTGAAGTTCCATATTACTCCTCGGGCGGTGTGCGCGCGCCGGGCCGCGGCCCGTCAGCGGCTTTTGCCATTTAAGAGGGCCAAAATCTCGTCGCCATACGTCTCCAGGCGCCACGGGCCCAGGGCGGTTACCTGGTGCAGCTCTTCGCGCGAGTGGGGGTTGACCCGCGCCAGTTGCCACATCGCTTCGCGGCTCATAATCACGTCCGACTCCACGCCGCGCTTTATGCCCAGCTCTTTGCGCCAGTTGTGCAGCCGCTCATAGCGGTTGGTTACTGCTTCCGGCGGGCGTTTTACGCGGCGGGGCCGGCGCGGCGCGGGGCCATTGCGCTGCTCGGCAATCAGCCGCAGCAGGTCGCGCCCGTAGCGCCGCACCTGGCCCGACGACATGCCGTGCACTTGCGCCAGGTCCAGCTCATCTTGCGGCAGCACCTGCGCCAGCTCCAGAAGGGTGCGGTCTTGAAAGATCTTAAACGCCGGCTGGTTGCGCTCGCGCGCCGCGGCGTCGCGGTACACGTGCAACGCTTTCAGTACGGCCTGGCCCTGCGGCGGCAGGCGCGTGGCGCCTGTAATCTGCCAGAAGCTATCGGGGTCAAATGACAGATCCGGCAGGTGCACGCTCTGCTGCTCGGCAAAGATCTCCTGCGCCTCTTGCCAACGCCCTGCCTGCTGCAGCTGCGCCGCAAAATGGTCGCGCAGCGGCAGCAGATAATGCGTGTCTGCCTGGGCGTATGCCAGCTGCGGCGCGGACAGCGGCCGGCGGCACCAGTTGGCGCGTTGGTACCGTTTGTCCAGCGCCACGCCATAGACATCCTGCAGCACATTGGCCAGGCCCACCTTCTCCACGCCCAGAATGCGCGCCGCCCACTGCGTGTCGAACAGGTTGTTCAGCTGCCAGCCAAACTCCCGCTTCATCAGCATCAGGTCATATTCGGCGGCGTGGAACACCTTCTCCAGCGCTGGGTCCTCTACCAGCAGGCCCAGGGGCGCCAGGTCGAAGTCGCCCAGCGGGTCCACGATGTAATCCTGGTCGGCAATCGAGATCTGGATCAGGCAGATCTGCTCGCGGTAGGCGTACATGCTGTTGGCTTCCAGGTCCAGGGCGATGCGTGGCTGCGCCTGCAGCCGCTGTAAACAGCGCTGCCAGGCCTGATTGCTGCGCACATATTCATAGCGCGGAAGCTGCACCTTTTTTCGTGGGCGGGATGGCCGTTGCTTGCTCATGCCGGCGACAAGCCTTCTTGCCGGCGTCCATTCGCGTTCATCTAACGCGACATTGTACCAAGCTCGCCCCGATTGCAAAAACGCCGCCCCCCGCCCCACAACCACCAACTACCAACTGCCAACTACCCTTCCCAAAACGCGCGCCATTCCGCGTCCCAATCATCGCCCACATTCGGCGTCCAGTCCCCGGCGTTAAACTCCGGCGCGTTCTCCAGATCCTCGGCCGTCGCTTGCAGCATAAGCAGGTCGTCGTCATCGCCGGCCGCCGTGTCCCACACCAGCCCCGTGAACGGAACCGGCACGTGGCGTCGGCCGATGCCCAGAAAGCCGCCAAAGTCCACAATCAGATACACCACGCGGCCCTCGTGCAGCGCCACCAGCACGTCTTCAATCTCGCCCATATCTTCGCCGCTGGCATCGTTCACGTCGATGTCGTCCAGCTTGTCCAGCAAAATCAGGCTCGTAAACTCGTCGGGCGCGTCATCATTGTCGCCGTCCTGGTTCACGATCACGTCGTCGTCAAAATCGTCCAGGTCCACGGCCATCTGCTGCTGCAGCGGCCCGTCGCCCTGGTAAACCAGGTGGAAGCGGTCTCCACTTCGTTCCGTCTCCGGCTCCGTGGTCGGCCGCTCGCCGGTCTGCACGCGGATCGCTTCCCACAGCACGGCAAACTCGTCGTCATCGCCGCCGCCGCTCAGCTCCAATATCACATAGCGCAGCGTGCCGCCCTGGTCCAGCAGCAGCTCCTCTACCTCCGCAATCTGGTCGCCATCTTCGTTATAAACGTCCATTTGCAGCAGCCTGCTGGCCAGCGCCACCATCGGCTGGTCCAGGGGCACAGCCACCGCCTCGCCTGAGTCAGACGCGCCATCTTGCGCGCCGGCCTCGCCCGTGGCCTGCGGCGTGCCGTCCGCCTCGCCCGTCGGCGCGCCGGCCTCGCCCGTGGCCATCGCGCTGGCCTCATCCGTTGCCATCGCGCCGTCATCCGTGCTCACATCGCTGCCATCCGAGGTGCCCACCACGTCTGCCGGCAAAGTCGGCTGCAGCGCCGGCGTCTGCACCGCCCCGTCGCCCGGCTCGCCGCCCAGCGGGTCATCCTCGCCCGCGCCCAACAGGTCTTCGCCCTGCGGCCCAAACTCATCGCTGCTCACCTCTTGCGTCGGCGGCACGCTCACGTCCAGCTCTCCCTCCTCGCCCATATCACACCCCACCAGCAGCACCGCCGCCGCTGCCAACAGCATAAACCACCACGCCCAGACCTGCGGCCGTCTTCTTACATCAACCATTACCTTATCCTCCAGCGTCGATAATTGACGTGCGTCGAGAATTGACAAATCTCCAAGATTTGTCAATTCTATGCGCCACATCGCTGCCAACGTTATGGGGTCTTTCCCTACCAACCGCCCCCGCGATTGCCCATCTTTGCGCCGCTCCCCGTGCCTCGCCCCGCCGCGCGCCTACTTCTCGTCCGACGTCTCCAACAGGTTCGTGCCCTCTTCCGGCGGCCGCGAATCGCGCGCCTGCTGCTCAATCTCATCCGCATCGCGGCGCAGGCCCGCTTCGGCGTCCGTCGACACCCGCGGCGGCTCCTCTGCGTGCGCCGCCGCCGCGCGCTGCTGGCCCGTCGCCTGCCCATCCTCGCGCTGCCGGATCGAGATCACCTCTGGGAACAGCAACTGCCGCGTTTCGCCGGGTATGGAGATATTCCCGTTCTGGTAGGCCAGCTTCACCAGGCGAATAATCGACGACTTCACCGGCTCTACGCCATAAGCCGAGCCGTCCACCCAGAAATAAACCTTTAAATTCACCGTTGAGGGGCCCAGGCTATCCACCAGCACCAGCGGCTCCGGCTCCGGCAGCACCGCCGGATGCTCGCGCATCACCTGTAGCGCAATCTCCTGCGCCTCGCTCACCACGTCGTCGTAGCCGATGCCGATCATGAACTCCACGCGGCGGTTGGGGTTGCTGGTGAAGTTGTAAATCTTGCTCTTAAACACCGTGGAGTTGGGGATCTGCACGTGGTTGCCGTCCTGCGTCATCAGCACCGTGGTACGCAGGGTCATCATCTGCACAAAGCCGGTCACGTCGTCGATGCGCACCAGGTCGCCCGAATGGAACGGGTTTTGCACGCTGAGCAAAATGCTGGCCAGGAAGTTTTCGGTGATATCCTGGAAGGCGATGCCCAGAATCAGGCCCAGCAAGCCCGTACCGCCCAGCACGGTGAGCGCCACCGTGGCCAACCCGGCCACCTGGAACACCACATAAATACCCACCAGGAACACCAGCAAGCCCACGGCGCGGCCGATGACACTCACCAGCAGCCGGTTCAGCTCGCGCCGCTGCAGCGACTTACGCGCCAGGATGCCCGCCACATAGGCAAAAAAGGCGGCGAACAGCAGGATCACAAAGCTCACCAGCAGCAGCGGCAGCGAGCGCACGATGCGCCGCAGCTGCTCCTGCAACCCGGCAATCGCCGGCGAAAAGTCCCACACCGACGGCTCGGTCACCTGGAGCTGGTTCACCACCGCCACCACATCTTGCGTGCGCTGCGCCAGGCTGCCGGCCCATTCCTTAAACTCTTGCCGATCTGTGCGCCCCGTGAGGAATACCACGCCCTGCTCCACGCGCACCTCTGGCGCCGTAAACCAGCCCGTGGCCTCCAGAATATTTTGCAGCCGCCGGCTAATCTGTTCATCGCGCGCCTGCGGCACCACGTCCACGCGCTCCGGCGCTTCAATCTCCTCCCCCTCACCCGGCGGCGCCGGCGTGGCCGTTGGGTCTGCCTGCGCCAACGATGCCTGTGGCGTCAGCAGCAAGCCCAGCAGCACCAGCGCCAGCAGCAAGACCCCGCCCGCCGCACTCACAAGCAACCGCAGCCGTCCCGGCCGCATCCAGCCAAAAATCATGCCCCTAGTATAGCGCCCCCAAAAAATAGGACACAGATAAACACAGATGACACAGATTTTTAATCTTTAGCTGTGTTAATCTGTGAAAATCTGTGTCCCATCCTTAGGGGTTGGACAGCGCCACGCTCGTTTCACGCGCCGCTTGCAGCCGGCGCAGCATGGTGGCCACGCCCAGCAGCACGCCCAGGCCCATCACAATGGCCCCCAGGCGGATATCCGCCGCGATTTTCAGGGCCGCAAACAGCAGCAGGCCGCCGTTAATCACCCACAGCGCCGCCGGCTCGGCCCACGGCCACACGTCCGCTCGCTCTTGTGCGCGCGAAGCCACCACCGCCAGCAGCAGGTTGGTCATCATGCCCACAAAGCCCGCGTGGCTAAACACGGCCGGCATCCAGCGCGGCAGGTCGGCAAACGTTGCGCCGGCGGCAAACTGGCTCGCCATGTATAGGAACAGCCCCATATACACGATCAGCCACAGCGTGCCCATAAAGGCCCAGCCCGTCACGCCCGGGCCGCCGCTAAAGCGCGCCAGCGCCCGCCAGCCAAAGCGCGCCAGGAAGATCACCATGCCCAGCAGCAGCAGCAGCATGAAAACCGGCAGTACCTGCTGCACAATGTTCAGGAAAAAGCCCAGGGGCACCAGAATGGCCCCCACCGTCCAGAACAACCCCTGCAGCAGCCCCGGCCACGTCCAGCGCGCCTCTTGCTTGCGCGTGGCCCACTCCACCACCGTGGCCGCCACCAGGAACAGGTAGGTGTCCATCATCGCCGCGTGCGCCCCCACGCGGTCGCCCTGCGGCAGCGGCAAAAAGCGGCCGATCACATTCTCCAGCCCCAGCAGCATGCCCACCGTGGCCCCAATCGATGCCGTCAGCAGAGCCCCCGTAATCAGCAGGTGGATGGTGCTGAGCACCGGCTGCCGCCTCAGCTGCCCGATGATGAAAATCGTCGCCGCCCACAGCGTCAACACCGTGCCCGTCCCGAAAATGGGCAGCAGCGCCGCAAACGGCCCGCTGGGATTCGAAAAGAGCACGGCAAACGAAGGCACATAACAGGCGAAGAGGATCACCCCCGCCCACGTCAGCAACCGCACCCGCCGTTCATAGGCCGAATCCACATCGCGCCGGCCCGTCACCAGCCAGATGGCAATGCCAATCGCCGACAACGTAATCCAGCCCACGCTGCCGCCGTGCAGGTGCGTGAGCAGCTGCCAGCGGGGAATAGCCCCGCTGCTCACCGCATTGTCAAAACCCAGAAAAATGCTGATCAAAAAGATAAGCAGCGACCCCATAAACAAAATCTTCAGGGATCGCCAGACCGACGCGTTCTTTACCGCCTGGAGATACATGCCCTTTTTTCCTCCTGACACGAGACTGGATAATGCACCATGCATAATAATGGAAGAACAGGGGCCACACAATACCCCCCACCCACCAATTTTCGACCCCTGCGCTCGAGTGCGGCTATCCTGGTCGCAAGCCAGGGGCGGGCAAGATGCTTGCGGCGCTTAGATGGGCACGTCGAAGGCGTGGATGACGGCCACGGCGGTAGTCAGGATGAGCAGCACAAGCTGCGCCTGGCTGATGCGCGCGATGGCGGGGGCGGCTCTCAGGTCGGGCAGCGCGCCGCGGCTGAGGAAGGCGCGCCAGCGCATAAACAGGAACATGGGCAGGATTTCGAGCGCCAACAGCAGGCCAAAGAGGCCCATTTTAATCAGGAAGAGGCCGTCGTTCATGGCCCCGGCAAAGCCCGCATCAGAGCGAATGATGCGCGCCACGCCGGTGAGCAGCCAGAGGCCCACGGCCAGGCCCCAGATGGTATCGGCGCGAACCGCGCGCTGCAGCGCCTCTTTGTCCAGCGCGCCTAACAAGGTGCGGGCCCGCCGCCACACGGCGGGCAGCGCAAGGAACAGGGAAAAGATGTGCAAGGCCGTCAGCGCCAGGTCTATGATCACCTTGCAGCCCAATCCCTCAGAAAGTCCACCGTGCGCTGCCAGGCGAGGGCCGCGGCTGCGGCGTCGTAGGCCGCGGCGCGGTCGGGCTCGAAGAACCAGTGGCCGGCGCCGGGGTACACGTGCACGGTTGCGGGGCGGCCGGCGCGGCGCAGGGAGGCTTCGAGCGCTTCGACTTCGGAGGGCGGCTCGAAGTCGTCGATCTCGGCGTAGTGGCCCAGGTAGGCTGCTGTGGCGCCGTCGAAGTCGCCGGGGTGTGTGCCATAGAAGGCCACCACGGCCTGCACGAGCTGTGGCCGGCGGATGGAGAGGTCCAGGGCAAAAAAGGCGCCCAGAGAGAAGCCCACCGCAGCCATCGGCCGCGGCACGCCGTCCTCATCTATAGCCTCCTGAAAAGCCGCGACGGCGCGGTCGAGCTTGAGGCGGGCGGCGTCGAGCTCTTCGAATATGACCCCGCTCAGCTCGTCGGCCACAGGGATCTGGTCTGTGACGTGGCCATCGTAGAGGTCCGCAGCGTAGGCCACAAATCCTTCGGCGGCCAGGCGGTCGCAGACGTCCTTAATGGTCTGGTTCAGGCCCCACCAGGCATGCAGCACCAGCACC
This sequence comes from uncultured Ardenticatenaceae bacterium, assembly GCA_964384155.1. Classification (GTDB taxonomy): domain Bacteria; phylum Chloroflexota; class Anaerolineae; order Promineifilales; family Promineifilaceae; genus JAAYYY01. The sequence continues at coordinate 59,114 of CAYLJW010000019.1, forward strand.
GGGGGGCCGTCGCCGGACGTGGGGCGGGCCAGGTAGTCGCTGCGTTGTGAACCGTTGGTCATGGCACTCTCCTTTTGCCGGGCGTTGGCCGGGCATTGGCCGGCCAGCGCCGTCAGGCTTCGCTCAGGAACGTATTATACACAGGGCCTGGCGCACTTCGCCAAGGTGATAGGCCGTGTGCGCCACCACGCCGATGGCGCCGCCAATCACCCGCGGGTCGTCCCAGGCGGGCGTGGCTTCGATCAGCTCGAGGATATGGTTGTAGGCCTGGCGCAGCTCGCTCTTGATTGCTTGCCACTCTTCTTCGTCTACGGCGCCGACCGTGCGCCAGATGTGGCCCCAATCGGCGGGGGGATAGTTGGGGTCGCGCACCGAATTGACTGTCAGGTCCAGGTAGAAGGCGGTGTGTTTGACCTGCGCGGCGAGCGTGGCGCATTGGCCGCCGACGGGAATCGAGGCTTCTTCGGCGCTGATCGTTTCCAGGGTCTCGAAGAACGAGGTGTTTTTATCCAGAAAAATGCCGCGCACGTTGTCGAACGTTTCTTCGAGCAGCACGCGCATGGCCTGTACCATGGGGTGCGGGGTTGGTTGGGTCATGAGTTTATCCTCCGGCGATGGCGCCGAGAATGATGAAAGGCTCGGCGCCATCGGCCACGGCCTGCGGCAGAAGGTCATCGGGCGCATCGTGCGACAGATCCTGGTTGCAGGCGAAAAAGCGTAGAAAGGCGCGCCGCCGCTGTGTGCTATAGTCGCGAACGGCGCCGCGCAGGGTTGGGTAGCGCGCCTCCAGGGCGTCGAGCACGGCGCGCTGGGTCACCGGCGGGGGCACGTCTAGCTGCACCTCGGCGCCCACGCCGGCAAGGTTGCGCAAATGGTAGGGCAGCCGCACGCGGATCATGGCAGGGTCTGGACCTCGACCGAGTAGATGCGCGGCAGGTCGTTGGCGATGGCCGTCCAGCTATCGCCGTCGTCGCTGGAAGCATAAACCTGTCCGCCCGTGGTGCCAAAGTAGATGCCGCAGGGGTCCAGGTGGTCGATGGCCATCGCGTCGCGCAGCACGTTGTGGTACACATTTTGCTGCGGCAAACCTTTGGTCAGCGCCTGCCACTCGTGGCCGCCGCTGCGCGAGCGGTACACGCGCAGCTTGCCATCCGGCGGGTAATGCTCGGAATCACTCTTAATGGGAATCACGTACACCGTCTCCGGCTCGTGGGCGTGCACGTCCACCACAAAGCCAAAGTCGGAGGGCAGATTGCCGCTGATTTCGTGCCATTCGTCGCCGGCGTTATCGGTGCGCAGCACGTCCCAATGCTTTTGCATATACAGCGTTTGCGGGCGGTCGGGGTGCAGGGCAATGCGATGCACACAATGGCCCACTTCGGCGTCGGGGTCGGGAATGTACTCCGAGCGCAGGCCGCGGTTGATGGGCTTCCAGCTGGCGCCGCCGTCGTCGGTGCGGAAGGCGCCAGCGGCGGAGATGGCGATGTAGATGCGCTGAGGGTTGCTGGGATCGAGCAGGATGGTGTGTAGGCACATGCCGCCGGCGCCCGGCTGCCACTGCGGGCCGGTGGCGTGCTGGCGCAGGCCAGATAGCTCGTGCCAGGTGAGCCCGCCGTCGCTGCTGCGGAAGATGGCCGCATCTTCGACGCCGGCATAGACCGTGTCGGGGTCGTCCAGCGAAGGCTCAAAATGCCACACGCGCTTAAACTCCCAAGGATGGGCCGTGCCGTCATACCACTGGTGCGTGCCCGTCTCGCCCTCATAGCGGAACTCGTTGCCCACTGTGGTCCAGCTCTTGCCGCCGTCGTCGGAGCGGTGCACGATCTGGCCGAACCAGTCGCTGGCCTGTGAAGCGTAGATACGGTTGGGGTCCGCGGGCGAGCCTTTCATATGGTAGATCTCCCAGCCTCCAAAATGGGGGCCGCTGATCTCCCAGTTTTGCCGTTTGCCATCGGCGGTGAGGATAAAGCCGCCCTTCGCCGTTCCCACAAGAACTCGTGCGCCACTCATAAGCATACTCCTTTAGTCTAACCAGACTGGACGTTGACCGGATTGCGGACTGGATAAGAAAAGCCAGAGGCCGCACGCGTAGCAGCTTGCGACGTCTGGCTCCAATGGTTGAATGATAGAACAGATATTCTATTTCGTCAAGAGAGACCTGACAGGTTGCAAAAACATGTAACGTCTCCCTTGACGGCGCCAAACACACACCCCCCGGTAGTTGTCTCTGACCACCGGGGGGTATGTGGCTTCGTCCTGTGAGGCAATTTCCAAGATGAAGCGGAACGGAGGAGGTTTTCAGGTCGCGCCTTCGGCGGTCGGCGCGGCCAGAATCCACATATGTTAAAGGGCGCAACCGCCTTGATGTAGGGAATGCGCCGCACGACTATTCGTCATGGTGTTGATGGCTCACGAAAGGCGCGGCGAGCGCCTTGTTTCGTGTTGCCCCCATTGTAAAAGAGGCCGTGTAGGGCAAACAAGGATGATTGCGGGGCGCAAAGGTGGCATCTGCGTGCTTTTTTGGTGCAATTTCAGCGCACGTAAGGGCTAACAGGACCATGGTACTATGCAAGAGCCAGCAGCTCAGCAGCCGACCTTACAGGCGGTGTAGAAGGCTAAGTTGGGAAACGAGAGGGTAAAATTGGTGGCAGCCCGGTGATAGGCTGCGCAGGCCGAGGCGGCCGTGTTATAATGGCCGCATCTTGTGCCGAGTGCCTATAACAACATGACCCATAACAAAACAGCCACCTTCCTGGGGCCTGAATATACCTGGCATAGGGTGCAGATTGAGCTGCACGATGTGCAGGCGCTGCACGGCGGCGTGCGCGTGGTGCTGCCCTCTTTTACGGCGCAGCAATCGTTCGTCACCTGCTATGCGCCGGGCGGCGAGGAAACGCGCTACAAGCTGCGCCTGGGCTGGCAGGAGAAGAAGGCGCTGTGCGCGCTGTGCGTGGCGCATGATTTGCTGGCCATCGAAAGCGAGCAGCGCATGGGCATTCCCGACGAGGCGCGGCCAGAGATTACGCTAACCAACGCGCAGCGCCGCAGCCACACCGTGGCCCTGTGGGCCGGCGCGGTGGCGGACAACGAGCGCTTCGCCGCCGTGTACCAGGCCCTGCTGTCGCTCATCGCGCGGACGGCCGGACAGAAGCCCTTGGCCCGCCGGCTGGAGAGCGGCGAAAAGTGGCTGGTGCTGGCGCTTGCTGTGGCCGCACTGGCGGCGCTGGCGGCGGCCGCGGCTTTCGCCTCGCGGGCGCTGGTAGACGCCTGGTGGACCACGCGCTTCGGCCTGTTGTTTGGCCTGCTTGTGGCCCTGATTGTGCTGCTGCCCGCGGCGCTGGTTCTGTTGGCGCGCCGCGAGCGCCACAAGCCGGCCTGGAACCGCGCCTTTGGCAATCCCTTTATGCTGGCGGCGGTGAACCTGTTCTTATTTGTGGGCCTGGTGGGCGCCACAGGAATGGTGGAAGAGGCCATTGCCATCTGGCGGGGAGCCACGGTGCTGGGGGCCAATGAGGGGCGCAACCTGTACGGCGTGCTGGCCTATAGCGGCGCGCTGGGCGGTTGGCTGGCGCTGCTGGCGGGGGGCCTGGTGGGCGGGCGGATGCTCGATTGGCTAGACGAACGTTGGTAAAAGCGAGGAGAAAACACAATGCTCAGCCCTATCGCCAGGCGCCTACCAGTCATGATGGCCCTTATTATGCTGCTGCTTGCCTGCCGGGGCGCACAAGAAGCCGCCGAGACAGTTGCCGATAACGCTTCGCCAACGGCAGCCGCCATGGAAGAGGCGGAACGGCCTACGATGACGCCCGCGCCATCGGCCACACCGCCGCCTACGGCCGTGCCGGCGGCGACCGTGGCTCCTTCTCCCAGCCCGCCGCCGCAAATTGAGCGGGTAGAAGAAGGAGGCATCGCCGCCTACGCTCATCAACCGCTAGCCGAAATCGTCAGCGGATCCATCCGCTCCCTGGTCGCTGGCAGCCATAACAGCCTATGGCTTGTGACCAACGAGACGGCCGCGCAGTGGCAAGAAGGCGGCGTCGTGCAGCAGTTAGATTCCTTTCCCGGCCGCTTTCTGGGCGAAGACACAAGCAATGGCCTGCTGTGGGCCGCCACTCTAGAGGGCGAGATCATGGCCTGGGATGGCAGCGCCTGGTCCGCTGTTGGCCCACAAGAGGGTTGGCAGCCATTGCAGAACAGCCCGGCAGTGCTTTATCCGGGGCAAATTGATGCGCAGGGCCGTTTCTGGCTGCCCACGAACGCCGACCTGCGATTGTTTGACGGCGAGCAGTGGCAGATCTTTTCCCCGGCCGATTTGGGCCTGGAGGACATCGTGGATGGTTCCACCTGGTTCGGCTTCTCGCTGTTCCCTGCGGCCAACGGGGAGCTGTGGCTGGGCGTGTGCCATGTGATGCCGCCCGGCCCCGTCGGCGGCCAGGGCGTGCGCGTGTATCAGGACGGCGTGTGGCGAATGGAAGCGGGCCTGCCAGAAAGTGGCTGCACCGGCGCCATCCGCGGCGCAGACGACGGTTCGCTGTGGCTCAACGTCGAGGACAGCCTGTGGCACAGGGCAGGCGCCGCGGGTGCGTGGGCCAGCTCAACGCCGCCGCCGCCAGAATTCGGCGTGTATGCCAACCTCAGCCCTCTGCAGATTGATGCGCAGGGCAATGCCTGGGCGCTGGCCATCGTGTGCGGCGGCGCCGGTTGTGGCAATATCTCCACACTATTCCAGGTTGTGGACGGCGCCTGGAGGGCCGTGCCCGGCTGGAACTTTGCCACGTTTGGCTCGACCGGCCTGTTTTTTGATGATGCCGGCAACCTGTGGGCCACGGACGGCAGTGGGCTATACCGCATAGCAACGGCGTCGCCGCAAATCACAGGCCAGTGGGCCATCCTCGCCGCCGCGCAAAGTGAGGACGGCCAGATATGGTTTGTAGCCAACGACGCCGCCGGGGCGCCGACCCTGTTCTCAATCGCCGAGTAACGGCGGAGACGAGACCTGACAGGTTTTGCAGACCTGTCAGGTCTTTGAGCAGGCGCTTGTATCGGGCCGCACGATTATCCTTTATACTATCTATTGACATGGGCGCGGGCGCGCCCGCAGTTGACCTTAGTGAAGGAGGATCACTGATGGCTAGGTTAACAAGGTTTGGCGGCAGCACAAGGCGGCGCGGCGCGATGGCCGCAGCGCTGGTACTGGTATTACTTATGGCGTTGGCCGGCCTGCTGGCCGCGGCGCAGACGGCCGAAGCGAACACGGTCCCCACGCTCTCGATTCTGGCGGTGCAGGCGGACCAGACGGTGACGGTGCGCACGCACAACTTCCCGGCCAATCGCACCTTCACGGCGCGGATGGGGGCCATGGGCACGCGCGGCGAAAACGGCACGGTGGTAGGCACCACGGCCTCTGGCGCCGGCGGCAGCTTCGACGTGACCTATAACATCCCCGCCGCCCTGCGCGGCTCGCGGCTGATCGCCATCCGCCTGGAAGCGCCAGGCGGCTATTATTCTTACGGCTGGTTCTATAACATGACGGCGACGGCGCCCACGCCGACGACGGCGGCGGCAACGCCGGCAGCTACGGCAACGCTGGCGCCGCCCGCGCCCAGCGCCACACCGGCGCCCACGGGCACGCCGCGGGCCAACATTCCCACCTTTAGCATCGTCTCCGTGCAGCGCGACGCCAGCGTCACCATTCGCACGAACAACTTCCCGGCCAACCAGGAGTTTACGGTGCGCATGGGGGCTCTGGGCACGCGCGGCGTCGACGGCACGGTGGCCGGCACGCACAACTCCGGCGCCGGCGGAACGTTCGACGCCACGTTCACCATTCCCGAAAACCTGCGCGGGCGGGTGACCATCGCCATCCGCCTGGAAAGCCCGCAGGGGTATTTCGCCTATAACTGGTTTTATAATACGACGGCGCCGTAGGGGGTTGTTAGTTGATAGTTGGTAGTTGGTAGTTGGTAGTTGGTGGTTTGTAGTGGGGCAGGGAGCTGCGCCAGGACGATAAATCGTCCTACTACGAACCTGTAGGTGCGCCCGGCGTCCACTAAGGCGCCGGGCGCGTTGCTATTGGGCGTGGGGGTTGGCCGTTTTTTGGGGGCGTGGGAACTTTTGCCGCGGGCCTGGCGTCTAATAGCTGAACGCACATTTGCGTTTGTAGCTTTTGGCGTAGAACGGAGGACCATCATGTTACAGGCAGTTGCATCTAAAGCTCGATTACTTCTCTTGTTGTTGATATTGATTTTGGCTGTCCCCGGAATGGCGTTGGCCCAGGAAGGCCCCAGGCCGCAGCACAACGACCCCTTCTGGACGGCCGAGTATTGGAATAATGGTTCGCTGGCCGGCCAGCCGCTGGTGACAGGCGCCGACGCCGCGATTAACTTCAACTGGGGCTCCGGCTCGCCCAACGCCACCATCGGCGCCGACAACTTCTCGGCGCGCTGGACCCGCTACCTGGCGTTGGAAGCCGCTACCTACCGCTTCACGGCGCGCAGCGACGACGGCGTTCGGGTGTACCTGAACGACCAGCTGATCATCGACGGCTGGAGCGAACACCCGGTGCAGGTGTTCAGCGCGGAGAAGACGGTGAGCGCCGGACACCACCTGCTGCGCGTGGAGTATTATGAGCGCAGCGGCCTGGCCGAAATCTCGTTCACCTGGGAAAAGGCCGCAGCGCCGGTTAACAACTGGCGCGGCGAATACTTTAACAACCCCAACCTCAGCGGCAGCCCGGTGATGGTGCGCGACGACGCCAACGTCGATTTTAACTGGGGCCTCAACGCGCCGGCCAGCGGCGTGGTCGCCGACAACTTCTCGGTGCGCTGGACACGCACGCTGAACTTTGCGGCCGGCCTCTATCGCTTCACCAGCAGCACCGACGACGGCGTGCGCCTGTGGGTGAATAACCACCTGCTGATCGACAAGTGGCAAGACCAGGCGACCACCAGCTACAGCGAGACCATCTACCTCAATGGCGCAGTGCCCGTGAAGATGGAGTACTTCGACGGCCGCGACCACGCCGTGGCCCGGCTGACGTGGACGCGCCTGGGCAGCGGCGACAGCGGCAGCGGCGCGCCTCCGCCAGGCGGCGGCATCATCGTCGACGACAAGGACCCCGGCTTTGTGAAGGGCGGCTCGACCACGGGCTGGCGCACCGAGGCCGAAGGGCACAACGGCCGGCTCACCTGGACGCGCAACAACGACCGCACGCGCAGCAATTACAACTGGGCGCGCTGGTACCCAGAGCTGAGCGCCGGACGGTATGAGGTGTTCGTGTTCATCCCCGAACGGTACACTACTACAGCGGCCGCGCGCTACTGGGTGGCGCACCGCGACGGCTATACGTTGAAGATCATCGACCAGTCGGCCAATGGCGACCGCTGGGTGTCGCTGGGAACCTACACCTTCCAGGGTAACGGCAACGACTACGTGTCGCTCTCTGACGTGACGCATGAGGATTACCTGTCGCGCCTGATCGCCTTCGACGCTATGCAGTGGGTGCGCCGGTAAGGCGCTGGGTGGTTGGTTGTTAGTGGTTGGTTGTTAGTGGTTAGTTGTTAGTGGTTAGTTGTTGGTAGTTGGTGGGGAGATGAGAAGCCCGGTAGCGAAGGTGCGCCGGGCTTTTTTTTTGGGTGATGGGTAAAGGGGGGTGAGGCGCGTTAGCCGGACAGCGGGGGACCGGCGGGCCGGTTTCCTGCCCAGCGCAGGTTATTGTGATCATACCCGCCGCCAGGGGCGGGCCCGTTATTCCCTGCTCTTCAAGGGGGGGCGGCCTCCGGTCTGGAGACGACAACTTCGTCGATGGTCACGAGAAGCTGCTCCATGTTATACGGTTTACGCAGGATGGCGTCCCACCGTTCGTCAACCAGGTAATCTTCAACTTCACGCTGGCTGTATGCTGAGGCGATGATTACCTTGACGGAAGGGTCGATGGCGCGCAGCGCGCGCAGGGCATCGGCGCCTTCCATCTCAGACGAAAGCCGCATGTCGAGGATGACGAGATCGATGTCTTCTTTTTGTTCGCGAAAGTGCTCGACGCCTTCGTCACCGCTGATGGTGCGCCGGCCGGCTAGCTCGAGGACAGCTTCTATCACCTCTAGCATAAAATGGTCATTGTCAATGACCAGAACTTTTCCCATAGGCCTCACACCTGCATCAATGCTGGTACCAGGGGTGCGGGCTGTCCGACGCCGTTACGGTTGTTGATCTGGCTGGCTAGTTCGGAGAGCGACTGCGCCTGGATCGAAAGTAGGAGTTCCTTCTCCTGATTGGTGAGCGCGAAGCGCATGCCGTTATAGCCGTCTTCGAGCGCTTGTGCGGGGTTTGTAAGCAGCAATTGGCAGAAAGCTTTGCTAACCACGGCGGCGGTCAACAGCTTGCTAACTTCACGATTCGGGCTGTTGTCGGCGTGCGAGGCGCGGTCGGCGCGCTTGTTGTTGAGGGTAAATAAGCTGGCCGGACCTGGAGCGGCTGCCATGACACTGTTCATCTTTCTTAACCTCCAACTTGTCGTGAAACGTATTCAGGGACCGGATGAAGAATGGCGTCTGATAACGCCACGCAGTCCGGCCCCTGGTTCTGCTGAGTCTGTTCCTGCTTCCCGCCGTGCGCGGCCTTGCCGTGCGTGATAGCCCAGAGGAGCACGAGGGCTCCGGCGAGAATGAAGATGTCGCCGAGGCTATAGGCGGCCTGGTAAGGGAACCAGTCAGGGAGCATGATGCGGTCCGAAAGGCTCCCAAAAGCTGTGGTCTGAGTGGGCAGCACCATACTCTTTCCCGGGCCAAAGCGGGCGCCGGCGGCCCATACGTCGATGGACGAAACGCGGCTTGCCGTTTGTGGGGACAATGGCATCATCCCGCCGTTGGCCAGAATGACCACAAGGTTCATCGCCAGGCCCAGGCCCAAAATGGGCATTCCGGGTCGCCTGCTGTTCAGCAGCACGAAGCCCATCAGCACCAACTGGGACCAGACCAGAATCACAGGCGCCAGAAGGTCTGGCACCCAGATTCGTGTTGCCGGGATGTAGAAGGCCAGTAGCTGGGGAATGGCGGCTGCAGGGACCAGGCCCAGCAGCCGAAACTCCACCCTACGCAGCTCCCGTCCGGTGAGCCAGGAATGGCCCACAATCAAGAGTGCGGCAACGCAGACGATGAGAACCAGTAGCTGCATGGAATCAGGTCCCGCCCCAGCCGTGGAAACCCGACGGCGCGCCGCTGCCAACGACGAGCAACAGTAGAATGATGACAATGATCAATACTTGAAGCTGCTCTTTGCTGATACGGGGGGTAACGCGAGTAACGATTTGGTTGAACATTTCCTTCATGACTACCTCCATCCTCTGTACGGTTAATCCGATAAAATTGAATCTGTAGCGCTATTGTGGGCTTCATGGGGAAGCAAAGGTGGCTACAAAAGAGGCTCAAAGAGGCTCAAAAGCTAGCATCGCGCAGAATTCACGATGCTTTCACGAGGGGCCCGGTGTGGGGACCGGGCGTTAGGAAGATGGAGCCTATGCTATTGAATGAGTCGTTCGTAGAGCGTGAGCGTTTGCGGCGACGGTGGCACCCTCACTTGCTCCCATAAAGCGTCGCGACAGATTTGAAACTGGCGCGCCACGCCCGATCGGTTTCCCAGCCCGGCATAGGCGCGCATAGCCACGCGGTGTGCTTCCTCGTGGCATGGGTCTTGATCCAATAGCTGCTGTGTCCACTGCAATGCGTTGCGAAACTCCTGATGCTCCAGATGATGGAGGGAGAGGTTAAGCATGGTGTTCACGTAGAGCTGGTGCAGGTGTTCGCGGATAGGAATAACCCATTCCTGATCTACATCAGGCAGGTAATCACCTCCATATTGGGTTAGGGCATCCTGGTAAAGGGCCATGCGTTGTTCGGGGCGCGTTTCGACCGAGGCCTGGTCCAGGGTCGTTTCGAAGGCCTGCACGTCGTATTTATAATCCATGGCCCAGTTAAATACGTACAGGTGGTCATCGCCGAACTGGATCACATCCTGGCCCAGGGCGCGCCGCACGCGGTAGATGGCGTTCTTAAAGCGCATCTTAAGCTGTGCGGAGTCGGCGTCGGGCCAGATTTCGAGGCCGATGCCTTCCTTGGTCAGGCCGTCGGGTCGCGCCAGCAGCAGGAAGAACAGGTCGCGCGCCGTGCGCGTCTGCCAATCGCCGATGGCGATCTGGCGCCCATCCACGCGCACATCTTCGGCGCCCAGGGCGCGCACCACCAGCTCTGGCGGGGCAAAGCTGATGGAAGGCAGCGAGCGCTGGCGCAGGAAGCGGCGCAGGGCGGGAAGCTGGCGCTGGAAGCGGCCGGTTTTTTGCAGCAGATGATCGGCGCGGTAGCGCAGCTCAGGATCTTCGGCGGCAGCCTCGAGCAGGTTGCGCGCGTCGCGCGCCGCTATCACAAGCACATGCAGCTCCAGATCGGGCGCCAGGCGAAACGCTTGCTTAATGCTGGCCAAGGCCTCGGCTTTCTGGCCCTGTTTCCAGTAAGCGTGGGCCAGGGCAAAGTGTGTCTGCGCGCCGTAGAGCGGCTGGTCATCGCCGATCGTGGCGGCGGCGCGGCGCAGGTATTGCACGGCCTGATCAAGCCGTTTCTGGGCCAGGGCCGCGCGCCCGGCGGCCAGGTGGTAGTGGCCCATCTCCAGGGCCGCCTCGGGCACTTTCATTTCCCGCGCTGTGTGCAGCAGATAGTCGGCCAGCACAAAATCCTGGCCGGCGACGGCCAGGTTTACCTGCGCTAGGGTCAGGTAGTGCATCAGAAAGGTGTCGTGCACGCGCTCGGCAATTTCGCGCGCCTGGTAATAAGCGTCGCGCGCCGCTTCCTGGATATCCAGCTCGGCATATAAATCGCCGACGCTGGCCAGGATAAGCGCTTCTTTGCGTTCGTGGCCGCTGCGGCGCGCTGCTTCCAGGGCCGCCGCCAGCGATTCCCAGGCCTGTTCGTAATCGCCCATGATCTGGCAAACGACGCCCAGGTTGTTCAGCGCGGTGGATAGGCGCAGGTGGTCGGTGGTGCGCCGGAAGTAGTCGGCGCTCTCCTGATAAGCCGTGCGCGCCTGGTCGTAGCGGCCCATGGCCTCGTAGATGACGCCGGTATCCGTCTGCACGAGCACCAGATTGGCTTCGTCGCCGGCCGCCTGATAGAGATGCTGCGCCTGGTTCAGGCTGTGCAGGGCTTCTTCCACTTCGCCGACATGATAGCGGCTGATGCCCCTAGCGCGGTAGGCTTCGGCCACGGAGAGGTCCAGGCGCTCGCGCGTCACTAGGTCGATGGCCGCGTCGGCGTCTTCGATGGATTGCAGGTAGAGGCCGGAGAAGCGGCGGGCGGTGGCGCGCCGTATCAGGGTGCGCGCCAGCAGCTCCCAATCTTGCCCCTTTTGCAGCTCGCGCACGGCTTCGTCGAGCAGGGCCATTCCGGTCTCTTGCTGCCCGCGGCTGGTGGCCACAATGCCTTGCAGCGATTTAAGCGCCGGCGTGAGCAGGGCTGCGGGCAGCGCGTCCAGCCATTCAGCCAGCGTAGCCAGCTGGCCCTGCTGCGCCAGGTCGGAGCCGGCGCATTCTACAAGGCGGGCCGTGGCGCGCGTGTCGCCAATTTGAGTGTAGAGATGGTGCGCCATTTCCCACTCGCGGCGCTCGGTGTAGACGGCGGCGATGCGCCGGCGCAGCTCCTCCACACGCGCCGGAAAGGTGCGCGCCAGCTGCGCCTGCAGGAAGTCGCGAAACAGATGATGGTAGCGCACCCAACCCTGGCCTACGGGCAGCACAAAGAGGTTGCTGCGAGCGATGAAGTCGATCATCTGCTGCCAATCCTGCCGGCCCAGCAGCGCCTCCAGCGCATCACGGCATAAGCGGCCGTCGAACTCCTCGAGGTAGGCGGAGTGCAGCAGGAATTCCTGTACATCTTCCGGCTGGCGCGCCAGCACTTGCTGCGCCAGGTAGTCGTAGAGGTCCACGCCGGAAACGCGCGCGTGCTGCAGCTGCTCGATCATGCCCTGCCACATGGTCTGCGCGGACAGCAGCAGGCCGGTAATCCAGCCTTCGGTTTCTTCCATGATGCGCCGGGCGTCGCCGTCGGGCAAGATGAGGTTGTAGTTTTGCTCCATTAGCGACTGGATCTCGCCGCTGCGGAAAGATAGCGTGTCGAAGTCCAGGCCGCCGACCAGGTTGCGGCCGACGAAGAGCGACATATCGGGCAGCGCCGGCAGGGTACGCGAGGAAATGATCAGGTGCGCGTTCTCGTCGAAGTGCAACACAAGCTGGTTGACGAGATAGTTGATATCGGCGCTATGCTCCACGAGGTGGTAGTCGTCGAGCACTACGATGAAATGTTCGCGAACGTGTTCGTAAACTTCATTGGTGGTGATAGCAATGGCGCGGTCCAGGTCGAAATCGCCGGAGCTTTGCGCCGCCTGGGCCACACCCTGCAACTGGGGGAACTTTTCTTGCAGCGCGGCCGCCAGGTGCGCCACGAAGCGCTGCGGGTTCTGGTCGAGGCTATCGAGCGCGAACCAACAGACGGGCACGCCGGCCTGGTCGGCAAAGTCGACAAGCAGCGACGTTTTGCCATAACCGGCAGGGGCGGAGATGACGACCAGCTTGTAATCGATTAACCGCTGGAGCAAGTTAAGCAGCCGCGGGCGGGACAGTAGATCCGTTCTGCGTCCGGGCGTAATAACCTTGGTGCGGGTGACCAGCATACCTCTTCCTCGAGTGCAACCCTAAGGCCGGCACGGGAACCGGCAAGGGGTCGTGCTACCGCTAGCCCGAATGGTATAGAAAAAGTGCCTTTCGTGCTATTCTTTTGGCGTGAATGGCGTGATTTTTCTTTGTTGGCCGGCTTACGCAGTGCGCCGGCTGCCTGAGGATGTCTCGATGCCGCCTACGGCAGCCAGCGGCGCAGGGCCGTGGCTGCCCGTATGGCCTATATTGTAGCCAGTATGGAGCGGCAGTAAAGGGTGAGGGAGGTGCTGCGTGTGGCCTGAACAGAGCCGAAGGGTTTGGCTGCAGACCTGACAGGTTTTCGAAAACCGGTCAGGTCTGGCTCTTCGGCGCGCTCAGGATCACGGCTGGGCGTCGGAGCGCGGGGCCTCGTCGGGGTCGGGGCTGATGTTGGCCAGCCAGGCGGCAATCCAGCCGCTGCGGCCGTCGTATTGCACGCGCACCCAGGCGCCGTCGGGGCTCATTTCCAGGACGGGCAGGGTGACGCCGACGGGCACGGTATCCAGGACGGCAAAGTCGGTGCTGGGGCCGCTGCGCAGGTTGAGGTTGTAGCGCGGCGTGGCGCTCGCTTCGCCCGGCGCCGTGACGGTGAAGGTCGCCGACTCGGTGCTGCGCACGCCGTCGCTGGCCAGCACCTGCCAGACGTCGCCGGGCTGCGTGGTTGCCGGCAAGGCGATGGTCAGGAAAGCGTTGCCCTCGTCATCGGCCACGGCGGCGACAGCGGCCAGGAGCGGCTGTCCAGGTTGCCGCAGGGTAACGGCCAGATTGGCGTTGGGCGCGAAGCCGAAGATGGAGGCGCTGATGTTAGAGCCGGGTGCGCCGCGGCGGGGGGCGATTATCACGAGCGGGCCCACCTGCTCATCGCTGCCCACGGGCATGTTGAGCCGCTGGCCCACGGATATACGGTGCGGATCTTCAATCTCGGGGTTCAGGGCCAGGATACCCTGCACCGAGACGCCGCAGTTGCGCGCAATCTTCGAGAGCCAGTCGTTGGACCGCACGATATAGACCGGCCCACATTCAAGCAGCGAGCCATCATCTTCTTCGTCTTCGCCCGGCGCGTCGCCAATGCGCTGCCAGCCGAAGGAGATGCGCGCCAGGCCGCTGTCTTCAAAGTAGTCGACGGCAATCTGCTGCTCGCCGCGAGGCAACTCCACGTCGACCACGTCGGTTGCGGCGGCGCGGACCTGCCAACTATCGATGATATAGCGGTCGGTTAGCCAGACGCGGGCGCCGTCGTCGCTGGTGAGCGTAAAGCGGTAGACGCCGGCTTCAAAGAAGACAGGGGCGGTCCATTGCGCCGAGAAGCGGTCGGGGTTGACTGCCGAGGCCGGCGAGCCCAGGCCCCAGTTGTAATCCACGGTGCGCTCGCTGCGCTGCAACACGGGCGCGCCGTCCTGGTTCAGGTTGTTCCAGTAGCGGGCGAACCATTCGACCTCTTGAGGCGACTGGGTCTGGGCCGACGCGGCGGTAGTGAAAAACAGGGCGGCGATGAGTGCGATAAGGATGGTGGCGGTTGGTTTTCTCATGGTCAGGATCAACTCCTTGCGCGTATAGGCTTTGCGGGTTATGTGCGCTAATACCGTAGAGCGCTCCTGTTAGAGATGTATAAACGCAGCAGGTATATTTGGGGTAGAACTTCGGGGGCGGCGTCAGGATCGGCGGGGGCGGTGCTCTTCGTAGTCCGCAGGGCGGTCGATGTCCAGCAGCACGGTGGGTGTGTCCACGGCTACCAGCAGCAGGGCATCGGGGCGCCGCTGTAGCAGGTCGCGCGGCGCTGCGCCGCGCGGCAGCGCGAGCAGCTCGTCGAAGTGGGCGCGGGCGATGAGCACGGGATTGCCGCGGCGACCATCATAGGTTGGCGCCACCAGCGTGGCGCTGCCGGCAGCGTAGGCCTCAAGCAGGCGGTCGATGGTGGCCGGCTCCACGAGAGGCTGGTCGGCGAGCACCACCAGCACGGCGTCGCAGCTCGCCGGCAGGTGGCGCACGGCCAGTTGCAGCGACGAGAGCATTTCACCCGTTTCGTACTGTTCGTTGTGCACCACGGCGGCCCCGGCGCGCGAGGCGATGGCGGCAACCTGTTGGGCGCGATAGCCGGTTACCACGAGCACGCTGTCTACCTTGCTGCCCAGCACATTGTGCAGGGTCTGTTCGAGCATCACGCCGTTGCCCCAGGGCAAGAGCTGCTTGGCGCGTCCCATGCGGCTGCCGGCGCCGGCGGCCAGAACGGCGGCAAAGACGCTAATGGCGGTAATCGTCCTGGAAGGGATCGACCGTGCCGGAGTAGGCCGACGGGTTGCCGGAGCGCTCGCGGCCTTGCGGGCTGGCGATGGCGTAGCCCAGCACCAGGAAGAACTGCATGAAGAAGACCACGAGGACGATCAGCGCGGCGAGGATGAGCGGTTCGGAGATGGAGCGGGGCACGAATAGGGTGTTGTAGAAGAAGTCATAACTGAGCTGGCCGCTGTCAAAGAGCCAGCTCAGCGCCAGGTAGGCCAGTATGGCCGATATGGCCAGCCATAATAGCTGAATCATGGTGCGGGCGGTCATGCCCTTGCGCTGTGCCTTCTCGGACTGTCGTTTCTTATCGAGGCGCATGCGATCCCCTCTTGCTGCAACAGCCGGCCTGCCTAGAAGCCGGGATTAAAGATGCACCAGGCGGCGACCCAGCCCTCGACGCCTCGTTCCTGTACGAGCACACGATAAAAGTCGACGGCCATCTGGTTGCCGGTGTTATTTTCTAAGAGGCTCACCGAGCGCGCTTCCAGCACGCTGACGGCGGCGCCGTCGGGCACGGCCAGGTCGAAGTCCGCAGGGGCCACGCCGGGCTGGCCGGCGCTGAGCAAGACCACCGTGCCGCGGTCGACGCTTTGGCCGCACTGGCCGCGGTCGGAGCACTCCTGGGAGCAGGTGAGCGAGGGGCCGGCGGGCAGGACCGCGGCCTCATCCGGCGGCGGCTGGTCATTGCCGGCGAGAAGGCTACAGGCCAGCAGCGCCTGGGCCAAAAGCAGCAGCAGGGCCAGGGCAGGCAGGCGGCTATCTGCACGCCTGCGCGCAGCAAAAGGAGATGGCCCCTGGCCCGAATTCAGCGCCGCCGGTTGTTTCAATACGCCCTCCTGGTGACCAAAGCTCGTGTTTTAGCCGATGGCGACGAGTCTACCAGAAGGGGCGCGTGGGGACAATGGGAGATGGGGGGGAGGAGACGTGTGGCGTGATGCGTGTGGCGTGACGCATCACGTTTCACGCATCACGTTTCACGCATCACGTTTCACAGCTCGCGGCATAGGACCAACTCCCGAACCCTCCCTACTCGACCATCACCTCCTGGCCGCTGATGGCCAGGTAGGCGTACCAATCTTCTTCGGTGTCGAGGTCGAATTTGATGCCGGGCGCGTGCACCACGCGCACGGGCATGCCCAGGCGCTGCGCTTCGAGCAGGTGGCGCTGGAAGCTGCCCTCGCCGTAGCTGAAATTAAAGCCGATGGGCGGGCTGACGTAGAGAGAGTTGGTACCTTCTTCGCTTGTGTCGGAACAGATGCGCAGCATGCGCTCGTACGGCTGGTAGCCGGCGTGGCCGTTGCTGCCGGTGCGCGCCGGAGGCGGCGAAAGCAGGCCGCCGGTGAGCATCATCTGTACATCCTCTACGGTGAGCAGCGGCAGGTCGGCGGGCAGGATGAGCACGGCCGTGGCGTCGCGCGAGGCGGCGATGTGCGCGGCGCGGCGCAGGGCCAGGTTGAGATCTTGTTTGTCGCCCTCGCCGTAAGTGTGCGCGCCGTGGCTGCGCGCCAGCTTGAGCGCCGCCGGATCGCGGCTAATGACCAGCGTGCGGTAAATGGCGGGCGTTTGGTCCAGCACCTGCAGCGTGTGGCGCAGCATGGTAGTGGTTAGCTGCGCGCGCTGGTCTGGCGTGAGGATATGCGCCAGGCGGCTCTTGCCATAGCGCAGTGGTTTGACGGGAATGATGGCCCATGTAGTCATGACGATGTTAGCTCCATTACTTTGTCAATTATCTCGCGCGCCAGCCGCTGGCGGGCGGCGCGATCGGCCATGATGGCGCTGGCGCCGAAATAAACGGCGCTGGCCTCGTCGCGCATTAGCGCCGGGCTGTCGAACAGCGCGGCGTCCTGGCGGTCGTAAACAAACAGGTCCACGAGGTCCTCGTAATATTCGGCGACGCCGCGCGCCGAGACCTCTAAGCTCGCCGCGCGCATCATCCTGGCTGCGGGCCCCTTGAGGGCCTCGCCGCCGACGATGGGGCTGACGGCGACGACCAGATCGGGCAGGTCGGCAATCATGGCCCGAATGGGATAGACGTTTAAGATAGGGTCGATGCTGACGAAGGGGTTCGATGGGGCCAGGATGACCACATTGGCCTTCTCCAACGCCGACAATACGGCGGGCGTGGCCCGCACATCGGCGGGCAGGTGCACCTGGCGCACGTCTGGCTGCCAGGCCTGCTCTACAAACCAGGTCTGAAAGGGCAACAGCCCGCCGTCCGTTTCAATCATCGTCGGCGCCGGGTCGTCGCTCATGGGCAGGAGGCGCTGCGCCAGGCCAAAGCGCTGGCAGAGGTGCGCCGTGGCTGCGGTAAGCCCCATGCCCTGGTCCAGGAGCGCCGTGCGCGTCAGATGTGTGGCCAGGTCCAGGTCGCCGAGGCGGAACCAGTCTGGGCCGCCCAGGCGCGCAACTTCGTCGATGGTGCGCCAGGTCTCGCCCTGCCGGCCCCAACCAGATTGCAGGTTGGCTTCGCCGGCCAGCGTGTACATCACTGTGTCCAGGTCAGGGGAGATTGCCAGCCCCATGTGGCGGAAATCATCCCCGGTATTGACAATGACGGTCAGGTTGGCGGAGGGCAAAATTTGTGCAAAGCCGTCTACCAGCCTGGCCCCACCCACGCCGCCGGCAAGGATGACGATGCTGACACCATCGATGTTAACAGAATGATATGATTCCACAGGGGAATTATATCCGGGCATGCTTACAAGGACTCTAACACATTTGTCCCAACGGGGCGAGACCGTTCGCGGCGGTCAGGTGGGGGGGTTGAGCTCTTGGCTGAGGTAGGTGTTGCCGGCGACGATCTGGCGGATGGCGGTGGGTAACTCGACGGCGCGGCCTTTGAGGATGTAGCCGCGAGCGCCGGCTTTGAGCGCCTGCTGCACGTGTGCCGCGCCGCCGTGGCCTGAAAGCATGGCCAGCGGCAGGTCAGGACGCCACTTGTGCAGGGCGCGCACGAGCTGGATACCGTTCATGCCGGGTAAGGAGACGTCGATGAGCACAATGTCGGGCGCCTCGACTTCAATCAGGCGCAGGGCCTCCTCGCCGTTGTGCGCTTCGCCACAAACGTGCAGGTCGGCTTCGCGGGCCAGCAGCGCGCGCAGTGACTGGCGCATGATGGGATGATCTTCGACGATAAAGACGCGAATCATAAGCTCTGCGCTCACACCTTCAGCGGCAGGCGCGCCTGGACGCGCGTGCCTTCCTCTGGATTGGAAATCACTTCCAGCCTGCCGCCCAACAGCTTTAGACGCTCGCGAATGTTGAAGAGGCCAAAGCCGCGCTGCGGCGAGCCGCGTTTTTCGAGAATGGTCGCGTCGAAACCCGCGCCATTGTCGTGGACCTCGATGACCATTTGTTGGCCCTCTTCCCACAGGCGCACGGCGGCGCGGCCCACGCGCGCGTGCTTCTTGACGTTGAACAGCAGCTCGCGTACCACGTGAAAGAGCAGCACGCGCATATCTTCGTCGGGCAGGTAGAAGCGATGCTCGGCGTGCAGCTCCACCTCCAGGCCGTGCAGCTCGCGCATCTGGCTTTGCAGCCACTGCAGGGCGTCGGCCAGGCCTTCGTCTTTAAGGATAGGTGGGCTGAGGTCCACGGTGAGCATGCGCGTGGTTTTAATGGCCTGGTTAATCCAGGCGCGCGCCTCGCGGAGCTCGGCCTGCAGGACGGCCTGCTGCGCTTGACTCAGGTCGCTTTCGATGATGGCCATCTTCATTTCGATGCCGTACAGAAGCTGCTGCAGGTCGTCGTGCAAAATCTGCGAGACGTAGCGGCGCTCTTCTTGCTCGGCCATGGTCAGGCGCGCCAGGAGCTGGCGCACCTGGCGCGTGCGCTCTTCCACGCGCTCTTCCAGAGTCTCGTTGAGCTGGCGCAAGGCCTGTTCGGCCCGTTTGCGGTGGGTGATGTCGATGCCGGCAGATTGCAGCTCGGTGGGCCGGCCCGCTTCATCGAAGGCCAGGCCGCGGTTGGTCCACAAGGTCCAACGCACGCCGTCGGCGGTTTCAAAGCGGTTCTCGATGCGGATTTCGGGCGATTGGGGCGTGATGCGCTGCAGCATATCGCGCACGGCGGGGCGGTCTTCTTCTTCCACCCAGTCCCAGAAGTTGGCGTGGATCAGCTCGTCGGGCGTTGCGCCGCGGGCGCGGGCGTAGGCGCCGTTGACGAAGAGCAGCGTGCCGTCGGGGTGGAAGCGCGAGACCATTTCCGACTGGCCTTCGACGATAGCGCGGTAACGGTCTTCGCTGAGACGCAGGGCCTGGTCCATCTGGCGGCGCAGGCCGGCCATGCGCAAGTGACTCTGGATACAGGAGATCAGCTCGCGCGGCGTAAAGGGCCGCAGCAGCAGGTTGTCTTCGTCGATGGTATGGGGCTCGGTGGAAATCAGAAAGATGGCCGGCAGTCCGGCAAAGGTCTGGTCTTGCAGCACGGCTTGCGCCAGGGCCGCGTCGTGGCCGGCGGCGCGGTCCAGGTCGACCAGCAGAAGGTCGGGCAGCTCGTGAGCGGCGGCCTGGCGTGCGGCTGGCAGGTCGAGCGCGGTGCGCACAGCGTATCGCCCGTTCAGGATACGTATTGTCTCGTCCAGGGCTGGCGCCTGGCCGCCAATGAGCAAAATGCGCGGGACAGGCGCGGGCGGTGCGGAATCGTGCATACGTTGTTTGTTCTATGCCTCGGCCAGCACGTAGTGCGCGGCGGCCGAAGCCATCGCAGCAACGCCGGTAATCATGGCGCGCTCGTCGAAGTCGAAGCGTGGGTGGTGGTGCGGAAAGTGATACTCGGCGGCTTCGTTGCAGGAGCCCACAAAGAAGTAGCAGCCGGGCACTTCTTCTAAGATATGGCCCATGTCTTCGGAGGCCATATCGCGCCCGCCGACCACGTTTTGCGGGCCGACGACGGCGGCGGCGGCGGCGCGCACCACGTGGACCACGGCCGGATCGTTGACCACGGCGGGCACGATGGCCACGGTCTCCATGCCCGCTTCGCAGCCGAAGGCGGTGGCCATGTTGCGCGCCATCTCCAGGATGCGGCGGTAAATGAGGCGGTGGGTGCCGGCGTCGTAGCTGCGCACGGTGCCGCGCAGCTCGGCGCGTTCGGGGATGACGTTGAAGCTGCTGCCGGCGCTAAACTGGCCCACGGTGACCACCACGCTGTCGAGGGGGTCGACGTTGCGGCTGACGATGCTTTGCAGGGCGGCGACGATGTGCGCGGCGGCCAGCACAGGGTCGGTGGCTTTGTGCGGCGCTGCGCCGTGACCGCCTTTGCCGCGCACGCTGAGCGTGAAGACGCTGGAGGAGGCCATGCACGGCCCGTCGGCGACGCGCACGAGGCCCACGGGCAGGTGGTTCCACAGGTGCAGGGCGAGGGCCACGTCGGGGCGCGGGTTTTGCAGCACGCCGTCGGCGATCATGGCAAAGGCGCCGCCCAGGCCCTCTTCGGCGGGCTGAAAGACGAATTTGAGCGCGCCGGCCATTTGCGCGCGGCGCGCGGCCAGCAGGCGGGCCACGCCCAGGCCAATGGCCATGTGGCCGTCGTGGCCGCAGGCGTGCATCACGCCGTCGTTTTGCGAGCGGTAGTCGACGTCGTTCTCTTCGGAGATGGGCAAGGCGTCCATGTCGAATCGCAGCAGCACGGTGGGCCCGGGGCGCTGGCCGGCCAGCAGGCCGACCACGCCAGTCTGGCCCACGCCGGTCTGCACTTCCATGCCGAGCTGCGACAGCTCGGCGGCGACGATGCGCGCCGTGCGCTGCTCCTGGAAGCCGAGCTCAGGGTGGCGGTGAAAGTCACGTCGCAGGGCGCGCAGGGTCGGGAATAGGGCGTTTGCTTCGGCGGTGAAGGTCATGCGCGGGGATTATAGCGGAGCTTTTGGCGATGGGCATCTATTAGAGGATTGCGAAGAGGCGGGCCTTAGGTTTGTAGTGCGGTGATTGATCGCGCCGCGAGCGGGGACGGGCAATGAATTGCCCTACTACGAACCTTTGGTGCGTGGGGTAAGGTTTGTAGTGGCGCGATTGATCGCGCGGGGGGTGGACGGGCAATAAATTGCCCTACTACGAACCTTGGGTGCGTGGGGTAAGGTTCGTAGTGGGGTGATTGATCGCGCCGCGAGCGGGGACGGGCAATGAATTGCCCTACTACGAACC
>CAYLJW010000019.1:80363-83988 GCA_964384155.1 uncultured Ardenticatenaceae bacterium
TGCCTGTCTACGAGCCTGCCTATCTGCGGGCCTGCCTATCTGCGGGCCTGTCTATCTGCGGGCCTGCCTATCTACGAACCGGCCTATCTACGAACCGGCCTATCTACGAGTCTTTGGGCGTGGGCAGGGCGGTGACGAGGAGGGTGGTGGTGCGCCAGGGGATGGTCTGTTCCAGGAGCTTGGCGCGGTAGAGGGCGGCGACGGCGCTGATTTGCTGCTCGGTGAGGCCGGCGCGCTGCAGGTGGCTGCGGTAACTGGGGCGGCCGTCTTCCAGGGGCTGTTCCTGGAACCAGCGCTGCAGGCGTTCGGCGCTGAGGCGGCGCTGCTCCTCGTGAGCATGACGCTGCAGGGAAACGGCGGTGAAGCCAACGTGCTGCAGGGCGCGCTGCAGGTCGTCTTCGGCCCAGCTCAGCAGGGGGTCATCGGCGTCGCCGTAGATAGCTTCTTCGGCCTGCTCGAGTTGAGGGCGCAGGGCGGCGATGGCGGGGTCTACGTTTTGCCAGGCGATGAGATCGACGATGCGTTGGCCGTAGCGCGGCACGGTCTGGGCGAAGACGAAGGCGCCGTCGGGGCGCAGGAGGCCGGCGGCGGCCTGCAGGGGCTCGGCGTCGAGGGTGAAGGCGGGCAGCGGGTTGCGCGCCAGCACGCGGTCGAAACGAATGTCGGCCTCGCCACGCAACTGCAGCAGCATGGGCAGCTCGGCGGGCGGGCCAACGAGAATGACGGGGCGCTGCAGCTCGGGAAGCCTGTGCGCCTGCTCGCGCAGGGCCTCGCCGGAGCGGTCGTTGGCGGCGAGGGCCCACACACCGCCTTCGGGGGCGCGGCGCGCTGCTTCCCAGGTGAGCAAGCCGCTGCCGGCGGTGAGGTCCAGCAGCAGGTGGTGGCGCTGCACGTTGGCCAGCTCGAACAGCCGGTCGCGCAGCTCGGCCAGGTTGCGGCCGGCGCCGCTGAGGGCGCGCTGCAGCCAGCGGTCGCGGGCGCGGTCGGTGGGGCCGGTGGTCAGCGTCTCGCCGGCCAGGCGCCAGT
This sequence comes from uncultured Ardenticatenaceae bacterium, assembly GCA_964384155.1. Classification (GTDB taxonomy): domain Bacteria; phylum Chloroflexota; class Anaerolineae; order Promineifilales; family Promineifilaceae; genus JAAYYY01. The sequence continues at coordinate 81,390 of CAYLJW010000019.1, forward strand.
CGCCGGCGGCTTCGAGCATGGCCGCGAGCTGCGCTTCGCGGCGGCGGGCCACTTGCTGCGCGATCTGCGCCTCGTAGCCCTGCGACGAGGGTTCGTAGAACATTTTGCCCTGTAGCGCCTGCGGCAGGTATTGCTGCGCCACCCAATGCTCCTGGTAGGCGTGGGGGTAGAGGTAGCCGCGGCCGTGGCCGAAGCCTTCTTTGTCGCGGTTGGAATCTTTGAGGTGGTTGGGCGTGTCGGCCTCTTGCTCCTGTTCCACGGCGCGCATGGCGTCGAAGAAGGCCAGGGCGGAGTTGGACTTGGGGGCCGTGGCCAGGTAGAGGGCCGCTTCGGCCAGGGGGAAGGCGCCTTCGGGCATGCCGATGCGCTCGAAGGCCTGCCAGCAGCTCATGACCACGTTAATGGCGTGGGGGTCGGCCAGGCCCACGTCTTCGCCGGCCAGAATGGCCATACGGCGGAAGATGAAGCGCGGGTCTTCGCCGGCGTAGACCATTTTGGCCATCCAGTAGAGGGCGGCGTCGGGGTCGGAGCCGCGCAGGCTTTTGATGAAGGCGGAGATGGTGTCGTAGTGCACGTCGCCGTCTTTGTCGTAGAGCACGGCGCGGCGCTGGATGGACTCTTCGGCCACGGCGAGGTCGATGTGGATGGCGCCGCTTTCGTCGGGCGGGGTGGTTTCGACGGCCAGCTCCAGGGCGTTGAGCACGCCGCGGGCGTCGCCGTTGGCCACGTCTACCAGGTGTTCGAGGGCCTGCTCGTCGAGGCGCACGTCGAGCGCGCCGTAGCCGCGTTCGGGGTCTTGCAGCGCCTGGCGCGCGATCTGGCGCAGGTCTTCTTTTTGCAGGGGCTTAAGCTGGAAGATGCGGCTGCGGCTGACGAGCGCTTTGTTGACTTCAAAGTAGGGATTTTCGGTGGTGGCGCCGATGAGGATGATGGTTCCGTTTTCGACGTGGGGCAGCAGGGCGTCTTGCTGCGCCTTGTTCCAGCGATGGACCTCGTCGACAAAGAGCGTGGTGCGCTGGTTGTAAAGGTCGCGGCGCTGCTGGGCTTCGTCGATGGCTTCGCGGATCTGCTTGACGCCGGCGAGCACGGCGTTGATGGTGATGAAGTGGCTTTCGGTGCTGTTGGCGATGATGCGCGCCAGGGTGGTTTTGCCCGTGCCGGGCGGGCCGTAGAAGATGAGCGAGGAGAGCTGATCGGCCTGGATGGCGCGGCGCAGCAGGCGGCCGGGGCCGACAATGTGCTGCTGGCCGGCGAACTCGTCGAGCGTGCGCGGGCGCATGCGGTTGGCCAGCGGCGATTCCTGCTCGATTTGCGCTTCGCGGGCGTGCTTGAAAAGGTCCATAGGCAGATTGTAGCCAGGACGAGGGGGGTGTGGCAAGGGGCGCCGCCGATGGCGGCGCCTAGGGCGCAGATTGCGGTTAGGGCACGCAGGATGTCAAATCATTAAACAGAAGATCGGTGTAGTAGAGGAAGGTGGTTTCTCCGGTGGAGGGGTGGATGCGGTACAGGGCCGACACGGCTAAGGCCTCTTGAATGTCTGTGGCATAGAGGTAGCCGTCGCAATAACCCAGACCCGTCCACACCTCGCGACCAGCCAGGTCTATGGGAATCATATCCTCGGCAATAAGCGTGGCCTGCAGCGTGACCAGATCCACCGTATAGAGATTCTCATAGGTGTTGACGTACAGGGTTCCATCGGGCGTGAAGGCCATATCGCCGGTGCCGCCAAGGTTGCCTGTGACCACGCCGGTCACCGTACCCAGATAGCTGTAATTGCCCGACTGTTTGTCGATGATATACAGGCGCTCGTCATCGTCCATGAGGTACAGGGTGTTGTCGGGGGCAAAGGCCATGCGCTTGGCATAGAAGCCGGGCGCCGGGTTGTAGACGCGCACGATGGTATTGGCGCCCGTGGCCGGGTCCCAATAGCCGAACTCGTTTCCCGACGTCTGCCATTCGAAGTAGTAAACGTAGCCGGTAATGGGATCCTGATCCATGGCCTGCGTGGGCCGCTGCACGAAGCCGACCACTTCGTAGCTGTTGTGGTCGAGGTCAAAGGCAACCATCTCCTGATTGCCGTAGCTATTGGAGCCATAAATTAGCTTTGGCGGCGGGCCGACGGTAGAGGTCGGGGTAGGTAGCGGCGTGCTGGTGGCCGTGCTGGTGGCCGTGGCGGTGGCGGTGGCGGTAGGCGCGGGCGGCGTGCTGGTGGCGGTGGCGGTGGCGGTAGGCGCGGGCGGCGTGCTGGTGGCGGTGGCGGTAGGCGCGGGCGGCGTGCTGGTGGCCGTGGCGGTGGGTGTGCTCGTGGCTGTGCCCGTGGGCAAGGGGGTCCCTGTGGCCGTGGCCGTAGGCAGCAGCGTGCTCGTCGCTGTGGGCGTACTGGTGTTTGTGGCGGTCGGTAGCGGTGTGTTTGTGGCGGTCGGTAGCGGCGTGTTTGTGGCGGTTGGTAGCGGCGTGTTTGTGGCGGTTGGTAGCGGCGTGTTTGTGGCGGTCGGTAGCGGCGTGCTGGTGGCGGTCGGTAGCGGCGTGTTTGTGGCGGTGGGGGTGGCCGTGGGTGGGGGCGGCGCGGGCGCGCAGGAGGTCAGGTCGGTGAGGGTGG
>CAYLJW010000020.1:0-79166 GCA_964384155.1 uncultured Ardenticatenaceae bacterium
TGTCGTAACGCCAGTTGGCTCAGGCGCCTCTGAAGTCGAAAATATCCGCCGCATGCGGCTGCCAGGTGGGCGGGCGCTTGCCTACTGGCGGGCATTGCGGCAGCTTGGCCCGGATCGCATTGTCGTGGGCCATGCCCACCCGCAGATCCTGCTCCCCGCCGCCCTTTACCGGCGCGCGCCTTATCTGGCGGTAGCCTATGGCAACGATTACCTTGCCGCGCAGGCGCGCTGGCACCGGCCGCTATTTAACCGCCTGCTCGCGCGGGCCCGGCCCCTGGTAACGATCGCGCACAGCAATGCCCGTACGCTGGAACAATTCGGTGCTGGCTCGGCTGTAGTTGTGTATCCCGGCGCCGATCCGGACCACTTCACACCGGGCGACTGGCATCAAGTACGGGGCCACGTCTTGTTGTCTATCTGTCGTCTGGTGCCGCGCAAGGGCTTGGATACCGTGCTTACCGCGCTGGCACGCTTGCGCCCAGAGTATCCCGACATTAGCTACATCATCGCCGGTGACGGCCCCGATCGCGCGCGGCTGGAGGCTATGGTCACCGACCTAGGCCTGTCGGGCGCCGTTCGCTTCATGGGCCGGGTTGCCGCCGCCGAGCTGCCCGCCGTCTACCGTGGCGCAGGCATTTTCGTGATGCCGGTCCGCGAAGAAGAACAGGGGCAAAGCATCGAAGGATTTGGCATCGTCTATCTGGAAGCCAGCGCCAGCGGTCTACCGGTCGTCGCCGGCCGGTCGGGCGGCGCAGCCGAGGCTGTACAGCAGGGAGAAACGGGCCTTCTGGTGGAACCGCAGCCTGTACCTGTGGCGGCAGCTATTAAGAAACTGCTTGACGATCCGGCCCGCGGTCGGCGCATGGGCCAGGCCGGCCGTAGCTGGGTGCAGGTAGAAATGAACTGGGATCGGGCCACAGAGGAAATGGAGCGGGCGTTAGAACGATGACGGTCCATTCGCTGTTGTTCGTCGACCACGCTACCGGCCTGGGGGGCGCTGAGCGCAGCCTGTTGCTCCTGGTGGAACACCTGGACCGCGAACGCTGGCGGGCGCACGTGGCCGGTGCGGAGGGACCATTACTGGCAGACGTCAGGCGTCTGGGCGTGGCTACGCACGCCACGCCGCTGCCACGCTTACGACGTTCAGGACGCTTTGCCGCCGATTTACTGCGAGGCGCCGGCAACTTGCTTCAGGTGATACGCCAATCACGCGCGGATCTGGTCATCGCCAATACCGTTCGCGCCGCTATATATAGCTCGGTTGCCGCGCGGCTGGCGAGGAAACCTTTCGTCTGGTATATGAGGGATTTCTGGCTAGGTGAGAACCGGCCGGCGCACGTAATCCTGGACGCCGCAGGAAAATGGCTGCTTGCTGCCGCCTCCAGCGCGGTCATTGCCAACTCCAGAGCCGTGGCCGGTCAGTTGCCCCAAACTGAAAAGGTAAGCGTGGTGCACAACGGCATCAAGATCGCAGCTTTTGGCGGCCCTATACATGAGAACTTTCGCCTGAGCCATGGCATTGCTGCTGGAGCTCCGCTTGTGGGCATGATTGGCCGTATGCGGCCCTGGAAAGGCCAGTTGCAGTTCCTTGATATGGCACGCCGTGTCCATGACGCCGTGCCGCAGGCGCGCTTCGCCATCGTGGGCGGCGATCCATTTGCCATATCTGATGGGTACGAGGTCCGCGTGCGAGAACGCGCGCTGCTTCTGGGGCTAGAGGATATCGTCTCCTTTAGCGGCCATCTCTCAGACGTGCGCCCAGCGCTCGCCGCATTCGATCTGTTTGTGCATCCGGGCGACCCCGAACCATTTGGCCTGGTAAACGTGGAGGCCATGGCCATGGGCGTGCCGCTGATTGCCTTTGCTCATGGCGCTTTGCCCGAGATAGTCGTTGACGGCCATACGGGCTTGCTGGCGCCGGCGGGAGATGGTGAGGCAATGGCCCAGGCCATCATGCGTCTGCTCGGCGATGGCGAGCAGCGGCGGGCGATGGGGCAGGCTGCCAGAGAACGGGCCGCCCGCCACTTTTCCATCGAGCGGACCGTGCACGAAGTAGAAACCGTATTGTGGCGTCTTGTGGGGAATGGCGCATGACGACTTATGTCGTGGACGCACGCACGGCGAGCGCACGCTTTCCGGGCATAGGCCGCTATACCGTGAACTTGCTGCGCGCCCTCCCGGGCCAACTGCAAGCAGGCGAGAGCATCATCTACCTATGCAGCCGCCGGCAGAAAGGGGCCCTCGCGCTGCCGGACCAGGATAGGTTGCACTGGATTGAATGGAACGCGTCGCCATTTGGCTTACGCCAGCAGTGGCAGGATCGCGGCATTCTGCGCCGGGTTCGTGCGTCTGTCTACCACAGCCCCTACTATCTGATGCCCTATTTTACAGGCATCAATACGATCCTGACGGTGTACGACCTCATACCTCAGTTTTTCCCGGGTGCCGTATCGGCGCGGGCGCGCCTGCTCTTCCGCCTGGCAACACGCCTGGCTTTGCGGCGCGCCAGCCATACCATCGCCATTTCGGAAGCGACGCGGCGCGACTTTCTGAAGGCCTATGGCCTGGCGCCCGGCGTGATTTCCACGGTGCCCCTGGCCGCGGCGCCGCACTTCAGCCCGGCGGCGGCCGAGGAAGTCGCGGCGATGAAACGCACGTTGGCGCTGCCCGCACCCTATGTACTTTATGTCGGCACCGACAAGCCCCATAAGAACCTGGCGGCGCTGTTGCAAGCCTGGAATATGCTTGGGCAGAGCGACCGTCAGGGCCATCAGCTTGTTCTGGCCGGCCACTTTGCTGGCCGGCGTATTGAAGCGTTGGCGAGGTCTGCAAGTGGGCCGCCACAGGTGCGGACCATAACAAATGTGCCCGAGGCACATCTGCGCGCATTGTATAGCGGCGCAAGCTTATTTGTCTTTCCCAGCCTCTACGAAGGCTTTGGGCTGCCGGTCATCGAAGCGATGGCCTGTGGCTGCGCTGTGGCCTGCTCCAACCGCTCCAGTTTGCCTGAAATAGTGGGGGAGGCCGGCCTGCTATTTGATCCGCAAGCCCCTGCAGCGATAGCTGCAGCTATCAGCGCCTTGCTGAGCGACAGGGCGTTGCGCCAGAAGCTTGGCGCTCTGGGATTGGAACGCGCAAAAGGGTTCTCCTGGCAACGCACCGCGGCAGAGACGGTCGCACTCTACCGTCGCTTTCGCTGAGATGCGGCTCCGCTTTTCAGACCAGTCTGCACACGTTATGATAAAGGTTGCGAAACCTGGAGGTCGCACATGAATACTATCCATCACTTTTATGACGAACGGCAGGTTGGGACGATCTTCTATCCAGACATGGCGCGAATTGCAGCGGCAGCAGAAATGGCCTCCATGCCGCCTGCTGCCGCCGACCAGAAGAAGGTCTGTCTGCTGCTGATCGATATGCAGGTAGATTTCTGCCATGCGCAGGGATCCCTAAATGTGCCCGGGTCGGAGGACGACATCCGGCGCGTTTGCCAGTTCATCGGCCGTTATGCCGAGAAGATTACAGACATTATCTGCACCCTTGACTCGCACTTGCCCTACCAGATCTTTCATGCCGCCTGGTGGCTAGACGCAGACGGCCGGCCGCCTGATCCGTTTACGCTGATCGACGCCAGCGACGTGCGCGAGGGACGTTGGCGAGCGCGGGTCATGCCGCAACAGTCGCTACAATACGTCGAGGCCCTGGAAAACGAGGCTAAGAAAAAGTTGACCATCTGGCCTTATCATGTGCTGATTGGTGGGGTGGGCAACAGCCTTGACCCGTCGCTGTGGTCAGTCGTAATGTGGCACGCCTTAGCGCGCAAGAGCCAGCCCACGTGGTTGGAGAAGGGCCGCGTGCCGCACAGCGAGCATTACTCGGCCATCCAGCCGGAAATCGATATTCCCGTTCACCCGCAAGGCAAGAAACACATCGGGCTGCTGAACACACTGCGCGGAGCCGACGCCATCTTTATGGCCGGCGAGGCGCAGAGCCACTGCGTTCTGGAGACGTTGGAAGACATCGTGACTGAGTTCGGTGACAATTCTCAGCGGCTAGGTCGCATCTACGTTTTGCAGGATTGCATGTCTCCCGTCGTACACCCAGAGATAGATTTCGGGGCCATTGCGGAGCGCCGCTTTGCTGATTTTGCCGCGCTTGGCGTGAACTTCGTCAGCAGCACCGATTCGCTGCCCATTCTGGAAGCGGCCACGCACGATGCGCCAGAAGAAACGGACGACGATACCGTCGCCGGTTTACAGCGCATGGGCCAATGGGAACGCACCAATTCCCGGTCGCGCCACGGCGACCGGGATGACCACAGCCAAAGGGAGGACGAATGAGCGCGGTTAAAGAGCGGGCCATGCAAGCCATTGCCGCCGAAATCGCGGCACTTCATGAATCGCCCCTATATGCATTGCGCGAAAAGGAAGGCTACATGCCGGTGATCGGCGAGGGCAGCCTGGATGCTCCGGTCGTTTTCATTGGCGAAGCGCCGGGTAAGAAAGAGGCGCAGACCGGTCGCCCCTTTGTCGGCGCATCGGGCAAGCTGCTATCCGAAATGCTGCAGAGCATTGGCCTGGCGCGCGAAGAAGTTTACATCACCAACATCGTTAAGGACCGGCCGCCAGAGAACCGCGACCCAAGCCACGCTGAAATCGCCTTATATGCGCCATTTTTGCAGCGCCAGTTGGAGATCATTCAGCCCAGGGTCATTGCTACCCTGGGCCGCTTCGCCATGGCGTTCATCATCGAACACTTTGCCCTGCCTCTGCATGGCGAAACGATCGGCAGCCTGCACGGCAATCCGATTGCCATCGAGACCACGGCGGGGGAACTGACCTTTATCCCGCTCTATCATCCCGCCGTGGCCCTATATAATCGCAATCAGCGCGACACTCTAGAGACTGATTTTCAGACGTTGCGCCGCTTTCTATAGCCTTCCGGCGTGGATTTAGCCGGGCTGACCGACGCCTCCCTCACAAGTCGCGCCTAATTCAGGCGTGGTTGGGCCAAGGCGGAAGCGCTGGATGAACTGGTCGATGCGCGCATCGTTGGCCGATTCCACTTCCAGTTGCACGCTCCAGGCGGTCAACACAATGGGGCTGGACTGGCCGGGAAAGGGGCTCAAAAGCATGAAGCTCTGGCGTGAAGCGCGGTCCTGCAGTCTGCTAATCTGGTTCGCAGGTAGGTCGGGCCGGTAGGTGATCCAAACCGCGCCATGTTCCAACGAATGAACCGCATTACCGATGTTCACCGGTTCCGCGTAAACGCCGCAATTTTGCCAGCGGTCGAAGTGTATGCCGCCGAGCGGCGGCTTATCCAGGCCATCGTAGCGAGCGTTGTTATCGTGCTCGCGCGACAAGCCAGCAACGCGCACCAGGCCCTCTATTTCGCCTGGTGACCGCAGGTTGAGATAAAGAACCAGGCCAAGGGCCACGACGACAAGGATAACCAGGCCCCATATGGCCGCCGTTTTACCAGGGCCGATACTCGACTTTGTCGCCGCGGATCTATTTACAGGTCGTTTGGTCACTAGAACGCTTCTCCTTTGATATAAACAAAAACGGCGCGTTCGGTATCCGGCGCACCGTAAAACAGACTGTGCCCGATTGTAGATTTTTTCGCGCTTATTGACAATCACTTTTTATTTGCTACTATAAACGCCATGTTTCGTGACTGTAAGCTAACCCTGGAGCCTCGTTTGCGCCCTCGCCAGACCTTGGGTCTGGCAGTTCGGGTTGTCTGAGTCACATAACCAACTAGGCTCTCACGTAACGCACACCCGCCAGACCCGCATAGGGCCGGCGGGTTTTTGTTTTCTGGAGAACAAACGATGATCCATGCAGGAATAATCGGCGCCAGCGGCTATACCGGCATTGAGCTGGCCCGACTGCTGCAGCGCCACCCACAGGTAGAGCTTGCCTTCCTGACTTCAGAGTCGAAGCGCGGCGGCAAACTGTCTGACATTCATCCGGCTGCGCCGAAATTGCCGTTGATCGCCCTTGAGGAAGCGCCCCTTGCCGCCGCAGATGTCGTCTTTTTATGTCTGCCGCATGGCGTGGCGGCGCCAACGGCGCTGGAAGCGCTGCAGCAAGGCGCGCGCGTGGTGGATCTCAGCGCGGACTTCCGGCTGAAGGATCCGGCGACTTACGAGGCCTGGTACCACACGCCGCACGTGGCACCCGAGCTATTGCAAAGCGCTGTCTATGGCCTCACCGAGTTTGCGCGCGACCGGCTGCCCGCTGCGCGGCTGGTGGCCAATCCTGGCTGTTACCCGACTAGTATCCTGCTGCCGCTGCAGCCGATCATGCAGGCCAACCTGCCCGCTGGCACGATAATCGCCGACAGCAAGTCCGGCATATCGGGCGCCGGACGTGGGCCCAAACAGCACACCCATTTCGTGGAGGTCGCGGGCAACTTCGGCCCGTACAGCATTGGGCGAAAGCACCGGCATTTGCCGGAAATAGAGCAACAATTGCAGGCGTGGAGCGCCCATGCGCCGGCACTCATCTTTTCACCCCACTTACTTCCGGCGCCGCGCGGCATCGTGTCGACCATCTATATTCCGCTAGCTGGCAAGGCTCAGCCGACTCACGTACAGCAGCTACTGCAAGCCGCCTACGATTCAGAACCGTTTATCGACGTCTTAGAGCCCGGCGCTCCAGTCTCGCTGGCCCACGTCAATTACAGCAATCGCTGCGTCATCAGCCAGACCGTAGCCGGAGACGTGCTGATTCTAACCGCAGCCATCGACAACCTGTTGAAGGGTGCGGCTGGCCAGGCCGTGCAAAATATGAACGTGATGTTCGGTTTCTGCGAAACAGAAGGGTTGGTGTAACGAAGCGCCAGGGAAAAAGGTAAGTGCGATGAACATTGTAAAGGTCGGCGGCAACCAATTGGACGAGGTGGGCTTCATCGAACGCTTTGCGCGCAAGATTGCCGCGCTGAATGAGCCCGTATTAGTGGTACATGGCGGCGGCAAAGCCATTAGCGAGCTGCAGCAGCAACTGGGCCAGACGCCGCAAAAGGTGGAAGGCCTGCGCGTGACGGACGAGCAAGGGCTGGCAGTGACGCAAATGGTGTTGTCGGGAAGCGTCAATAAGCGGCTGGTACAGGCGCTGCTTTCCTGTGGCGTGCAGGCCGTGGGACTGAGCGGCGTCGATGCCGGCCTGCTGCGCTGCAGCCGTAAGCGTTATGGGGGCCGCGACCTGGGCCTTGTGGGCGAGGTCAAAGCGGTCAATAGCAGTCTATTACGCCTGCTATTGGCGGCGGGCTACACGGTGGTCGTTTCTCCGGTCTCCTTAGGTTACGATGGCCAGATTTACAACGTGAACGCCGACGAAGCGGCCGGAGCCATAGCCGGCGCCCTTGGCGCCGATTGCGCCTGGTTCATTTCCAACGTTGCCGCAGTGTTGGATGCAGGCATGCGCCCAATTGAGCTGCTCTATCTGCGCGAGGCGCAGCGGCTGATCAGTGAGGGCGTCATTCGCGATGGCATGACGCCCAAGGTGCGCACCGCGCTGCAGGTGGTCGAGGCGGGAGTGCGACAAGCCATTATTACCAACGTGGAAGGTTTCGAAAACGGCCGCGGCACCCGCTTTTTGAGGAGTCTGGTATGAATCAGTCAGAAGTGATCGACCTGGAAAGGCGTTTCATCGCACAGACCTACGTGCGGCCAGACATCGTTTTGGCGCGCGGGGAGGGCGTCATCCTTTGGGATACAGAAGGCAAGCGTTATCTGGATATGATGGCGGGCATCGCCGTCGCGGCCCTTGGCCATGCGGATCGACAGTGGGCCGAAGCCGTGGCGCAGCAGGCCTTGACCCTGACACATGTCAGCAACTTGTTTCATACAGGGCCTCAGGCGTACCTCGCGCGCCAGCTTGTCGAAAGCTCATTTGCCGACCGCGTCTTCTTCTGCAATTCAGGCAGCGAAGCAAATGAAACAGCGTTGAAATTTGCGCGCAAAGTTGCTCGTGAGAAAGGCCACGGCAGTAAGACGGCCATCGTCGCCTTTAGCGGCAGCTTTCACGGCCGCACCATGGGCGCCCTCTCGGTCACGGCCCGCGACAAATATCGCATCCCGTTCGAGCCGCTGATTCCAGGTGTGCGATTCGCCCACTTCAATGATTTGCAGTCGGCGCGCGCGATCATCGACGACCAGACCTGTGCCGTGATTGTGGAGCCCGTGCAGGGAGAAGGCGGCGTGAATGCGGCGACGCCCGACTTCTTGCAAGGTCTGGCGGAGCTTTGTCGCCAGGTCGACGCCCTGCTCATCTTTGACGAAATTCAGTGTGGCCTGGGGCGCACGGGCGTGCTATGGGCCCACGAAGCTTACGGCGTGCAGCCAGACATTATGACCGTGGCCAAGCCCCTGGCCGGCGGCCTGCCCATTGGCGCTGCGCTGCTGCGCGACGAGATAGCCAGCGTGTTTCAGCCCGGCGACCACGGCAGCACATTTGCCGGCGGTCCGCTTGTCTGTCGCGCAGGGCAAGTCGTATTGGAGCGCGTCAATCAGCCAGCCATGCTGCACAACGTATCGGAGAACGGCTATTATCTACGCGAGGCGCTGCGCGCGATCGACTCGCCGCTGATCCGTGACGTACGTGGGCGTGGTCTGCTGGTGGGCGTGGAGCTGTCGATTAACGCGCCACCGCTGATAAAGCTGGCGCGCGAAAAGGGACTGCTGATCATAAACGCCGGCGACAATGTCATCCGTATCTGCCCGCCGCTGATCGTCGAGAGGCAGCACATTGACCAGGCCGTGGCCATATTAGGTGACTGTCTGGCCGCTCTAGAAGGTGAAGCGGCATGAAAGCCGAGACCACAGCATTTCGCAACGGCGTTGATCTCATTGTGGTAAGGCGGGCAGCAGCACACGATATTTCCGGCATTCTGGCCCTGGTCAACTATCATGCGCGGCAAGGGCAGCTTTTGCCACGGTCAGCGCAGTCGATCGCGGCAAGCATTGAGGACTGGGTAGTGGCCGAAGCTTCGGGCGACATTCTGGGCTGTGTGTCCCTGCTGCGATACACGTCTGGCCTGGTAGAGGTGCGCTCGCTGGCAGTCGGCACCAACCTGCAGGGGTTGGGCATCGGTTCGCGGCTGATGCACGAGCTGCTGGTGATGGCGCACGAGCGCCAGATTCCGAAGTTATTCGCACTAACGCGCGTTGTGGGCTTCTTTCAGCGCTTTGGCTTTACCGTCACCGAGCGAGCGTTCTTCCCGGAAAAAGTGTGGCACGACTGCCAGCTCTGCCCGCTGCTAGACAACTGTGATGAAACGGCGGTGGTGCTTTCGCTTAACGGCGAGCCGCCCGAAAGATAATACAGTAAAAGACATCTATGTTTTCAGGAGTAGGATGAACATAAAAGGTAGCGTCAACAAGGTAGTTCTGGCCTATTCGGGCGGTCTGGACACGTCCGTCATTGTGCCCTGGCTGCGCGAGAATTATGGCGCGGAGGTCATTTGTTTTTGCGCTGATATCGGACAGGGCGGCGATGAACTGGAGGGGCTGCGTGAGAAAGCGCTGGCTAGCGGCGCCGCCAAAGCATACGTCGAAGATCTACGCCACGAATTTGCCCGCGACTTCCTCTTTCCCATGCTGCATGCCGGCGCGGTGTACGAACGACGCTACCTGCTGGGTACAGCCATCGCACGACCGCTGATCGCCAAGTGGCAGGTGGCCATTGCCGAAGCGGAGGGCGCTGAGGCGGTGGCCCATGGCTGCACGGGCAAAGGCAACGACCAGGTGCGATTTGAGCTGACATACAAGGCGCTCAATCCGACGTTAAGGGTCATTGCGCCGTGGCGCGAATGGCAGATTCGCTCGCGTGAAGACGCGCTGAAATACGCCAGAGAACACGACGTCCCTGTGGCACAGACAGAAAGGTCGATGTACAGCCGCGACCGCAACCTGTGGCATTTATCGCATGAAGGTGGCATTCTTGAGAACCCGGCGACTGAGCCTGAAGCCGCTATGTACCAGTGGACCGTGGCGCCCGAAGATGCGCCAGATACGCCCGTTACCGTGCGCATCGATTTTGAGAAGGGGGTTCCCGTGGCCCTCGACGAGGCGCCGATGCCGCCGGCTGCGCTTATCGAGCGCCTGAACGACCTCGGCGCTGCACATGGCGTGGGCCGCATTGATCTCGTGGAAAATCGCCTGGTGGGCATGAAGTCGCGCGGCGTTTACGAAACGCCGGGAGGGACCATTCTCTATCATGCGCATCGTGAGCTAGAATCGTTGTGTCTGGATCGCGATACGGCGCACTTTAAGGAGCAGGTCGCCTTACGCTACGCCGAGCTGGTCTATTTCGGCAAGTGGTATCACAACTTGCGCGAGGCGCTGCAGGCGTTTATCGCCAAGACGCAGGAGACACTCGACGGCTGGGTGAAGGTAAAGCTGTACAAAGGCAATGTGACCATAGTTGGCCGCCACAGCCCACAAAGCCTGTACCGCGAGGATTTCGCCACCTTCGGCAAGGACGATGTCTACGATCAGGGCGACGCCGCCGGATTTATAAACCTCTTTGGTCTGCAAATGAAGGTCAAAGCCATGATGGAAGTAAGTGATGGCGGCCGCACACGGTATGTTGAGCCCGATTACTCCATCTTTAAGCGCGATTGAGCTCATGAACCTAGCAGCAGCAGACTCAGGCCAGCAGCCGGCCGATGCGTCGCCACACATAAGGACAAAGGTGGATGGAGATCATTGAAAATGGTGGCGTAACCAGCCCACGAGGCTTTATGGCAGGGGCCGCGTCTTGTGGGCTGAAAAAAAAGCCACGCCAGCTCGATATTGCGCTGCTCGCTTCGGAACAAGATTGTGCAGCAGCAGGGCTGTTCACGCGCAACCAGGTGGTCGCCGCGCCGGTCATCTTGGACCGCGAGACATTGCAGACTAACAAGGCCGCCATTCGCGGCGTCGTGGCCAATGCGGGCAACGCCAACGCCTGCACCGGCGCGCCCGGCCTGTGGGCGGCGCGCCAAATGCAAAAGAATGCGGCATTCGCTCTGAATTGTCACGAAGAGCAGATTCTGGTGCTTTCCACCGGCGTAATCGGCGTTCAGCTGCCAATGACCAAGGTCAATGTGGGCATCGATGCCGCCGCCAGGCGCTTATCCCGGCAAAATGGCGGCCTGGCTGCCGAGGCGATTATGACAACCGATACGCGCGCCAAGCAAAGCGCCGTGCGTCTGCCGTTGCAGGGTGGAGAGGTGGTGATTGGCGGTATGGCCAAAGGCTCGGGCATGATCCACCCCAATATGGCCACGATGCTTGCCTTGATCTGCACTGACGCCGACATCGCGCCCGCAGCGCTGCAGGCGATGTTAAGACATGCCGCGGATCGATCCTTCAATCGCATTAGCGTCGACGGCGATACCAGCACCAATGACACCGTGCTGCTGCTGGCAAACGGCGCAAGCCAGACGCCGTTGCGCAGCGAGGCGGACGAAGCAAGCTTTTTGCAGGCGCTGACTTTTGTCTGCCTGCAGCTTGCACAGATGATCGTCCGCGATGGGGAGGGGGCAACGCGATTTGTCACGATTAGCGTCGGCGGCGCGCCCGACGAGGAGCAGGCGCATGCCATTGCCAACAGCATTGCCACGTCGCCGTTGGTTAAAACAGCGCTTGCTGGCGGAGACGCCAACTGGGGCCGCATTCTGGCGGCGGCGGGACGTGCGGCCGTCGTTTTCGACCAGAGCGCCGCGGCCTTGTGGATCGGCAGCGACGAGAACCCCATGATGCAGCTCGTCGATTGCGGTACGCCAACGGACTACTCTGAAACAGAGGCAGCGGCCATATTCGCTGCCGGCGAGATTGTGATCGAGCTCCAGGTCGGCGCGGGCGAGGGCGCGGCAACGGTGTGGACGTGCGATCTGACCCATGAGTACGTCGCAATCAACGCTGATTACCGCTCGTGAGCACCAAAGCCGCGCGTTTGAGGAGAGGCCTATGACGAAACTTTGGGGCGGACGATTCGCCGAGGAGCCGGACGAGCTGGTGTTCCGCTTCAACGCCAGTATCTCCTTCGACCGCCGCCTGTTCAAGCAAGACATCGAGGCCAGCCGGGCCTGGGCCACGGCATTAAGCGGCGCAGGACTTCTGACCAATGACCAGGCAGATACCTTGCACGACGGCCTGCAGCGGATCCTTCAAGAGTTTGAGTCGCGAACGTTTCGCTATTTGCCGGCGGACGAAGATATTCACACCGCTATCGAACGCCGGCTCGTCGAGCTCGTGGGCAACCTGGGCGCCCGGCTGCACACGGGCCGCTCGCGCAACGATCAGGTGGCCACGAGCTTTCGCTTGTGGTGCATGCAGGCCACGCAGAACCTTGAAGCCGTAGTGCGCGCGCTGCAGGCTGCAATGCTAGGCAGCGCCGAAACGGGCCAGGAGATGCTGATGCCGGGCTATACCCATCTGCAGCACGCGCAGCCTGTCACCTGGGCGCACTGGGCGCTATCGCACTTCTGGCCCCTGCAGCGCGATTGCCAGCGACTACAGCAGGCTCGCGAGCGCATGGCGACCATGCCCCTGGGTTCGGCGGCGCTGGCAGGCACGGCCTACGTTATCGACCGGCAGCGGCTGGCGCGGGATTTGGGCTTTGTGCGGCTCAGCGAGAACAGCATGGATGCCGTTGCAGATCGCGACTTTGTCGCTGACTTCTTGTATGCGACCGCTCTTCTCGGCGTGCACGTGAGCCGGCTGGCAGAGCAGCTCATCCTATTTAGCAGCCGCGAATTCTCCTTCGTCACCCTTAGCGATGCCTATAGCACAGGCTCAAGCCTGATGCCTCAGAAGAAGAACCCCGATACGTTGGAGCTGGCACGTGGTAAGAGCGCGCGCCTGATCGGTAGCCTGGTGGCCGTGCTTACGCTGCTAAAAGGCTTGCCTTCGACGTACGATAAAGACCTGCAAGAAGACAAGGAGCCGGTCTTTGATGCCTTTGACACAGTGATGGCGACCGTGCCTATCGTCGCGGGCGCCATTGCCACGCTGCGCCGGCACCCCGAGAAGATGCGCCAGCAGTTGGAAGCAGGCTTGCTGGCAACGGACCTGGCCGATTATCTGGTACACAAAGGCGTACCCTTCCGCGAGGCGCATCACCTGGTGGGCCTCGCCGTGCGCCACGCCGAACAGTCCGGTAGGCTGCTGAATGAGCTGCCCCTGGAAGCATTGCAGCAAATTTCTCCTGAATTTGACGGCGACGTGATGGAATGTTTCGATTTTGAGCGCAGCGTGGCCTCGCGAGCCGTGACTGGAGGCACCGCCCCAGAAGCAATGAAGGCGCAGCTCGCCGCAGCAGTCCGCGCTCTCGGCCAGGCCAGCGCGAAGGCTGCCCCTTAGGCGGTAGTCTAGGTAACGTCTTTGCCCGGCGCAGGTGTGCCGCCGACGGGCGGCAGGTCTTCGGCAATGGCCACCAGCGAGTGCGGCTTGCACACAACGACCCGCTCACGACCGGTCGTGATCAAGCCATCTTGCTCCCAGCGGCTGAGGATGCGGCTCACGGTGTACAGCGTGGTTCCCGTGAGCTCGCCCAAGTCTTGCCGCGATAAAGGCAAGTCCAGCAGCACGCCCTCGCTCGTTCGCTTACCCGTTTGTCTCGTCAGGCGCAGCAAGGTACGCGCCACGCGGCGCTCCACGCGCTCCGTAGCCAGCTCGCGATAGCGGCGCTGCAAATCACGGAAGCGGCTCGCAACCATGCGCATGCCGTTCATGGCCATCACAGCATTGCTTTCCATAAAGTGCAGCGTTGTCTCCCGGTCCCAGGCCAACGCCAGGCAATCGGTGACGGCCTCGGCTGAAAGAGGGTAGGGCAGCTCGCTAATGGCCACGATGATGCCAATGCCGTCGCCAGGGCTCACATAGCGAATGATCACCTGGTGGCCTTCGGGCGTAAGCTGCACTAGGCGCGCGCGGCCCTCTAAGACAACATAGAAGGCCGTCGCCTCTTCATCCTGATGGAAAAAATATTCGTGTGCCCGTATGCGCCGGCGGTAGGCGGCCTGGTAGATCGCAGCCATCGTCTCTTCGTCGATACCGCGGAAAATTTCAGAGGCCGCTAACAGGCCAATCGCGCTGGACTCAGTGACAGTGTCAGGTGAGGTCATTGCAGATCTGTGGAGGCAACTCCATCGGAAAGTAAAAAGGCCCACAACGGGCCTTGCACAAGTCGTTTCTCCGAAGCGGGTGACGGGGATCGAACCCGTACTTGCAGCTTGGGAAGCTGCCGCGCTACCATTACACCACACCCGCAATCACTCGTGCATGCCGGATTATATGAATTGTACCATGGGCGGTCAAGCGAGGCTTATGAAATTCGAGCTTTGCGCATTTGCTGTTTGCACTATAATCGAAACCCTTCACGATATCGGCGCCGGGATTCATAGGCGAGCGGAGGACCAGTCGACGGTATGGCTGCGCCACATATCTTACTAATTACGGGAGCGTCGGCGGACAATGCCGTTCTCGTCCGTGTGTTGGCCAGGGCGGGGTATGAGGTGCACCTGGAGCACGACGTCGACAGCGCCTGCCAATGGGGGCGGCAGAGCAGGCCAGACCTGATCATTCTCCACGCGGCAACTATGGACTCAGATGGCGTAAGCGCGAGCGTGCAGTTGCGCCGCCAGATGGGCGATGTGCCGATCATCCATACGCGTAAGCAGGGCGTCGTCAAAAGTGAGCTGGCGCGCGCCGACGTCTATTTGATAGAGCCGTTCACCGCGCGCAAAATAGTAAACCGGGCGCGAGCTCTCTTGCCTGGCGACCAGTTCACCCAGGAGATCGTGCGCGCCGGCGATATTACGTTGTATCGTAAGAAGCCTTCGGTACAGGTCGCGAGCCAGGGGGAAAAACTGCTGACGCCAAAGCTAGCTCAGTTGTTGATGGTCTTTCTGCGCCACCCGCACCAGGTCCTGGACCGGCGCCAGCTCATGCGCGAGGTCTGGGAAACAGATTACATAGGCGATACGAGAACGCTGGACGTGCACATCCGATGGGCGCGAGAAGCTATCGAGCTCAATCCCAGCAAGCCGCAACGCATTGTGACCGTGCGCGGCGTAGGATATGTCTTCCGCCCGGCTGGCCGCCGCGACGGGTCTTAAGCGTCTCCGCCAAACCAAAAAAACGCCACCTGGCCAGGTGGCGTCTTCTGGTCTATTCTGCGTAAAAACAGCAATAAGGCGCTTAAGCTGCCTGCCGCTTTGCTTCCTGTAGCTGTGTCATGATGCGGCTCTTGCGGCGCGCAGCATTGTTGGGGTGAATAACACCCTTGCGCGCTGCCTTATCCAGGGTGCTTGTTGCCAGCCGCACTGCTTCTTCTGCCTCGTCCAGGCGCCCCTCGGCGATCAGTTCGCGGGAGCGGCGAATGTATGTGCGCGCTGTTGAGCGATAGCGCCTGTTGCGTTCGCGACGCTTAATGTTCTGACGGATCCGCTTCTTAGCGGACTGCAAATTAGCCAATGATCCTTAACCTCCAAAATCAACTCGTCACTATCTCGAAACCTTAACCATGTAGGCGTGAGAGCGACTCTCTATAGTAGCACAATTAGCTGCGAATGCAATGGCTACTCCAGCAAAATGCGTAGCAGCGTCGCGTCGCCGGACATGGCGGTGAGCGCAAAGCGGCCCAGCGCCGCCGGTAGCAGGGTGAAGGAGACGGCCGGCAGCTCGATCGTTGTAGCACCCGCCCTCACATCCAAAGAGCCCGACATGACGCCCCAGATTTCCATGCTCTGCCCATCGCAGGATCCGCTGTACGTCACCTCCGCCGGCAGGTGGACACGCTCGACCGTAAAGTAGGCGTTGCGACACAATTGCCAGCGAGCCGCCGCCTCTTGTGGCGCACTGACAAGGCGCGCCTCGGGCAATGCAGGCTCGCGCTGCGTGAAATCAATGACATCCAGGGCCCGATCGACGTGCAGCGTCCTGCTTCGGCCCTCGTCGTCGACCCGATTCCAGTCAAAGACCCGATAGGTGACATCGGAGCTCTGTTGGACTTCGGCAATCAACAATCCGCCCAAAATGGCATGCAATGAGCCGCTTGGTACACAAATGAAGTCGCCAGCTTTAACCGGGATTTCGTGTAGGTGTTGTTCGACCGTGCCTTGCGCCAGCGCTTCGCGAAACGTTTGCGGTGACGTGTGCGCTTTGACGCCCAGGATAACAGAGGCGCCTACCTCGGCATGTAATACAACCCACATCTCTGTCTTGCCCAGCTCATCAGCCTCATTGGCCTGGGCATAGTCGTCGCCAGGGTGCACCTGTACCGATAGTTTGCTGTTGGCATCAAGCAGCTTAATCAACAGGGGGAATTTGTGGCGCTGTAGGGCCCATCGCCCCTTGTATCCTACTAAGGCTTCGCCAAGGCCGGCCGTTAGCTGCGATAACGTTTGACCGCTATAAACGCCGTTGGCCACGACGACATCGCCGTGAGCATGCGCTGCGATTTCCCAGCTTTCGGCGATCCGTTGACCCGCCGGCAGCGAGCGGCCCAACCTCGTTTCCAGATTGCGACCGCCCCAGATGTATGCTTTGAGCACGGGCTCGAACAGGAGGGGATAGAGCTCGGTGATATGTGTCTGGGTCACGACGCCGCCTCGTCGCTGGCAAGCGGCGTCAGATATATCACAGCAAGCGGCGGCAGGGTGATGGCAATCGAATGCTCGTGCGCACGCCACGGGGTGGGGGAGCTGAGGACAGGTTCTGAATTGACCACCCCGCTGCCGCCGTATTTGGCGTCGTCCGTGTTCAACGTTTCAACGTAGGCGCCGGCTGTGGGTGCCGGAACACGGTAATCGCGCCGGACGATAGGGGTGAAGTTGCACACGGTAAGCACAAGCCCGCCGTCTGCGCCGTGCCGCGCGAAGGCGATCACGCTGTTTGCGCTGTCGTGGAAGTCTAACCAACTAAAGCCGTGCCAGGTGAAATCCTGGCTAAATAGGGCCGGTTGTTGCTGATAAAGGACGTTGAGATCCGTGATCAGATCCTGCAGCCCCTGGTGTTTGTCGTCCTGCTCCAGCAGGGCCCAATCTAGCTCGCGCTCCTCGCTCCATTCACGCCACTGGCCAATCTCAGCACCCATAAAGAGCAGCTTTTTGCCCGGATGCGCAAACTGGTAGGCGTATAACGCCCGTGCATTGGCAAACTTCTGCCAGACGTCGCCGGGCATCTTATCTAGCATGCTGCGCTTCAGGTGCACCACTTCGTCATGCGAAAAGGGCAGCACAAATCGCTCGCTAAAAGCGTACAGCAGCGAAAATGTCAGGGTGCCGTGATGGAAGGACCGGTAGACTGGATCGCTGGACATATAGCGCAGCGAGTCATGCATCCAGCCCATATTCCACTTAAAGTCAAAGCCCAGGCCGCCCTGGGCGGTGGCAGACGTCACACCGGCCCACGCCGTCGATTCTTCAGCGAAGGTTACGACGCCTGGAAACTGTTCGTGCACACGATCGTTAAAGATTCTGAGGAAGTCGATGGCTTCGAGGTTTTCGCGCCCGCCATAGCGATTGGGTAGCCATTGGCCCTCTTCGCGCGAGAAATCCAGGTATAACATTGAGGCAACGGCATCCACGCGCAGCCCATCGATATGGTACTTGTCCAGCCAAAATAAGGCATTGCTCACCAGAAACTGGCAGACTTCGTTGCGGCCATAGTTGAAGATGTAGGTGCCCCAGTCGGGATGTTGGCCCTGTCTGGGGTCTGCGTGTTCGTATAGATGTGTGCCATCGAAGAAACCTAGGCCATGTTCGTCCTTAGGGAAGTGGGCCGGCACCCAGTCGAGGATCACGCCGATACCCTGGCGATGACAGGCATCGACAAAGGCCATAAATTCATCGGGTGCCCCAAAGCGGCTGGTAGGTGCAAAAAAGCCGGCTATCTGGTACCCCCACGAGCCGTCGAAGGGGTGCTCCGCGATAGGCATAAGCTCTATGTGTGTAAAACCGAGCTGCTTGACGTAGGGAATCAGTTGTTCCGCAAGCTCTTTATAGCTTAACCATTCTCCGCTATCCTTGCGCCGCCAGGAGCCCAGATGCACCTCGTAGATAGATACGGGAGCGGCATATAGGTCGTTCTCTGCACGGCGCTGCAGCCATTGTTCGTCGGACCATTCATATTCGTCTATGTCGCAGACGATAGAGGCCGTATTAGGCCTGACTTCGGAATAGAAGCCCACCGGATCGCTTTTGGCCACGGTCAAGCCGTGATAAGGCGTCTTAATCTCAAATTTGTACAGGGCGCCGGCGGCGACATCGGGCACAAAAAGCTCCCAGATTCCGCTGTTGACATGCCGCCGCATCGGGTGGCGGCGGCCGTCCCAATAATTAAAATCGCCGATAACGCTGACGCGCTGGGCGGAGGGCGCCCACACGGCAAAACGCACGCCGTGCACACCATCCACCGCTGCAAGGTGCGCGCCAAGATGTTCATAGATCCTGGCGTGCGTACCTTCGGCCAGCAGATACTCATCGTAGGCGCTCAACATCGGCGGAAAGCGGTATGGGTCTTCGCATAACCCTTCGCTTTGATCGTGTAACATCCAGCGGTAGCGGTATGTGAGCGGCCACCGCACGCCTTTAAGCGTTGCCTCGAAGAACCCGACGGGATGGATCCTTCCCATTTCTACAGGCTCTGCGCCCTCGACGTGCACGAAAAGCCGCTCAACATGCGGCATGAAAGCGCGGATGGCGACCTGTCCTTTGGCCGTCTGATGCGGGCCCAGCACGGCAAAAGGGTCACCGTGGTACCCCCCTACAATGGCCTCAATCGCCCCGGCTGTGAGCTCGCTTTTACTTGTCATGGTTACTCTCCGGTTACCGCGGAGGGAAATGCGTTGGATTGACCGCTTGCAGGCGGCCGCGCCAATAGTCGCTGCCTTGCGTCACTAAGTATGCCCCGCTTGCCGGAAATCGCAATCTATCGCTCATGGCTCAGCTGCATTACCAATGCCTATGGCTTCACAACTGTACTTGCATGCATTTCCCGCGTAGCTATCATCTCTGGCAGGTCATTGGCCATGACGTTCACTACGGTATGAGGTAAAGCATGACTGTCCCCCAGCACGAGTCAACCTACGTCTATGACGCGGATGGCAAAATTAACTGGCTGCAACGTCTGAGTGAATTGAGAGAATATCACTATCTGCTGCAGAACCTAACGATCCGTAATGTCAAGGCGCAATACAAGAGCTCGGTTCTTGGCATCCTGTGGAGTTTGCTAAATCCATTGGGGCTCATGCTGGTGTTCACGATTGTATTCTCGGTCCTAAGCGCCGGGAACGGTCCACGCGATTACCCTGTGTTCGTATTGGTCGGTATCATCCCCTGGCGCTTTTTCGCTGGGTCACTGGCCAGTGGTAGCGTTTCAATCGTAAATAGTGGAGGGTTGATCAAGAAAGTGTACTTTCCACGGGAGTTACTGCCCGTGGCCACGCTTCTTTCACAGCTGGTCAATTTCCTCTTTGGCTTCATTGTTCTTATCGTGTTTCTGTATGTCTTCGGCCTGGGGTTAACCATCAATGCCCTATGGGTAATCCCGATCTTAGTGACGCAGCTCGTCTTCTCGCTTGGTCTCAGCTTCTTCCTTAGTGCGTTGACCACCTTCTACCGTGATGTGACGATGATGCTGGACGTCTTGTTACAGGCATGGTTCTTTCTGTCGCCCGTCTTCTACTCGTTCGAGACCCTATTCGGTGAACAGACGACCTTCCTAGGGATTACGTTTAATCCCACACAGGTCATGCGCTGGGTGAACCCCATGGCCTCGATTATCGATGCCTATCGCACTGTCCTTTGGGGTACAATTCGTAGTGATGGGCCGGTCAGTATGTACTCGCCGTATTTACTGCGTACGTTCGTGACGTCGCTGCTTATTTTAATGGCAGGATACATTGTCTTTGTGCGTGTGGAACACAGATTTGGGGAGCGGCTGTAAGAGCAGTGTATGTTCTCGGATTTACCGGCGGAGGCGGTGAGCGAGCCGCCAGGGCGGTGTGAGGGGCGAGAGAGGGACAACAGACATGGCGGCAGGCCGCTTGCCTAGTGCAATGTGGCGGTGGCGAAGAGCATCAAACCGTCCACGTATAGCGGCTTTCCGGTGGGGCCCGGCCAGAGTCGAGACCATGCTCAAGAGATCATAGAAGAGGATGATCGGCCAGAATCGCAGAAAATCGCCGCTAGGATAATTCTTAAAGAGGGTCCAGATTTTGTTGCGACTAACCAGGTAGCGCTTTCGGGCAGGAATAGTGGCGGCTGTGGCGGAATGCCAGTGATGTACACGCGCGCCGGGTACGTAACGGCAGCGCCAACCCGCTTGCCGGGCGCGCCAGGCCAGGTCCACATCCTCGTAGTAGGCAAAATAGTCTTCATCGAAGAGGCCGACCTGGTCGAGCATAGCGCGGCGGTAAAGTGCAGCTGCTGCCGATGGTCCGAAGATATCTTGACTGATAGCCGCATCCTTTAGCGGCCGCCCCCAGGCGCGTTGCCAGGCGATACCTGCACGGTCGACTTCAATGCCAGCCGAGTCGAGGCGCTGGGGCGATCGCCACTGGACGATAGCGGGCGCCACCATGCCAATGTCGGACTTCTGCACGGCACCCATCAACTCGGAAAGGCAGGTAGGCTCCAGGCGGGTATCGTTGTTCAGGGTGACCACAAAAGCGCCATGGCTGGCGCCAATGCCAATGTTATTTGCACGTGAAAAGCCGATATTCTGGGCTTGCAACAACAGGCGCACGTCCGGCCATTCTCTGGTAAGCCAGGAGACCGAATCATCAGTAGACGCGTTGTCTACCACGATGGTTTCGAAGTTCTTATATGTTTGTTGAGCAAGGGATGGCAGGCAACTCTCGAGCCAGCGGCGGCCGTTCCAATTAACGATAACGACGCTGATACCAGTGTTGGATATCATATTCGGGGCAATCTCACACCAGCGGGCTTCGCGGTGTGCCAGCGATATCTAAGCGTCCCGCCTCCAAGAGGGTTGCGAGTATTAGAATGTGACCAGAACCTGGCGGAGTTCTGGTAATCGAACTAATCCGCTTTATCTTACGGCTACAGGCGCCTCACTGCAACTGTAAGTACTATTATACTCATCGTCGATTTCCGCGCAGATATAGTACTCACCGGGAGCGACGCCCACCGTCGACCACTCCACACATTCGTCGCAGTTGAAGCCATTGTTCGCTATCGCAGGTAGGAAGACCATGCTAGTGGTATCGCTCCAGGACGCACCTATATTGGAGACAGGCACGCTTGCGTCGGCCGTCGTGATGCGCGTGCGCCCGTTACCTGGATTCGTGTCGGTGTCATAGTAGAACGTAATTGTGGCTGGTCGAGAGCTATCGGTTTGATATCGGATGAGGTAGGGTGAACCCCGCCGCACTTCGTCCATTGCCGTTAACTTGATCCAGTCCAGAGCGAGCTCTTCGGGCAGGCGAGAGGTAAAGAGTTCAGCCGGATCAAAACGAAGGCGATTTGGAGCAGAGTTTAGCCAGGGGCGTTTCACCGGATGGTTCTCGTCGATTACGTCGTTAGCCCACAGATCAACTTTGTAGATATTCCATCCCTCCACCAGCATCACGTCGCGGCTCATTACCGTTTCCCGCGTTATCCGGCCGTTTAACTCCTGCCACCAGCCAAGGCGCGCCACCCAACCCTCCCGGATGTTTTGCTGTCCATTAAGGCGAAAGCGAAAGGAAAAGTAACGGTACTTGCTGGTGTCAATAACTGGGTCAGAATCGCCCACTGGGTCCATATGGCCCAACAGCAATTTGGCGTCGGTAAATAGATTGTCGTTAGAGCAGCCTATCATCCTGGCTTGATAGATCCCGCCGGCAAATGTTTCATTCCCGACGCAAGTCTCCCACCAGGATGGTAAACGGTCGTTTAGATCGGAGGGATCGTTCATATCCCACGCATTCCCCAGTTCTGTGGCAGCATAATCCTGGCCGCTGACCATACTGGGGCTGAGAAAGGTTATTTGTGGCGGCGTGTTAATGGTGAGGTGGCCGGGGCTCCAGGTGATGCCGCTGGAGGTCACGGCAGCGATCAAGTAGCGTCCGGGGAACAATTCACCGCTATCGAGCGTGTAACTACCTCGAGAGCTGTCAACCCCGCTGGCAATAAGGGTATCGTTGTCATCCAAAGTTTGGTCTTCACTGACATAGAGGTCAACGCTGGAATTCTGGAGTCCTGACCAACGTGTCGTGAAAGGTTTTGTACCGCGCGGATCTTCGCTTGTTAGGCGTACCCAATCGAGCTTGAAAGTAGCGCCAGCGGCGCCCGGTCCGGCAAAAGGTTTGATGATCAATTCGCGAATGGTACCTTCCCATGCCTTTTGACCACCCTGAATGCCGATTGTGGCCAGATCAATGATCTTCGTGTGCCAACCGGCGCCAGGTGTTTCGCAGGCCGGGTAGCTGTTCGATATCCCGGTGACCGACGGCGTGCGGCTGTCATCGGCATACCACATCACCAGCGCGCTATTGCAATTCTCATTGCTCTTGTAGAAGCGATAAGAGAGATAGCGGTACTTGTTGGCATTGATAGGGTATGTATAACCCGTCTTGCCCACACGCATTGCTGCATTGTCGGTGGCTCCCGCCGTAAGGAGCATGATGCGCTCAGCCCC
This sequence comes from uncultured Ardenticatenaceae bacterium, assembly GCA_964384155.1. Taxonomy (GTDB): domain Bacteria; phylum Chloroflexota; class Anaerolineae; order Promineifilales; family Promineifilaceae; genus JAAYYY01. Next base: position 22,640 of record CAYLJW010000020.1, read on the forward strand.
GTTGCCCCCGGTCATCTGTGCAGAGTAAATGCCGTCGCTAAATGTGCTGTTGATCATGCCGCTGGTATCACGATACCCCCAGAGATCCGTTGGCTCGTTCATGTCCCAGGGATCGCCAAGTACGCTCGTAGCGAAATCGTCGAGAGCAGGAATGATAACTTCTGAGTTGGGTTGGGTAAAGCTTAAGTGCTGCGATTGGGAGAAGACGCTGGAGGATGAAATTGCTATTAGGATGATAACGACCAACGCTGAACTACGTCGAAAACGGTGCAAATACAGTACAAACATCGTGAGCTTCCTGAGTGTAGATTCCATTACGCGGGTTCTACCCAAACCATAGGGCGAACTTCACCTGCTATTATAAGGAGCATGGTGTTACCCCGAAATAACCTCTTTGTCCTACCGACCCTCGAGCATGGCTCGTTCATTTGGCAAAGTTCGAAAACCTGTGGCCCTTCTTTTCGGACTTTGAAACAGCTTGGCGTAAGAAAGTCGCCAGAAATCCGGCTGTTTGATTATGAATCCTTTTTAATAGACGGTAGAGCACCAGTTCACGGGTGAAGCCAGGGCCTTCTCGGGCGATCTGTTGGTCCAACAGTTCGATGGCATATCGGTATAGTTGGCCATCGAAGTAATTATGTGTTTCGAGCATGGCAAGGTCGTCTGGCGACAGATCTTCTTTCCGAGGCCGGTTAAGCGTGACATTTCGCTTTCTTGTGAAGCGGTACTGCCACTGCAATTGCCGTTTGACCAACAGGTAAGACTCGTCGAAGCGATCCGTAATGCCCACAACGGCGAAGTTATCCCGCAAGTTTTCTTTCGCTGTTTTTAGCATTGCAGCGGTACAAGGCCCGTGCCCCCGGCCGTCCCAATTACCGGCGAACATGCGTGTCTGTTCATTATCCATCTTCAATTCGTGCACCATATGGGCAACATACTGTTGAAGCGGCATGCGGCCTGAACTAACCAGTTCGTGCAGGCCATGATTGGGATCGCGGTTGATATGATAATAATTAGAGATCATACGTTCAACCGGTTCACGCAACATTGTTATATAAAGGTAGGGGGCGGGCACAAATGTATGTACCCCATAACTGAAGTGGCCGAGCAACACACGAATCTCGGCCTTCCGCTCTGGAGGGAAAGCGGCGTATTCTTGTAGACTGCCGTATGGGTGATTCGCTGGATAGGTGGAGTAGAGTGCGCCTGGCGCATAAGCCTTCTCGAAAAGAGTATGAAGTGTGGTACCGGCTGTTTTAGGGATATGCAAGAAGATGATTGTGGTTTGCAGGGGATCGACAACGGGCATGCGACGCTATCTCCGGACACTTTGACGCCGTGCAATGACATCTTCATAAACGGTGCGAAATTTGGCGGCAATGATATCCCAGCGGTATCGTTGTTGTACCTTGGATCGGCCATTTTCCCCCAGCTCGCGCCGCAACTCAGGGTTTTCCAATAGCACGCAAATGGCGCGGGCGAGATCGGCTACGTTGCGATGTTCGACCAGTAGACCATCGCGCCCTTCGTCAATAACCGCCGGGATGGCGCCTATTCGCGAGCCTATGACTGCTTTACGAGCTGCCCACGCTTCGAGAAATACGATGCCAAAGGATTCGTGACCAGACGGAAAAACCAGAAAATCGCTGGCCGCAAATAGATCGGCTTTTTCTTCCTCGGCGAAGTTTTCGACAATGGCTACCCGATGCTGAACTTCCCCTGGCAGTTCGTTGACAAGACGGCGAATGGTAGCTGAGTAGGTGGAGCGTGCTCCCGCAATAAGTAAGCATGCCTCGGGCATTTCTGGCCATATTTTCTGCATAGCAGCAAAGACGACATCGATCCCTTTATGCGGCACTTGTTGACCCACGAAGGCAACGACGGGCGAATCGCCCCAACCAAACCGCTCGCGAACGGCACGACCGTCGGCGGCGGCAAACGGTTCAGGATCGACACCAACACCAATGACCGTTATCTTTTCCGGCGCAACACCTCGTTCCACAACCAGATGATCGCGCTCAAAGGTCGTATTGGCGATATAAGCGTCAGCCTGATGGATAGCATCGTAAATCATGGGGCGCTCGAATCCGAAAGCGTCGGCTGTGTGAATGCCACCGTGAAGCACAACGGGCACGTCAGCGCGGCGCCCGCCGCGCAAAGCGTCGTGCATATGTAAAAGGGGGAACGATGAGGCCGCGACAACATCGGCTCCAGATGTAACAATTGCCCGGGTAATGCCAGGAATAATCGGACCGTTGTATAAGGCGCGCAATCGATCGCTAAAAGGCAGCCGCAGGCGGTAGGACGTACCGGCTAGAAAGCGGCGAAGTCCGCTGAATCGGTTGAAGACGGGAAAGCGGCGCACGGTGACGCCATTGATCATCTCGATTCCAGGCGGGAGCTGCGGCTGGTCGCGGCGCCAGAAAAGCTCCAAATTGTAAGCGGTAGTGGTAAACACGGTGACAGCGTCTTGGTGATTGGCGACAAGGTTTTCAGACACCTTTTGAATGAGTCGTTCTGTACCTCCTACAGCCGGAAAGTAGCCCTGTACGATGTGTAGAATTTTCATGGTCTGGTTGAATAGAGCCACGAAGCGCAGGCGGCATGGCCGCGCGCCGAACCAATCTTGAGAGCCTAGATGCGCGGATCGTTACTGGCCAGGTGGGATTAGCCCACGGCTGATCATCGGGAGCCACAATCGCTGCGAGCCAACCAGGACGCGACCATGCCCGAGGTTGTTACCTGGGGCACTATCTGGTTCAACTGACGTTACCTGCACATACACATCATGCACGCCGGGAGGCACGTTGTGCCAGGGCACACTTACCGTCTGTTGAGCGCCACAGCCAACCAGATTGACTGTCCTTGAAGGCCCAATCTGTGTCCCACCATTTTGCGGATTAGCATCGTAAAAGCGAATTGTGGCCATAGTGGATGCTGCGCGATTGCCGCTGTTAGCTATCGTAGCGCGCAGGGTCAGATCCACGGATTCTCCCTGGGAAATGGGAATGGGGGGGGCGGCGCTTAGAGCGTGCGGGTAGAAGTCGACCACAGCGCCAATGTTTGCCGTATATGCGGCGTAGGCGTCGCCGATCGGCGTGCGTTGATAAGTGTCAGGATCGAAGAGGACACCATTATACAGGGCATCGCTCGTGCTATACCACGACCAGTTCTGCACCATACGATAGCCGTCATTCGGATCTCCAAGGATAGGATGTGTAGCGGTTTGCAAGTAGTCAAACGTTTCCCGCAGGAATGTATTGACACGCGCTGGGCCGAAATCCTGACCATTTTCGTCGATGAAGTCGGCAGGCGGTAGCACCCCATATTCGGTGAGATAGACTGGATATCCGGCATAGCCACGAGATGCGAGCCATTGGCGAAAACGGAAAATGCGTTCGATAAAGATATCTACGCGAGTATTATCTTTCAAGCCCCATACTTCGCCGGTGGCCTGATTGAGGCCAGGGGGGATGCCGGCGCCCCAGCAAGGTAGCTCCGAACAATCAACCTTGTCAGGATCGACTTCGGGTAGAATGTAGTTGTGAATACTCCAGCCGTCGGCCGGGAGCGAAATGCCGAATTGTGCATGATAACTGTTGAGCACCATATCGAGATAAGTGAGGCGGAGTCGGGTAGCCTGGATGATCGAGCCGGCAACAACTTTAGCTGTCGGATCGGCGCCCTTAATCAGGTGATACAGTTCATGATATGCAGCAGCGTAGCGCTCAGGCGTCAAATTGTCCTGAACCAGGCTATCTGGCTCATTGCCAATCATCCAGTGGGCCCCGGGATAAGCTGTGATGAGGTTGAGGAGTTCGCTGCCATTTGGATGATAAGTATAGCCAGGTGCAGTGAGGCTGGGGCTGATACGGATCGTGGGCATGTAGGCCATGCCTGATGGGTACGGTGGGCTGCTGGCGCGGAAGTCAATATACCAACCGGCGCGGAGGCCGGCTAAGTCGAAGGAATTGGCATCTGCTAGTACATTTACACCGAAACGGCACAATAGGTCACTAGAGGAGGCAGATTCCGGCTCGATTACTGCGGAACCATTCGCAGCCAGAGCAGCCGTTGAGGCCGCTACCACGATTACTAGCGCCAGCATTCCAGCGCAAAGCCACAGATAGAGCCGGCCTAAAATCCGAGGAGCTTGGTTCATCGAACGTTCCTCATGGCGAGGTAATCTGGATGTATATTGGCTGGCTTCTAATGTTTACGTTGATGTAGCCGTCGCCATCACGGTCGATCACGGGGTTTTCGTTAATGGGTCCCGGGGCGATAAACTGGCCGGTTCCACTAATAAGAGTGGCTTCTTTTCCTGGAATGCGCAAGGGATGGCTGGCGTCGGCGCCATAGGGGTCCATCCAGGCAACATAGAATCTGGCGCCATCCTTACTGAACTGGAGCGCCACCAGGTCGCTATTGCCAGTCTCGTTGGGCGGGATCTTACGCACGAAAGTGGCTCCGCCTAGTTGGTCGACGGCTGTCTGATACGCAAAATAAGCCAATTTCGCGACGGGTGGATCGTCGCTTGTAACGAGGCCATAGGGCGGCATGTAACTCTCGGGGTCGGTGATCATAAACCAGACGAGTATCTCAATATCAGCGGCCAGGCCTTGCGCATAAAGTTGCACCAGGCGGGCAACTTGTTCCGCATCACTACTGGAGGGCGAGAAGTTAGCGCCATTGTGCCAGCCACTTTCTGTGATGACGACTGGTTTGCTCAACCCGTGTGCGGCAAGCTCAGCACGGATAGCGGCAGTCTTCTCAATGAGCCCAGTACTCTTACTGTTCCAGTATGAAGAGAAGACCGGATAGGTGTGAAAGTTCATGATGTCAAAGTAAGCGCCACCGCCGGCGGCAAGGACATCGGGAAGAAAGTTGGGGTCGAATTGGCCGTCTGCCGCATCGGTCACAAACCAATCATAAGCCAGGCCGCCGAGGAGTACTTGTGCATTAGGATCGGCGCTCTTGATGGCCTGATAAGCTACTTTGAGCATCTCCGCGTACTCTGTCCCGTAAGGGCCCCAACGAGCAATATTGTCCGGCTCGTTAAAAAGTTCCCAATAGCGAACTATGGGCCTGCCGGGCGCATCCTGGTAGCCATCGCCATCATAGCGTTCTACGGCGGAGCGCAGGAACTGCGCAAAGTCATCCATCGCATCAGGATGTATCCGGCCATGGGGGTCGTCGCCAGTAAGTGAGGCCCAAAGGGGCATGCTCTCGATGGTGCCGATCAGGTTTAGACCACCATTGCTGGGCATGGCAACGGAAACGTAGGTATCAGAGCTTGCCCAGCGATATTCAGGGGGGTCGATATTGTCCGGTTCGATCTGGTGCCAATAAAGAGAAACTCGCAGCCAGCTCGCCTGACTGCCTATGAGATAGGGGTAATAACGACTGTCAGGAGTGGTGCTACCGTATGTCTGTAAACCAAAATGTGTGAGAGGCTTTGGCGAGTAACCTCCGGTGATGAAGGGGATGTGTACGCTGCTGTCATCCGTCGTCTGCAGGGTAGCGGCAGCAAACGCACTGTGAATTCTGCCATGCGTGCCCTGCTGCGCGAGTAAAATCAGCATGGGAATAATGCAGGCAGAGATCAAGCTAAGGACTCTTTTCACGGACGAAATCTCCTTATCTCAGTTGGCGTTAGAGATGATGGGCAAATGAAGTGAGAATGCGAAGGGTGGCTCCCATTGCAACATGGCGTCGTCCCCTCTGGCGGCAATCCATACTGAGCCATCGGTTGCAGGAGCGATACCGCGCAAGTCGCTGGTTGACTGGGCAATAGGGAAGCGCCAGTTGCTGCGCAGGGCGCCACTGGGAGTCGTGGTAAGCTGGCCGGCGTGACCTGAATTCGATTCTGTGTACCAGACTCTGAGACCATTGCTCAAAGGCTGAAAGAATAGGCCGTCAATCCTGGCGTCAGCCGGCGCTACGTGATACCAACGGAAAAACTGAAAGGTTGCCACTGCATGCCGCCCCAGAAATCCTTCTGCAGTGCTTATCCAAGGATTACCCCCGTTGTCAACGTCGACTTGAAGAGGGGTAAAAGTACCCAGGCCAGGCTGCGTAGTGGGCACGGACTTGAATTCGCCGGTATTCCGGTTAAAGCCAACGAGGCGGTTTAGTCCTGGCGCCGAGAACCAGATGAACTCACTAGAGCCGCGGGTGGAAACGTCTTCTGGCAAGGCGCCGGCGCTCGTATAAGCATACTCTACGAAATTCTCGGAGAGCGGATCGAACGACGCTAACTTATTGCCTGCACGCTGCGTGAACCAGATGAGCCCAGTGCCATGGACTGATATGCCTGTAGGTTGGCTATTGGCCGTCGGAATTACGTATTCGGTAATAACACCGCTATTCGGGTTCAACTTCCCTATCTTGTTGGCAGCGTTTTGCGTAAACCATACATTACTCCCATCCCACGCCAAGTCGTATGGCTGGCTATTCGTCGTAGGGATGGAAAAGAACGTATAGTCGTAATCCACGGGCGACGTATACTGCAGGCGACCAATTGCGTTTTCTCCGGCTGCCGTGAACCATAGGTCTCCGCCTCCTGCGATTACGTTGCGCGGAGCGCCGGCATTCGGCAACGGGAAACTTCTGACATACGGATTTCCATCGTTAGCCGAAATCTTAGCAGCGGCAATAGAGTTGGACAGTGTTAGAATAGCCAGTACCCACGCGAGGGAAGCTATTACGCTGAGGAAACGGCCGGAATGCCTGTTGCGTGCGCTATTTAGTCGAATAGTAGTAGGTAAGTTGTCCCTTCCAGCCATAAATGGTCGTCCCATAGTCACAACTCTCCTGAACACAAGCGACGGAGAACAATTTAGCGTCGAATAGTTTGTTTGTCAAAGAGACACGGAGCCTCATCCTTCTGACTTGAAGAGATTTGCCATGTGACGTGACATAAACCGTTTAAGTGTCGGTCCTGCGTTTTTCTCATTTTGCTGCATGAAGCAGCCAATTCGAAGTTCGTCTACGCTCTATTACCTGACTGAGAAAAGCGGCGCCGAATTCTGGTCTATTTGACGTACGAGCTAAAATGGCCGAATATTAAGGGAAGATATGAGGTGTGAACGCCTCTGCTTCTGATGGACGTTTTGCCAATGATGAGACATTCCTAACCGTCTATCCAGGACGATCGATATAAATTCTACAAAGCCAAAGGCGCCGAGGTTGCGCTCAACTGGCTTTCCAACCAGTATAGGCTGACGAACGATAAGTAGGCTCATGCCGGCGCCTGGAACCCTCAGCTAGGGCCTGCTAATGTCGCCCTCTCACGATTAGGAGTAAAATACGGAAGAAGCGTTGGCAGTAGCAGGGGCGTACTGCGTAGGAAAGATTGTGGAAGGCATAAACATTAGAGAGCCGGAGAGGCTGGAGCCGGTCATAAAACTTGAAAACCTGGGTAAGCGTTTTGAGGTGGTCAGCGAGGCCCCGCGTTCCTTGCTGGAACTGCTTATTTCTTTTGTGCCGCGTTCCAGGCCACAACGCCGTCACCGGGGGAAGGCTGGGATGTGGGCTGTACAGGATGTGACACTTGACATCGCGCCTGGCCAATGCGTGGGCCTTATCGGTAAAAACGGCAGCGGCAAGAGCACGTTGCTAAAGCTGATCGCACGTATCTTGCGCCCGACCACCGGTCGTATCACGGTTCGTGGCCGGGTTAGCGCTCTGCTGGAACTGGGCACAGGCTTCCACCATGACCTCACAGGACGGGAGAATATCTACCTCAATGCCTCAGTGCTGGGGCTCAGTAGAGAAGAAACCAACGCGCACTTTGACTCCGTCGTAGCCTTTTCGGAACTGGAGGAGTTTATAGATACGCCGGTCAAATATTATTCTTCTGGCATGTTTATGCGTTTGGGGTTTAGCATCGCTGTTCATGTCAATCCACGTCTCCTAATTATTGACGAGATCCTGGCTGTGGGTGATCAGGCATTCCAAGAGAAGTGCATTAAGCATATCCACGAACTGAAACAGAAGGGCACGACAATTGTACTGGTCAGCCATAACCTTGACGTAATGCGCAAACTGTGCACTCATCTGGTGTGGATGGAGAAAGGCCAGGTGCGCGCCCAGGGAACGGCTGAGGAGATGATACAGGAGTACCTGCGTTTCCTTTTCGAGCGCGGCCACCAACCGGGGCCCAGGTCTGAAAGGGCGTTTAAGCGGCTGGGTACCGGTAGCGTGGAAATAACAGATGTACGCCTGCTGAACGGGAAAGGGGAGGAGGAAGAGGTCTTTATGACAGGCGATGCAATGACCATTGAAATGAGTTTTGTGGCCCATGAACGCGCAACGAATCCGGAGTTTGGTCTAGCCATCTTCCGTCAGGATGGCGTGCAAGTGAGCGGTCCTAATAGTAGCTTGTCAGGGTTCACTGTCGGACAGATTGAGGGCCACGGCGTGGTGCGATACTGTATCCGCGAACTACCCCTTTTGCCTGCCAACTATGTCATTTCCGTGGCAGTACACAATGCGTACTACGGCATCACCTATGACCATCATGATAGAGCATATGAGTTCCAGATAGGCACCGGCGGTACGCGCGAGCTTTTTGGACTAGTTCAGCTGGCCGCAGAATGGGAGTGGGAACCGCAGCCTTCGCTTGTTAGGGAACAAACGTGACGTCTGGCCCTCTCTCTGAACTCCAAGATGGACGGCGTTACCGTACACTTCTAATTAGCCACGACGTGCTAGGACATAAGATGGCCGGTCCTGGTATCCGTTACTACCATTTGAGCCGCGTCTTGAGTCGCCATACTGATCTGACGCTTGCCATCAGACCACAGGACGAAGATGCGCTGACAACACTGCAGGAGCGGCTGCCCACGGTTACGGTTATGGCCTACGTGCGCGGTAACTGGCCATCCATACAGGAAGCGGCTGCGGCAGCCGACATCATTATCCTAGGCCCATATACGGCGATTGAGTTTCCCCAGCTCAGAGATCTCGACCCGTTCCTCGTCGTTGATGGTTACGATCCGGTGCTCATTGAGTGGCTGACGACGCTCTCTACTGAGCCGATGGCGCTGCAAATGGAGCAATGGGCTCATCGCACCACGGGCCTTTTTGCCCAATATCTGTTCAGCGATTTCATCATCTGTGCCAGCCAGCAGCAGCGATACTGGTGGCTGGGCCAACTAGAGGTGGCCGGGCGCATCAATCCACGCACCTACCGGTGCGACCCTTCACTGCGCAATCTAGTAGACATAGTGCCCTATGGTCTCCCGCAAGATCCGGCGCAACATACACGTCAGGCAGTAAAGGGTGTCTGGCCCGGCATTGGCCTGGAGGATACAGTTCTGCTATGGGGCGGCGGCCTGTGGCCATGGCTTGATCCCATGACGGCAATACAGGCTGTCGAACGTCTACATGCTCAATTTCCGCAGCTACGCCTTATCTTTCCGGGTACTGTCCATCCCAACACAGAAGTTGGGACAAACATGCCCGTACATAATACGAATGCCCATAACTATGCCAAAAATGCCCGGCTTCTGAACAAGTCTGTCTTCTTCGGCAAGTGGACGCCCTATGAAGACTGGGCAAACGTGCTCTTAGAGAGCGATATAGCACTTAGCCTGCATCACGAAACGGTTGAGACCCAACTTGCCTTCCGCAGTCGCGTGCTGGAGTATATCTGGGCCGGTGTGCCGACGATCACTACCGGCGGCGACGCTACTAGCCAGTTGATCCTCGACCATCACTTAGGAGAAGTAGTAGCCTACAATGACGTGGAAGGGGTAGCAGCAGCAATCACTAAGATTATGGAAGAGGGGCCAGCGGCATACCGTCCGGGGCTAGCGGCAGCGCGGCAGATGCTGACTTGGGAGCAGGCCGCAAGACCACTTATCAACTTTTGTAGCAATCCATGGCGAGCCGCAGACCGCACGAGTGGCCCGGCGGGACGCGTTCTGTATTACGAACGGCAGCTACACCGTATGGAAAAAAAGTTGGCGGATCTCGAACGGCTGGTAGCCGGATATGAGAACGGGCGCGTGATGCGCCTGCTAAACGGACTTAACCGGTTGAGCAAACGCGTACGGAGCGCATCAGGACCGTAAGCAATGGGGCCCCCAATCGCGACTGAATTGCGCCTGGTCCTAATCTTGGCCACGGTTTGCCTGCTGCCCGGAGGCGCGCTACTGGCTCTGAGCGGTACATGGCGGCGGTGGCAAGGTTTGCAGAGGCTTATCGTGGCTATGGGGCTTAGCCTCGCTTTTTACCCGGTTCTCTTCTACGGAGTACGCTTTCTCCTGCCATCCGCATCGTTGCACAAGGGCGCGCTGACGCTCATGCTGCTACTTTTGGGGACAACTGTGATAACCACATGGTGGCTGGCGCGTAATGACAGGATGCCGTCAAGCAAAGACCAACAACCTGCAGGCGACGACCGAGCGCGTCACAGCCCATGGTTATCGTTGGCCGCCATTGCCGTTATTGGCCTTACCATTGTCACGCGACTGTGGTTCGCGCACGCCTACCCCTTTCCCGCATGGTCCGATTCGCTGCACCACACCTTGCTGACCGAACTGACAGCGACGCACGGCCGTCTGCCGACAACCTTACAACCGTATTTCCCGAATAGCCTGGCAATGTATCATCTGGGGCTGTACGCGCTATCAGGTACGGTACAGGTATTGGCCGGTGCGTCGGCGCACACAGCTTTATTATGGACCGCTCAATTTTTGAACGGATTATGCGGCGTAGGCATTTTCCTTGTGCTAGACCGCTACGTAGGGCGCACAGCGGCCATAACAGGGGCGGCTGTGGCCGGGTTGATCAGCGTCCATCCGGCGCTGTGGGCCAATTGGGGACGGTTCACACAACTTTCTGCGCAGGTCTTGCTGCCAATTGCCTGGGTCCTGGCCCTCGAAGCAATGACAACGCGGGGACCTTCTGCTGGCGACCGACGGGATAGCCGATGGTGGGACGTTTTTTTTGCAGGCATGGCCTCTGCAGCCGTATTCCTGTTCCACTTTCGAGTGGCAGTTTTCTACGCCTTATTATTGATAGCCACACTCATGGTCTGGTTGTGGCCCACGATCATAGCGTCCCTCGGCGCAACGCGCGTAGCCGCCGACGCCCCTGTACAACGCCGTTTCCGGCCATTCTTAAGCGGCGGACTCAGTCTGAAATGGATAATGGTTGTGGCCTTAGTCGGGTTGGCATTGGCGTTGCCGGCGCTATGGGGAGCTACGGACGCATATCTGGGAAAGCGTCTGGCGCCACAGGAAACATTGACAGCTGCGCAGCAGGCCATAGCCGTAGAGAACTATTATCGATTTCCGTTGAGTACGGTGCCCAATCTGGCGGCCCCCATCTGGTTGCTGGCAATCGGAGCCGTTGGGTGGCTTCTTGGTTTGTTTGGTAAAATTCGTCTGGCATCAGTCGTGCTGCTCTGGCTCGCCCTGCTGCTGCCTCTTGGTAACACGTACCGGCTTGGCATTCCGGCGCTCAACGTGACAAACATGGGAGCGATCTTGATCATGTTCTACCTGCCGATGGCGCTGCTTATTGGCATAGGCGTAGACGAAGCAATGGGGTTGTTCACGAAACAACAGCGTGCACGAATTGAGCTCGCTTTCATCATCTTGCTGCTGGCGGCCGTCTTGCCTGCTTCTTACGAGCGGGCGACTACAGTGGAGACTCACCGCCACTTCATGACCGCCGCCGACCGTGACGCGTTAGAATGGATTGTGGCCAATACACCCGAAACTGCCGTCTTTGCAATAAATGTCTACTTCTGGCTGCCGACGCTTGCCCATGGCACAGATGCCGGTTACTGGATCCCTTATATGGCTGCTCGTGGGATCGTTACCAGCTCGATGCTCACAGACGGGCTACCCGCCGATTACGAGAGCTGGGTGATGGAACGAGCGCGAGCAGCACAAGAACTGGAAAATGATTTGGCCGCATTGGATAGATTGCGATCACTTGGTGTGGAATACATTTACATCGGCGCTCGCGGCGACTTCTCTGGCTCGGGTTTGCAGCCCGACTTCCTGGAACAGTCAGATAAGATTGAGGTCTTATATCAAAAGGATGGTGTATCTGTCCTGCGTATACAGCCGTAAACATGCTCCCCTCTATCACGGTCGTCGTCCTTAATTACAATAGCCTCAATCATCTGGCGCCTAACCTGGACTCACTCCTGGAGTTGGATTATCCTGACGACAAGTTGGAGATCATTCTGGTCGACAATGGTTCTGCGGATGGATCAGTAGCCTTTGTGCAGGAGAGCTATCCCCAGGTACGCATCGTCCGTAACGAAGGTAATCTGGGCTTTGCCGGAGGCAACAATGCGGGGGCCACGGCCGCTCGCGGGGAGTGGCTCGCAATATTAAATCCAGATACTCGGGTGCAGCCTACCTGGCTGCGTGAACTTGTCCGTCCCACCTTGAACGACCCGTCTGTGGCCGCCGTCGCTTCCAAGATGCTCAATTGGGAAGGGACGGCCCTGGACTTTGGTGGGGCCGCCATGAATTTCATGAGCTGGGGCAACCAACCGGGAATCGGCGATAACAGGCTGGCGCGCTATGATGAGCCTGGGCCTGTCCTCTTCCCTTGTGGAGGGGCCATGCTTGTCCGCCGCGACCTCTTCCTGAAGTCCGGAGGATTTGATCCCGATTACTTTGCCTACTTTGAAGACGTAGATCTAGGTTGGCGACTATGGCTACTGGGCCACACGGTGCAATATGCGCCACGCGCCGTGGTTTATCACCGCCACCATGGCAACTGGGAAGACGTCGCGCACGCTCAACGCTGGTTGTTAGCCGAGCGTAACACGCTGTATACGGTCTGTAAAAACTACGATGAGCATAATCTGGCGCGCATCCTGCCTGCTACTTTGCTATTGGCTCTACAGCGTGCCTATCTAGACGTAAACGCCGACCCCGCGCAATTTGACCTGCCAAGGCTTCCGCAGCTCACGACATGGCGTTACTATGTCCACCAATTCTGCCAACTGTTGAGAGGAGGGCAGGTGCGAGAGCTAGGACAACGCTCAGTAGCCGAGCTGCAAAGGCGGCTAGCGCGTAGCAATGAGCCACCGCCGGTCACATTGCCCGGTGGCTGGCAACTGGCCGCAGATGATGGCGGATTCAAGGCGCCCGCGATCGCGCTCAGCCGTCTGCTTGCCGGTCGCGATGTGCGCGAGAACTGGGAGCGGTTAATGACCAGGCGGCAAGCGTTGCAAGCGCGTCGCCGGCGCAGCGATCGCGAAATCTTCCCCCATTTTCGCTGGGCCCTGGTCTCTAATTTCGGCGATGCGCGCTACATCTACGCAATGAGCCATGTAATCGGCAAATTCGATCTGACGGCCATCTTTAAGTACGGGCGCGATCTGCCGGCGGACGACCCGTCCATCGTGGCCTTGAGCCGTCAGGTTTCGTTGGGATTATTGGCGCTGATGGATCGCGCCTTCGCCTTGAGCGGCGCGTCGGAGGAACTCTTCCGACTTGGCTCCAACAGGCCAGAGGCCAATTATACAGTCGCGCGCGAGGCAGTATCTATCCTGGTGCACACCAATCATTGGCTGTGGACATTACCCGATGGCGACCTGCTTACAGTTTTGAACTATCTGCACACAAAATTGGTGATGCTCGAGAATTCGATGGAGAAAAGTGATGAGTGAGCGTAACGCAAACGTTCCGCCTCTGCACTCACTCATGCGAACAATGTTGCGTCACCCTGCCGGCTACAAGTGGCAACGTCGGGAGGGCGCATCCTGCGCCATAACCCCACCGGGCCGGCATCAGGCCATAATACTCGACAGGAAGTTGGCAGAATTGTGGAAACTGGCAGAAGGAAAGCCCGTGGAAGAAGTAGGCGCCGAATTCGGCAGGGAGTGGCCCTATTGGCAAGAAGGCCTTCGCGCTCTGCGGCTGGCCGGTCTGTTGGACCCTCCGCTCACCTTAGACTGGAAGCAGCCCAAAGTGACACAACGCACACTGCCTGACCCTGCACCCCTGGTTTCGGTAGTAATTCCTACGCGCAATGGTCGCCACCATCTAGAAGAGTGCATCCCATCCATCCTGGCGCAGAGCTACCCGCAGGTGGACCTGGTTATCGTAGATGACGCCTCCGAAGACGGCACAGCCGCTTACCTGGCAGCCACGTTTCCCAGGGTGAGGGTTTTAGAATGGGGTGGGGGACCGAATTTTGCGGCGGCGTGTAACGTAGGAGCCAGGCATGCAACCGGAGAGTATATTTTCTTTCTGAACAATGACACCGTATTGCACGAGACGTGCATTCAGGAACTGGTGAGCGCTGTCTATGAAATGGAGCAGGGGGGTAAACCGGTGGCGGGGGCTGCAGCCATGATGCGCCTGTACGACGCGCCGGCGTTCATTAATGGGCTCGGTACCCGGCCGCGGCGAATGGGGTTCGGTTACGATATTGGTCTTGGAAGCCTGGATATCGGGCAATTCGACGACGTCGCAGAGGTACCGGCGCTCTGCTTCGGCGCGGCACTGGTGTCACGCGCGGCATGGGAGCAGGTTGGCCCCCTAGACGAAGTATTCGGGTTTTATTACGAGGACACCGACTGGAGCTACCGTGCTCGGCTGATGGGCCTGTGTCTGGCGGCTGCACCCCGCGCACTCGTTTTCCACAAGTTCAGCGCAACTATGAAGAAAAAGGCGACGGCATTCAAGATACATCTGGCCACACGAAACCGGCTATGGTTCGTAGTGAAGAATCTGCCAGTTGGCGAGGCGGTGAAACAGGTATTCCTCTATTACTCTGATGACTGGCTGCGCCTGTTAACAGCGCTTAGCAGGGGGCAGTGGGCGCTGGTCGCAGCTATCCCTAGGGCCTGGTTGGAATTTTGGAAAGGTTTGCCGGGTATGCTACGGGCTCGGAAGAAAGCGGTGCGCGTGGAAGCAGTTGCCATGATGGCTCAGACGTTGCCTGTTAGTGCTCCTAGCGAAACGCCCACACTAACGGCGGAGATGGTGGCCGGACATTATGCGCGACATTTGCAGGCGATGAACGACCAGGGGCAACGCGACCGGCGTCAGCGCCTGTTAATAATTAGTCCAGATGCAGTGCACAGCAGCATGGGGGGCGTGGGCATCCGTTATTGGGAGCTGGCGTTACAGTTGGCAGAGGTGGCCAAAGTGACGCTCGCTGTGCCGCGGGAGACAGACCTGGCAAGCGAGCGGGTGAACATCTGCACCTACAACGAGGGGGTATCGGCCACACTCCGCCCATTGGCTGAGGCTTCGGACATCATCCTTTTGTCGGGTTTCACAATCTACCACCACCCGTTCTTGCGAGAAAGCACGGCGTACATAGTCGTAGATCTATATGACCCAATGATTCTGGAAAATCTGGAGCGTTTCTCCCATCTCTCGCTAAATGAACGACGCGGGCTGCATGATGTAGCGGTGCGAACCTTCAATGACTTGTTTGCCCGTGGAGACTTTTTTATCTGTGCCAGCGAAAAGCAGCGCGATTATTGGTTGGGTGCGCTAACAGCGGCGAACCGTGTGAATCCCACGGTTTATGCCGAGGATCCCACGCTGCAGCAGCTAATCGCAGTTGTCCCCTTTGGTCTTCCCGCTGAGCTGCCACAGCAAGTGCGGCCGGTGTTGAAGGGGGTGTGGCCGGGCATTGGCGTGGAGGATAAGGTGATTCTTTGGGGCGGCGGCCTGTGGGATTGGTTAGACCCACTTACGGTGATTGAGGCAATGCCCACCGTGCTCGCAGCCGTGCCCGAGGCGCGCCTCTTCTTCCTGGGAACGCGGCACCCAAACCCCGATGTCCCGGTTCCGGCTATGGTCCGTAAGACCATTGCGCGCGCCGAGACTCTGGGTTTGAAGGGAAGCGCCATATTTTTCAACGATTGGACACCATACGCCGAGCGCGGGAGTTATCTTTCCGAGGCTGACATAGGTGTGAGTCTTCACGGGGACCATATTGAGACGCGGTTTGCAGTGCGCACCAGGATTATGGATTATCTATGGGGTAGTCTACCTATGGTTGTAAATGGTGGGGACGTCCTGAGCGACCTGGTCGCCCAGCATGGCTTGGGGCGCGTAGTGGAAGTTGGAGACCGGGCTGGAACAGCCGCGGCTTTGATCGAATTATTAAGACAGCCGGTGGCGGCTGAACGCTTCGCGCCGATTCGGGCGACGTTCCGATGGCAGCAAGTGACGGCAGCTCTAATGCCATATGTGAAACGTCCCTGGATGAACGCGGGTGGTGGAAAGGCGGTAGTTGGACGAACGAGCCCGGCGGCGACCGGTCTACCTGGCAAAGTTGTTTCCGCGCTTCGACGTGGTGGTGTGCGCCTGTTGGCCCGCGAAGTGGCGGCCTACTGGCGCTGGATCAGTGAGCGTTAATTCCCCAGGACAATCCGAAAGGGCTAGGGATAATCTCAGGTAAGCGGCCGCCTCCACCGTGACGTTATAGTTAATTTAAGTTGTATTATCTTAATGATAAAGCATCTTCACAATCGCAGGCCCTACGGTACCGTGCGAACAGAATATCCTCCTTGTGCTCCACACCGCTGCCGATCTACAATGCAGGCTATCCGTATCCAGTTCTAAAGAATAAACAGGAGGTTCGAATGTCTCAGCGATTCTATCGGCCGTTGGTTACGTGCGCACTGGTTGCTGGCGGGGCACTTTTCGCCCTATTCTTTTTGCAAAATGGACCCCGTGCTGCGAGGAGTGCGACGTCGCTCACGCCGTACGTGCACCACACGATCCTCAATGTCTCCTGCGTTAGCGCCGCTAACTTCAATCAAGAATATACTAAGATAACCGATATCGGTGATTTCACCGTCGTCAGTGACGACGCCGTTGTCGAGGTGACGTACCAGGGGCGCGTCAACGTGGACACGCTGACGGGTACTTCGGGCACCGTCTATGAGCTTCGCGTAAACAACCTGCCCTCGACTGTAGGGAGCGCGCGAGCCCACGTCAACACGGTCGGCTCGCAAGGCGAATACATTACCTTCACCGGCGTCTTTACGGGCCTGGAACCCGGCGAGCACACGGTGAGTATGTGGGTGCGGACGAGCACCGGCAACACAGGTACAGGCGGGCGCGTGGATCCAGGTTGCTGGTCGTCCGACGTCGTTATTGTGCGCGAATACACAGCTTTCGGTCACGTCTTTCTGCCATTGTCCTCGAACGAATAGGTAATCTTGCTGCCATCGACAAGCGCCCTACCCGGTATGTGCTGGCTCTCCAAGCGCGTCGGCTATTGCCTGTTCCAGCGTCACAAGGCGGCCCTCGTTCCATGCCTCTTGAAAGATAGCCGGGTCGAGTTTGGCGTGTAGCTCCGCGATGATGCGGTCAATAGTGATGGGCGGATCTGAGTGTGTGGCGCCTGCGCCAAGCCGCGCAACATCACCGAAGCCGATCTAATCGAGGGCGCCCAGATTATTGGGGTAGCTACAGTCTGTGTGGAGGCGCTGGTTTCCGGCGCCCAGACGTTGAGCCTGTAATGCATCGAAATCGCCCCGCCCTATCCGGCTTCGATCGCGTTGCGGTCCCACTCGGTACCTGCTATACTTTCAACCACATTACGAACTAGTTAACGACGGTGATCGGAAAGAGTAGGTAACCCCTGCCCGACAGAGCGCGAGGACCCAGGCTGAGAGCCCTCGCCGTACGCAAGTTACCGAATGTCCTCCGTAAGTCGTTTCGCCGAACGCAGCGCGACTGCCATTAAGCGAATCCGGGAAAGCCCGTTACAGCTTTTGAGAGCCTGTGTGCTTGCATCGCGCATTATGCGCAAAGTGAACACAGGAAGCAAGGTGGTACCGCGAGCCCTTTCGTCCTTGTAGACGAAAGGGCTTTTTCTTTTTAAGAGGAGAAATAGATTAGATGGCCGAAATGCCCAAAACTTACGACTTTGCTGCGACTGAGCAGCGCCTCTATCAGTGGTGGAACGACAACGGCTGGTTTCGCCCTGAAGCACGGCCGCGCGACGCCGAGCCTTTTGTCATCTCTATCCCCCCACCCAACGTGACGGGCGAACTGCACATGGGCCACGTGATGTTTGTGGCGCTTGAGGATCTGATGATCCGGCGCGCGCGCATGCAGGGCCGGGCAGCGCTTCGGGTGCCAGGCACCGACCACGCCGGCATTGCCACCCAACTACAGGTGGAACGCAAGCTGCGCGATGAAGGCCGGTCGCGCGCCGAGATTGGCCGCGAGCGTTTTGTCGAGGAGACCTGGGCCTGGAAGGAGAATTATGGCGGCTATATCACGCAGCAGCTCAGGCGGCTGGGGGCCTCGTGCGACTGGACGCGAGAGCGCTTCACGCTCGACGAAGGGTTGAGCCACGCTGTGCTAGAGGCGTTCGTTCGCCTGCACCGCATGGGGCTGATTTATCGTGGCGAATACCTGGTGAACTGGTCGCCGGGCCTTCAGACTGCGGTATCCGACCTGGAAGTGGAGTATAGCCAGGAAAGCGGCTTCCTGTATTTCTTTAAGTATCCTCTGGTAGGCGGCGGCCACATCGAAGTGGCGACCACGCGCCCGGAGACCATCTTGGGCGATACGGCGGTGGCCGTGCATCCTGACGATACCCGCTTTCAACAGCTCATCGGCCGCAGCGCCCTTGTGCCCATCCTGCAGCGAGAGATTCCCATCATCAGCGATGAATATGTCGACGCGTCTTTTGGGACCGGCGCTCTGAAGGTGACCCCCGGTCACGATCCCAACGACTTCGAGATTGGCCGGCGGCACAACTTACCCATCGTGAACATTATGAATCGTGATGCGACGCTCAATGAGGCAGCGGGCCCCTATGCCGGCATGGATCGCTTCGAGGCGCGTGAACAGTTATGGCGCGATATGGAGGCCGCCGGGCTCACGCTGCGCAAGGAGTCCCATACCTTAAACGTGCCGCGCAGCCAACGAGGCGGCGAGATTGTTGAGCCACTGGTTAGTAAGCAATGGTTTGTTAATGCAGAGCCCATGGCTAAGCTAGCGCTGGAGGCGGTGGCCAGCGGCCGCGTTCGCATTGTGCCTGAACGGTTCACAAAGGTGTGGCACAACTGGCTGGCCAACATCCGGCCTTGGTGTATTAGCCGGCAGCTATGGTGGGGCCACCGCATTCCGGTGTGGTATGTCAACGGCGACGAGCACCAATACGTGGTAGCAGGTGATGAGCAAGAGGCGCTGCGCATGGCGCGGGCGGAATATGGCGAAAATGTGCGCCTAGAACAGGATCCGGATGTCCTCGACACCTGGTTCTCCAGCGCCCTGTGGCCCTTTAGCACGCTAGGTTGGCCCGACGATACAGACGATCTTCGGCGCTACTATCCGACCGATGTGTTGGAAACGGGCTACGACATTCTTTTCTTCTGGGTGGCGCGCATGGTCATGGCGGGAACCTTATTTACGAATGATGTTCCCTTTCACACCGTATACTTGCATGGGCTCGTGCGTGATGAGCAAGGCCGCAAGATGAGCAAGTCGATCGGCAACGTAGTCGATCCGCTTGCCGTGATTGACGAATACGGCACGGATGCGCTGCGATTTACGCTGCTCACCGGCGGAACACCGGGCAACGACTTGAACCTCTCAATTGAAAGAGTGGCCAATAATCGCAACTTTGCCAACAAGATCTGGAATTTAACCCGTTTCGTTGTCAGAAGCTTTGACCGCCAGGATGGCGAACATGAACGGCAAGAGGGCGTGACTGCAAGCCATACGGCTGCGGATAAGTGGATCCTGACGCAGCTTTCGCAGACGATCCAGGACGTGGACCGCTTAATGGATAGCTACCTGTATGGCGAAGCGGGCCGCCAGATCCTGGAATTTTTGTGGGGCAGCTTCGCCGATTGGTATGTGGAAGTGGCCAAAGTGCAGCTAGAAGAGAGCGGCGCGCGCGCCGAGCAAACACGCGCCATTCTCATCACGGTTCTCGACGCAGCCTTGCGCCTCCTGCATCCATACATCCCCTTTGTCACCGAAGAGGCCTGGCAGCAGCTCTGGCAGGCGGTCGGCGAAAATGGGCCTGCAGATATGTGGCGCCCTGAGGCCCCGGCCCTGATCATCGCCGATTGGCCGCCAGCGGGGCCGCAATACGGGGCAGAGAGCGCGCAGGTGGCCTTGTTATTTGAGCTCATACGAAGCATCCGCTCTGTACGCGCCGAGTATGCCGTGCCCGCCGGGCGATATATAGCCGCGCGCATCGCCGCCGGCGAGTTGGCATCGTTTGTCGAAACCCAACGGGCCGTCCTCGTGCAGTTGGCGCGCCTGTCTGCGGACGAGCTGCACATCGCGCCAAGCGTCAATGTCCCTAGCGACGTGGTCACCATTTCGCTCGGCGACATGAACTGTTACCTGCCGCTCGCCGGGATGGTGGATCTCGATCAGGAGCGGCGGCGACTTCAGGATGAAATCGCAGAAGTGGACAGGCAGATCAATCGCCTGCAGGCGCTATTGGCCGGCCCTTTTGCTCAGAAAGCGCCCGAAAACGTCGTCGAAACTGAGCGAACTAAGCTGCGCCGCTTTGAGGCGCAAAAGGATGAGTTGGCGTCCAGGATCGCTGATTTGGGCTAAAGCAAAACTGTCGTTACAATGCGCCACGGGCGAACAGCTTCGTGGCGATGTATCAGACAGCACTCTGCGACCACCTTTGCCCGGAAAGATCCCGATATTGTCAATAGGAGCTTCTAAAATGCCTGCACCCCCACCGTTGAGCGTTGAGCAACTGTATCAAGCCACGGATCCTGATCTATTCAACTTTGAGACGACGGCAGACCTTGACGGTCCGGTTGCCGTGGTAGGCCAGGAGCGCGCCATCGACGCGGTCCGTTTTGGTATCGGTATCCAGCAGAAAGGCTATAACCTCTTTGCATTAGGTCCGCATGGATTGGGCAAGTCTAATGTCATTAGCCAGTTCATCGAGGGCCGCGCCGCCGAGTTGCCCACGCCACCCGACTGGTGCTATGTTCATAACTTTGAGCAGTCGCACAAGCCGCACGCTATCCGGCTGCCTACCGGTCAGGGCGTGCAGTTGCGCGACGATATGAAGCAGCTCGTCGAAGAGCTACAGGCCGTCCTGCCCGCGGCATTCGAAAGCGAAGAGTACCACGCCCAGCGGCAAGCGATCGAGGAAGAGCTAAAGGAGCGCCAGGAAAGCTCATTTGAGGAGCTTAAGAACAGGGCGCAGGAACGAAACATAGCCCTGGTACAGACGCCATCGGGCCTGGCTTTCGCTCCGATGCGCAACGGCGAAGTGATCAACCCCAAAGACTTCCTTAGCCTGCCCGAAGAGGATCAGAAGCAGGTCCAGGTCGAAGTAGAAGGGCTGCAGGATGAGCTGCAGCGCATCATGCGCCAGATGCCGCAATGGCAGAAAGAGACGCGCGACCGCGTGAAAGATCTGAAAAGAGAAGTGGCCACGTTCACCGTTGTACCCCTTTTCGCAGGCTTACGCGAGAAGCATCGCGCCAATCAGGAAGTCAGCGCCTACCTTGAAAAAGTACAGGGTCACGTCATCGATAACGTCGATAACTTCTTGAACCGCGCCTCAGAAGATGAGAACCCCCTGGCGATGATGATGCGCGGACAGCGCGGCCCAAGCCAGCCGCCGTCTTTTGTGGAGTACGAAGTTAATTTGCTGGTGGACAATAGCGGCCGGACGGGCGCTCCAGTAATACATATCGAGCTGCCTACCTACCAGAATCTCATAGGGCGCGTGGAGCACCTGTCGCAGATGGGCGCGTTGCTGACCAACTTCACGCTGATCAAGCCCGGCGCGCTGCACGAGGCCAATGGCGGCTATCTAATCCTCGACGCGCGCAAGCTGCTGCAGCAACCATACTCCTGGGATGGGCTTAAGCGCGCTTTGAAAACGCAAGAGGTGGCTATCGAGTCGCTGGGGCAGATGTACAGCCTGATCAGCACCGTGTCATTAGAGCCGGAGCCGATTCCTCTCAATATCAAAGTCGTTTTACTGGGCGAGCGAATCCTATACTACCTGCTGATTCAATACGAGCCAGAGTTCGCCGAGCTGTTCAAGGTGATGGCCGACTTTGAAGATGAAATGGAGCGTAACGCCGAGAACAGCCGTGATATGGCCCAGCTTATTGCCGCGCTGGCCAAGCGCGAAACGCTGCGACCTTTTGATCGCGGCGCTGTGGCGCGCATTTTGGAGTTCAGTTCAAGAGAGGTGAGCGATAAGGAACGCCTGGGCGCCCACCTGCTCACGCTGACGGACCTGCTTCGCGAATCGAACTACTGGGCTGGCGAGGCGGGCAACGACATCGTGGAAGCGACCGATGTGCAGAGGAGCATCGATGAGCAAGTGCGCCGCGCCAGCCGCTTGCGCGAGCGAATGCAGGAGTCCATTTTGCGCGATATCGTCTTCATCGATACCAGCGGCGAAGTGGTGGGCCAAATCAATGGCCTTTCTGTGCTCAGCGTAGGCACTTATAGCTTCGGGCGACCCAGCCGCATTACGGTACGCGCCCAAATGGGCAAGGGCGAAGTGATCGACATTGAGCGGCGCGTGGAGCTTGGCGGGCCAATCCATGCCAAAGGCGTCTATATATTGACGGGATTTCTGGGAAGCCGCTATGCGCGCAAAAGACCGCTCACACTGTCCGCCAGCATCGTATTTGAGCAATCGTACGCCGGCGTTGAGGGCGACAGCGCCTCATCGGCGGAGTTATACGCCTTACTGTCGGCATTGGCCGAGGCACCTATCAAACAATCGCTTGCCGTGACAGGCTCGGTAAACCAACTGGGACAGGTACAGGCCATAGGCGGCGTCAACGAGAAAGTTGAAGGCTTCTTCGATATTTGCCGGGCGCGCGGCCTCACCGGCGAGCAAGGCGTGCTAATCCCCAGCTCAAATGTGCAGAATCTGATGCTGCGCGATGACGTCCGCCAGGCGGTCGCCGACGGCTTATTCAACATCTATCCCGTGACCCACGTGGACGAAGGAATCGAGCTCCTTACAGGGATACCCGCCGGCCAGGCCAATGAAGATGGCGAATATCCAGAGGGCAGCATTAACGGCCGCGTGGTCAAACGCTTAGAGGAGATGGCCGAAAAGCAGCGCGAGTTTGGCGCCCCCCCAGCAGGTGATGACCAGGATAACCCCGGCGGCGAAGACACGCTCGAAGATGAAAGCAGTCCAGAGGATGATGGCGCCTGACCATGCGTCTGGTTATAGCCTTCACGTGAGGAACATGAGCCATGAGTGAGCAGCAGCAAGTCCCTGAGTATGAACAGGAAAACGCAGCAGAGCACGAGCCAGAAGATGACCTACACATCCGGCGCATCCTCATAGCCCTGGACGCCTCGGCCCACAGCCTGGCGGCCCTGGAATCGGCTGCTCGGTTAGCCGGAGCGATTCATGCAGAGCTGGTAGGCCTCTTCGTCGAAGACGAGAACTTGCTGCGCCTGGCGGCCCTGCCCTTCGCTCGCGAAGTGCGCTGGCCCTTTTCGTCGCGCCGCACTTTGGATGCGGCGCGGATGGAACGGGATCTGCAGTTGGTAGCCTCGCAAGCGCGTCGGGCGTTGGCCATGGCCGCCGAGAAGGCCGAAACGGAATGGACATTCCGCGTGGTGCGCGGCGCCGTGGCCGAGGAGGTCTTGAATGCAGCGGTAGAGGCAGATCTGTTGTCGCTGGGCCGGGCCAGCCGGCCGCTCACCCGGCGCGTGAGGTTAGGCTCAACGGCCCTGGCGGCGGCCATACGGTCGCAGCGCCTTGTCCTCTTAGCGCGCAAGAACGCAGATCCTGAGCAACCGGTCATCGTCACGTATGATGGATCGCCCGTATCGCACCGCGTTCTGGCCGCCGCCGTTCATATGGCGCAGTCCACAGATAGCAACATCGTCGTTCTGGTCATGGCCAACGACGCTGAAGAAGCTTCGCGACTTGCAGAGTCGGCAAGCACCGAGCTTCGTGGTCGCGTGCCGCACAGCGACTACCGATTTCTACCCAATGACAGTGAGGATATTTTGCTAGAGACGCTGCGCGCTGAAAGGTGCGGGTTGATCGTGCTGGGCGGCGAACACCGGCTGTTAGGAGGTGAAGCGTTGCACGCTTTGCTCGACGAGCTAGACTGCCCGGTGCTGTTGGTAAAGTAGCCACCGCGCGCACCGCAGGCGATGAACATTAACTGAGAAACGAAGCCGCTCGATCTCGTCTACTGCCGGTTGCCGTCACTTCTGCGTTATAATCAACCGCCGTTACCGAAGCTCCACATAATGATTGGTCGCGCTGAGCATTTATGCCAAAACGTTTGTTGCTGCCGCTTGCTCTACTCTTACTGCTCGGCGTTCTGCTAGCATGGCAGACGCCCACCATCTTGCGTGCCTTGCCCAGCCGCTACGTCGCACGGCTGCCGCAGCCGCTGCAGGCGCTGGGTGCGCGGCAGACCGGGGAGCTGCTGCCGACTGCGGCATCGACACAGAGCGGCGCGGAGCTGCTGGCGCAGACGTTTGCTACGGCCACAAACACCATGCGACCCTCGCCACAGACGCCCACGCCGCCGCCCACGGCCACCGATCCTGCGAGTAACGAAGCCACGCGCGCAGCGACGGCCGCTACGGCAACGCCGGACAGTACGGCGACAGCGCCGGCCACGGCCATACCTTTGCCTGTGTCTGTGGAGCTGGCGGGAGTTCAGCATCGCATCCAGACCTGGAATAACTGTGGGCCCGCGACGCTGTCGATGGCCCTGTCCTACTTCGGCGAGCAGCATTCGCAAGAGCGTATTGCCGAGACCATCAAACCTGATCCCGAAGATAGGAACGTGACGCCTGAAGAAATGGCTGCTTACGTCAAGGAAAATAGCTCGCTCATGGCCCTTAGCCGCACCAACGGCGATCTGGTTACCCTGCGCCGCCTCTTGAGCGAACAGATCCCGGTGATCATCGAGTATGGCCTACAGCCGGAAAATGAATACCGTTGGCTGGAGTGGATGGGCCACTACTTGTTGGTAACGGCCTATGATGACGAAGAAGAAGCGGTCTGGGTTTACGACTCCTGGCCGCGCACGGGTGAGCTTCCTGACGAAAATTTCGTATTCGTTCCGCTAAAGATTAGCTATGCAGACCTCGACCGCAACTGGCAGGCCTTTAACCGCAATTACATCGCCCTATACCCACCGCAGAACACGGCGCTGGTGCAGGAGATCGTCGGCAGCGACATGGAAGACGACACGATGTGGCAGAATTCACTCGAAGTTGTGCGCCGGGAGCTGTCAGCCGACGCCGAGAATCCCTTTCTCTGGTTTAATTTGGGAACGGCGTTAAATGCGCGGGGCGACTTTGAGCAGGCTGCCGCAGCTTTCGACCAGGCCCGCGCCATCGGCCTGCCGTGGCGCATGCTGTGGTATCAATTTGGCCCTTATGAGGCCTATTACCAGATAGGCAGATATGAGGACGTGATTCTACTGGCCGACGTCACCTTGAAAGACCGGCCTTATTTCGAAGAGTCTTACTACTACATGGCGCTGGCACAGTTAGAATTGGGCCAGGTGGACGAAGCTCGCCGCAACCTGCGTAAAGCCGTTGACTTTAATCCAAACTTTCAGCCCGCCCGAGCAGCCCTGGAAGAATTAGAGCTCGCCGGTAACTGAACGGTTACTGTGCGCATATCTTGAGCGTTTCATCGCCCTGGCGAGACGGACGCTCGATTCACGTGAGGCGACCTGTCGTATGAATGGTAGAACGAAACGAATTGTTATCATTGTTGTGATTGCGCAGCTCATCCTGG
The DNA here is from genome assembly GCA_964384155.1 of uncultured Ardenticatenaceae bacterium. GTDB lineage: Bacteria > Chloroflexota > Anaerolineae > Promineifilales > Promineifilaceae > JAAYYY01. The sequence goes on from CAYLJW010000020.1 coordinate 48,365, forward strand.
CGGCGGGTATCTTTACGCTGCCGCGCGCGGTACAGGCTTTGCCCGGACAATATCTGGTGAGGCTGCAAAACCACCCATTAACAAGCGGCGTGGTTCAAAGGGTCACAACGCCCATCCCTGCCGCCCTGCCCGTGGCCGACGGCGCCGGCGCCCGTGCGGTCTTTGCAGCGGAGCAGGTGCCAGACATCCCCGGTGTCAGCGAAAGTGAGCCGCAGCCCACGGCCACGCCCACCGTCACGCCGACCACCGTGGAAGAGATAGTCCTGGAGTCGACTCATACGCCGCAGGCAACCGAAGCGCCGCCGACGGCAACGCCGACGCTGACGCCCTCCCCCACCCCCACGCCGCTGCCAGAACGCGTGGTTCTGGAAGACCTGATCGTCGTGCGCCAGGGATTTAACAACTGCGGACCTGCGAACCTTACCATCGTCCTGAACTATTTTGGGGACAGCACGACACAGGAAGTCGCTGCGGCCTATTTGAAGCCAAACATCGAGGACCGCAACGTGAGCCCCTGGCAGATCAGCGATTACGTGAACGACTTTACAGCCCTGCGCTCAACGGTGCATAGCGGCGGCAATCTGGAAATGATCAAGCAGTTGGTTGCCGCCGGTTACCCGGTGGTGATCGAGAAAGGATATGAGCCGTCTAACGGCACGGGCTGGTATGGCCATTATCTGACGGTTTACGGTTATGATGACGTCAATGAAGAAATTTACAGCCGTGATACCAACCTGGGCCCATTCGATGGCAGTCCCCGCGTCGACAGCTATGAAGCATTCATGGGCTGGTGGCGCCATTTCAACTATACATTCTACGTCATTTTCCCGCCGGCCGACGAATCGATCGTCATGGACATCATTCCGGACGTTCTGGAAGACGAAATCACCATGTGGCAATATACGGCCGATCTGGCGCGTCAAGAAATTGCGCAATTTCCCGACAACGTCTTCACCCATTTCAACCTGGGCGTCAGCCTGACCTATCTGGGCCAGTTAACCGCCGATACCAGCTACTACACCGAAGCCGTCGTCAAATTTGACGAGGCGCGTGAGATTGGCTTGCCGCCAAGAACCCTGTTCTACGAGCACCGTCCTTTAATGGCCTATTGGCGTTCCGGACGCATTGACGATGTGCTCGACCTGACCGGAGCGCTGCTAGACACTTCTGGTGGTCGCTGGGTGGAAGAAGTTTATTGGTACCGTGGTCATGCGCTGGCCACGCAAGGCGAACTGATTGCAGCGCGTGACGCTTACGCGCGCGCCCTGGAAGTGAATACGAACTTCTACCCGGCACAGCAATCGCTGGACTGGGTCAATTCCCTGCTAAGCGGCTAATTACCGTTGTTCGTGGGGCGGGCTAGTAAGAAGTGCGCCAGTTGAGCACTTGTTGCTCAATTGGCGCGCTTTTCCTTTGCAGTATAATAGATTCGGCGCTCCTGGCGCCCATGTGGAGCACGGTTGTACCATTATGACCCACTTAACTATGCAGGAGGCATATTGATGACCACGCGTGACTTTAAGGTTACTTACGCGACCCTTTCCAGTCCAAATCCTAAGCTTCACGACATGTTCGACGAAGCAGTCGAAAAGGCCAAAGCCAACTTTGGCAAAACGTATCCTATGTATATCAATGGCGAGGAGCGCTACGGAGAGGATACTTTCAACAAGGTGAGCCCCGTCGACCTCGATATGGAGATGGCCCATTTCCAGAAAGGGACGGAACAAGACGCCAAAGATGCTGTCGCGGCGGCCAAGGCTGCCTTCCCTCGCTGGAGCCGCACCCCATGGCGCGAGCGCGTGAGCCAGTTGCGCCGCGCAGCCGATCTGATGAGTGAGCGCCTGTTTGATTGTGCCGCCGTGATGAGCCTGGAAGTCGGCAAGAACAGGCTCGAAGCCTTGGGCGATGTAGAAGAGACGGCCGACCTGATCCGCTACTACTGTGATCAGATGGAAGAGAACAACGGCTATGTCGTAGAAATGGCCAGCGAAGGCGAGGGCCATCACAACCAGAGTATGCTGCGCCCGTACGGCGTCTGGGCTGTCATTTCACCATTCAACTTCCCCTTTGCGCTGGCCGGCGGGCCCAGCGGCGCGGCCCTGGTGGCCGGCAACACGGTTGTCCTGAAACCAGCATCTGACACCGCCTTTAGCGGCTGGCTGCTCACGGAGTGCTTCCGCGATGCCGGATTGCCTGCCGGCGTCTTCAACTTCGTCACCGGCGGCGGCCGCTCGGTGGGCGCCACCCTGGTCGATCACCCCGATATTGCGGGCATTACCTTTACGGGCAGCTACGAAGTGGGCATGGACATCTATCGCAAGTTCGCCAGCGGTAAATATCCGCGCCCCTGCATTGCCGAAATGGGCGGTAAGAACCCATCGATTATTAGCCGCAAGGCCGACCTGGACAAGGCTGCGCAAGGCGTCATGCGCTCGGCGTTCGGCCTACAGGGACAAAAATGCTCGGCCAATTCTCGCGTGTTTGTGCACGACGAGGTTAAAGAGTCCTTCATGGAGAAGCTGCTGCGCCTCACCAGCGAAATCCAGGTGGGCGATCCGTCTAAACGCGAGAACTGGATGGGTCCCGTAATCAACCGCGGCGCCTACGACGATTACAAGCGCTTCGTGAAAGACCTTGCCGAGAATGGGCGCATCGTCTACGGCGGCAGAGCGCTCGAAGAAGGCAACGGCTACTACGTCGAGCCGACCATAGTCGATCAGCTCCCAGAGGACCACCCGCTATGGAAGGAAGAGATGTTCCTGCCTATTGTGACCGTGGCGGAATTCAACGAACTGGATGAAGCCATGGCGCGGGCCAACGACGTGGACTACGGCCTGACGGCCGGATTCTTTAGCGACGACGATGAAGAAATCGCCTGGTTCCTCGATAATATCGAAGCCGGCGTTGTCTATGTGAACCGGCCTGCCGGCGCGACCACCGGAGCATGGCCTGGCTACCAGCCGTTTGGCGGCTGGAAGGGCAGCGGTTCCACGGGCAAGGCCGGCGGCAGCCTCTACTATGTGCAGCAGTACATGCATGAGCAGAGCCAGACTGTGATTGACTAATGGCCTAAGCGATGAGGGGCGGCAGTTCTGCCGCCCCTCATCGCTTTGCCTGCTGCTCATGCCAACCTCGTCCAAAGTCATTTCTATGTCCGAAGCCGTGAGTCGCTACGTCTCCGACGGCGACACGCTGGCCATCGAAGGCTTTACGGCCTTCATCTGTTTCTCCGCCGCACACGAGATCATTCGCCAGGGCAGACGCGAGCTCACACTCTGCCGCCTGACGCCTGATCTGATTTATGATCAGCTCGTGGCTGCCGGCAGCGCCCGAAAGCTGGTGTTTAGTTACCTCGGCAACCCCGGAGTTGGCAGCCTGCACTGCATACGCCGTGCCGTGGAAAAGGCCTACCCACACGCTCTGGAGCTAGAGGAGTACAGCCACTTCGGCATGGTGGGCCGCTACATGGCCGGCGCGAGCAAGCTGCCCTTCTTCCCGCTCCACAGCTACAGCGGCAGCGATCTGCCTGCCGCGAACCCACTCATTCGCACCGTGGAGAGCCCCTATGGCGATGGCCCAATCGCAGTGGTGCCGCCGCTGAACCCCGACGTGACCTTCATCCACGCGCAGCGCGCGGATAAGGACGGTAACACGCAGATGTGGGGGCTGCTTGGTGTACAAAAGGAAGTTGCTTTCGCCTCGCGCCGCGTTGTTGTGGTGGTTGAGGAAATTGTAGACGAAGAGCTCATCCGGACGGACCCCAACCGCACGCTCATACCGGGCCTAATCGTTGATGCCGTGGTGCTGGAACCCTACGGCGCACATCCAAGTTATGTGCAAGGTTATTATGATCGCGACAACCAGTTTTATTTAGAGTGGGACGAGGTTTCCAGGGAGCCGGCGCGTGTGGAAGCGTGGCTGGATGACTGGGTTTATGGCCTTGCGGACCGCACCGCCTATGTAGCGAAGTTGGGCCAGGAGCGCTTACAAAGTCTGGAGGCAGGCGAACTGCCGTCCGCAGTGGTGAATTACGGCCAGTATAACTAAACCGCGGCCGCAGCGGCCACGGCGACGGAGCTTCACATGAGCGACATCACGCAATATACCCCCTCAGAACTGATGATCGTCTCGGCGGCAAGGGCCTTGCAGGGCAACCGCGTCGTCTTCGTCGGCGTCGGTCTCCCCAATATCGCCTGCAACCTGGCGCGACGCAGCCACTCTCCAGGTATGGAACTGGTTTACGAAAGCGGCGTCTTTGGCGCGCGCCCTGCCCGGCTGCCCCTCTCTATCGGCGACCCAACGCTCGTCAGTGGCGCTACCGCCGTCGGTGGCATGGCCGATCTGTTCATGTATTACTTGCAGGGCGGCCTGATCGACGTGGCCCTACTAGGCGGCGCGCAGATTGACAGGTATGGCAACTTAAATACCACGGTTATTGGTGACTACGCGAAGCCTAAGGTGCGACTGCCCGGTTCCGGCGGCGCTTGCGAAATCGCAATCAATGCCCGCGCTACGATCATGATCATGCGGCTCAGCAAGCGCGCATTCGTCGAAAAGCTAGACTTCCTCACCAGTCCAGGACATCGCCAGCCTGGCAGGCACGGCCGCGCCATTCGTGGCGCGGGCCCCGCCCTGGTTGTAACCGACAAAGCCTTGTTCGACTTCGACAATGCGCAGAAGGAGATGACGCTGCAGGCCATCGCGCCCGGCCAAACTGTCGATCAGCTGCGCGCTAACATTGGCTGGGACGTTCGCGTCTCTCACTCGCTATACGAACTCGAACCACCTTCCCCCGAAGAGTTGAATATTATCCGCACGGATCTCGATCCGGCAGGCCTTTATCGTAACTAATACATGCGCACTGCGCAGCAGAGGCTCAATGTCACACTTACACCCGGGCGGCTCTGTATTTTATCGTAAGCTGCACCATGATCGGCCCATAATTACGCATGGTCATGGCATCTATCTTTATGACCAGCAGGGCAAGGAGTATCTGGACGCCTCTGGCGGTCCGCTCGTCGTGAATGTGGGGCATGGGCGCGCCGAGATTGTCCAGGCGATGTCCCAACAGGCACAGGCTGTGGCCTATGCCCACGGCATCATGTTCACAACCGAAGCATTAGAAACGTATGCCAGTGAGCTGAGCGCCGTCCTGCCGCTGCCCGAAGCGCGCATCTTTTTGTTGAGTAGCGGCTCTGAAGTGGTCGAGGGCGCCATCAAGCTCAGCCGGCAAATCCAACAGGCGCGCGGCGAACAGTCGCGCCATCTCATTATCTCACGCTCTATGAGCTATCATGGCACAACATTAGGCGCCTTGGCCGTCAGCGGCCGGCCCGGATTGCGCAGCCCTTACCTGGCCATGATGCGCGACATGCCGCACATTCAGCACCCCTATCCCTACCGCCTTGAGCTGAGTGGCAAAGCGTTAGCCCAACGCCTGGAAGAGGCAATCCTGGCCCATGGCGCCGGCAACGTGGCCGCTTTCATTGCCGAGCCCATCAGCGGCGCCGGCCTGGGCGCCGTGGCCCCACCCGACGACTATTGGCCGGCAGTCCGCGAGATTTGCGACCGGTACGGCGTTCTTCTGATTGCGGACGAGATATTGGTTGGCATGGGGCGCACCGGGCGCTGGTGGGGCATCAACCATTGGGGCGTGGCGCCCGACATTCTGGTCGCCTCGAAAGGCATTGCCGGCGGTTATTTCCCGCTGGGAGCCATCGCGGCCCGCCGCAGCGATATCGACGCGATTGCGCAGTCGCTGGGCGACTTTAATCATGGCGGCACCTTCAGCCATCATGCGGTGGGCGCGGCGACGGCGCTGGCCACGCTGCACATTATCCAGCGTGAAGGTCTGGTTGAGCGCTCTGCCAGCATGGGCCAGCGGTTGGGCATGAAGCTGCGCGACAGGCTTGGCGAGCACGTCAATGTGGGCGATATACGGGGGCGCGGCCTGTTCTGGGCGCTGGAGTTTGTCGAAGATCGCGCCACGAAACGACCCTTCCCCGCGAAGTCGGGGCTGGCCTGGCGCTTGCGACAGCGTGCCTTTGAGCTGGGCTTAGTGGTCTATTATTCGCAGGGCTGCGCCGACGGGCGCGATGGCGATTTGATCATGCTTGGCCCCCCGCTCATCGTCAGCGAGGAGCAGCTTGACGACATGGTGAGCCTGCTCGCGCGCGCCGTCGATGACGTCCTACCATACAGCTCCTAAGCGCAAGCCGCCCGGCGCTGTTACGAAGGCGGTTGCTCGGCTACCGTGAGCGTCAGCGACATTTCTGAGCCGTCGCGAATGAGCTGCAAGGTCACTTCATCGCCCACCCGCGTAGATAACTCGAGGTATTCTGAGAGGTCTTGCCAGTCGCCAAGCACCTGGTCGTTGATGCCCACCACGATGTCGCCGCCGGCTAATAACTGCTGGTTGCCGACGACCACCTCGCGCTGAGCGCCCTGAACGCCGGCCTGCGCTGCCGGGCCGCCGCGGACCAGACGGGCCACCAGAATGCCATCGCTCACGGGCAGCTGCAGCGCTCGCGCAAGGCCTGGCGTGATGTCGTAGCCCAGGAACCCCAACCACGGATGAGGGTAATAGCCCTGCTCAATCAGCGCCGGAATAACCCGCTTCACGGTATCTACAGGCACGGCAAAACCAATACCCTGCGCATCCTGGCGAATGGCTGTGTTCACGCCAATCACACGCCCGCGCGAGTCCAACAATGGACCCCCAGAATTACCGGGATTAATGGCCGCGTCCGTCTGCACCACATTAAAGATAACGTTGTTTTCAGCCGTCTGCAGCGGCCGCCCCAGGGCGCTGATCACGCCAACCGTTAGCGTACGATCAAGGCCAAAGGGGTTACCAATGGCGATGGCCCGCTGCCCCACGCGCAGGGCCGTCGAATCGCCCAGCTCCACGGGCGTCAATATTTCCGGTCGTACGTCGATGTGCAGAAGCGCCAGGTCGTTAGGCGGATCTGCGCCAACCACGGCAGCCTGCGCCGTTGTGCCGTCCGACAGCGTGACGTCGATGCTATCGGCGCCTTCGATCACATGGTAGTTTGTCACCACGTGGCCCTGATCGTCCAGGATGAAACCCGAGCCTGTGCCTTCGCTGGGGATGGCGCCGAAAAAGAAGTTCATCGCCGTGACCCTGCTCGTGATATGTACGACGGCCGGACCAACACGCTCATAAAGGTTGGTAATGAGGCTTTCTTCGACGTCGAGGGGCGCCATGAACTCTTCGGGCAGCAGTGTCGGCGTGGGTGGGACTTCTAGAGGCTGCCCGTCGACCCCCGTGACGTCAGGCGTTTCGAGGTTTAGCGCGGTGGCGACGACTTCAGCCGTTGGCGCCGCGGTTGCCGTTGCCGTGGCCGGCGCCGGCGTTGTGGCCAGAAAGCCGCACGCTAGGGAAGCCACCGCCAGAAAAGCCAGGACGAGGAGAAAAATAGACCGTGGCTGAGCCATTGCAGTCACCAGATGAGATGGCTTAGGTCCGCGAATTAGCCGCGCGCCTTCACGCTACTACGATGCAGCCTAATGGTGACGGCCTGTTCTCCGCCCGCCGGCACGGTCAGCTCAAATGACAGCGCCACTTCCAATGCAAACAAGCCTTCGTTTGCATGGATCTCTTCGGGCTCAGGGTCGGCGATGAAACGGATCTCATCTTTGGTCGACGAATTCCTCACCGCCGCCACGCCGCCCTCCGCTGAAAAGTGCAGCGCTCTGCGTCCTTTGACTATCGCCGCAGCATAATCGGGCGTCACTTCTATCAGGGTGCACCAGCGCAGGTTTACGTCTTCATTCCTGTCGTTACGCCAAAGATAATGTACCTGGGGTTCGCCATCCGCTAGATGGTACCGCTTTTGCAGCGCAATACCGGCCTCAACCTCGCGTCCATAACAGACCACGCCGTCTTCCAGGGTCGTTTCATGCCACACGCCGGCATCGTCGAGCCGAGTTCCCTGTAGCTCCACGTAATCGGTAAAGCCGCGGCGTTGAATGGGCAGTGAACGGCGCTCTGGCGCGTTGCCGTCGCTGCAAGTGAGCAGCTCAAACGGCCCGCGCTCACTCTCCCAGACCCAATCTGGCAGATAGTCGCCCATGCGCGTCGGCGCACTTTCAGCGGTTAAGCGAGCGCCTGGCAGCAGCGCCTGCGGCCGGTAATCGTCCGGCAGTCTGTTGGCATAACTGATTGTGGTGCGTTCGGGCAATGCTGCGTCGCTATGATAGGGAGCCAGCCCCACAGCCAACTGATTGCCAATGAACTGCTTGCCGTTAGAAAGGTCAAACCAGTAGAGAAGCCGGCCCCCCGCAGGCGTGGTCACCAATGCGTTGCGCCCATCGGTCAGCACAACTTCCTGCCGCTGCGCCGTGGTCAGGCTCTCCTGGGCAACCAGACTCTCCGGTTTGAGCGCCAACTCTGCTAGGCGCAGCAGCGGCTTGCTCGCCTGCGCGCCTTCCCAACCCCAATACCTTTTGTAGCCGACGCCGACACAACCGAACTCATACTGGTGGGCCAGAAAATTGTGCAGCGCCGCCTCGCCGATATGTTGCGCAGCCCTGGTCTTGCTGCTGCGCTTTTCGCTCTCTAGCCTCTGGGTGAACTGCTGCAGCTCTTCGCGGATGCCGGCAAAGGTTTGGCGAAAATGGTTCAGCGTCTTAGAGTTGGCGTTGTAGTCAAACCAATCTTGAAACTGATTGTCTTCGTCCGCGTCGTGTAGCGTTTCAAGCTGCATGTCCATCCAAAGACCATTCCCATCGGGAATGGGGCTAAGATTGCCCGCTGAGGCCGGGGCGTTCGTTAAATGGATCAGCTCTACATCGGGCAGCGCTTCCAACAATGTCAGTAGCTGGTCCAGGCGGTGCCAAGTCTGGTTGGGCACGATGTCCTTCTGCCAACCCCAGAGCCCCATAGCCCCAGCATCTTCAGCATAGGTCAGGCAATGGGCGTTCACATTAGGATGCTCGGCGCGCCGCGATAGATAAACCTGAAGCTGGCGCGGACGCCCAAACCAGACCGCGAAATTAAATATATGGCGCAGCAGATGGTCATCGTAGAGCAGCGTTAGAATGTGGGCGCCCACCTGACTGGTGACTACCACGGGCTCGGCAAGCTGCGCCTTGGCCAACACATGATCCTCTATGAGCGTAAAGCGATAACCATTCGCAGCAATCACCGGCAACAGGTCCTGCCTCCATGTCCGCTGTGGGTTCCAAAACGTGACCGGCGTGACGCCAAAGGCGTCGTGAAGCACCTTCAGGTGCAGCTCTATCTGTCTGGCAGTGTCCCAGGCATCGGATGAGTACGGAATACTTTGGGCATAGGTGGAGCCAAGCAGCTCAAATTGGCCAGCGCGCAGCCCTTCCCAGATGAGCTGTAGAGGCTCGGGGTCGAGCCATTGCAGCGCGCTGACGGTCGTTCCGGATATGTGAATGTTAACCGGGATAGCCGGATGTGAGCGAAGCACTCGTAGCAGCCCCTTGAAGGCGGTTCGGCTCGCAGCCAGGGAGTGCTCGTTTAGATGCTGGTTTAGGTGAAACAGAAGTGGAACGCGGACAGGCATGTTGCTTTGAACTCAGTTCGCCGGTGGATAGAAGTGAATAGACATGAAAACGGGCTAATTTTAGCGCTTTACTGGTCGATTCCAAAAATGAGCACATCCTTCTGCTAGACGCACCGGGCAGTGGCCTCGACGGCCTCAGCTTTCCCGGCGCCGACTGATCAATTGTAGCACACGTTTTGTGCCCGAATGGATGCGCGCGCGCTCGTCGATGCCTACGCCGACCACCCAGACAATATACTCCTCATTGCCAACGATAGGTAAGCGAGCCCGCAGATGCTTGGGGATACGGCGGTTAATCATCAGATCCGACACCTTCGCCGACTGACCGTCCATACCCAGGGGCTGTATTCTGTCCCCTGGCTGCCTTGTGCGCACCAGCAACTGCCCCACCCTGCCGGCGTCGACGTACTCGGTGAGCGGGTCATCGTCAAACTGTACCTGGTCCGGCGATTGCATCAGCCTGGCTTCCAGTAGCCACTGCTCATCAAGCGCCAACACGCCGGGAATGTCTAGCGTCTGGCTAACCTCTAGCTGCGGCAGCTCATGCGAACGGCCGAGAGCGGCGCGACCGATAGCAATCGTTTTGTAGTCGACGAGCAAGGTCAGATCGCCTGGCAGGCTCGACTTGGCCCCAACCTCTCCTGATTCGGCGACTTGGCGCGCTTGTTCCAGGCTCAAATAACCTACTTCTTGCGCGTCATCCAGGCGCCGCAGCACCGTGCGCAGCGTTCGCCGGCGAAGGCTCAAGGGTAGCTGCCGCCAAAGGGCGCGGTCTAGGTGCACCACGCCGTTACCACCGCGCCGCATAGTAGCTTTCAGAGCCGCCAGCGTCTGTAACGCCAGGTAGTCCACATCGGCACGAACTACCTCGGCCATAGCGCTCAAGCGGTCCCGGATCTGCGGGTTTAGCTCTTCAAGCTGCGGCAGCAGCTCGTGGCGCACCCGATTGCGAAAGAAAGCAGGATCCTGGTTCGTGGGGTCCGTAAGTGGGCTCAGTTGATGGGCTGCGCAGTAGGCCTCCACCTGGGCCCTGGAGGTCCCTAACAGCGGCCGCACCAGCGTGAGCGATGGCGTCCCCGGCAGCGAGCGAATCGGCTTCATCCCTCGCAAGCCCCTGGTACCTGAGCCCCGCACAAGGTGCATCAGCACCGTCTCTGCCTGATCGTCGCGCGTGTGCCCTACGACAATAAATCGGCTATGGCTGCGGGCCGCGACCTGGCCGAGAAACTCGTAGCGGGCTGAGCGCGCCGCCTGCTCAATGGTTTGGCGGCTTTCGGCAGCAATCCTGGCCACATCCGCAGTTCCCGTCTCGCAAGCTATGCCCCACTCCCGGCAAATCTCCTCGACAATTCGCGCGTCGGCCGACGATTCGGGCCGCAGCATGTGGTCTAAGTGCGCGGCAATGATCTTGTCGCGGGAATGGAGGCCGCCCTTTGTGAACAGGTGTAGCATGGCCAGGGAATCTGCGCCACCAGACACGGCTAAGACCAGCGGTTCATTCTCCTGCCACAGGGCTACTCCCAGTTCTGCCTGCCACAAGTTCAACTGCCGCCGGATCCTGTCTACCAGGTGATTACTTGACATATGGCCTAAATTCGACTGCCTGAGTTGATAATCTGTGCTCGCCTAAAAACAAAATGGCCCGCCAAAACGGGCCAATCTATAGGGCGGGTGGGATTCGAACCCACACGGGGTCGCCCCCGGCGGATTTTAAGTCCGCTGCGTCTACCATTTCGCCACCGCCCCCCACGCTGCTCGACGAGTCCAGCGCCAATTATAACCTGAGATCGGCGATCTGCACTTAATTGTAACACACGTATAACGGAGTAGGAGAGCCGCGGGCGTTCGTAAGAGCGTAGTAAGAACGGTTGACACCGATCAAAAGGGTCTGTTAGGTTACATCTACGTATTGTAAACGATAGCGCCGCGCGCTCTCCACGGGCCGGCAACTGGCCGGCATCATGCAAAGCGCCCGGCACGGAGGTAATCAAAAAGGAGCGACATGGATCACGAAAAGGGTAATGGTAATCGTAAGTCAATTGATGAGCACAGTAAGGACCAAGATCTAGAGCGGTTTCGCCAGGATTCCCAGGATGAGTACCTGACAACCAATCACGGCTTGCGCGTCAATCACACGGACGATTCGCTAAAAGCGGGCGTCCGCGGGCCGACAATCATGGAAGACTTCCACTTCCGTGAAAAGATGACCCATTTTGACCATGAGCGCATACCGGAGCGCGTGGTACATGCGCGCGGTTCCGGCGCACACGGCTATTTCCAAGCCTATGAGCCCCTGAGCGAGCTAACCAGGGCCGGTTTTCTGCAAGATCCGTCGAAACGGACGCCCGTCTTCGTGCGTTTCTCTACCGTAGTGGGTTTCCGCGGCTCTGCGGACACCGTCCGCGATGTGCGCGGCTTCGCCGTGAAATTCTATACCGAAGAAGGCGTCTTTGATCTGGTTGGCAATAACATGCCCGTCTTCTTCATCCAGGACGGCATCAAATTCCCCGATCTAGTTCATGCCATCAAGCCCGAGCCACATCACCAGATGCCGCAGGCTTCGGCGGCGCACGATACGTTCTGGGACTTTATCTCTTTAATCCCCGAATCAATGCATATGATCATGTGGGTACTCTCTGATCGCGCCATCCCACGGAGTTTTCGCATGATGGAAGGCTTTGGCGTCCACACCTTTCGCTTCATCAATGCCGAAGGCAAGAGCCGCTTTGTAAAGTTCCATTGGAAACCGATGCTTGGAACCCATGCGCTGGTCTGGGATGAGGCTCAAAAACTGGGCGGCAAAGATCCGGACTGGCTGCGGCGTGACCTCTGGGACGCAATCGAAATGGGCAACTACCCTGAATTTGAACTAGGCGTGCAGGTGGTGGAAGAAGAAGACGAATTCGCCTTTGCTTTCGACCTGCTCGATCCCACTAAGATCATCCCCGAAGAGATTGTACCAGTTCGGGCTATCGGCAAAATGGTTCTAAATCGCAACCCGGACAACTTCTTTGCCGAAACCGAGCAGGTTGCCTTCCATCCGGGTCACGTAGTACCGGGTATCGACTTCACTAACGACCCGCTCTTGCAGGGCCGGCTCTTTTCCTACCTCGATACCCAGTTGATCCGTCTTGGCGGGCCGAACTTCCATGAAATCCCGATCAATCGCTCCGTGGCCGAGGTCCATAATAACCAGCGCAACGGCTACCACCGGCAGACGATCGACAAGGGACGTGTCAGTTATTCCCCGAATTCGCTGGCAGGCGGCTGCCCGATGACCGCGCCTGAAAATATGGGCGGCTATGTGCATTACGCCGAGAAAATCGACGGCCGTAAGATCCGTGCGCGCAGCAACAGCTTTCAAGACCATTATACGCAGGCCACCATGTTCTGGAGGAGCCTGACACCTGCGGAACAAGAACACCTCGTGGAGGCGGCGCACTTTGAGCTGGGCAAGGTAGAGACCATGCACGTGCGCGAACGGATGGTCGAGCACTTCAACAAGATCGACCATGATTTGGCGCGCCGTACGGCCGCGGGCATCGGCGTTGCGCCGCCCGAAGCGCCCGCCGAAACGCCCAGGGTGGTGGGCACAGACGGTAGCGGCAAGAAGCGCGTCGAGCGTTCGCCTGCCGTGAGCATGGAGCATACGGTCAAAGACACGATCTACACACGCCGCGTGGCCATACTCGCCGCCGACGGCTACAACCATGAGGAGCTGACGGCTGTGCAACAGGCCCTCGAAGATGCCGGCGCACAAACGATGATTGTCGCCAAGTTCCAGGGCGCCCTCCAAAGCGAGGAAGGCCATAGCGTCGAGGTAGACGAGAGCTATGTGACGACTGCATCCGTTATGTTCGATGCTCTCTTTGTTCCGGGGGGTCTTTCTAGCGTCGAAACGCTAAAGACACATGGCGATGCGCTGAACTTTGTCAACGAAACCTTCAAGCACTGCAAGGCCCTTGGGGCAACCGGCGCAGGTGTCATGCTTTTGGAGGCGTCCGGGCTCGCAGGCGTGTCGCTCGCCGACCTGAGTGGCGACGTCGTCGCCGCGAGCGGTGTAGTAACCAGCCGCATGCCTGGAGAGAGTGCGGAATTTACCGAATCGTTCATCGAGGCCATTGCGCAGCATCGCCACTGGGACCGCCGCATGAAAGAGCAGGTACCCGCCTAACCGCCCCACGCCGCTAGAATAGAATCAACATTCTCAGCTGGGCCGGGAGCCATCGCTGCATGATGGCTCCCGGCCCCAGTTCATTCTTTACGCTCTCACCGGCGCATGAACGGCGTTCACAGCGGGGACACGGCCGGTGACATAAGCCGCTTAGGCCAGATTTCCTATACGATTCTGACATAACCATGCGTTGACGCTGCTCTGGGCCAACGGTATAATGCGCTGCCAATTACGGGTGCTTACGCGTTTCAACGCCGCATGGCTGGTGCAGCAATTAGACCCACAATATGAGACGTCGCACTTGTCGCCACGTCACCATGCAGGATTACAATCATGGCCCTAAAGGGGAACCTGCGCGACTTTTCCACAACGCAGTTACTGAATCTCATTAACCTGGCGCGCAAGACCGGAACGCTGACGATAAGAGGGCCGGAGACGACCGAGATGTCGTTTCGTGAAGGCAAGCTAATTTATGCGACGTTTGGCGAGGATCAAAACGACCTGGCCTATGTGCTGTATCACGCGCGCAAGCTCAATCAGAAACAGCTACAGATCATCCGCAACCGCGCGTCCGGAACGAATGACAAACAGCTTGGCCACCTACTGATCCAGGCTGGCTATGTGACCCAGAGCGACATCATCCAGAGCGTGCGGCGCCACGTGCTGGATACGGTCTACAAAGTATTTACCTGGGAAGAAGGGCACTTTCAGTTCGACGCCAACCGCTTGCCCGCCGCTGAGCGCATCACCATCCCCATCGATCTCGAAAGCGTCATTATGGAAGGCAGCCGCCGTTTGAAGGAATGGGAGCGGTTGCAGCGGGAGCTTCCGGACCTGGACAGTCCTTTGCGCTTCACGGATCGCCCCGACACAAAGCTGCGCAATATCAATCTCACAGTCGAAGAGTGGCGGGTCGTCTCCTTCATCAATCCGCGCAATAGCATCAGGCAGATCGCGCGCGCCAACAATCTAAGCGATTTCCAGATCCGGCGCATTGTCTATGGCTTGCTGCAGGCGGGTCTCGTGGAGTACATAAAACAGCCGCGCCAGGCGCCGGCTATTGCTCGCGCACAAAACGCTGCCTCGCCCACCCCACGCACGGTCGAGCAGCAATCGCCCACAGTCAAACGATCCGTCGTGCATCGTTTGATAGAACGTATCCGTAACTTGTAGTCACAGACTACGTTTGCCACCAACCTTGTCGAAGTAGAGTGATCCCGTAATGCAAGCAGTCAAAATGGTAGTCACCGGACCGTTCTCCGCAGGAAAAACGCAATTTATCAGCGCCGTTAGCGAAATCGATGTGGTCTCTACGGAACGGCGCATCAGCAGCGCCGCCGAGAAGATCAAGGAAACGACCACGGTGGCCATGGACTTTGGCCGTATCACGGTGGGCAGCGACCTTGTGCTCTACTTGTTTGGAACGCCAGGCCAGCGCCGTTTTGACTTCATGTGGGAAATCCTGTCCGAGGGCATGCTTGGTTTTATCGTCATCGTCGACAGCACGCGTCCTGAAACGTTCCGTGAAGCGAAGCGGATCCTGGAGACGTTCGAAAGTTATTCTTCGACGCCTTTTGTCGTCGCAGCCAACAAGCAGGATCATAATGATGCGTGGGAACCGAACGATTTGCGCATCATTCTTAATCTCGGCAGCGGGGTTAAGGTGTTACCCTGCGTGGCCTACGATAAAGAGAGCGTCAAGAACGTCTTACTGGAGCTGCTGTATTCGGTGCTAGAAAGGATGGGCGAGGAGGAGCATTGAGTTCCATCGTCACGGAGCAGGGCATCCTGCATTATGAGACGATCGGCCGGGGGCGTCCACTAATTCTCTTACATGGCTGGATAAACTCCTGGAACGTCTGGCGCAATGCGATGATCGCCTTGGCCGACAGCGGCCGCTTTCGGGTCTACGCGCTCGATTTTTGGGGTTTTGGCGACTCGGCCAAAGGGTCGCGCAATGGCCAGGGCCTTACCTTTCGTATCGACGGCTACGTGGCCATGGTACACCAGTTCATGGAAGCGCTGGGCATCTATGAAGCGCCCGTATGCGGGCATTCGATGGGCGGCACCGTGGCCCTGGAATTCGCGCTCGCTTTTCCCGAGCGCGTGCGCAAGGTGGCCATCGTGGGCTCGCCCATTGTAGGCAAATCCCTGAATTTGTTCCTCAAGCTGGCGGGCTATGATCATGTGGCCGATCTCGTCTGGCGCTTCCCCGGCCTGCTCAACATGGTTATGCACATCATCCTCGCGCGCGACTCCAGGTACGTGCGTGAGATGATCTTCAATGATGTGCAGCGCACCACGTTGGAGTCGTTTTTTCGCAGCATTGGCGACTTACGCGACACAGACCTGCGCCTGGCATTACACACGCTAACGGTCCCTGTCCTGGGGATTTTTGGCGTGAAAGATAACATCGTCTCTCCTCGCAATGCCTCTCTACTGGTCAAACACGTCCCCCATGCCGAGATCAACCTTTTTTACCACTCGCGTCACTTCCCCATGAGCGATGAACCGGACAAATTTCTTAGAGTCATGACCGCCTTTTTAGGTGATAATGACAAGTAGTGCTCGATAAACGGCAGTCAGTGCCAGCCAGTTCTGGCCTGGCAGCCCAAGAACGGACGGCGAGAATCCAAGATCATGCGAAGAGTCGTGCTGCAGTCAGAGCGACAGATTCATCCATTTAATGAACCTGCCAGAGACCTCCGTGTCCAAAATAAGCCGTTGTGGTTGTGGCAGCGGGATCTGCTCGCGCCCTACACAACGGAAGAACGTGAATATCCAGATTGGCAGATTGCCAAGAGGCTTGAAGCGGCCGAGCAAGCCGAAACACTCATACACCGCGACAATCTCTTCTTCAACGAGCTGTTCATCGACGAATTTCTGGCGCGGGCGCAGGCCGGGCAACGGCCCGTGCAGCTTGCCTTGCGGGCCGACGATCCGGCCATTGCCCATCACGTGCGTCCGCTGAGCCAATCATTTTTGGAGCGGGGCGACACGTTGCTCGCCGAGCTATGGTATCTGCCGCTAGGGCTGGAGCAGCTAGACGAGGCCCGGCCGCTCGTCATCGACAGTGAATCGCGCGAGCGTGGCTACTATCATGTGCCGCCATATATGGCAACCGAGTTCGGGGACCTGACTTATCAGCTTCCGCGCAAAGCCTTCATCATCATCGAAAGCTGGGTACACTTATTCGTCGCCGACATCCTGTTCGGCGTATTTACCAGGGGCGTGAACCAGGAAGATCGCATCAGCGTCGATTGGCGCTACAAGATCAAGATTCTGCTGAAATCACTGGTCGAGCAGCGCCAGGTATTAGAGTCATCAGAGCTGGTGAAGGTTGGGCACAATGTGACGATCGATCCGTCGGCGCGGATTCACGGACCTACACACATCGGAAACAACGTGACCATTGGCGCGGGCGTTGTCATCGACAACTGCATCATCGGCGACAACGTCACCATATCGCAGGGATGCCAGCTCATGCTTAGCGTCGTCAGTGACGGCTGCTTCCTACCATTCCGCGCCTCTCTGTTCATGACCACGATGATGGAAAACTCGATGGTGGCGCAAAACAGTTGCTTACAGCTCTGCGTCATTGGCCGGGACACTTTTATCGGCGCCGGGACCACCTTCACGGACTTCAACATTTTGCCTTCGCCCTTGAAAGCGATGTTGAACGGCGACGTCCGCCAGACCAATTTCCTTGTATTGGGTGGCTGTGTCGGTCATCATTGTCGCTTAAGCTCGGGTCTGATTATCCATCCAGCGCGCACCGTAGAGTCTGATGTGGTGCTCCTGGCGCGCGACGAACGGACGATTATCCAGCGCAATGTGTCCTACGAAGAGAGCGATCATTTCGACTTCGCTCACAAATACCCCTTCCCTCGTCTCTATCCTCGGCGCGAGCAGTGGGAGGAAAGCGCCGTCGTATGAAACCGCACAGCTTCGCCTTCCTGATCCATCCAATAGATCCAGTTCGAGACGTGCGCCGGAAATATCCTGCGCTTGCCGTGCTGCCAGGCTGGCTGATCGACTTTTTGTCAATCTTCCATCCTCCCGTCTATATTTCCGAGATTTGCGGCGTGCGATCATGGAGCAGTGGCGAAGAAGCTCGCGGCTGGTTCGTTGCCTGCCCACTCTCCGCGCGCATGATGGTCAGGTTACCTACCTCAGTGGTCTATCGCAAAATCATCCAGAGCGGGCGACTGGCCGAGCGGCTGGGGGCGCATATTCTGGGGCTCGGCGCCTTTACGTCTGTGGTAGGAGATGGCGGCATCACGGTAGGCCAATCGTTAACCATTCCGGTGACGACCGGTAACAGTTATACCGTAGCCACCGCCATGGCAAGCGTCCGACACGCAGCGCGAACGCTCAACCTGGAAATGAGCAGCGCTACAGTGGCCATCGTCGGCGCGTCGGGCTCTATTGGCAGCATCTGCGCCGAACTCCTGGCCGCCGAAGCGGGCGCCTTAGTCCTCGTGGGGCGCCGCGAAAGCGAATTACAGCGCGTTGCGTTTACGGCGCAGGCGGCCGGGGCCAGCAACGTGACAACGACAACCGGCATGGCCAGCATCAAGCGAGCTGACGTGGTGATTGCGGCCACAAGCTCGCTGACGCCGCTGGTCCAGGCACACCACCTACGGCCCGGGGCAATCGTCTGTGATGTCGCCCGGCCCCGCGATGTGGCCCTCCAGGTTGCGCCGCTGCGCAAAGATGTGCTCATCTTCGAAGGCGGCGTCGTCAGCGTGCCCGGCAACGTCAACTTTGGCTTTGACTTTGGATTTCCTCCCGGTACGGCGTATGCCTGTATGGCGGAGACGATGGCGCTGGCCCTGGAGGGTAGGTTCGAGTCGTTTACTTTGGGCAAACGTGTTAGCGTGCGGCAGGTCCAGGAGATAGAAGAGATGGCCATGCGCCACGGTTTCCGCCTGGCAGGGCTGCGCAACCTTGATCGCGCCCTGTCGGAGCGCGAGGTGGCCGCCGTCGCCAGGCTGAACGTAGGGCAACGCGGCGGGCGCGTGCCCGCGGTGGTTTGAGTTGTTGGAAGGAAGAGTGATATGAGCAGTGGAAGAATTTTAGTTGTGGAAGATGATTTCGATATCTCTAACATGCTGCGCATTTATTTCTCAGGCCAGGGCTATCAGGTAGAAGTCGCTGCGCGTGGCGAAGATGCGTTGGCCATGTGCCGTCGCAAGCTTCCCGATCTCATTGTGCTGGACATTATGCTGCCAGACATGGACGGATACGCCGTGTGCCGCGAGCTGCGTACGACCACACGAACGAGCCATATCCCCGTGATCTTCCTGACTCAGAAGGACGAGCGCAGCGACAAAATCGCGGGCCTGGAACTGGGCGCCGACGATTACATTACGAAGCCTTTCGATATTGAAGAGCTGAAGCTGCGTGTACGAAGCGCGATTCGCGCCCACCAGCGGCTCAATATGACCGATCCGCGCACCGGACTGCCGAGCGGCCGGTTGATCGAAGAGCAGCTTCGCCGCTTAATGCGTCGCGATGACTGGACCTTTGTCTTGGTAGGCATTGACCACATGGATCTCTTTAACGATGCCTATGGCTTTGTAGCCGGCGATGAGGTGCTGCGCTTCGCGGCCTTGCTGCTGAGCGACATCGTCGACGCCTACGGCACTGAGCATGACTTCCTGGGACATGCCAGCAATGAAACCTTCACCATCATCACCTTTACGGCGGCCGCCCCTGAAATGTTGGCCAACCTCCGCGATCGGTTCGACGCCGAGGTCAAGCCGCATTACAACTTTATGGATTCAGAACGCGGCGGCGTCGCCCTACCCGATGGACAGTTTGGGCCGTTAATGACCGTAAGCATGGGGCTGGTTTCCGGGCGCGATGATATGTTTGCCGACATCCGCGAGATCACCGAAATGGCCGCGGAGCGCCGGCGCCTGGAGCGCGAACAGCGCGTTTCGACGCAGCATTGACTTTGAAGAAGGAACCAGATGAGCAATGTTTCGACTCGGCCGGCAGATAACAGGAACAGGGCCATGAGTGCGAGAGGCGTGCAAATGAGCGCGCAATTAAAGGCGCTAGCGCGTGTAAGCAGCCGCCTGAGCCACACCCTGTACCTCAACGAGATCGTCGAGCTCGTGTTGCAGGAAGCCGTGGAGCAAACGGGCTCGCTCAGCGGTGAAGTCGTTCTGTACAGTGCCGAGGGCGAGCCGACCCGTCGTTCGAGCACGCAAACCCCGCCGCCGGTTACGCCAGAACTGGACCAGGAAGCACGGCAGCGCAAGGAACCGGTAACGGGAGCGCTGCTGGACACCACGCCACAACCAGCCCCCCCGCAAAGCGCATTGGTGGCGCCCATCATGTTCGAAGACGGCGTAACGGGCTTGCTTAGGCTCTGCGGTGAGCAAGGCCACGGCTATGCCGACCATGATCTGGCCTTTGTGTCGGCGCTTACAAACCATGTCGCCGTGGCATTAGGCAATGCAAAGCGCTACTCCGAGCTGCGCGAACGCAACACGCAGCTTCAGCGGCGCACGCAACAAATTGAGCACTTTCTGGAATCGAGCCGCGTCTTCCACTCAGAACGCCGGCTCGCAGAAGTATATGAGGAGCTGGTATACGCCATTCAGGATGGCGTCGGCTTCAATGTCGTGCTTCTGAGTCTCGTAGAGCAGACTGGTCAGGGGCCCATGCTGCGCCGCATGACGGCGGCAGGCTTGCCCCTGGACCGCCTGACTGAAATGCAAAAAACGCGCCAACCCTGGCATGCTGTCGAGCCTCTATTGGCCGATCAATATCGCCTGGGCGGCGCCTATTTTGTGCCGCACGGCGCGGGCGATGCGGAACGGACGCGCCTGGATATTCACAAGGTCAGCGACATTTATCCCGTGCGCTCCGAAGGCGAATCGCTTGACGATGGCCGCCGACCGTGGAGCGAAACAGACCTCTTTTTTATTCCCCTGCGCGACTCGCAGAAAAAGCTGCTAGGCCTCATCAGCCTCACTGCGCCGCTCGACGGGCTGCGTCCCGATATAGACACGGCCCGCGCTCTCGAGGTCTTTGCCAACCAGGCAGCCACAGCCATCGAGAACGTGCAGCTATTTCACAATATGTGGGACTATGCGCTACAGTTGCAGCAGCTCCATAACGTCTCACAGCAGACCCTGCGCGAACGCGACTTCGACCGGCAGTTGGCCTTCATTTTAGACGGCCTGCAAATCGCAGGATGGCAGCGCGTCACGCTGACACTTCGTGATGAACAGTTTAATGTGACGAAGCTCGCCGCAGTAGGTTACAGCGAGGAAGAGGAGCGTCTTCTGCGGCAAAACCTGCTGCCTCCGGAAATCTGGCGCCAGCGCTTTGCTCATAAGGAGCTGCATGAGTACCGGCGCGGAAACTGCTTCTTCTTACCGGCCGATGAGCCACATTTTCGGGCAGACGCGTCGTCCATTTTGCCGCAGCCGCCGCAGCCGGCATCCGATATGAGTTGGACCAAAGGCGGCGCCTTGTATCGCCCATTATACGACCGCGAGCAGCAATTCCTGGGGCTGTTAGCGCTGGCGTACCCCGAGGGCAACCAGCAGCCCGATGAGAATGGCTTACAGACAATCGACTTATACGCCCAATTTGCCATATCAGTCATCGAAAGCCAGCGCATGTTCGGTGAAATGCAGCGGCGCAGCCAACAGTTGCAGACCCTGTTCGACGCCAGTCGCGCCCTGTCGGCAACCCTGAAGCAAGACGAAATTCTGAACGCCATGGGCGAGCACATGCTGCGCGCGGTCGGCGCCGACGCTTACCATGTCTACGCCTCAACCCGCGATCGCCTGAATACAGTCGTGCTGCACAGCGATGCCGAGCTTCATCATGAGCAACAAGGCGTGCAATTGCTGGCCGGCAACACAGCTCTGGCGCAAATCGAGTTGGCGCAGGAGGTGATCCAATCTGGCAGGGCCGTCGCGCGCCGCGCGCTAGAGCAGGACGACATTTCTGTGGCTATGCTGCCCGTTCCACTGCGCGACGAGCTGTTTGGACTTGTGGAAGTTGTGGTGCACAATCATCGCCACAAATGGGACGGCGAGAAGCTTCAGCTTCTGGAAGCCATCGCCAACCAGGCCGGTACGGCGCTGGAAACGGCGCACCTGGTGGAGGAGCTTGACGAGCGCGTGGCGCAGCGCACGAGAGCGCTCGCCGAAGAAGTGGCGCGGGTACAGTCCATTCTCGAAAGTATCGCCGACGGCGTGCTCGTCGCCGAGGCCGGCGGCGCCATTCTGATGGCGAATATGCCCACATCGCGCTACTTCGATACCCCTCGCGAAAAGTTGATCGGCGCTTCTATCGAAGGGTTGACCGGGCATTACGGCAGTGGTGTCGATCGCTGGGCGCAGACGGTGCGCCAGTGGTGTGCAGACTCCGATAACCTCGAACCACACAGCGCCATCAAGGACCAGTTCCAGCTAGGCCAGCGCGTCGTCAGCGTTCACGTTTCACCGGTGATAGCCGGCGGCGAGTTCTTTGGATCTATCTCCATTTTCCGCGATATGACGCGCGAAGCGGAGGTGGACCGCATGAAGAGCGAGTTTATTTCCAACGTGTCACACGAGCTGCGCACGCCGATGACCTCCATCAAGGGTTACGCGGACCTGCTGCTTATGGGTGCAGCAGGTGAGCTGTCTGGTTCTCAAAATCATCTCTTAAGCGCCATTCGTCGCAACGCGGAACGGCTGAAGGTATTGGTCGACGACCTGCTGGAAATCTCCTGGATCGAGAGCGGCAAGACAGAATTGAAGTTGGGCAAAGTGGTGATCGACGAGATCATTCAGAACGAGATTGCAAGCCATGTGCGCGGCCGTTTGCAGCACGAACAAAAGCAGCTCCAGCTCGTAACCACCATGGCGCAAGGCACGCCGCCGCTTTATGCCGACGCCGAGAAAATTACGCGCATCATTACCAACCTCGTCGATAACGCCATCAACTACACACCCGAAGGCGGCACCATAGAGATCAGCGTACAGCACGAGTCGCGCACCGGCGCGCCCACGCCGGATGTGCACATAAGCGTGCGCGACACAGGGCCGGGCATCGCCGCCAAACACCTGGAGCGCATTTTCGAGCGCTTTTATCGCGTAGAGGAAGGTTCGATTCAAGAAACGCCTGGCACGGGTCTGGGCTTATCAATTGTGCGCAACCTGGTTGAGATCCACCGCGGCGCGATATGGGTTGAGAGTGAACTCGGCAGCGGCAGCACGTTTCATGTCACGCTGCCTGCATGGAACGAAACGTCGATTCAGGCCAAAGAAACCATTCATCCCGGCACATAAGAGAGGACATCAGCTAACTGAGAGTATAAAATGGCAAAAATCCTTGTAGCGGAAGATGATCTAGATATACGCGAATTGGTCGTCCTGACCTTGCAGTTTCATGGCCACCAGGTGACTAGCGCGTCGGACGGCGCTCAGGCTGTTGAAAAGGCGCTGGGCGACTCCTTTGATCTGATCCTCATGGACGTCAGGATGCCGCGCATGACGGGCTACGAAGCATGCCGGCGGCTGCGTGAAACGGATGCGACCCGCGAAATCCCCATCATCTTTTTGTCGGCGAAGGGCCAGGAGTCCGAAATTCGGGCGGGCATTGAAGCCGGCGCAACACAATATATCCTGAAACCATTTGCTCCCGACGTCTTAGCCATGAGGATAGGCGAGCTGCTGGCACAAAGCATGTAAGTCCTTTCCCGACTTAAGTCTCTGGCCCCACCCCACACCCATGAGCATTACAACCGCCGGCGACAACTTAATCCACTATGAAGCGCTCGGCCGCGGCAAACCCCTGATCTTCTTGCACGGCTGGATCGGCTCGTGGCGTTACTGGTGGCCATCCATGCAGGCGCTGTCAATGCACTATCGCACCTTTGCGCTGGATCTCTGGGGGTACGGAGACTCCAGCAAAAGTCCTCAGCATTACTCGCTCGATGACTACGCGCAATTGGTTGCCGACTTTGTCGATCGGCTGGGTATTGCCGAGCCAGCCGTCCTGGTGGGCCACGGCCTGGGCGCTGCCGTGGCGCTGCGCTACGCCGGGCAATATCAAGAGTGCGTGAGCCATATTGCCGCTGTTTCCTTACCTCTTGATGGAAGATCGCTAAACTATCGCAGCTTGCAGGGCGATCAGGCGACGGTTGTAACTCGCGCGACAGATCGTGCCGCAAGCTTCCCGGAGCTGGAGGTAGAAGCCAGAAAGGCGGATCCGTTGGCTTTTCAGGCCATGATCGAAGAATTGAGAAATACCGACCTGGCCTACGAGCTTCCACCGCTCACCTGTCCTCTGCTATTAGTGTATGGTGAAAACGATCCGATCACTCAGCCACCGCCCGAGGTGGAACAAGTGCTTGATACGTTGCGCACGGATCGCGCCGTCGTTACCCTGCCTTCCTGCATGCACTTCCCTATGCTGGAGGAAACGGCCCAGTTTAATCGCCTGATCCTCGACTTCCTACATAGCGGAGATGACGTTCGTTCGCTGGCGCCTAAAGAATATTGGAAGCGCCGCACCTACTGATTAGCGCTCCGCCAACTTGCCTCCCAGTGCCCTGCGGCGGAAAATCAGCACTACTTTTCGGACAAAGGAAACTACCTATGGATGGCACTCGCTTTATCCAAGGCATGGCTCTGTGCCTTGTTCTGGCATTGTTAACGGCTTGCGGCAGAGCTCCTCAGCAGGCGACGCCGGCCGTCGCTACGGGCATGGCGCCCCAGCAAACCGTTGCGGCGACAGGCGCTGTGGCTCCCGCCGCGACATCGGCCGCGGTCCCAGATACGCCACCGCCGCTGGTTAGCACACCGCTGCAGCTGGCTACGCCCACACAAGCCGTCGCTATCGAAGCGACGGCGACACAGCCAGTTCCCGGTCTCATTGGCCCGGACAGCTTCCCGCCGGGCGTCAATCCGCTCACAGGCCTGGCGGTCGAGGATCCTGCTCGCCTGCAGCGCCGGCCGCTGGCAATAAAGGTATCCAACTACCCAGCGCTCGTTCGCCCGCAAGCGGGGCTGAACAGCGCGGATCTCGTCTTCGAGCATTATGCCGAAGGCGGCGTGACGCGCTTTACAGCGCTCTTTTACAGCCAGGACGCAAACCCGGTTGGTTCCATCCGCAGCGGGCGGTTGTTGGACCTAGAAATTCCAAAAATGTACGATGCAGCCTTTGCTTATTCCGGCGCCAGCGGACCGCTGCGCCTCATGTTCCGCGATAGCTCGTTTTTCGACCGCATCGTTTCTCCCGACTTTGGCCATGGCGGCTTCCGGCGCATCACCCTTCCCGACCGCGCCGTAGAACACACACTCTTCACCGATACGGGTACACTGCGCGCAATCCTCCAAGAGCGTGGCATGGAGGGCCCGCCGCAGTTCCAGACCAACATGTCGTTTCACCCACAGCCTCAGCCAGGCGGAACGCCGGCCAGCAGCATTGAGGTCCGCTACATCGGCACAAATGCCTTTTGGCGTTACGACCCCGTCACGGGTGGCTATATGCGTTCCACCGAAGGCCTCGCGCACGTCGACGCCAATACGGGCCTACAGCTAAACTTCAAGAACGTGATCGTGGTCGGCGCCCATCATGTGGAAACCGATATTCTGGAAGATATGGTCGGCGGCGGTAGCTATTCCATTCAAATTCAGATATGGGGTGAGGGGCCGGTTTCGATCTTCCGCGACGGGCAGCGCTTCGAAGGGCGGTGGCGACGCCAAAATGAGAGCGATATGCTCACCTTTTACGACCTCCAGGGCAATATTTTGCCGCTGAAGCCGGGCAATAGCTTTTTCCAGATGGTTCCCCTGGGTTTTAATGGACTCGTCGTGACGCCATAGACCTGGTTCGAGCGCGCTTGGCGGCGCGTCTCAAAGAGCCGTGATCAGCGTGCCGGCGTCGCCCTCTGGTTGCAGCAGCGCCTCGCGCAGCCTGCCCTCTTCGAGCCCGGAGAGCACGCGCACGGAGAGGCCCGGATGTTTCTCGACAAGTGCGAGCATATCGTGCACTTTGCTGCGCATACCGCCGGTGACATCCGTTCCGGCCGAACCGCCCAGCGCTTTGGAAACCTCGTCGAAGTTAGCTAAGGTGACGTGCGGTATGAGTTTCCCGGCGGCGTCGAAGACGCCTTCGGTGTTTCCCGCTAACAGCAGCCAGGCAGGCCGCAGTCGCTCGGCAAGGTAGGACAGTATCGTCTCGGTGGAGATAATCGTCCCCCCCTGTCTCACATCGAAAGCGACGTCGCCATAGACCAGGGGCACGATGCCCGCTTGCAAGGCCGCCGCCACGGGCTCCAAAGCTAACTGGCTCAATACTCCGGAGCGGCAAAGGGCCGACGCCGATGGCTGCAAGCTAACAACCGGTATTTCGGCGCCCAGCAAGGCCGCACACACCAGGCGGTTCAGGCGAGCAGCGGCATCGCTTACGCGGCAGAAGCCCAGCCAGCCTTCAGCCGAATGAACGCCCTCGTGCGTGGCGTATGCCGCAGCGGCCGTATGGCCAAACGAGCCACTGCCGTGGCTCAATACCACGCGCATATCGGGCCGTTCGCGCCGCGCCGCAGCGATTTCGCGCGCCACCCGCCTGAGGGTCTCTGCCTGTACGGCTTCCACGGCGCTCTTGTCCGTGATCAGCGACCCCCCCAGCTTAACGAAAATGAGCTCAGCCCGCCTCATTCCGGGAGCCCTCGTTAGCATGGGTCTCGACGATCTGCTGCACCGCTTCTTCAGGCGTCGCGGCATAGCGTAGCAGCGCGGCATGATCGGACGGCACGAAATCGTCATGAATGAAAGCATCCATGGTCTCGCGCCAAATATCGCCCAACAGCACCAGCGGGCGTGGCTTTACCTCACCCACTTGTAAGAAGCTCCAGGCGAGGGTCATTTCGCTGATGGTTCCCACGCCGCCCGGCAGCGCAATCATGCCGTCATTGTTCACCACCAGGTGAAAAAGCCGGTCGCGCAGCGTCTCATAATGGATGGCCTCGATGACCCACTGGTTCAGGCCGCCAGGGCGGAAGCGCTCGATTTGCGCCGAACCCACGCCGATCACGTGGCCGCCTACGCCGGCTGCACCGTCACTTACGGCCGCCATCGTGCCCGTATAGCCGCCGGTGGCTACGGCATAGCCTGCTTCTGCCAAAAGGCGCCCCACGCTGCGCGCTTGTTCGTACGCCGCCGTCCCTGGTTGCGGTCGGGAGCTGCCAAACACCGAGATGATCCGGCGGCTACCTGGACGGGATGTCGATTGCGGATCCGTCATTTCAATCGCCTTCCTGTTCCTACACTTTGATCATATCCGGCCAGTGCGCATCTGCGCTCAAACGGCAGGTGCGGCCAGAAATCCTGAGAGAATTTCAATCACCTGCTCGCGCTGCTCAATGTGCGGCAGATGCCCACATTGCGACAGCATGTGCAGCTCGGTGCTCGACGCAGGCATCAGTTCAATCAGACGTTGGGCATCGGCGGGGTCTAATATGGGGTCTTCGCAGCCCCAGATGATGCACGAACGCTGGGCAATGGCATGAAGGTCAGAGCGCATATCGTGCATTGCCGATGCGCGTAATACGCCCGCCGATGCGCGCGCCCTCTTGTAATCGCGTTCATGGCGCTGCCACATGTCGGGCCCGAAACGCGAAGGGTCATAAAATGCCGCGCGCATCTGGCGCTGCAGCATCAGCCGCGAGGCGCTAACCCCCAGGCTCAAGACCCGTTCGGCCAGCGAGCTGCGCGCAAAACTGCGCAGCCATTCCGGATATTTGCCGGGACGCAAGACCGACGGCGCCAGCAAGGCGAGGCTGCTTACTTCTGACGGCGCGTTCAACGCATAGCTGACCGCGAGGGCGCCGCCGAATGAATGACCCACCAGGTTCACCGGCGTCACATCAAGCGCTGCCAGTAACGCGCCCAGCCAGTCTGCCAGATGGGGAAATGTAAACGGCTCCGTGTCCGCCGTGTCGCCAAAGCCGGGAATATCTGGCGCTACGACATGATACTGCCGCGCCAATTCCAGCATCAGCTCGCGAAACGTGTCGGCCGAAGCGGACATACCGTGCAGCAGCAACGTGCATCGATTGCCCACGCCTGCCTCATAATAGTGCGTCTTTACGCCGGCTGCTTCGGCGATCCCTCTACGAATGGGGGCGAAATCTTCCATAGTTCAAGCGAGAAATAAAAACCACCCTCGCGGGTGGTCTAAGGTGAGCGCGCCCGAGAGGGCTCGAACCCCTAACCTTCTGATTCGAAGTCAGATGCTCTATCCATTGAGCTACGGGCGCCTTCACAAAAAAAGGCTGATGAAGATCATCAGCCTCAAGGGCGAGTAGTGGGATTCGAACCCACGATCTTCTGGGCCACAACCAGACGTGTTAACCTCTACACCATACCCGCCATGTGACCAATGGATCTTAACACAGTTAACCTGCCTCGGCAAACGGCGACGCCGAAAGAACCCCATTTTACTCCCGCTGTATTAGAAACTGGTTTACTCGCGTGTTTCAATTCGTATGCTAGAATTTAATCATGCCACACAACGATGTCATCTTAAACGATCGCTATCGACTGCTGGAGCGGGCCGGCAGCGGCGGCATGGCTACCGTCTACCGCGCTCAAGACCTGATGCTACGCCGCCTTGTGGCCGTCAAGCTGCTGCACGAGGGGCTCACCAGCAACGAAGAGTTCTTGCGGCGCTTCCAGCGTGAAGCGCACGCCGCGGCTAACCTATCACACCCCAATATTGTGACGGTTCATGACATCGGGCAGGATGGGAATCGCCACTATATCGTCATGGAATTTGTCAGCGGGCAGACGCTGAAGAGCCTGATCCGCGGGTATGTGGATCGTGAAGGCGCGCCGCTGCCGGTGTCGCGCGCGTTGAAACTGGCCATTCAGATTTGTGCGGGCATTGGCTACGCTCACCGCGCTGGTCTGGTGCATTGTGATGTAAAGCCGCAAAACGTACTTGTCACCGGCGACGACCGCGTAAAAGTGGCCGACTTTGGCATTGCCCGGGCATTGAGTCAGGCAAGCATGCATACCGGCAGTATGCTGTGGGGCACGCCACATTACTTCGCGCCGGAGCAAGCCGCGGGAGAGCCGGCCACACCGGCTTCCGACGTGTATGCCATCGGCATTATTATGTTCGAAATGCTCGCCGGGCAGCTTCCCTTCGAAGCCGAGACGCTGCCGGCGCTGGCGTTAAAACACCTGAATGAGCCGCCGCCGCTGCTCACTACGCTGAATGCGGCGGTGCCGGCGCAGCTGGAAAACATCATTAACAAGGTGCTTAACAAAGAGCCGGCGGGGCGTTATCGCACTGCCGGGCAGTTAGAACGCATCTTGCGCAGCTATGAAGCGAGCGCGCAGCAGGCTACGGGACCCATAGCGCCACTGCGATCGGCGTCCGGCGCCCGAAGCGCGGCGCACGATGGGCAACAAGTCGTGGCCGAGCGCCACACCGAGGTCTATGAGCGGCCGGCGCGTGGTCGCGCCCGCGAAGCGCATCTGGCGGAGCTGATGGCGCAGGCGCCCTCACAGTTGGCCGATCACGATACACCGGGCCCCTATGCCAGCACCCGTCACATGGCTGCGTCGCCCACGACGCGCGCTGGCATCGCCCGCTCTGCAGGGGGAACCGACTGGACGGCCATCGTCCTGGGCCTTATAGCCGTAATTGCCATGCTAGGCCTGATTCCCCTGTGGTACTTCGTGGCGCGCGCATGGGGTGTGTTGTAGGCCCAGCACCATTTCGCGGTTCCGCTCAAAATCCCTTCCCACGAACTAAGAATAGGGGCGCCGGCAGCGACCCTATTCGTCACACCATCCCCTTTTTGCTATACTGTCGATGGTTGTTACTGACTACCTGCGCTGAGTGATCTTGAGCATTGATGCCTTATTACTCACCTTTCTCCTGGTGGAGGCTGATCTGTGAATTCGACAAGAGTAACCAGAGGCTTCGTCTACTTCTTAATCTTCATTGCTATCATTGCCATACTTTGGAGTTATAACTCGGCCGGACCGGCGCAAACGCAGTTATCCATTAGTGAGCTGGCAAATCAGATCCGCAGTGGCGAGGTGGCAGAGCTGCAGGTTAGCGGCAACGGGCGCCAGGCCACGGTCATCTATCGCGACTCCGATCAGAACCCTGGCACTGTGCAGTTAGGCAGCAATGCCACATTACTGGAGGAGCTAAGTTTTCTTGGGGTGGAGACGTCGGACTACGAGCAACATGCCATCACGCTACGTAATGAGAAGCCCAGCGAAGTAGGCAATTGGCTGAGCCTGCTCGGAATATTCTTGCCTGCGATTATTATCATCGGATTCATATACTTCATATTCCGCCAGGCGCAGGGCACCAACAATCAGGCGCTTTCCTTCGGCAAGAGTCGCGCGCGCATGTTTACCGGCGATCATCCCACGGTGACATTCGATGATGTCGCCGGCGCCGACGAAGCTAAGGAGGAGCTACAGGAGATCGTAGAATTCCTGAAAGAGCCTGAACGATTCGTCAACTTTGGCGCGCGCATTCCCAAGGGTGTGCTACTTGTGGGCCACCCTGGAACGGGCAAGACGCTGTTGGCTAAAGCCGTGTCGGGCGAGGCCGGCGTGCCGTTCTTCTCTATTGCCGGCTCCGAGTTTGTGGAGATGTTTGTGGGCGTGGGCGCCAGCCGCGTGCGCGATTTGTTTGAGCAGGCCAAGCGGCACAGCCCCTGCATCATTTTTGTCGACGAGATCGATGCGGTAGGGCGCCAGCGCGGCGCGGGGCTTGGCGGTTCTCATGACGAGCGCGAGCAGACCCTCAACCAGATTCTGGTGGAAATGGACGGCTTCGATACGGACACGCACGTCATCATTCTGGCAGCCACCAATCGTCCCGACATTCTCGATCCGGCTTTGATGCGCCCGGGGCGTTTTGACCGCCGCGTGGTGATCGACCGGCCCGACGTTCGTGGCCGCGAAGCTATCTTCCGAGTGCACATGCGCGGCAAGCCTTTAGGCTCCGATGTGAAGGTAGGAGTATTGGCCAAGGCCACCCCCGGCTTCGTCGGCGCCGACATTGAGAACAC
>CAYLJW010000021.1:0-78187 GCA_964384155.1 uncultured Ardenticatenaceae bacterium
AGAACGTCTCCTTGCCAAGGAGAAGGTCGTGAGTTCGAATCTCATCGCCCGCTCTTTTCACCGGCAGGCCCATGGGCCTGCCGGCTCTGTTTCTGGCGACGTAGCCAAGTGGTAAGGCAGGGGTCTGCAAAACCCTTATCACCGGTTCGAATCCGGTCGTCGCCTTTCCCAGGCTCCTGAAAAGGAGCCTTTTTTGTTGCCAGGAGCTTCAGCTTACCAGGCGCCCTTTATAGAAGCAGGGCAGCGTATGGTCGGCGCGCAGGCCGATTTGTACGGCCGCACCCTCCGGCAATAGCCGTGAATGCGGCTGCCAACTGCGAATGGCCGTGCCGCCGTTTACTGCCAAAAGGTAAACGTTGGCAATGCCCACAAACTGCCGCGCCTGCACCAGCCCGTTGCCGTCAGCCTTTTCCTCAATTTCTACATCATCCGGGCGGACCAGTACTTCTACGGTGGCCCCCATTGGCGCGTCGACAGTTTGCCGCAGCAGGCCCAGGGCTGTTTCGACGCCACGCGGCGTCACGGTGCCGTCGATAAAGTCAGATTGGCCCATGAATTCGGCGACGAAGCGCGTCGCCGGCCGGTGAAAGATGGTTTCCGGCGTACCGATTTGCTCGATACGCCCCTCATTCATCACCGCGACACGATCGCCGATGGCCATCGCTTCTTCCTGATCGTGTGTCACAAAAATCGCCGTGGCCTGGCTTCTCTTCAGCAGCTCGCGTACCTCGCCACGCACTTGCGCGCGCAGGGCGGTGTCCAGATTGGAAAACGGCTCGTCGAGCAGTAGCACGGCAGGTTCCAGCGCCAGCGCTCGCGCCAGGGCCACACGTTGTTGTTGGCCGCCCGATAGCTCGTGCGGCATCTGCTGGCCCACGCCCAACAAGCCCACCAGCTCCAGCATGGCTTCTGTGCGCTCATGCATGTCCCTGGCACGATTCAGGCCGAAGGCGATGTTCTCAGACACGCTGAGGTGCGGGAAGATGGCGTAATCCTGGAAGACCATGCCGGCGCGCCGCCTTTCTGGCGGCATATGGGTCTGTTCGTCGGCGACTGTCCGTCCTGCGATTTCAATCCAGCCGCTGTCCAACCGTTCGAAACCGGCGATCAGGCGCAGGGTGGTGGTCTTGCCGCAGCCGCTGGGCCCCAGCAGCGCCAGGATCTGGCCCGTGCCCACCGTGAATGTCACATCGTCGACGACTTTGTAGTCGCCAAAGCACTTGTTCAGTTGGTGGCACCGCACCATTGTTTCAGGCATAATACGCACCCGTTCTCCCGTAGCCGAAATCGATTAGCTCGCACGTGATTCTAGCCGATAATCACGCCTGTGAAAATGGCCGGGAATCGGTTATTATTAATATTATGATAAATATGACTAGGCCTGGAGTTTGAGCATGGAACCTAGCGTCGCCATGCGGGAATATCTCGCCGAGATCTACCGCCTGCAGGAAGACGAACCGACAGTGAGCACCACCAGCCTGGCGGAACGACTCGATGTTTCCGCTCCGGCAGTGCCGCGCATGCTCAAACGGCTGAAGAGCGCGGGCTATGTGAAGCATGTGCCCTACCAGGGTGTGGAGCTGACCGAGCGCGGCCGTCTGGAAGCGCTGCGCGAGCTACGGCGCCACCGCATGTTAGAGGTGTTTCTGGTTGATGTCATGGGCTTTCGTTGGGACCAGGTACACGAGCACGCGGATCAACTGGGGCAAGGGCTCGACGACGTGATCGCCGAGCGCATGGCGGAAATGACGAACCATCCCGATCGCTGCCCGCACGGCGAACCGATCCCTGATCGCGATGGCAACCTGCCGCAAATTGACGATATTGGAATCATCAACCTGGGCGTAGGCTATTCAGGGACGATCAGCCGCGTGCGCACCGACGACCCGGAACGCCTGCGTTACTTTGCCAGCCTGGGTCTGGTGCCAGGGGCGCAGATCACGATTGTCGGGCGCGCGCCGTTTAACGGGCCCATGCGCCTGCAAGTTGGCCACGAGGAGCAAGTGATTGGCGTAGAGCTAACCAAATCGCTGTGGGTCACCACCGATGGCGCTGCTTAGGGGAATAAGCGCCGCGCCTTTACCTCGGTGAACGCATCGCTCTTATAGCGATAAAGCTGCGCCGGCCGGCCCTCGCCGTCGCGCTTCTTCTTGCCTGTATCTTGCAGAATATCAGCCGAAAGAATCTTGCGCCTGAAGTTGCGCTTGTCGAGCTCTTCCCCCAGGATTAGCTCATAAGCGTGCTGCAGCTCGCTGAGCGTAAATTGATCTGGCAGCAATTGGAAGCCCACTGTGGTGTACTCAAGTTTGTAGCGCAGGCGCGTCAGAGCGTACTCTACAATTTCGTGATGGTCGAAGGCCAGCTCCGGTAAATCGTCCAGGGGATGCCAGGCTGCTTCTTGGGCATCCGAGCCGGCTCGCGGTTGTGACATGGCGTTGGGCGGCACAAGCGCGAAGTAGGCCACGGTGATCACGCGCGTGCGTGGATCCCTGCCGGGGTCGCCAAAGGTGAATAGCTGCTCGACGTAGACCTCTTCTACACCGGTCTCTTCGGCCAGCTCGCGCCTGGCGGCGTCGTCGAGCGATTCGTCCATCTGCACGAATCCGCCGGGAATGGCCCACATATGTTGATAGGGCCACTGCTTGCGCCGCACCAGGAGCACTTTCAAGCGCTCGTCCATTAGCGAGAAAATAACGACGTCGACGGTAACCGACGGCCGTTCATACTTAGTTACATCATACTGCTCGGGATTTTCCTGTCCCAATGGTTCACTCGTCCTTGAGAAGCGAAAAGAGCTCCTGCATGTCTAGGAGCTCTTTTATACTAATATCGGCTAAATTGGGCTAACGGCGCCTTAGGGCGATGGCGGAAGGAGCGGCACTTGCGGCGGATCTACCTCGTCGGCGCGCGGCTGGATGTCGTCGCCGCCACGCTGCGGAATCGTCAGACCGCCCTGATCGACCAGTTGCGGCAGGCTGATGGTGGTAGTGGCGAAGACCGAATTGTCGCCCTGGCTGCGCAGCGCCAGGTCAATGTCGATGCCCCGATCCATAGCCCACTTCAGCGCCAAGGCGTCCTGGGGCGACATACTGAGAACGACGATATCCGGTTGTGTTTCCACGCGCGCGAAGTCGGGAGTCGCCGTTGGGCTTATGGCGCCAGTTTCTTGCTCGCCCAATGTAGGCGGCGGATCGGCAAAGGCGTCGGTGATGCCCCACGTGCCGACCCACACGACTTCGGCCTGTTGTATGGTCAGTTGCGTGACACGCCTCGGAATCTGGATGACGTCGCCAAAACTCAGATCTCCCTGCCCGCCGGGGCCGATGCTCGCGACCAGGTTGAGGCCTTGAATCTGCTCAAGGCGGCCGGCGGCAATGGGGCTGAAGAGGAAGGACCGGCCTTCTTGCAGGGCGAAAGGATCGACGCGCTCATCGAAGTTCGGCAGGGCGGTGTGGAAGGCCTCGTCCACCTTCACCAGGGTTAGGCTCATCATCACGTCGACGCGGTCGCCGGGACGCATGGCGTAGGCCGCGCCAGAAAAACGATTGATGGGCATGGCAAGTGCCACATTGCCCTGCTGTACATACAGCGAGAGGTCGGAGCCCATTGTAGCCAGATCAGTTGGGGTAAGAGCAATCATCGAATTTAGAATCGCCTGGCCTCGCGCAATGGGTACGCGCGCGATACGATCGGTCACTTCTTCGAATAGGCTAAAAGTGTAGCCCGCCTGAATGGCGATATTTGTTTCCGGCCGCATTTCTGTCCTGAGGAACTCCTCGCGAATACGCGCGCCCACCGGTATATCGATGGTGGAAACAACCACTTCTTCATAAATAACGCTCGGCGTCGGCGTGGCCACCGGCTGAACAACGGCGGGGCCGTCGTCTGGCGCCTGCGTTGTCGGCGCCTGCGCGCCTCCGGAAAGCAGCCCGCCGATGTCCAGAGAACCGCTAAGCAGGAGATAGAAGACGACTGCCAATACTGCCAGGAGCAGTACCAATATGATCAGGATAAACGTTCTTGGACGCATGGTAAATTTCCTTAACCTTTCGGGTCTATCCTCGACATCATGCTACTCCTGCGGCTCGGGCGATTCCGTTTCTGGCACAGGTGTTACGGTGGCCAGGACGGGCTCGACCGTGAACTCGAAGTCATTGGGCGTTTCGATGTTGAAGCGCTGCATCAGGTAGTTCATATCCACATTTTCTACGCCAAAGATTTGGGCATTGTCCACGCCGCGCAGAGCATAATCCACGTCGGCGCCGGATTCCAGCGCATATTTGACCAACAACTGCTGCTGAGGCGAAAGCGCCAGAAGGAGGACATTTGACGGCACCGGTGTGGCCGTGGGGAAGGCGCCGGCCTCTGGCGTGGGCGTGGCTTCGGGATCGGGCGTGGGCGTGGCCGTGGGCACCACGGGCCCTGCTTCTTCCGACCAGGGTCCCACCTGGATCACCTTGGCTGCCTGGATCAGCATGGCCACGCGCATGGGCCGCTGTTCCTCGGATGGCGTCAACAAGGTGAGATCGCCGTTCGGCAGGTTTTCGAAGCGCCCAAAAGGATCCAGCAGGAAGATGGTGCGCTGCGTCTCGCCGGTTTCTTCGTCTGGCGGCGACTCCAGGAAAAAGGCGGCGCTGTTCTGCAGCAGGGTCTGAAACTCGGGATCGATGGCCAGGACGTAGAAGTTGACCAGCACGTCGACGAAATCGCCCGGCGCCAGGCTGTAACCGACGCTGGACAGCCGATCGAGCGGCACGGCCTGCGCCACAGCGCCCGGCGGAATAAGCGATGAAGGCCCAAACTCTTCCAGGCCGGCCAGGCGCGGGTCGCCCACGAGCACATCGCTGGTCAGGGTCTGCCCCTGGAATATCTCGGTGCGCGCATATTTGCCCACCACATCTTCGATTTGAACGATGACGTTTTGGTCGACGAGCTCGGCACGGCGCATATCCGTGGTCAGCTCGGCTTCCGTCATTTGCCAGCCGCGCGGCACTGTCTGCAGAGAGACGACAACTTCAACCAGGGTGGCGGCGGCCGGCGTCGAATTTAGAACGTCCCCCGGCTCCAGGCCGACGCCATCTTCGCCTAGCAACTCCTCAATGTCGATGACCGGCGTATCGGGGACAGCTACGGGCCGATTGCCGCCCTGTAAAAGGTAGACGGCGGCCACGACCAACAGTATAAGTAAACCTCCTATCAGAAATAGGACGGCTATTGTGCGACGGCCCATAATTCTATTCCTTGATTTCGACTCTGATCTTTAGCGAGTAGCGGCACGACTTGAGCCCATTCTGCGCGGCCCAACCCGCGACTGGTAGCATGGGCGCTGACGCAAAAATTATAGGCTGAATAAAATAATATGTAAAGCTCAGCTAGAAAATATGTTAGCATAGGCCCATATCGAGAGCAAATAGTCCGGGTTTCCCACTTGCTGTGATGCAGGCGGCGATTGGGAAACCCGGAAGAAGCCGTGAAGACTTCATAAGTGGAAGTCTAGCGCTTTATGCAGTTGATTCGTATGGGAGAATGGTATAGTACTCGGCTATCCAGAAACGGTTTAAGGCCGGGGCTGCGGCGCATCGGTAAGAAGCTGCCACCAGGCTTGCCAGGGCAGCGCCTGCACCGCGGGGTCGGGAGTGGCGGGCGCTGCGGGCGTCGGATGGGGCGCGCCTTCGGGTATCAGAGGCACGACGCGCCGTTCGCCGGGAAGGATATAATTGCCCTCGTTGCGCGCGTACGACTCGACGTAATGCTCGCTCTCGACGTATTGGGCGGTCACCGCCAGCTCGACCTGGCGCGTGCTCTGGGCATCGACCTCCGCCTGCAGCTCTTCTTCGCCCACGCCGACGAGGCGTCCAGCCTGCGCGCGGCGATTTAAGTCCACGGCAATGAATAGGCCTGCTGCAATGGCCAGCAGCACCAAAACCTGGGGTAGTGTGAGCAGCGGACGCTGCCCGAACAGCCTGTCGCGCATGGCGACGAATCTTAGCTTGCTTCGCCGTGCGGCGCAACCGGCCAGTTGGTCATGCAGAGGCGGCCAACTCGCATGTGCGGCGGCGTTATGTTAAAATGCCAGGGATGTCCCCTCTTGACTACCTAGCCGTGGGCCATGTTGCCCGCGATATCACCCCAACGGGCGTGGTGACCGGTGGGACGGTGGCTTATGCGGGAGCGACGGCCCGGATGTTAGGCTGCCGTACGGCTATCCTGACAAGTTGTGCGCCCGACTTTGAACCCGATTTAGGCAGCTCCGGCGTGCTCGTTCACTGTCTGCCGGCGTCTGAGACCACGACCTTTGAGAATATCTACCGAGGCGCCTCCCGCACGCAATTTCTACACGGCCGTGCCGCGCGCCTGGGAGCGGCGCAGGTTCCGGCCGGCTGGCGAACGGCATCGATCGTGCATCTGGCGCCCATCGCCGGCGAGGTGGACCCGGCCCTGGTCACCTATTTCCCTAACAGCCTGCTGGGGCTAACGCCGCAGGGCTGGCTGCGAAGGTGGTCGGAAGATGGCCGCGTGTACGCCGCCGGCTGGCATGAAGCGCGCCAGACGCTGCCGCTGGCGGCGGCTGTTGTGCTCAGTGAGCAAGATCTTGCCGACCGGCAGTGGCTCAAACAATTTCGCAAGTGGGCGCGCCTGCTGGTGGTTACGCAAGGGGCGAGCGGCTGCACGGTGTATATGGCCGATGAGGTGCGACACGTCGCAGCGCCGCCGGCCGATGAACAAGACCCTACGGGCGCAGGCGATATCTTTGCTGCTGCTTTCTTTGTGCGCCTGCTGCAAACAAAGGGAAATCCCTGGGAGGCGGCCCGCTTTGCAAATGAGCTGGCTGCTCGTTCGGTGTCACAACGAGGTTTGCCGGCCAAGGTGCGCCTGATGCAGCGGCAAAAAGAGGCGTAGGCTGCGCCCTCGGCGGGGCGCTCCTATGGTGCATACGCTGCCTGATCTGATATGAATATCTACGCAGTCGTGAATCAAAAGGGTGGCGTGGGCAAGACGACAACCGTTGTCAACATGGCTGCCTATATGGCGGCGCAAGGCCGGCGAGCGTTGATCGTGGATATGGATCCGCAGTCTAATGCCACCTCTGGACTGGGTTTCAACAAGAACGAAGTATCCCGCTCGACTTACGAGCTATTGCTGCAGGCCGCCGATTTGGATGATCTGATCATCTCGCACGCTGAATCGGGTCTGTTTCTGTTACCCTCAAGCCCCAACCTGGCCGGCGCCGAGGTCGAGCTGGTTAACGAAATGGCCCGTGAATACCGCCTTAAGCGCGCGCTGGCGGCGGCCGAAGGGCGCTATGATTACATTCTGATTGATTGTCCCCCCAGCCTCAGCCTGCTCACGATCAATGCGCTCACTGCCGCGCGCGACGGCGTGCTCATTCCGGTGCAGTGTGAGTACCTGGCGCTGGAAGGCCTCTCGCAGCTCACGCAGACGCTGGAGATGGTGCGCCAATACCTGAACGCACAGCTTGACATCCGCGGCATGATCATGACCATGTACGACAGCCGTACGAACCTGAGCCGTCAGGTTGTGGAAGAGGTACGCCAACACTTTCCGGGCAAGGTGTTCCGTACAATCATCCCGCGCAATGTGCGCCTCAGCGAAGCGCCAAGCTACGGGCAGCCCATCAACCTGTACGCGCCGTCTTCCCCTGGCGCAATTGCCTACAAGCTGCTGACGGCAGAATTACTCAAGGGGGACGGCCACCAATAGGATCACGGTGCAGTAGCACGATTTGAGCAAGGACGGTTAGCCATGAGCAAACGACGTGGACTAGGGCGGGGCCTGGGCGCGTTGATACCGAGCAGCGACGAAGAAGCGCCGCCGGAGCAGGCCGCGCCTGCACCAGGAGGCTTACGTTTTGTGGCCCTCGATACGATCAGCCCCAATCCGCGCCAGCCGCGCAGCCTCATGGACGACGAAGCGCTGGATGAGCTTGCCGCCTCCATTGAGGAGCACGGCCTGATCCAGCCGCTGATTGTGAAGGAGGCAGACGAAGGCCGCTACACGCTGATTGCCGGCGAGCGCCGCTGGCGCGCCGCGCAGCGCGCAGGCCTGGTGCAGGTGCCGGTGGTGGTGAAGGAAGCGTCGCCGCAAGCCATGCTGGAGCTGGCGCTGATCGAGAATATCCAGCGCGCCGACCTGAACCCACTGGAAGAAGCCGCCGCCTACCGCCAGCTCATCGACGAGTTTGGCTTAACACAGGCACAGGTGGCGCAGCGCGTGGGCAAGAGCCGCCCGGCTGTGGCCAATTTTGTGCGCCTGCTGGACCTGCCGCCCGAAGTGCAGGAGGCCGTGGTTGGCGGTGCGCTGAGCGGAGGGCATGCTCGCACCCTGCTTGCCCTGCACGACGCGAACGAACAGGCGCTGCTGATGCGCACCATCCTCAATCGCGATCTGAGCGTGCGTCAGACCGAGGCCATTGTGCGCGTGGTGGAACAGCTACCGCCCAAAGTGCGCCTCGCCGTGCTGCAGGGGCAGCTGAGCGCCGAACATGCTCAGGTGCTCTTGCGCCTGCCCTCGGCTGAGAGGCAGATAGCCATGATGCAAACGATCCTCAATAAGGGTCTTAGCGTGCAGCAGGCTGCGGATTCGGTGGAAAAGCAGCTCGCCGGCGTCTCGCCCGGCTCGCGCCGGCCGCCAAAGCCGGCCCCTGAAATGGTCTGGCTGGAGTCTCAGTTCCAGCAATCGTTAGGCACGCGCGTTAATATCCAGAAGAGCGGCGAAGGCGGCCGCGTTGTCATTCACTTCTACTCTGACGAAGAGCTGCAAGCAATTTTCGAGGCCATCGTTGGAGATGACTAGAGGGGCCGTGGGCCCCGTGCAGGGAACAAACACAAGCGCTTATGGCTATTATCCTCAAGAGGACGAAAGAAATTGAAACCTTGCGCGCTGCCAATCGCCTGGTGGCCGAGGCCTTCCAGGAGCTGGAGGGGGCAATCAGGCCCGGAGTGCGGCTGGCAGACCTCGACAAAATGGTCGCCGGCTTTATCGAGGGCCGCGGCGCAGCTTCATTGTACCGGGGCTACCGCGGCTCCACGGGCGCGCAGCCGCCCTTTCCGGGCACCATCTGTGCTTCGGTAAATGAAGAGATCTGCCACGGCATACCGGACAACCGCCGCCTGCGAGACGGCGACATCGTGGGCATCGACATTGGACTGCGCCTGGACGGCTGGTGTGGCGACGCTTGCGTCACCTTTGCTGTAGGCCAGATTAGCCCTGAGGCGCAGCGCTTATTGGATGTAACGAAAGAGTGTCTTTACCTCGGCATTGAGGCCGCCCAGCCTGGGTCGCGCCTGACCGACATTGGCCACGCTATTCAGAGCCATGCCGAGAAACAAGGCTTCAGCGTGATTCGCGAATGGGGCGGGCACGGCGTGGGCCGCTCGCTTCATGAAGAGCCATCGGTGCCGCATGTGGGCCCGGCCGGGCGTGGCCCGCGCCTCAGACCCGGCATGGTCTTCACCATCGAGCCCATGATCAACGCCGGGAGTGCGGCTTGCCACATGCTCGACGACGGCTGGACGGTGGTAACCAGCGACGGCGCGCTTTCTGCTCAATTCGAGCATACGATTGCCGTCACCGCCGCCGGGCCGCAAATCCTCTCGCAATTGTAGAACTAGCGACGTCGCCCGGCGCTAAAGGTGGCGGAAAAAGGATGACAATGGACAACAACCGACTTATCCGCGAAAAGGTGGAGCAGGCAACGGCCATTCTCGATGAGTTTGACGTCGACCTATGGCTGACGTTCGTGCGCGAAACCTCCCTATCGCCTGATCCAACCCTGGAGCTGATAGCGGGGCTGCAAATGGTGTGGCACTCGGCTTTTCTGCTCAGCCGCGACGGGCGCCATGTGGCCATTGTGGGCCACTTCGATGCCGAAGACGTGCGCAAAATTGGCGCCTACGGCCGGGTGATGAGCTACCATGAAGGCATTGGTGACTCGCTGCGCGCCGCCCTGGCTGAGGCGGACCCGCGGCGGCTGGCTATCAACTATTCTGCCGACGATGTGGCCGCCGACGGTCTGTCGCATGGCATGTATCTGGTGTTGCAGCGGCTGCTTGAAGGAACGCCATATCAGGAGCGCCTGATTTCCGCAGAGCGCCTTGCGGCTGCCTTGCGCGGGCGTAAAAGCCCTACGGAAGTGGCGCGTGTGCGCGATGCCATTCGCACCACCGAGATGTTGTTCGACGAAGTGGAGCAGTTCGCGCAACCGGGCATGACGCAGCGGCAAATCGCCGACTTTGTGCAAAGTCGAATCGATGACATGGGCCTCGGTTACGCCTGGGACAAGGCGCACAATCCTATTGTCACCTGCGGGCCCCATTCGGCCATCGGCCATGCTGCGCCCGGCGACGCCGTGCTGCAGCCGGGCCACACGCTGCACCTGGATCTGGGCGTTCGCCAAAATGACTACTGCTCAGACCTGCAGCGCATGTGGTATGTGCTGCAAGAAAGCGAGAGCGAAGCTCCGGCCGGCGTACAGCAGGCATTCGACGTGGTCTATGGTGCGCTGAAAGCAGGCGAAGCCGCGCTCAGACCGGGAACGCCCGGATGGCAGGTGGACCAGGCGGCGCGGAGCCACATTGTGGCCCAGGGCTACGACGAATATATGCACGGTTTTGGCCATTTGCTGGGGCGTGTGGCGCACGACGGAGCGACCGTTTTAGCGCCGCGCTGGGAACGTTATGCCGGCATTTGTGAGCTGCCTGTCGAAGTGGGAAACATCTTCACCCTGGAGCTTCATGTGCTTGTTCCCGAACGCGGAATTATGAGCCTCGAAGAAGACGTGCTAGTTACGGAAGAGGGCGTCGAATACCTCAGCAACCCGCAAACCGCTTTGCGCTACATCCAGTCCCGCTGAGTCAGATGGCCGAACAAGACGCAGGGCGTGACGGCGTGATCCTCTCGCATTACCAGGCGCAAGGCCTTCTGCGCGCGCGCCAGGCGGGCGCCGCCTCCGTGAGTAGCTCGACCACGCTGGGTTACACCACGGCGCAGGCCGCGCTGGTGGCGGATGGGGTGCTGTTCCCCGGAGAGGCGCTCATTGGCTGGGCCACGCTGGAAGAAATCGCAGCCAACGACGGCGCCTGTTTTCTGCTAGAGAACGGTGAGCCGTGGAAGGTGCAGTTTTTTTCCGAGGCCTTCAACCGCGCCTATACCCTTTACCCCACGCCTTCCGCGCCCACCATGTTAATCTCGGGGCTGCCCATGCACCGCATCAAGGGCACCGACCCGCGTAAAGATACGCTGGCCAAGGTCGGCGCTGTCGCTCCTATTGGCGGCGACGTCTTAGACACGGCTATGGGCCTGGGTTATACGGCTATCGAAGCCGCACAGACGGCGCACTCGGTGACGACTATTGAGCTAGACTCGACGGTTCTGGAAGTTTGCCGCCTTAACCCGTGGTCCGGCGAGCTCTTCACCAACCACAAGATCCGCCGGCTCATTGGCGACGCCTTCGACGTTGTCGAGACGCTGCCTGCGGCCGCCTACCAGCGCGTCATCCATGACCCGCCCATGTTTAGCCTGGCCGGGCACCTCTACAGCGAGGCGTTTTACCACGAACTGTATCGCGTGCTCACGCCCCGTGGCCGCCTCTTCCATTATATCGGCGACCCGAAGAGCCGCTCAGGAGCCGGTGTGACGCGCGGCGCGCGCCAGCGCCTGCTCGCCGCCGGCTTTAAGCGCGTGGTCGATCGTCCGGCGGCCTTTGGCCTGGTGGCTCACAAATAGGCGCTGGGCCTTAGTCGTACACCCCTTCTTTGGTTTCGGCGATGAGGTTGTCGACCACGGCTTTCAGCGCATCGTCGCGGTTGTCGTCGCCGCCGTGCTTCTCGTAAACGGCAATCTGGCGGTCTGCGCTGGTTCCGTCGCGCAGTATTGTGCGCACGTATTCGACTTCATGGCGGCTACCCAGTTCGTCTACCACGTCGTCGACGATCTCCAGCAGCTCTTCCATCAGGAAATGGAAGGGTACCGACTCCTCCTTGCCCCAGTCGATCAGGTCGCCACGGATGCCGTAGCGCACGGCCCGCCACTTATTCTCGGTGATATTCATGTGCCGGTAATGACGCCAGGATAGGT
This sequence comes from uncultured Ardenticatenaceae bacterium, assembly GCA_964384155.1. Classification (GTDB taxonomy): domain Bacteria; phylum Chloroflexota; class Anaerolineae; order Promineifilales; family Promineifilaceae; genus JAAYYY01. The sequence goes on from CAYLJW010000021.1 coordinate 12,097, forward strand.
TATTGCGCCGCAGCTTTAGCAGCTTGGCGCAGATGGCCTGAAACAGGGCCGCAATGCAGACCGCTTCTTCCACGCGTGTGCAGATATCAGCGATGCGAAACTCCAGCGTGTCGAACACGGGGTGAGGGCGAATGTCCCACCAGATTTTGGCTACCGGATCGCGCTTGCCGAATGAGCCTACTTTCATCAGCGTCCTTTCGTACGACTCATATTCGGCCCACGACTCAAAAGAGTGTGGGATACCCGTGCGCGGCATCATTTCGAATATAATGCTGCGATAAGATTTCAGGCCCGTGTTCTCGCCGCGCCAAAATGGCGAGCTGGTGGACAGGGCCAACAGGTGTGGCACAAAATAGCGCGCCTGATTCATAATTTCCATCATCAGGTCTTTCAATTCGGGGTTGGCATGGTGCCCGAAGCCAATGTGCACGTGCATGCCGAAGATCAAGAGCCGGCGAGCCACGGCGCGCATATCATCCAGCAGCTCCCGGTAACGCGCCCCTTCGGTGATCGATTGTTCGTTCCAGAAGGCGAAAGGATGGGTTGAAGCCGCGGCGATGGCTAATCCGTTCTCTTCGGCCATCTCGAAAACAGCGCGCCGCAGGCGCTTGACCTCCTGGCGCACCTCACGAATATTGCGGCAAACATGGCTGCCCACTTCCACCTGCGACTGCATGAATTCGGGCTTCAGGTTGAGCTTGGTGGACCGCCGCTCATCCTGAGATAGGAACTCTGAAATGTAAGCGTGCAAGTTGCGGCTTTCGGGATCGATGATCTGGTATTCTTCCTCGATACCGAGGGTTAGCGGCGGAATGGGAACTACCATAGCCTGGCCTCCTGCTTATGCTATTCGCTACGCCAATTTCGCAGAAACTCTACCAGTAATCGCACGCCAAATCCCGTAGCGCCTACCGGGGTGTAGGCCTTATCCTTTTTGTTGTTGGCAACGCCGGCGATGTCCAGGTGCGCCCAGGGATAACTGGTAAACGACTTCAGGAACATGGCGGACGCGCCTACGCCGCCATATTGTCCGCCGCTATTCTTTATGTCGGCCACATCTGACTTAATCGCTTCGTAGTAGTCATCCCACAGCGGTAAGGGCCACACGCGCTCGTGACTTGTCGCTCCGGCGGTTACAAGCTGTTCGCGCAGCCAATCGTCTGTGCTGAATAGGCCGGCGGCTACATTTTGTCCCAGAGCCACAACGGCCGCGCCCGTTAGCGTCGCCAGGTCGATGACCGCTTTGGGCCGGTACCTGCCGGCGTAAACCAGGGCGTCGGCCAACACCATGCGCCCTTCGGCGTCGGTGCTGATGACTTCTATGGTCTTGCCATTGCTGGCCTTCACCACGTCAGCCGGGCGGTAAGCGTGGGCGTCGGGCATGTTTTCGGTGCAGGGCGCCAGCCCAATCACGCGCAGCGGTAAGTTCAGGCGGCCCACGGCCTTCATGGTGCCTAAGACAGCGGCCGCGCCGGCCATATCGGTCTTCATATCGCCCATGCCCTCGGCCTTCTTTAAGGAAATGCCGCCGGTATCGAAGGTAATACCTTTTCCCACTAGGACGATCGTATCGAGATCGTCTCGGTCGCCGTTGTGTTCTAGGACGATAAACTTCGGCGCCTCGCCGGCGCCGCGGGCGACGGCAAGATAGGCGCCCATGTTATGTTCGGCGGCCCACGCGCGGTCGCCGATGATCACGCGCAGGTTCTGCTCGGACGCAATTTGCTGCGCCATCTCCGCCAACCGGGTCGGTGTGGCCACGTTAGGCGGCTCATTTACCAGATCACGCGCGACTTTCACGCCGCTGATAATGGCCTGCGTTGCCTGCATAGCCTGCTCGATAGCCTCTACCTTACTCTCTTCGAACTCCACAATGGTGAAGGAAGCAATTTCGGGTGCGGCTTCCTTCTCGTTGCGTAGGCCCTCATACTGATACATGGCCAGCAGGGTGCCTTCCAGCAGCGCCTGGGTTGCCAGGCCCACGGGCAAGCGGGCGATGCCTGCGCCATGAACTATGCTGGCGACGTGCTGCGCGTGCAGCTCGCGCGCCTTCTTAATGGCCGCCGCCGCTGCTTTGCGCACCTGCTCCAGATCGAACTTCTCCTGCTCTCCCAGCCCAGTAATCAGCACCCTTTTGGCCGCGACCATCCCGCGTGGGTAAAAGACGCCGACTTCCCCCAGCTTTCCAGAAAAGTCGCCATTTGCGATTAGCTCGCTGATCGCACCGTCGAGCGCCTGGTCCACGGCGCCTGTGGCGCCGGCGGGGCGCGTGACGCCCTTAAACAGGTTGACGATGATCGTATCCGCCTCGGCGGACTGAATGCTGCCGACAGTAACGCTCAATCTCATGCTGGTCTATCCTGACTGGCTGGAAAGCACGCCCCCCTTTTTTAACACGATCGCCTGATGAAGGCTATCCAAATTTCGATTTTGTACGGTCCTCGCACAGCGGCGGTATGCGAAGCTACGGTATGCCGGCGCGAGCCAGCTCTCGTTGCCACTGCAGTTTCAACAGCTCTAAATGCTCGACAGGGATGGTTAGGTTTAGCGCGGCGATGGCCTGGTTGATATCGTGTAGCTGGTTCTCGTAATCGGCTTTCTCGTCTGCCCAGGCTGCTTGCAGCCTGGCCAACGCCTCGGCGCTGCCGGCCTTCTGCGAGCGCCACTGCCACAATGCCCAGCTCTGGGCCAACGCTTCACGAAATGCATCAATGGCTTCTAACAGCTCCTGCCGCTTCGCAATCCATGGTAGGGTGTAGTTGTTGTTCTGCAGCAGGTCGTAGGCCAGGGCGCTGTCTCCTGCTTGCCGATTCTTACCGAGCTGCAGGGGCTTGCCTTTGCCGGGCAGGTTGTCGAAGAGGCCATCTTTGGCCGCCTGGTCGATGATGCGCTCGATCGCGCCGCGCACCTCATTCTCAGCGTTCTGTCGTTTCATCTGCTCAATGATGTTGCGGTCCGACGACTTCTCGTATGAATCGTTCATCGTTTCCTCAATTCTTGGAGCGCCCTACGAGGCGTAATTGTTCAAAATTTCACACACTCTGAAGTATGCACATCATAACAGTCACTGCTAGCCAGGTCAAGCCGCTGGCCCCGCCAAAATGACGGGAATTTGGCTTGACGCCGAACACCTGTTCGTGTTATACTTCGAACAAATGAGCGACTTTCTCATGATTCGGCGCTTTTGCACCGGGTAGCCCTTGGCCAAATGAAGAAGGAGACCAGACATGGCAAACCGGGATAAACTCTCCAACAGGCAGCAGAATATTCTTGAATATATCTGGAGTTATTTTCGTGATGCTGGGCGGCCACCCACGATCCGCGAGATCGGCAGCGCAGTCAGCATTAGCTCCACATCGGTAGTCAACTATAACCTCAATAAGCTTGAGGAGAGAGGCTACCTGGAGCGCGAAGCCGAAGTATCTCGCGGGCTCAAGCTCACGCAGAAGACGCTGGCCCTCTTCGAATCTGCGCGCAGCGCCGTACGCGACGCCGCGGAATTGATTCGCGTGCCGCTGATGGGCGACATTGTCGCCGGCGAGCCGGTGCACCTGGGTAACGAAGACTTTGGCACATATGACGAAGAAGACGCTATCGATGTGAGCGGCGCCATGCTGCCGGGCCGCGCAGGAAACCTCTTTGCCCTGCGAGTTCGCGGCAACTCGATGATCGATGCCATGGTGAACGACAATGACATCGTCATCATGCAGCCAATTAATGAGGCCAATAACGGCGATATGGTCGCCGTGTGGCTGCCGCACGACAACGAAATGACCCTGAAGTATTTTTTCCGTGAAGGCGAACAGGTTCGTTTGCAGCCTGCAAACCCCACGATGGAGCCGATTTACGTGCATCCGGCCAACGTTGAGGTACAGGCCAGGGTTATGATGGTGATGCGCCAGACGGCTTAGCAGGTGGGGATGAAGGCGTTAGAAGGGCGATGAGCCGCCTAACTACGATCCTTTCCCTCTCAGCGTAGCCATTTGAAAAGCCTTATGAAGGGGCGGCGAAAGCCGCCTCTTTTTGTTTGTCTTTTTTGCGGCTCGAATGGCTATTGACCACTAGGAACATATGTTCTATACTGGGAATACGTCTGGCCAATTTGAAGCGATGTGTGCCAGACCAAGCCAGGTGCGACATGCGCGTAAGTGAAAGAGTACATCATCGACTTGAATTGCAGGCCATTGAATTAGAGGAGCTCTTCGCGCGCGTCGACTTGCAGGCGCAGGTCCAGGGCGGCGCGCTGCAAGACAACGGCGTAATCTTCCATGTGCAGCTCGCACAAGCACTACCCCCGGCCTACGAGCAACAAGTAGAAGCGGAGCTTAGCGACACCTTCGATCGCGGCGTCCGCATGCGTACCGCATCCGACAGGTGTACGTTGCGCATCACGCTTGCTACAGCCGATGATTACGGCTTATGCGCCAACCTGGAGCAGGGCCTGGAGCTGGCGCCGCGCATGGCGGCCATTGGATATACGGCTGAGGGCGCTCCAGTAATTCTCAATTACAGCGAGCCATCGCTGGAGCATGTGATTTTCCTGGGCGCCGAGGGAGCAGGCAAGACGGCCGCCTTGCGCACCTGCGCCGTGGCCTTAGCCATGTCCAGCCGCCAATCCCAAATCCAGATGATTTTTCTCGATCCGCAGGCCGACCGGCCGGAGCTACCTTTAGGGCCCGGCATGCATGCGCTGCACCATTTGCCGCATGCCCTGGCTGCTGTGGTTACCGATACGGAAGATGCGGCGGAGGTGCTCCGCTACCTGGACGACGAGGCGCGCTATCGTCGCGCCCACGCTGTTCGCTCGCCTACGATTGTGATTTTCATTGATAATGTAGACATTTTGGCGGCTGAAGGCTCGCCCACCTTGCGCAAAGCGCTTGAGCAACTGCTGGCCAGCGGCGCCGAAAGCGGCATTCACTGCATCATGAGCGCCCGGCCCGACGGGCGCTCATTGGCTGACTTGTTGTCACTCAAGCCGGTATTGCGCATCGTGGGCCGCGTGATGAACCAGAGACAGGCGCGGCTGGCGAGCGAGCTGGTGCAATCGGGCGCGGAAAACCTCATGGGTAAAGGCGATTTTTTGATTACGCGCGACGATCGGCCGGTTCGCTTTCAGACCATGTACGTCGACGCCTACGATCTGCACTGGTGTCTAGAGACGCTGCAGCGGCGCCGCCCGCCCTCAATCGTGGCGCGGCCCGCGGCTGCGCGCCCATCGTATGCGCCCGCACGGCCACCCTCATCGGCGACACACACCTTTACCTTCGACGGGCGTGAGATCTCGCTTGGTTCGTAGTGGCGCGAATCATCGCGCCGGGGACTCTTCCTGCATCACGATCGAGCGTCCAATATCCTGAATTGGAGTCAGCGTTGCGCGGAAGCGTTGCCCGTCATTCACGGTTAAGCTGGCATTGCGTACCAGGCCGGTGCCCGGTAGCTGGGTAATAAAGTCGAGCAGTTCGGCCTGATGCCGCAGCACCTCCTGAAGGTGCAGGCCCTCAATGCCGCGGCCGGGCAGCTTCAGAATCGCGCGCGCCGCCTTATTAGCCACCAACAAGCGAAAATCATGATCGACCACCAGAATCGGATTGTCACTCTGGTTGATAATCGTATGAAGCTGGTTGCGCTGCGCCGCCATGTTTTGGTGCAGGCGCGCCTGGCTGATGGCCACTGCTGCATAGCTGGCCAGCGCGGAAAGGACGCGCGTGCCACGCTGCGTAATGGCCCGTTTGCTCACGTGGTTGGCGACGGCGAGCACGCCGATCGCCTGCCCCTGTATAACCAACGGAACATATGCGGCGGCGTGAGTCTTCGTGGCCGTCGGAACGTGCAAGGGCAGCGTATCCGCCTTTAGGATCGCCGTGTGTTTTTCGCGCAGTACGCGCTCGGCCTGGTGGTCGTGGATTCGTTCATTCAATGAGTGCACCTGCGCGTCTTTATGCTTTGCGGCGCGCACGTGCAGATCGCCGCGCTCGTCCAGCAGCATCAGCATTCCCTGGTCGGCGGCGGTCAGGTAGACGGAAGCTTCCACGACGCGCTGCAGGATACTCTCCAGGTCGAGCGTGGACGAAACCGACTTGCCAATGCTATAAAGTGCGTTTAGCTCCTGGGCGTTCTGCCTGAGCCGCATGTTGGATTCGCGCAACTGCGCGATGAGCTGCTCGCGCTCCCGAGATAGGCGGCGCTCATGTAAGGCGCGCTGGATGGCCTCCTTCATTTCCTCGACGATAAAGGGCTTTATGACGTAATCGCGAACGCCCATGCGCAGGGCGCGCACCGCCACCTGTTCCGAGCCGTGCGCTGTCATCAGGATGGAGGGAATATTGACCTGCCGATGCTGAAGACGCTTTAGGAGCTCCAGGCCGCTCATGTTCGGAAGCTGTAGGTCTACGATCAGCAAATCGGGCCGTTCTGAAAAGGCCAGTTGAAGGCCTTCCAGCCCGTCGGCGGCCATAATGACCTCGAATCCGTCCGGCACAAGGATGGAGTCGTTCAGAAATTCGCGAATTGCGCGCGCATCATCTACGATGAGCACGCGTTCTCGCCTGGAAGTCTGGTGATCGTGGTCCATATTAACTGACGCAAACTAATGCTATCATAGCTGTATGAGAAGGTCTATATTACTGACGGGTGACATTTGCGGCCGTTTCTGGCATCGGTTAGCATCGCTCGGCGATCGGCCCCAGCGCTGATCACAACGATTTTTAAGAGTTTGTCTTGAACGGTATGCATTTCTTCGACGAATCGAGACGCCATGCCTGCGCTGGTAGTGGCATACGTTTGGCCGCGCTAATGGCCCTGTGCCTGGTCTTGCTGTTGGGCGCGGCCTGCACGGCCGTCGCGCCGCAAGGTGTGGCCGTTCGCCAGGTAGTGATGGTAAGCGGCGACGAGGTTGTGGTCACGCGCACGCTGCTAAACACGCCGCGCCCTTCCGTGACCGTGACGCCAAACCCGCATCCCAGCGGCGAGCTTGCGGCACTAGACATTCCGCTAAACGGCATGCCGGCTACCCTGGACCCGCAGCAGGCGCGCAACACCGTGCAGCGCGACCTGATCGAAAATCTGTTTGTGGGCCTTACCCGCTTCAATCATGCCTTCGGAACCGTGGAGCCGGATCTGGCGCTGGATTGGCAGGTCTCGGATGACGGCACGGTGTGGACCTTTAACTTGCGCGATGACGTTTTTTGGATACGACCCGGCCTGCCGCGCGCCACCAGCATTATTCCCGTGCAGTCCAGGGCCGAACCTTACCGTCCGGTCATCGCCGACGACGTCGTTTTTGCCGTCGAGCGCGCTTGCGATTACCGCACGCAAGCGCCGGAGGTGCTAGCCCTTTTTATTGTCCAAGGGTGCGAGGAGACGCACGCCATCCTCGAGCCGCAAGCCGAGGACCTGGCATCGGTAGGCGTGCGCGCCATAGGCGATTACACGGTAGAGTTTACACTGACGCGCCCCGCGGCTTATTTCTCTACGATCGCCAGCCTGCCCATCATGCGCCCGATACCGCGCGAAGTGGTCGATGCCTATGCCGATAGCGGCGACGTCTGGTCGCAGTTTCCAGACGTCATGACAAGCGGCCGCTTCATTGTCAGCACCGACGACGTCTCCGAATCGAGAACTGAGCTGCAGCGCAACCCCTACTGGCCCACGCCTTTTAGCGGCACGGTTGACGTTGTCAACATCTATTGGACGAATAGCGAAGAAGCTTACGAGCTTTGGATTGACAAGGTGGTCGACGTTAGCCCGCTGCCGGCGAACCGCCGTGAAGAGATGTTGGCCAACACGCGCATGTTGCCGCGAGTAAACCTAGCGCCTAACCCTTCTGTGTTTTATCTGGCCTTCAACTTTGATAGCCCCGTTTTCTCTGATCCCGCCATTCGGCGCGCGTTCAGCGCAGCCATCGACCGCCAGGCGCTCATCGACAACGTCTATGGCGGCCTTGGCCTACCCATGCGTCACTTTACGCCGCCGGGGGCGCTTGGCGCTCCGGGCCTGGAAGAGGCGGGTGTCGGCTTCTTCCCAGACTGGGCGCAAGTGCAAATGGCCGGAAGCCCGATGCTCGATTGCAAGTTCTTGCCCGAGATTCGTTATCTAGTGGGCAACACAGATCTGGCTCTATTCCATGCCGAAACGCTGCGCTCGATGTGGATGCGCACCCTGGGCTGCCCGGAGAACAGCATCATCATCGAGCAGGTGCAATTTGGTAGGGTACTGGCCCAAACCAATCCAGCCGCTGGTCCCGCGCGCCCGGATATCTGGGATCTGGGCTGGAACGCCTACTACCCTGACGCTCACAACTGGCTCGGCGAAATCCTGCACTGCACAGATAGCGAAAACCGGCAAAACCGCCCCTGTTCCAACGCCGATAATCTCCTGAGCCAGGCGGCAACGACTACAGAGACGGCCGAGCGCTGGTCGCTCTATCGCGAGGTGGAACAACAATTCTTTGGCACAGACGGAGAATATCCCATCGCGCCCCTTTTCGTAGAGGCGCGCTATGTGCTCATCCATCCCTGGCTAGACTTTGAGCCGGCGCGTTTCGGCGGCGAGCAGTATGATCGCTACCAGTTAGACCCCACAACCAAGCGCCTGGAACGACAGCAGTAACCGTGCATAGGCTACAGAACGAAGCGGCAGCGCTGGGCCCTACGCTCAATTCTGAACAGCTCGACGCCTTTGGCCAATATGCCCGGCTGCTGCAAGAGTGGAACCAACGCATTAATCTGACAGCGGTGAGCGACGACGAAGGCATCCGCGTCAGGCACTTTCTCGATTCCCTCAGCTGCGTGAAAGTCACCGGGGACTTGAACGGCAAGCGCCTGATCGACGTGGGCGCCGGCGCTGGTTTCCCCGGCCTGCCTTTGAAAATTGTTTACCCCCAGCTTCGCCTGACCCTACTGGAAAGTGTCGGCAAGAAAACGGCCTTCTTACAGGCGGTTGTCGATGAACTGCACCTGACGGACGTGACCAACCTTAACGCGCGCGCCGAAAGCGTGGGGCAAGATGTGAGCCACCGCGAACGGTATGACTGGGCCGTGGCCCGCGCTGTGGCGCCCTTAGACACGTTGCTCGAATACCTGCTTCCATTTTGCCGGGTGGGGGGGCACGCGCTGGCGATGAAAGGCGAGCGTGCCACTGCCGAGCTTGAACAAGCCGCGCCGGCGATTGCGACCCTGGGCGGCGGCGCGCCGATGTTGCACGCGGTGCAGCTTCCAGGCCGTTCCGAGCCTTCATATCTCATCGTGGTTAAGAAGGTGGCAGCCACGCCACGGCGTTACCCGCGCCGACCAGGCATCCCCGCCAAGCGCCCTCTTTAGCGCGCCTGTTCCATGCTGAATTATTCTGGCTGCTTGCGTGCCGGCGCCCGGCGCCGGAAAGCGGTCATATACAAGGTTTGAGCGTGGCTCTTGCCTTTCAAGGCCACCGGCCCCACGTTGCGGAACGCAATTAGCTCCAACAAGCGCGGAGCTTCCTGCTGCACCGCGTCGTAAATCGACTCTGTGATGAAGATTTGCCCGTCGTCGGCCAGATCGACCAGGCGGTGCGCAATGTTTACCGCTTCGCCGACCATGCGGAATGTCATTCTACTTTCGGCGCCCACATTACCGACGACCACGTAACCGAGGTCGATGCCAATCCCCAGCCCCAGAAGCGCGCCAAACTCTGTATACCATTTTTGGCGCAGGTCATTGAAACGCTTCTGCATGGTGATGGCCGTCAGCAGCGCTCTATATGGCGCGTCGGGCTGGTCGAAGGGCACATTGAAACCCACCATCACCTCATCGCCGGTGAGATCAAAGATGGTGCCGTCGAACTCGTAGACGATGTCGGTCATGCTGGTGAAGAATTCGTTCAGCAGCGAAATGGCCGTGTCGGGCGCCACGCCGACGATCATCCGTGTAGAGTCGCGCAGGTCGGCAAAAAGCACAACCGCTTGCCGTCGCTCGCGCCGCGCCAGCAGCCCTGGTTCCGTAGATAGCACGTGCTCCACCAGGCGCGGGCCCATATAGCGCGAAAAGGTCTCTTTCACCAGCTCGCGCTGGCGGCGTTCGTTGTGCAGCTTCAGCTCTTCCACCCGCTTCAACTCCGTGATGTCCTGCGACACGACGACGTAGCCAACCTGTTGGATGGGCGACACGCTGGTATATAGCACACGCGCCCCATGATTTAGCTCCTGGGTGGCGGGGCGTTCGCTGGCCTTTACGAAGAGCGGCACCAGGTCGCTCAGCTCTGGCACCATACGCAGCGATTTTCCCACCACATTGCCCGCGCTTAGCGAAAAGACGTGTTCCGCGGCGTGATTTACCAACGTAATCTGCCATAGCTCATCGGTGGTGACAATAGCATCCGTCGACTGCGCCAGAACCGCGCTTAACTTGCGCCGTTCCTCGCTAATCTCGTTGAAGAGGAACGCGTTTTCGATGGAGGCCGAGATTTGTGCGCCAATGGTCTCTAAGAGGGCCAGATGCTCTGCGGTAAAGTAGTTCACTTCTGGGTGCATCAGGAAGAGAATGCCCACGGTGCGGTCTGCGCGTGCCAGGGGAGTGCCAATCACGGAGCCTGCCGGATCTTCATCCTGTGGCCGGTTAAGCCAGCGCTCATCCTCAAAGGCATTGCTGATGATCACGCCGCGGTCCTGCCGTAGCAGCCATCCGGCCAGGCCGTGGCTCATAATTTCATGACTTACCCTGTCAGAGTACTTTGGCGTCGCGCCCTCGCGCACCGAAATGCGGTGCGTCACCTGGCCCTGGTCGTCCAACAAGAAAATGTTGCCTTTTGTCGCGCCCACCGCCGCCTGCGTCTGGGCAATGATATTGGCCATTATCTCGTCCAGGTCGAGGTGCGAGCTGATGGCGCGGCTCGTATCGTAGAGTAGCTGCAGCCGGTTGCGCTCCTCTTCCAGCCGCTGGCGGGCGTTTTTCAGTTGGATGAGCGCCTGCACGCGTATTAGCAGCTCTTCGCGGTGGTGCGGGCGGGAGAGAAACTCGTCGGCGCCCGCCTCGATTCCTTTGATGCGGTATTGCACTTCGCGCAGCGCCGTTACCATAATGATTGGTATTCCGCTGGTGTTGCCATCGGCTTTAAGATGGCGGCATACCTCGAATCCGTTCATCTCTGGCATCATAACGTCCAGCAAGATCAGGTCTGGCTGGAGTTGGCTGGCCATGCGGATGCCTTCCGATCCCTTATCCGCCTGCAAGACTTCGTAGCCGGCAAGCCCCAGTTGGGAAGACAAAAGCAGCCGGTTTTCTGCGCTATCGTCGATGATCAGAATCGAGGCCGGATCCCCCACAATGGGTTTGGTGTTGACCTTACTGTTCACTCTCTTCCTCACGCCATATGCCTACCGCGTGCGCTTCAGGTCGCTCGCCGCCGACACGCCCGTCCGTCACCTCAAAAGTGGTGGCCTCCTGCAGGAACTCGCGGGTAAACATGGCCGGGTCCGTTGCCGTCAGGATGGCCTGCGCGCCCTGTTGAATGAAGCCCAACAGCAGCGCGCGCCGCCGCTCGTCCAGCTCGGCGACCACCTCGTCGAGCAGCAGCAGTGGCGTCTCGCCTGTCTCGGCGGCCATCCACGAAATTTCGGCCATCTTCAGCGCCAGAATGGCCGTGCGCTGCTGTCCCCTGGAGCCAAAGCTGGCCAGAGCACGCCCGTTTACTAGGAATGTCCAATCATCGCGCTGCGGCCCCAGCGTGGTCCGCCCGCGCGCCAGGTCGGTTTCCAACGCCGCCTGCAGCGCTTCGCCAAAACGCTGCGCCGCCTCTTTGCTGCTCGCTTCTTGCAGCCAGCGCGCCCATTCTAGCTGTACGCTGGCAGCATCGGCGCCATTCAAATAACTTGCACTATAGAGCTGGGGCAGGTAGTGCAGCCGCAGCGTCTCGCGGCCCTCCGTCAGCTCTTCATAATGAATGCGTTGCGCCTCGCGCGCCAGGCCCGCTACGAAGCTGGCGCGACGGGCAAAGAGAGCGCCGCCAAGGTCGATTAACTTCTCGGTAAAGATGGGTAGAACGTCGCGACCCCTGCCATCTTCCACAATACGCCGCAACGTAGCGTTGCGCTGCTCCAGCACCTTGTTATAGCGTGATAAGGTTCGGCAGTAGGTGGGATCCGTCTGGCATAAGGTGATGTCCAGGTAGCGACGCCGGTCGGCCGGCGCCCCCGTCACCATTTGTACATCTTGCGGCAGAAAGAGCACCACGCGCAAATTGCCCAGCAGATCCATCAGGCGCACTTTACGCCTATCGACCAGCGCTTCGCGCCGGAAGCTCACCTGGTTGCCCTGCTGCTCGCGTATCAGTCTCATCTCCAGCACGCGCTCGCCGTCCTGGCGGCTCAGCCGCGCCACGAGCCTGCCCACTACAAGCGGATCATCCGGCAGGTCGGCGTCCCAGTTTAGCAGCTGGCTGTCCAGCGTGGCATGTGGCGAGCGCGTCGTGGCCAGGTAATAAATGGCTTCCAGAAGGTTGGTTTTGCCCTGCGCGTTATCGCCATACAGCAGCGTTGCGCCCGGTTGGAGATCCAGTTCCAGGCGGCCATAGTTGCGGTAATTTGTCAGGGATAAATGACGAATGTGCATCAGTCTCACAGTTTCAGGGCGCCCGGCCGCCTTGCACAATTGCCCCTTTACGCACCCTGTCTGGTATAATTGCCAATCGCCCAATTTTATCATGGCCTGGCATAACTGGCATACGGCTTGCCGCGCCAGACTAAGGCTTGTATCTTTTTACTAATATGCAACGACCCGACCTCATTTTCATTGTACTCGACACCCAGCGCGCCGACCGGCTCGGCTGCTATGGTTACGATAAAAACAGCTCTCCAAACCTGGATGCCTTTGCGCAGAACGCGGCGCTCTTCGAGCGCGCCGTATCGCCGGCGCAGTGGACCATTCCCAGCCATGCTTCTATGTTCACCGGCCGTTACCCCACGGCTCACCGCGTGCAGCAGTCGCTGGACAGCCTCAGCCCCGACCTACCGCACATCGCGGAGATTTTGCACGCCGCGGGCTACGAAACGGTGGCGTTCTGCAACAATCCGCTTGTCGGCATCCTGAATAATGGCTTTAAGCGTGGCTTCGACCGCTTCTACAACTATGGCGGCGCCGTGCCCAGCGTGCCGCAAAGCTCCACCCGGCTGCCCTGGCCCCTCAGCCAGCTTGCCGAAAGCTACACGCAGTTCTTAAGGCGCCTGTCGTATCCCATTCAGAACTTTTTTGGGCGCTCTGACCTTGCCTTCCGGCTATCACTGAATGCCTGGCTCACGCCCCTGTGGTCGCGCTTTGCCAACTTCAAGGGCCAGAATGAGCGCTCGATCGGCGACGTTGTGACTTTCTTAAAGGAGCGCGAACGACGTGCGCCAAGCAAACCATTGTTCCTGTTCATTAACCTGATGGAGACGCACCTGCCTTTCTGGCCACCTGGCCGCTTCGTAGAGCAGCAAGCGCCGTACCTGGCCGAAAGCAAAGAGGCGCGCGATATCATGCGCCGTTGGAACCGCGAGGCGTATCGCTGGGCTGCGCCGCTGGCCGCGCCACTCGGCGAACTGGAACAGCGCGTGCTAAGTGATATGTACGATGCTGAAGTGGCCTACCAGGACGATTATCTGGGCGCGTTGTTCTCCACGCTTGCAAGCCGCGCCGCCGCAGACAACACGCTCACCTTGCTCACTGCGGACCATGGTGATGGCCTGGGCGAACACGGCTACATGGGCCATGCTTTCGTGGCCTACGACGAGCTTGTGCATGTACCGCTCATTGCCCATTGGCCCCGCAGGCTGCGCGCCGGCAGCAGGGTTAGCACGGCAGTGAGCAGCCGTCGCGTCTTCCACACCATGCTCGACGCCGCCTCGCCGTTGCCCGACGCTGCGGCTCGTTTCCAGCACAACGAGGCCCACGCCCTATCGCTGATAGAGACAATCTACGGCAGGGACCCTGAGCATGGCGTTGCCCTGAGCGAGATCTACCCACCCTTGAACTTTGTGCGCGCCATCGAGCATCGCCAGCCGCAGCTTCTCGAAGCGTTCCGCTGCCTGGCTTTCCGCCGCGCCGTTGTGCGTAACGGCCTGAAACTAATCGACGTGGACGGCGCCAGCGACGAGCTGTTCGACCTGAGCAACGATCCCCTGGAACTAAGCAACGTTCTGAGCGAGCGACCGCAAGAGGAACGCAGCCTGGCGACTCATCTCTCGCGCCTTGTGGAGCTGGTGGAACGCCAGCGGGATAACACTGCTGCGGGCGCGAGCCTGGAAATCGGCGACGACGACAGGCTTTTGCAGCGGTTGCGGGGGTTGGGGTATATTGATTGAGCGCGGCGGGCGGCGCGCATAGGCCCGCGCGGTTCGTGCCAGAACAACCTGAACATTGTTGCCAGACAAATTGCATAGGAAATCTTAAGAACCATGCTTGACTTTCTTCAGACCGATCCTGTTGCCTTTACCATTCCGATCGGTGAGGGCTTCCCGATCTATTGGTATGGCATTCTCATTACTATCGGCATTGCCATTGGCGCCGTCTGGGCGGGACGTGAAATTGAAAGGCGCAACGGAGACGCCGACACGTTCTATAATGGCCTGTTGATCGTCGTCGTCGCCGGGTATCTGTTTGCCAGGCTGTGGTATGTTTTTCAGGACGTCATTACGGGCGGCGGCGGCCGCTATGACACGATTATCGACGTCTTTAACCTGCGCTCCGGCGGCGCTAACATACTGGGCGGCTTTGTGGGCGCAGCGCTGATTGGCGCCTGGTATATTCGCTATAAACGCCTGGACTTCTGGAAATATGCCGACGTGGCCGGGCCGGCGGTGCTCATCGCCCAGGCGATCGGGCGCTGGGGAAACTTTATCAACCAGGAGCTGTATGGACCGCCGACCAACCAGCCCTGGGGCATCCTTATCGACCCGGCCAATCGCCTGCCGCAGTATGCCGATTTAAACCGCTTTCCCCTCGATACGCGCTTTCACCCCACATTTCTGTATGAATCGCTCTGGTTATTGTTGGGCTTCATCCTACTGCTCTACTTGAACCACCGCTTTCGCAACACCTGGAGATATGGCACGCTATTTGGCGTCTTTCTCGTCTGGTGGGGCGGCGGCCGCGCCTGGATAGAGCTGTTCCGCCCTGACCAGCCGGCCATTGGCGGCAGCGCCATCACCATATCGATGGTCTTTGCTCTGCTGCTCGCCGTGGCCGGTATCGTCATTATCTTGCAGCGCTATGGCAGACTTCCAGAGATGCCCAGCGCGGCGCGCCGCCGTCGTCGCCGTCTGCGCAAACCAAAGCCGCGGCGCGATAGAGAGTAGCGGCCCCTCAACGCAACCGGTTATTGCTTAAACCAGAGGATGTCCACGGATTTCGGCGAAAGGACATCCTCTTTTCTCATTTTCGTGTATAATGGAGCGCGTAAGAACCATGGACACGACTTACGAGAACTTTGCCCCGCTGGCGCTGACATTTGATGACGTCTTGCTGGCGCCGGGTTACTCCGAAGTGCTACCTGCCGAGGTCAGCCTTCACACACGGTTGACCGATCGACTCTCCCTCAACATTCCCCTGCTCTCTGCTGCTATGGATACGGTAACCGAGGCCGAGATGGCCATTAGCATGGCGCGCCTCGGCGGTCTGGGCGTGCTGCACCGCAACATGGGCCCCGAAGCGCAGGCAGAAGAAGTCGACAAGATCAAGAGGGCGGAAGCGGGCATGATTGTCAATCCCATCACCCTGCGTCCCGACGCGACGTTGGCCCAGGCCGAAGCAATCATGAGCCGCTACCACATCTCTGGCGTACCCATCACCACGGCCGAAGGATTCCTGATAGGTATTCTGACCAACCGCGATATCCGCTTTGTGTCCCCTGGCGATCAGCCAGTGAGCGAATTCATGACAGCCGAAAAGCTGGTGACTGCGCCCGTAGGAACGACCCTAGAAGAAGCGAAGCAAATTTTACATCAACATCGCATCGAGAAACTGCCGCTGGTTGATGGCGATGGCGTCTTGAAGGGCCTGATCACAGTCAAGGACATCATTAAGAAGCTCGACTTTCCGCACCAGGTTGCCGACGATCAGGGCAGCCTGCTGACGGCTGCGGCGATTGGCGTGGGCCAGGGCGGCCTGCAGCGCCTGGACCTTCTGGTGGAGGCGGGCCTCGACGTCGCCGTGCTGGACACGGCGCATGGGCACACGCGCAAGGTGGTAGACACCGTGCGCTCAGCGCGACGCCGGCACCCCGAGATTGCGCTGATTGGCGGCAATGTGGCGACTGCCGAGGGCGCGTGCGCCCTAATCGAAGCGGGCGCTGACGCCATTAAGGTTGGTATTGGCGCCGGTTCCATTTGTACCACGCGGGTGATTTCTGGCGCAGGCATGCCGCAGTTGACAGCCATCGTCGAATGCGCTCGTGAAGCGCGGGCCCGCGGCGTTCCCTGTATTGCCGACGGCGGCATCAAATACAGCGGCGACATTGTCAAGGCGCTGGCTGCGGGCGCCGACGCTGTGATGCTTGGCTCCATTCTTGCCGGCCTGGCCGAGAGCCCCGGTGAGATCATCCTTTACGAAGGAAAGCGGTACAAGCTGTATCGCGGCATGGGCAGCCTGGGCGCCATGCAGGGAGAGGGCGCAGACCGCTATGGCAGCGGGCAACGCGGCACACATCAGCGCGACAAGCTGGTACCGGAAGGTGTGGAAGGCCAGGTGCCCTACCGCGGCAGATTACAGGAGGTGGTATACCAGCTCATTGGCGGCGTGCAGTCGGGAATGGGCTATGTCGGCGCGTCGAACCTGGAGGAGCTGCGCGCACGAGCACAGTTTGTGCGCATCACCAATGCCGGCCTTTCGGAAAGCCATCCCCACAACATATTCATTACGAAAGAGGCGCCAAACTATCAGGCGCCGCGATAGGCGAGGCTTAGTCATTTATTTGTTGGAAGCAGTTATTCTAGTGGGGAAGTGCGAGCATAGGTGTATGTCCCTCTTAAGAGGTTCTCTTGACCGGCTGAGACGTCGGGCTACCACGTTAGTTTAGGGTGAACAGGAGTAAATCGAGGATGGCCAAGACGAAAATCAACCTGACAGACGACCAGAAGCGTCGCAACGCCGAAATCCTTGCGCGCCTTGCCGAGGAAGAAGCGAAGATGTTTGAAGACACGCGCGCTTTGCAGCGCGAGTGGAAAAGCAGCAGCTCGCGTCGCCGTCGTTCCGGTGTGCAGGGCCGGCAGCAGCTCGAATGAGCGCGGGGCGCCAGGAAGATCCTCCCGTCCAGACATCTACGACGACGTTTGACCACACAACCTATCTATCGCCGCTCACCTGGCGCTATGCCAGCCCCGAAATGCGGCAAATCTGGTCTGAGGCGCACCGGCGCCGGCTGATGCGCCGGGTTTGGGTTGCGCTCGCCGCGGCCCAACAGCAGGCTGGGCTGGTGAGCAGAGCACAGCTAGAGGATTTACAGCGTTTCCAGGACCAGGTGGATCTGGCGCGCTCGCAGCAGATCGAGCGCGAAACACGCCATGATGTGATGGCCGAAATTCGCGCTTTTGCCGAGCAGTGCCCCGTGGGAGGGCCGATCATCCATTGGGGCGCCACGAGCGCCGACATCACCGACAACGCGGACATCCTGCGCCTGCGCCAGGCGTTACGCCTGCTACACAGGCGTCTCGGCGATCTGCTTGAGACTTTTGCCGGCCACATCGAAAGCGCCGCAGAACTGCCGGCGATGGCTTACACGCACATACAGCCTGCCGAGCCGACCACGCTGGGCTACCGCTTCGCCGTTTATGCCCAGGATCTGCTCGAAGATTACCGCGAGCTGCACCATTTGTGCGCCAGCCTGCGCGGCAAAGGGTTCAAAGGCGCAACTGGCACGCAGGCCAGCTTTCAGGAAATGCTGCAAGGCGTTGCGGTCACGCCGCAGCAGCTCGAAGCCGAGGCAATGGAACGCCTCGAGCTGCCTGCTTTCCCTGTGGCCACGCAAACTTACACGCGCCGCCAGGATTTGCGCGTGGTCCAGACGCTGGCGACCCTTGCCGCGACGCTGCACAAGCTGGCCCTCGACTTTCGTTTGCTGCAATCGCCGGCCTTCGGCGAATGGGCTGAGCCTTTTGCTCCCGGGCAGGTAGGCTCCTCTGCCATGCCTTTCAAGCGCAACCCGATCAACATGGAGAACATAAACTCGCTGGCGCGCTACGTCGCCGCGCTGCCGGCCGTGGCCTGGGATAACGCGGCTCAGGCCGTGTTGGAAAGGAGCCTGGACGACTCGGCCAACCGCCGCCTCTTTTTGCCAGAGGCCTGCCTGCTGCTGGATGAGATGCTACGCCGCTGTAGGCGCGTGGTGGCCGAAATGGTGTGGGATGAGCAGGCCATGGCCCGAAATATGGGCCGTTTTGGGCCGTTTGCCGCCACTGAGCGTGTCTTGATGGCGTTGGTCGCCGCCGGCGCCGACCGCCAGGAAGCGCACGAGTGGCTGCGGCAGGCCAGCCTGGAGGCGTGGCAGCGGCTGCGCAACGGCGAACCCCCTGGAATGCTCGTGGACCTGCTGGCGGCCGACCCGCGCATCACGGCCCATGTGGGCGCGGATCAGGTGCGAGAGCTTATGGTCGCCACAACGCACGTGGGCACGGCGCCCGAGCGGGCGCGGGCCATGGCCCGCGCCATCCGCGCTGCAGTTGAAGAAAGCAGAGGATAGCCTTTACCCTTCCAGCAACAGCGTTTCGGGGTCTTCCACCAGCTCTTTCAGCCGCACCAGAAACTGCACAGCTTCACGCCCGTCGACGATGCGGTGATCGTAGCTCAGCGCAAGATACATCATCGGCAGCACCATCACTTCGCCATCCACGGCTACGGGGCGCTGCTCGATTTTATGCAGGCCCAGAATACCGACCTGCGGTGGGTTCAGAATCGGCGTGCTGAGCAGCGAGCCGAATACGCCGCCATTGGTGATCGTAAAGGTGCCTCCGCGCAAATCGTCCAGCGTCAACGCGCCGCCCTGCACCTTCTCTACGAAAGCTTGAATGGCTTCTTCGATCTGGGCAAAGCTCAGCCGATCCGCGTCTCGAACGACGGGCACGACGAGCCCATCTTCGGCGCCAATGGCCATGCCAATGTCGTAATAATGCTTCAGAACAATCTCGTCGCCCTGAATTTCGGCGTTCAGTTGTGGAAATGCCTTCAAGGCGCCGATCGAGGCCTTCACAAAGAAGGACATAAAGCCCAGTTTCACGCCGTGGCGCTTATGGAATTCGTCGCGACGGCGCTGGCGCATCTCGATGACGCGGCTCATGTCAACTTCGTTGAACGTGGTGAGCATGGCCGCGGTTTGCTGCGCTTCCACCAGGCGCTGCGCAATCGTACGGCGGCGCCGCGTCATACGCACCCGTTCTTCGCGGTCGCGCCGTTCTTCGCCGGGGCCCGCCGGCGTGGCCGTTGGCTGCCCCGCCGGAGCTTGCGCCGCAGGCGCCTGCGGTGCGCTTTGCGGACTGGCTGCGGGTTGCTCCTGTTGCCTGTCCAGGAAGCGCTGCACGTCCTGTTTGGTCACGCGGCCGCCCGAACCGGTGCCTTCCACCTGCGCCAGATCGATGGCGGCGTCTTGCGCCACGCGCCGCGCCACCGGCGTGGCGCGCTCGCCATCGCTGCCGTTGTCCGCCGTTTGCTGCGCCGCCTGTACCGCCGGCTGCGGCGCAGCCTCACGCTTTGTTCCCTGGCTGGCGGCGTTGGTTGCCTCTGCGCCGCCGCCGTCTTCCTGGGCGCCGTCGCCGGCTTCGATCACGGCCAACACGTCGCCGATGGCCACGTCTTCGCCCACCTGGCGCTTAATCTCCAGCAGCACGCCAGAGATCTCGGAACCTACTTCCACATCGACCTTGTCTGTCTCCAGCGACACAAGCACGTCGCCCACCTGCACCCTGTCGCCCTCGGCCTTTAACCATTCACCCACGGTTGCTTCGACAATCGATTCTCCGAGTTGGGGCACGACGATGTCTGTACTCATGATTCCTCCTCCATGGCAAACGCGCGTTCGACGATTGCTTGTTGTGTCACCTTATGCCAGCTCATCGATCCTTCGGCGGGGCTGGCCCGTCGTGGGCGGCCCACATAGCGCAATGGCCAGCGGCCGTCGATCATCTCCAGTAACTGTGGCTGTACAGACACCCATGCGCCCATATTCTGCGGCTCTTCTTGGACCCAGACAACTTCTTGCAGGTTGGGATAACCGTCTAGCAGCGGCGCCATGTCTTCATGAGGGAAGGGATAGAGTTGCTCCAGCCGTGCCACGGCGATTCGCGGGCGCTGCTCGCGCAAGCCGCTGCTCGACAGATCGACATAAATCTTGCCGCTGCACAGAATCAGGCGCGTCACCTGGTCCCTGTCCGCCGAGGTATCGTCGATAACCCGCGTCCACACCCCTTCGCTCAGCGCTTTGGGCGACGAAGCGGACATGGGGTGGCGCAGCAGGCCTTTGGGCGTCATGACGATAAGCGGCAAGGGGTCTGTCTCTAACAGCATGGCCTGCCGGCGCAGCAAGTGGAAATACTGCGCAGCGCTGCCGGGGTAGGCCACGCGCATATTCAGCTCTGCACTCAAATTGAGAAAACGTTCCAACCGCCCTGTGGAGTGATCGGGCCCCTGACCCTCATAACCGTGGGGCAGCAGCAGCACTAGGCCCGGCGTCTGGCCCCACTTGGCGCGGCCAGAAACAATAAACTCGTCGATTATGGCCTGCGCCGTGTTGATGAAGTCGCCATACTGCGCTTCCCAGACCACTAATTGCCGCACCTTGGTGATGTCATAGCCATACTCGAAGCCAATGGCGGCGTTCTCTGAGAGCGGGCTATTGTGTATCTCGAAGGCTGCCTGCGCCTGCGGCAGATGCTGCAGCGGCACGTATTTCTCGCCTGTTTCGGCTTCGTGGCGCACGGCGTGCCGCTGGCTGAAGGTACCGCGCTGTACGTCTTCGCCGGTAAAACGCACGGCAATGCCATCGGCCAGGATCGACGCCAGAGCCAGCTCCTCGGCCATGGCCCAATCGATCGTTGGCGCTTCATAATCGTCCAGCGCCTTGCGCCGCCCGGCCATGGCCCGCTCGATTTTGCGATGAGGTTGAAACCCTTCGGGCATCTGCAGCAAGGCCTCGTTGAGCGCGCGCAACGTTTCGGCAGGAACGCCGCTTTTTACACGTTTGGCGGCGCCCGGCGGCGGCGGTTCTAACGACGGTTCTGGTAGAGCGCTGTCCGGCTGCAAGGCGTCCATTTTCTGCTGCAGCAAGGCCATATGCTCCTGAGCCATCTCCTCGGCGGCCTCCACGCCAATCAGGCCCCGCTCATCAAGCTGTGCGGCCAGCTTAGCGCGCACCGACGGCTGGTTGCCCACGATTTCATACATGCCCGGCTGCGTGAACGCCGGCTCATCGCCTTCGTTGTGCCCGTAGCGCCTGTAGCCAATGAGGTCCACGAGAAAGTCTTTGCCGAACTCTGTGCGGTAGGCAATCGCCAGCCGCGCCGCTTCGATACAGGCAATGGGGTCGTCGGCGTTTACGTGCACCACGGGAATCTTGAAACCTTTGGCCAGATCGCTGGCGTACAGCGTGCTTCGCGCATCTTCAGGCAGCGTCGTGTAGCCTAACTGATTGTTGGCGATGATGTGAATGGTGCCGCCCACCTGGTAGCCCGGCAGCCGAGACAGGTTCAATGTTTCGGCCACGATGCCCTGCCCCGGAAATGCGGCGTCGCCGTGGATCAGAATCGACAGCGCAGCGGCCGTATCCAGCACTGGCTCGCCGGGCCGGTCCACCTTGCTGGCCGCGGCCCGCGCCATGCCCATCACCACGGGGTTCACATGCTCCAGGTGGCTGGGGTTGGGCGCGAGCGAAATCAGCAGGTCCTTGCCCTGTCCATCGGACACCACGCGCCGCGTGCCGGAGTGATATTTTACGTCGCCGGTCCAGCCCAGCTCTTCCAGGGTATGAATGTTGGTGGCCGGGTCTTTAAACTCTACCAGGATCTGCTCGTAAGGCTTATTGAGCACATGCGCCAGCACGTTCAGACGGCCGCGGTGCGCCATACCCAGCAATATCGAATCGACCTCTTGCTCATCGGCCGCCAGCACAATCTCGTCGAGCATGGGCACCATCATGTCCAGGCCTTCGATGGAGAAACGCGTCTTGCCTGGGAAGAAGCGATGTAGAAAGTGCTCGAACAGCTCAACCTGAGTTAGCCGGCGCAGCAGGGCCACTTCGTCAACTGGCATCTGCGGCGGCCGGAAGCGCCGCGACTCGGCGGCGTAGCGCAGCCACTCCCGTTCTTCCGGGATGCGAATATGCTCATAATCATAGCCGATGGCGCCTGTATAGACGGCGCGCAGGGCCTGTATGGCTTCCCAAGCATCGGCCGCGCCTGCCACCAGTGGACCGGTGACAATAGAGGCGGGCAAAGCACGCAAATCGTCCTCGGTGAGCCCGTAAGCGCTCAGGTGAAGCGCCGGGTCATCAGGCGGCTCGCCGCCCAACGGATCGAGATGCGCCGCCAGGTGCCCGTACTCGCGGATTGCCTGCACCAGGTTGACGGCGCAGCGTACCGTATCGGCTGTGACGCCTGCCGGCAGGCTTATGATTGCTTCTGCAATCGTCCCCGCGGCCGGTGGCAGCGCATGCCCATTATCAGGCGGCGGCGTCCAGGTCCTAAAGAATTCGCGCGTGCCAGGGTCCACGGCCTCGGGATTCTGGCGAAAACGCTCGTATAGCTCCAACACGTAGCCCGCATTTGGCCCGTGAAACTCATGCCAGATGCTCATGCTCTATCCTTGCTCCAAAGGTTGCTCGTTACACAGTTGTGTTACGGCTAATTATACGGGCTTTATATTAGATGGCGATTGGTGAAAGTGGAACGGCGACGCCAGCCGCCGCCCGCGACGGCTCAGGCGGCTATTGTTAATGGCTCTGTAACAATAAGCAAGTACTATGAGTCCGCAGCGCGGCGTCAGCGGCGCTGCGCAACCAACTGTGAGGAGATTGTTGTGCTCAGACGAATACGGGACCGCCGCGACGAAGAAAAGAAGGTGCGAGATGAGAACCGGCTTCCTCCGGGCCAATCGCTAACGCGCAAGTTTCCCGTTTTAGACTACGGCCCCACGCCGCGCTATAAGGCCGATTTATCCGATTGGAGCTTGCGCATCTTTGGCCTGGTGCAGGAAGAAAAGGTGTGGACCTGGGAAGAATTTATGGCCCTGCCGCGGACGAAGGTGACCATGGACATCCACTGTGTCACTCGCTGGTCTAAATTTGACACGACCTGGGAAGGCGTCTCTTTACGAACGATGGTGAGCGAAGGGATTATACGCCCCAGGCCAGAGGCGGCTTATGTGATGCAGTATTGCGACTATGACTACACAACCAATCTACCGCTGGAGGTGATGCTTGCGCCCAATGTGCTGCTGGCGACGCACTTCGACGGCCAGCCGCTGGAGCGCGAACATGGTTACCCGCTGCGCGTGGTGATTGGCTCGTTTGCAAACCGCAGCGAAGAAAAGTCGGCGTACTTTTGGAAAGGCGGTAAGTGGCTGCGGGCCCTGGAGCTTCGGGCAAAAGATCAGCCGGGCTTCTGGGAACGATCCGGCTATCATAATGAGGGTGATCCCTGGAAAGAACAACGTTTTAGCTAGTCTTACACGCAGTCGCCGGCCCGTACGGCCGGCGCGTTACGAGATGGAGAGATGAGATGTCCGATAACGCCGTTGTCATCTGCGACGTGTGCAAAGGGCGCATGGTGCAGGAAAACCAGGATTATATTGTGCAATTAGAGGAAGGTGAGCTGCTCATTGAAGATGTTCCTGTTTGGGTCTGCGAGCAGTGCGGCAACTCCTTCGTAGAAGAGGATGTGATTGCCACGGTCGAGGACATGCTAGAGCATATGGACGAGATGACGATCGACGCCGAAGAGGAATGAGAAAAGGGCGACCCTAAGTGGGTCGCCCTTCTCTCATTAACGATACTTAATTACTGAAGGTTCGCACGCAACGATTAGGATGCACGTTGCAGAGCCCCAATAACCGCCAGGAGAATGACGGCGCCCAGGATTGCTACCAATAAGCCGGGCAGGCTGAAGGTATCAACCGTCACTCCGAACAGGCTTACGACAAAACCACCGATGATGGCGCCGACGATGCCAACGACGATGTTGGCCAGCGCGCCCATGCTAGCGTCCCGTTTCATAATCATGCTGGCAACCCAACCTGCCAGACCACCGATAATAATCCACAGAATGATGTTAACTAACATTTGAAAAGCCTCCTCTTCATCTATCTTTCGCCAGTGCAGCTTTGCGCCGCGACCGGCACTGCTAAGTTGTGTTTGCCAAGAACTTTCCGGCGCGGGTTGCGCCTTGTACGTTTTCAGGATACGAAAAGACCACTCTGCTATCAATGTGTCGAGATATATAACTAGACACAAAAGACGATACATTTGGGCCAAATGGGCCGTTGCTACTCCTGTGAAATGGACGCACAGCGCGTGGTCATTCCTGCCCCAGCGCCACGATATGATATAATCAGAAATGGTGCGCTTTGCAGCGCACATTCGCTGTTTGAGAGCCTTTTACCGTGCGCATAGCATGAGGTGAGCAACAGAAATGAACGAGCGACCGGCCGACTACACAGAGAAGCTACAGGAATTTGAAGCGCGCATTGGGCGCGGAGAGAAGATTGAGCCTGGCGACTGGATGCCTGAGGAGTACCGTACGCAGCTCATCCGCATGATCTCGCAACACGCTCACAGCGAAGTTGTGGGCATGCTGCCGGAAGGCGCCTGGATTACACGCGCGCCCAGCCTGCGGCGCAAGATGGTGCTGCTGTCGAAGGTCCAGGACGAGGCCGGGCATGGCCAATATCTGTATCACGCTGCCGAGACGCTGGGCGCGACGCGCGAAGAGATGCTCGACGCACTCCTGGCGGGAAGAGCCAAGTATGCCAGCGTGTTCAATTACCCGACCCTCACCTGGGCTGATAACGCCGTGATTGGTTGGCTAGTAGACGGCGCCGCGATCAAGAACCAGACCATGCTGGCGCAATGTTCTTACGGCCCTTACTCACGGGCCATGGTTCGCATTTGCGCCGAAGAAGGCTTTCACATGAAGCAGGGCAAAGAGATGTGCATCCTGTATGCGCAGGGTATCCCACAGCAGCGAGACATGCTCCAGGATGCCATAAACCGCTGGTGGTGGCCCACGCTGATGATGTTTGGGCTGCCCGACAAAGAGTCTAGCAACAGCCGCGTGCTCTTGCGCTGGGGGGTTAAGACTAAGAGCAACGACCAACTGCGGCAAGAATTTGTCAACGAAATGGTCCCTGAGATCCATGCGCTGGGTTTGTCACTGCCCGATGACCAGCTCTATTACGACGAAGCCAGCGGCAACTGGATCACTGGGCCCATCGACTGGGATGAGTTCTGGCGCGTAGTCGGCGGCGACGGCCCCTGTAACGAAGAGCGGTTGTCAGTGCGCCGCGCGGCGCACGAGAACGGGCGCTGGGTTCGCGAAGCCGTGACGGCCTTTGCCCGGCGCCAGCGGGAAAGTGCTTGGGAAACGGCGGCCTCATGAACGCGCCGCCCGACACACAATGGGTGCGCTATGAAGTGTTTCAGCAGGTGCGCCCCGGTGCGCCGTTCGCCAACGTAGGCTCGGTGCACGCACCGGACCCCGAAATCGCCATGCAAAACGCGCGCGACGTCTTTGTACGCCGCCCTCAGACGTACAGCCTGTGGGTTGCGCCGGCAGAGGCGATCTTCAGCCGCACGGCGCAGCAGATCGAACGCGAGGGGCTGCCGGCTGCGGCCGAGTCTCCGGCACATGGCGCCACTCAACGATACCTGGTGTTTCGCAAGACGTCACAGCGCCGGGCCATGACTTATGTGGTGCATTGCGGCGAGGTGGTCGCATCGTCGGCCGGCGACGCTCTGCGCCAGGCGGTAAAGCGGTATTCAGGCGATGGGCCCGTCTATGTGTGGTGGCTGCTGCCGGCTGACGTCATCGTGGCCTCGGGCGACGACGAGGTGGGCAGCATGTTCCAGCCGGCCCACGACAAGAGCTATCGCATGCCCACGGCATACCGTACGCAGACCATGATGCGCGAGCTGGAGGCGCGTGATGATGCCGAGTGAGCCAGGTGTGTTCCAGGCGCTTTCTGCGCTGCCGAAGCCGCTAAGACCGGCGCTGGCGCGCAAGCTGCGGGCTATGGCCGACGACGAGCTAATTCTGGCCCACCGCAATTCGGAATGGTGTGGACACGCGCCGATCCTGGAAGAGGACATCGCCTTCGCCAACCTGGCGCAGGACGAGCTGGGCCACGCCGTCGTCTGGTATGCGCTGCTGCAGCAGTTAGAGGGCGTGGAGCCCGACCGGCTCGTCTATTTTCGAGCGCCGCAGGCGTTTCGCAATGCGCGCCTGCTGGAGCTGCCCAATGGCGATTGGGCCTTTAGCATGCTGCGCCAATATCTTTTCGATAGTTACGAAGCGATGTTACTTGAAGCGCTGAGCCAGAGCGTTCTGACGCCATTGGCCCAGGCTGCGGCCAAGATCCGACGTGAGGAGATCTATCACCTGCGCCATTCAAGCGCCTGGGTGCAGCGGCTGGCGCTGGGCACCGATGAAAGCCAGCGGCGCATGCAGGCATCCCTAGATAACCTCTGGCCCGCATGTGCGCAGCTATTCGTGCCCCTTGAAGACGAATCGCTGTTGGTACAGGCGCGGGTTACGCCGGCGCCGGCGCAGCTTGCAAGCGCCTGGACGCAGCGAGTTGGCGATTTCCTGGTTGAATGCTCACTTGCTGTGCCGCCAGGGGATGCGGGCGATGGTCATTTAGCCGGACGAGAGGTGCACACGGACCACCTGCCGCTGCTTGTGGAAGAACTGCAGTCGGTGGCGCGTCTGGCTCCGGGGGCCTCGTGGTGACAGAAATGAACACCGAAACGCCGGCGCTCAGTGAAGAGGCAGTGTGGCAGGCCCTGGAAGCGGTCTGTGACCCCGAGATTCCCGTCGTTTCTGTCGTCGAAATGGGCATCGTGCGCCATGTCGCCGTCACCGGTGATGCGGTGCAGGTGACCATCACGCCTACTTTCTCTGGCTGCCCCGCCTTACATGTGATGCAGGCCGATATTGCCGCCGCCGTCTATGCTCTGGGGGCTGTCGAGGTCGATGTGCACACCACGCTGCACCCGCCGTGGAGTAGCGACTGGATAAGCGATGGCGCCCGCGAAAAGCTAAAGCAGTTTGGCCTTGCGCCGCCGCCCAGGCATCATGGCAACATCCCTGTCACCTTCTACGAGGCGGTCGCCTGCCCCTATTGCGATTCACACAACACGATCATCAAGAATAGCTTTGGTCCCACCCTCTGTCGCGCCATATACTACTGCGACAACTGCCAGCAGCCGTTTGAGCAGTTCAAGGCCATTTAGCATTCAGTGACAAATTGAGTTTTATCGGCTGACATTCATCACTTCTCCTGGCTTTCCCTGCAGGCCCACAATAGAAGGATAGAGATACACCTACCGTAGGCGCCCAGCAGCGGGCCCATAACGCCTTAGGAGAAGGATGAAATGAAAGTCTTAATTGATCGCGATTTGTGTAATGCGACACTGCCTTACTGCCAGCGTTGCTCGGCGACGTTCATTCGCTATCCAGAAGGCACGGACCGCCTCTGCATACGCGACGTCGTCGACGACGGTAGAGAGAGCCTGACCCTGCACCTGATCACCGACGGCCGCGAGCTCGACATCGAGTTAACCGAAGCGCAGCAAGAGCTAGCGGCAGTGGAGGGCTGGGAAGCGCTGGCCGACTTTGATCCGGCCTTGTTCCGTCCCGGTGCCCTGGAACGTTGGCGCGAGATACGGCGCCTGCCGGCCGATCACGGCTGATATCGCGGAACACTTCGTGGTCGGGCCCAACTTATGTTAAAATAATCACCGTTCAGCGTGCGATTAGTGAGGAGAGCGGTGATGGACCAGGAACTACGAGATGCACTCTTAGCTGCCAAGGCCGGCGACGAAGGGCGGGCGCGGCTGATGCTGGCCGAGTATTTGCGCCGGGAGCCTGAAAGCGTCGCGGCATGGGTTCTGCTGAGCAGGTTGGCTCCGTCGAACGTGCAGAGGGCGGCGTTCCTCCGCAAAGTTTTGGAGCTAGATCCCAATCATGCCTATGCCAGGCAAACGCTGGAACAGTTAGGACAGGCCCCAGCGCCCATCGTATCGCCTGCGGTGTCCTCGCCGCCCCCCGCGGCGGGATCGACCAAACCGGCCGGTGCGCAAGAAAGCGACGTGCAGGAGCCGGTAGCGCCCTTTGATTTTGATTTGGAGGACGAGCCTTTTTTCCAGCAGGAGCCCGAGCCTGGCGCTGCACAGGATCAAGAAGAGGATGCCTCATACGAACAGGAGCCCGTGGCCGCCGTGCTGCCGGACGATGATGCGTCGGTCGACGAGGATCTGTGGCCCGCATCTGACTTCTCAGAGGCGCTCGACGCCGAAGCCGGCGACGACAGCATACCGTCCTGGGTAGACGTCGATCAGACGATGATGGACGCGCAGCGTGGCCTTTCTGAGCACCAGGAGCAAGAAGAGGAACTGCCGGAGTGGCTCCTCGACGACGATGCCACGGAATGGTTGGACGACGAGACGGAGGATCGACAGGCAGAAAGCGGCCGGGTGCTGACGGCCGCCGAAGAAGCGGTCGCCGCCGATCGAGAGGCGCAGTTGGCGGCCGCGATGGCCGATCCGGCGCCGCGCGTCGTAGCCGACGACGCTGAAGCCAGCGGTACGAACTGGACCTTGTTTGTACTGGTGAGCGTGGCTCTCATCGTCTTCCTGGTGCTGGTTTACGTAGTACTGACCAACTTCCTGTAGCGCCGGGACAGCCGCGCTCATAGCAGCCGCCCCGGCGCCTGGCCTGTCGGCCTTTATTATCCTGTATCACCCTTCAAGAAGTTGAGCAAGACGGTATGTAGGATACCCCCATTGCGATAATAGTCGATCTCCACGGCTGTATCGATGCGGCAGATGGTCTTGAAGATCACTTCACGGCCGTCACTCTCCTCTGCCCGTAGCGTCACTTCCTGTCCCGGACGCAGGTCATCGTCCAGATCGACGGTGCTGATCACCTCGGTTCCATCCAGCGCAAGGAATGCTGCGCTCTCGCCGGGCTTGAACTGCAGCGGCAGCACGCCCATGCCAATCAGATTGCTGCGATGGATACGCTCGTAGCTCTCGGCAATTACCAGCTTAACGCCGAGCAGCAGGGCGCCCTTGGCGGCCCAGTCACGCGAGCTACCCATGCCATAATCTTTACCGGCCAACACGACCAGCGGCGTGTCGCTCTCTTTGTACTTCTGCGCCGCCTCGTAGATGGTCATGACCTTGTTCTCTGGCAAGTAAGTTGTCCAGCCGCCTTCGGTGCCCGGAGCCAACTCATTGCGCAGGCGGATGTTGGCGAACGTGCCGCGCGTCATCACACGGTCGTTGCCGCGCCGCGAGCCATACGAGTTGAAATTGCGCGGTTCGACGCCATGCTCCATCAGGTATTTTCCGGCAGGGCTATCTCTGGCGATTGCGCCGGCCGGCGAAATGTGGTCCGTGGTCGTCGAATCGCCAACTTTCACCAACACGCGCGCCTCTTCGATATTGCTAATCGGCTTGACTTCCGGCCTCAGATCCATGAAGAAGGGCGGTTCCTGGATGTAGGTCGATGCCGGATCCCAATCGTACAGCTCGCCGCCGCGCGTTGGGATCTCGTTCCACGTCTCATTGGCGGTGTAAATCTCGCCGTACTCTTCGATAAACATCGCCGGTGTAATTGACTTGCCCACCGCTTCTTCAATTTCGGCGTTGGTAGGCCAGATGTCGCGCAAATAGACCTCTTCGCCGTCTTTATCCAGGCCCAGGGGCTCGCTATACAGGTCGATATCGGCCGTGCCGGCCAGGGCATAAGCCACCACAAGCGGCGGCGAGGCCAGGTAGTTGGCGCGCACGTGGGGATGGATGCGCCCGGCAAAGTTGCGATTGCCGCTTAGAACGGCCGTCGCCACCAGGTCGCCATCCTGTACGGCTTTGGCCACGCTTTCGGGCAAAGGACCCGAATTGCCGATACACGTTGTGCAGCCATAGCCCACAACGTGGAAGCCCAAAGCCTCCAGATAAGGCATCAATCCAGCGCTCTCTAGATATTTGGTCACCACCTTGGAACCGGGAGCCAGGCTGGTCTTTACGTAGGGCTTCACCTGCAGGCCGCGATCGACGGCTTTCTTGGCCAACAGGCCCGCGCCTAACATGACGCTGGGATTTGATGTGTTGGTGCAACTGGTGATGGCTGCAATCACCACGGCGCCGTGCCCGATGGTGATATCCTGGCCATTAGAAATCACGGCCGTGCGCTTTAGCTCGCGCTCTTTTAGCTCGAAGCCACGGTCGATCACCGGCGCGGTGAGCACCTGGTTGAAGCGGGTCTTCATCCTGGCCAGGGGCACACGATCCTGCGGGCGTAAGGGTCCCGCAAGGCTGGGCTGCACCTCGCTCAATTCCAGGTGCAGGGTTTCCGTATACTCCGGATCAGGCGTTCCTGCGCCATAAAACAAGCCCTGGGTCTTCGTATAGGCTTCGACCAACTGCACCAGATCTTCCGAGCGGCCGGTTCGACGCATGTAAGCCAGCGTCTCCTCGTCAACGGGGAAGAAGCCCATGGTCGCGCCGTACTCCGGCGACATGTTGCCGATGGTGGCGCGGTCGGGCAGGCTGATACGCCGCATGCCGGGGCCAAAGAATTCGATAAACTTGCCCACCACACCATGTGTACGCAGCATCTGGGTTACCGTCAGCACCAGGTCGGTGGCTGTGGCCCCTTCCGGCAGCTCGCCGGTAAGTTTGAAGCCAATCACTTCCGGGGTCAACATATAAATGGGCTGGCCTAACATCACAGCTTCGGCCTCGATACCACCCACGCCCCAACCCAGAACGCCCAGGCCGTTGATCATCGTCGTGTGCGAGTCGGTGCCCACCAGGCTGTCGGGAAATGCCACGCGCGAGCCATCTGCTTCATCGCGCGTCATCACCACGGGCGCCAGGTACTCCAGATTGACCTGATGCACAATGCCCGACGCGGGCGGCACGACCTTAAAATTCTTGAAAGCTTCTTTGCCCCATTTGAGGAACTCATAGCGCTCGCGATTGCGTTCAAACTCACGCTCGGCGTTGATGAATAGGGCCGCGGCCATGCCAAAGGTGTCCACCTGGACCGAGTGGTCGATAACCAGGTCCACGGGCACTTGTGGGTTGATCTTTCGCGGATCTCCGCCCAATCGAGCCATAGCCGCGCGCATGGCTGCCAGATCGACGACTGCAGGCACGCCCGTAAAGTCCTGCAAGATGACGCGCCCGGGCATAAAGGCAATATCAGCGTGCGACGGCGAGCCGGCGTTCCAACCTGCCAGCCTGACCACGTCCTCGGCCTGAATCAGGTAACCATCAACATTGCGTAGCAACGTTTCAAGCAATATGCGGATGGAAAAGGGCAGGCGCTCGATGTGACCAATGCCCTGTGAGGAGAGACTCTGCAAGCGGTAATAGTAGACGTTCGCGTGACCCGGCAACTGGACGCGCGCGCCGAACTTTTCCAAATGTGCTGTCATTCGTCACCTCTTTTACTGGTAGTCGCCTCAATTATAGCAGATCGCCGCCAGGTCGCAGCCGCCGCGCTATTATTCTTACGTGAACCTATCGTTCGTCCCCGGCGGCGTCGCTCACGATTTCGCGCATCAAGAAGATCGTCTGCAGATGGACATCCTGCAGCGGTTGGTTGATGGCCCCCCTTAGCTCCCAGCCTTGCCGTCCGGCCGCGTCCAGATAACTCCATACAACCGGGCACGTTTCTAGCGCCGCATTGGGATCGCCGTCCTCTGGAGCGATTGTGCCCTGCCATTCTCCGTTTACAAAGGTGATCCGACCATTTTGCATCGCACAGACTTGATATTCAAACGTTTTTGCCATGACTATTCCTCACTTTCCCAGCCGACAGAACATTACTGTATTCGGCTCCCTTCGG
Source organism: uncultured Ardenticatenaceae bacterium (assembly GCA_964384155.1). GTDB lineage: Bacteria > Chloroflexota > Anaerolineae > Promineifilales > Promineifilaceae > JAAYYY01. The sequence continues at coordinate 44,153 of CAYLJW010000021.1, forward strand.
CGCTTCACACTCGCCGCGCCGCCGCAATCATGATACAAAGTCCGCATGCGTATTGCCATGATCGGGCCCTTTGGCTTTCACCCTAAGAAAACCATGCGCGCACGCGCCTTTCGCTTGGCGCGCGGGCTTGTGCAGCGCGACCATGCCGTGCAAATTTTGATGCCGCCCTGGCACACTCCAGACAAAGCCAATACGGCCTGGACGGAGGACGGCGTGCAGATTCGCTATGTTTCGCTCCGTGGCGGGCACGCGGCAATTGCGCGCCGGCTCGCCGGCGAAGCGCTGGCATTTAAGCCAGAGGTAATCCACTGTTTCAAGCCAAAGGCCTATAGTGGGCTGGCCGCCTGGTGGTTGTGGCAGTTTCACCGCCGGCGCCTGCGTCTGGTGGTCGATAGCGACGATTGGGAAGGCTGGGGCGGCTGGAATGAGCTGGAAGCATACTCTGGCGCGCAAAAGCGCTTCTTTGCCTGGCAGGAGCGCTGGGGCATGCGCCACTGCCATTCGCTGACGGTGGCCAGCCGCGCGTTGCAAACGCTGGCCTGGGCCCATGGCGTGGCGCCGCAGCGCGTAGTCTATCTGCCGAATGGGCCAGGCGTTGCCGGCCTGGCCAACGCGGAGCGGGCCGCCGCCAGGCGCGCTGCCCTGGGCCTTACGCAAAGACCGGTCTTGCTGCTCTACAGCCGCCTTTTTGAATTCGAGCCGCAGCGCCTGGTGAGTGTTCTTGCCCGCGTCAAGAGCGCCGTCCCCGATCTGGCCCTGCTTTCTGTTGGGGCCGGACTCTTTGAAGAAGACGCTTCGCGCCTGGCCCGGCAGCTCGAGGCGGCTGGCCTGCTCGCGACAATAATCGATGTCGGATGGACGCCGGAAGCGGATGTGCCGGCGCTCTTGGCCTGCGCCGACGCCGGCATTTATCTGATCGACGATACGCTGCTAAACCGCACCAAATGCCCGGTGAAGCTGGCCGACATGCTTCATTTGGCCCTGCCCGTAGTCGCGGAAAACGTCGGCCAGGTGCCAGAGTATGTGGTGCACGAGCAGACCGGCCTGCTGCACGCTTGGGGCGATGAGCAGGGGTTGGCGGAGAGTATCATCCGCCTGCTGCAAGATGCTGAGTTGCGGCAGGCGATGGGCCAGAGGGCCAGAGAGCGTATCCGGGCTAACTTCTCCTGGCGCGGCCTGGCGCAACGGCTGGAAAAGGTGTATGAGGGCGGTTTCGCCGGCTAACGCGACTTTTGCGCCGGCAAGCCGCCCTCAATAGCACCCTTTCCTAATCAATTTGGTAATCCCAGCCAAAGTAGGGAATCGTCGCGCCGTCTAGCGGTTCCAGCACGATGGTGAACGACGCGACCGTATCGGCGCCTTCCGGCCAGGACCAGGCGCCGCCCGCAAGAACGGCCTGGTTACGCGCGGATTGCGAATCGGCGAAGACACAGTAGGTTCCCGCGTCTAATCCTGTGAAGGCGAAACGGCCATAAGCGTCGGTGACGGCAACTTCGGTCGCTTCGGCGGCCGGGCATGCGCCCGCGCCCAGGCTAACGGTCACTCCTGCGATGCGTTCTTCGCCGACGTCGTAAATGCCATCGGCCAGGAAGCCGCCATCGGCCAGGGCAATGCAGCCGGCCGGCGCCACTTCCGTACCGGCCGCCGGGGCGCTGCACTCATCGGCCCACACGAGCCCTGTAATGTGCGCTGCGTTCTCCGGAACAGCGGCGGTCACCACGATCTGCGTCCAGAAATGGCCGGGAATGCCAAACTGCGTTCCTTGCTCGTTCTCCAGAAGCCACTCGCTGCGCCAGGTTCCGTCGAGGTTCGGTACGGTCATTTGCACGGAGAGGTCGATAATGCCCTCTGGCGCGATCTCTTCGGCCAGTGGAATACGGTTGGGAGCCCCCAGTTGGTCGCCTGCAACGAAGACGAGCCCGTAATCACTATTCCAGGTACAGGTGCCATTATTCTGTAAACGCCACGTCTTGGTAAAGACCAGCGTGGGCGGCAGCACTTCGTCGTCCAGCACTGTGACGTCGGCCACGAACGCCGCCGAATCGGTACAATCCTTTTGCGCTACGGGCGTGCCTTCGGCTGCGGGCAAGAACTGGTAATCCCAGCCGAAATCGATGTCGCCGCTCAACACGCCGGCGCTGACTTCGACCACATGCGAGCCAAATCCCGAACCGTCGCCTTCTGGAGCGGTCCACTCGCCGGGAATGAGGATCACGTCGTTGCCTTCGGCCAGGGCGTCGACGGTGACGCAGTAAGAGCCCGGCTCTAAGTCGTCGAAGGTAAACACGCCGTTGGCATCTGTGGTCGTTTCTGCCAGTCCGGTGGCAGGGCACGCGCCTTCGCCCAGGGTTACTGTGACGCCTTCGATGCCCGGCTCGCCGGCTTCACGCACGCCGTCGGCCTGGTAAGCGCCGTCGCCGAGCTCTACACAGCCGTCGGAAGGCACGGCCGGAGCGCCGCCTTCGCCGCCGGAGATGGCGCAGAGGTCGTGCCACACACGCCCGCCAATGCTGCCCAGGTCCCCAACTCCGGGATCCTCCGGCTCGCTGGTAGCCTCTGGTGTGGCTTCGTCCAACACATTATCGGCCTCAAGCGTAAAGCTATCCGTAACGCCATTCACGGCGACGGTATAGTCGCCCGCCTGCAGGCCCTCTACGGGCAAGGAGATAACTTTATCAAAAGGCACCACCGCCTGGGTGCAGATCTCATCCTGTACACGCGTGGTGGCAAGATTTACGACAAACGTGTTGCCTTCACGCCGCGGTGTGGGGTCGACCAGGCTTGTGCAGCCATCTGGCAGCTCGCCGCTGGCAATGACATTTACCTGCACCGGAAACGACTCTAAGATCAGAATCTGTAACGATTCGACATTTGCTTCGCCGCTTACGGCTTCGGGCTCCTCGGCTACTTCGGTCCCGGCGGGCGTTGGCTCTGCCTCCGGCTCTGGCTGCGGGTTAATGAGGGAACAGGCCGCCAATATGGCTGTCAGTGAAAGCAGCAACAGGTAGGCAATTGGCCGACTCTTCATAGCTGTCATGTTCTTCTCCTGGATCATGGAAAACCGACTTGGCTTGACTGCGTCTCTACTTCCTTAAGGTCCGGTTGTGCCTGGTTGCGCCGGGAGCAGCCATTAGGTACCATGGCGGCCAAACGGGCGTCCCGACGCCCCGAGAACAAAGCGATATCCACCCACACGATTTTCGCAAGTTTATCATCCATGACACGTTTAGAACAGAACGAACAATCCTTGTCGCCCGACGCGCCGGTCGCCGCGCCCTGGCCGGAGATTGTAAAACGCCTGCAGCAGGCGCATCCCGATGCGCATTGTGCGCTTGATTATGAAACGCCTATTCAGCTTTTGGTTGCCACGATTCTCTCGGCGCAATGCACCGACGAGCGCGTGAACCAGGTGACGCCTGACCTGTTCCGCAAATACCCCGATGTAGCGGCCCTGGCCAATGCCGACCGCGAAGATCTGGAGCAAGCCATTCATTCCACGGGCTTCTTCCGCCAGAAGGCGCGCTTCATACAGGAGACGGCTCGCCGGCTCTTGCTGGAGTATGATGGCCAGGTGCCGGGCAGCCTGGAGGAGCTGCTGACTCTGAACGGCGTGGCGCGCAAGACGGCTAATGTCATCCTCGGCGAAATCTTCGGCGTTGCCGAAGGCGTCGTGGTCGATACGCACGTGAAACGCCTGTCGCAACGCCTGGGGCTAAGCGCCGGAACAACACCCGAAAAGATCGAGCGCGACCTGATGGCCCTCATGCCGCAAGAGCTGTGGATCGAGATAGCGCACCTGCTCATCTTCCACGGCCGGCGAGTTTGCTTTGCGCGAAAACCGGCCTGTGCGGCCTGCACGCTTAACGATATCTGTCCCAGCGCCTTTATCGCTTGATTAGAGACTCATTAAAGCGCTGGGCCCGTTTAGAGATAGCTATCGAACCAGCGCTGAATATGCCCTAGCCGCGCCACGCGCCGATCTGTACGTCCGCCGCGCGACAGGCCGTGTGATTCCTCCGGGAACAGCACAAGCTCCGTGTCAACTCCCAGGCGCCGCAGCGCCATAAAGGTCTGCGTGCCCTGTTCCGGGTTGCAGCGCATATCCTGTTCGCTGTGCATAATGAGCGTGGGCGTTTTGACGTTGGCAATATGGCTGATTGGCGACTGCTGCCAATACTGTTCCAGCGCTTCCCAGGGGGCGCAGCCCGCGGCCCAGGGCCCTTCAAAGTGCAGGCCCACATCAGACGAGCCCCAAAAGCTGATAAAGTTGCTAACCACACGCTGGGCCACCGCGGCCTTGAAACGGTCTGTATGGCTGATGGTCCATAGGGTCATAAAGCCGCCATAACTGCCGCCGACTATGCCCATACGATCGACGTCGATGTATGGCTGCTGCGCCACATAATCGGTCCAGGCCATGACGTCGGCGAAGTCGCGGTCGCCCCAGCTTTGTTCAATGGCCTGGCCATGCGCCTCGCCATAGCCGTGTCCACCGCGCGGGTTACAAAAGTGCACCACATAGCCCTGGGCCGCCAGGAAATAGAATTCGTGCATGAAGATATGGCCATATTGCAGCCAGGGTCCGCCATGGATTTCTAGTATCGATGGATATTTGCGGGACGGATCGAAATCGGGCGGCGTGACTATCCAGCCCTGTAGGTCATTGCCGTCTTCCCCCTTGATCCAGACGCTTTCGACGTTGCCCAGAACGAGCTCATCCAGCCAGTCACGGTTCACGGCGGTGAGCTGCCGCGGCGCGTCGCCGGCGCTCTTTAACCACAGCTGCCCCGGTTCTTGTAACGTGCCCCAAAGATAGGCCAGGCTCTGCCCATCCTCGCTCATGCTAATGTTGCTATAGACGCCGTCCTCCACCATCACATCCTGCACATTGCCCTGCAGGTCCACGGACTTGAGCATGGTGCTGCCGTGCAGCGACTGCTGAAAGAGGATCTGCTTGCCGTCAGGCATCCAGAGAGGCGCGGTCATGCCGCGGTCAGCGACATCGCCGACGGTGCTATTCGATACGTGAATGTCGTCAGGGGTTAGCTGCCTCGCTTCGGACTCGCCGCTGGGGCCGACGATCCACAGCCGATTGTTGCGCCACCAGTTGCCTGGGTCCGGGCGCCCGACAAAGGAGAGAAAGTCGCCGCCGGGCGAAAAGCGCAGCGCCATCTTGCCGCCTTCACGGGTAGGCAGGCGGCGCTCGTCGCTGCCATCCGCGGCCATCACGAAGATGTCGTCTAGCTCAGGCGTCAGGTCTGGCTGTTCGCTGCGATTGGAAACAAAGCCAATTCTCGCGCCGTCCGGCGACCAGCAGGGAGAGCCCTCGTCGTATTCACCAGACGTAATCTGTTTGGCCTCGCCGCTATCGGCGTCTACCGTCCAGATGTGCCACCGTTCCTGGGGCATATAGCCCGCCCCGTCGAAGCGGAAGTCGGCGCGCCTGATGTGCCGCACCACAATACCCAGCTTCTTCTTTGCTTCGTCTTCCTCGCGCTCGATGGCTTCCTGATCCTTCTTACGGAACGACAGCAGCAATGTCTTGCCGTCTGGGGACCAGGAGAAGGCCCCAATGCTGCCCTTCAGCTCTGTCAGCCGGCGGGCCTCGCCGCCCTGGAAGGGCAGCAGGTAGATCTGTGCCTGCTTCTCGTCATCGCGGTTAGAAATAAAGGCGAGGGTCTTGCCGTCTGGAGACCAGCGCGGCTGTGAATCATTGTGTTCGCCATAGGTGAATTGGCGCGCGCTGTCTTCGTCCACGCTCGCCAGCCACAGATTGCTAAACTTCTTTTCCCCTTCCCGTTTCACCCACTGCTGTACGAAGATAACATGCCGGCCGTCTGGTGATACCTGGGCGTCCTGAATGAGCTGCAGACGATACAGATCGTCGGCCGTAATTCGTTTCAATTCCTGATCAGCCATTTCTCCTCTCTCTTATTCTTCGATGGTAAAGCTGGCGCCGCTGCTGCGACCGAACACTTCGGGGAAGAACTCCTCGTAGGCGATGGCCGGCCGCACCTGGAACGTGCCCGGTATGGTCGGTTCCAGGAAGTATGAATATTGGTAGCTGCCAGCGGGCATAAAATTGCTGTAGAAAACCACCTTCTCGTCACGATACTCTATGCGGTTGAAAATCCACCAGCCCCAGTATCCGGCTCGATAATCGCTATTTTGCACGCGTTCAACGCTGCCGCCCAGGCCAGGGGCGCTGGTAAGCAGCCCCGGATCCACTGCCTCGGCGCCCGCGGGCAGCGCGTCTTCCAGGCGCACAAACTGGAGGTCGTTGCGCGCTACCAGGGTCAGCTCCACACGCACGGTTTGCCCGGCCTGCACCGTATCAAGTGGCTGGCAGGTGAACTGTTCCGGATCACAGGCCGCGTCGTAGTAAACGCGCTGCACAGTGATGCCGCGGCTGACGGCCTCGACCGATTCGGCGTTCACAAAGGCGTCCAGATGGGCGGTGTAATACAGCCTGCCGGGGCCTGCGTCGCGATCGAACATCAGGAAGTTCGGTTCGTTGGGCATCAGGTGGCCCATGGGCACGGCGACCTCGACGGCCTCGGTGATATTGTCGCGCGCGAACTGGCCGGCAGCCATCTCACTGCCGTTCAGGCTAAAGCGATAGGCAAAGTCTGCCTCCAGCTCGCCGCTGGCCGCCATCCAGTCGGTTAAAGCGATAACGCTCCAGACCGTCTCGAAGATAGTGGGCCAAAATGAGGCGCGGCGTGCAGCCATGAGCCAGCGCACGGCCTGCGCCGCGACGCCACTTTCAGGCTCAATTCTGGCCAGCGCGTCGAGAACCACCGCCGTGCCACGAATGTCACTGCTTAAGTTAAACCGGTCACGTTCCGCATCCTCCCAATGTGCGCCTGTTGCGCTGAGGATGGCGTCGTTAACGAGGTCGGACATCAGCGTCTGCTGGTTTTCGCTGCCATGCTCGCCCATCAGCTCGTAGCCCAGGGCCAGATAGGCCCGTGCATAGGGGTCCAGCAGGTCGCGATGCTCTTCGAACAACGCATCCATTGCCGCCAGGCTGCCCTCTTGGAGCTCGGCGCGCACGTAAAGGAAGAATGCCTGGCGGTTGGCCATGGAGACATCGCTGTAAGAGCGCGGGTCGCGGATTTCTAAGCGGAACAGCGCCCTGTTTATGCCCACCGCTGAGACGTCGAAGCCCGCTTCCACTGCCTTTGCCAGGCCAAAGAGCACGTAGGCCGTCAGATAGGGATCAGAATGGTCGGCATAGCACCAGCCCCACCCGCCATCGGCCATTTGTAGCGCGGCCAGGCGGTCGATGGCCCGTTCGACAAGGCTATCTAGCTGCGCGGCCAGCTCTGGCTCCGGAAGTCCGAGCTGGCGCAGGGCGCGCACGGTGGCCAGGTTTGGCAGAAAATGGCTCACGACGCCGGGCGCGCAGGCGCTCTCAATTTGCAGCTCGGGGTCACTGTCGATGGCCTCTAGCGTTTCGATGAGCGCCGCAGCCAGGGAAGGGCTTAAGGAGACGACCACATCGCCTTCGCGCGCATCGACCTGCGGCGGTACCAGGATGGCTTCCACGCGCCGGCCTGCTTCTTCCACAACGCCAGATGAGCCCACCAGGTCCTCGGCGTTGTAACGATACACGGGGATAAGCTGGTCGGGACCCACGCCAAAGGTGGGCTTTGTGGCGTCGGCGAAACCGCCGCCTTGCGCCCTGAAGATGAGGTCGGCGAACGTCACATCGTCGACCGTGACCTGCCAGCGCACGAGCTGCTGGCTGTTGGCCGCGACAGTGACCTCTTTGCTTAGCTCGTCGTTTATGGTGACGCCCTCGGCTTGCAGGGTGACCTCTACCTGCATGGACTGCGAGCTATTGTTGTTAACAATGGCGCCCAGGAGCAGCTCGTCGTTCACCGTCATGAAGCGCGGCGTGACGGGGCGGATGAGCAGGGGTAGCGTGGCGACGACGTCGACGCTGCTCTGGCCCACCAGGGTATCTGCCGTGACCGCCTTGCTGCTCAGCCGCCAGGTGGTGACGCTGTCGGGCAGGGGAACCTCGACCGTGGCCATGCCGTTCTCATCGGTTAATAGATCCGCGCGCCAGAAGGCCGTGTCGGGGAAGTTGCGGCGCACATCATCTTCTTCTTCTAGCACGCGCCCGGCATCCTGCACGTCGCCGCCGCCTCCTCCGCCGCCAAGGCCCAGCTCTTCTTGCGGTATGTTGACGTCGAGGCCTTCGCCGCTCACGAATAGACCACTTCCCATGCGGCTGCGGAACGGTTGCCGCTCGTAAAATGCGTCCACGATGGGCGGCGCATTGTCTGCCTGAAGCGTCAGCACTGCCAGGTCCACCAGCGCCAGTGAGACCTCCGCCTGCAGAGGCTGGCCGGCGTAGTTGGTGACGCGAATCTCGTAGGTAATATTCTCGCCGGGGGCCAGGATCTCGTCCTGCGGCGTAAGCTCCACGTTCAGCGAGAGCCTATCTGGCGGCGCTACGAGCTCGGTCATCCCCAGGCGAATGTCAGCGACCTGCCCGCCGGTCGCGGCGGCGCCTTGAATAGCCACAACACTCACGAAGGCATTTGGCGACAGCGCTTCGCTGATCGGAATCTCGATAACGTCGCTATTGCTTTGCAGGGTGATGAGCCGCTGTTCTAACAGCACGCCGCGCTCGATCATCAGCCAGGCCTGAACCGGTCCGCTAAAGGGGCTTTGCACCAGAATCCGCGCCGTATCGCCAACCTCGTAGGTGCGCTGATCGGGCGTCAGGTCCATGCGCTTTTCATCAGGGTTCGTGCGCCAGGCCACAAAATCCTGGTCATTCACCCAGAAAATCACGCTGCTGCGGTGCGTCTGACCATTGGCATCGGTCGCCGAAGCCAGCGCACGATAAGTTCCGCCCTCTTCTGGCGTAAAGGGAGCCTGGGCTTCACCCTGGCTGTTTGTGGTGACCACAACGCGGTCCACTTCGGTATCGTCGGCCTCCCAACGACCAAAGCCGGCGCCGCGCAGCTCGTCGCGCACAAACTCATAGTCGCGTTCGAAGAAGACAACTTCGACCTCCTGGTTGGCGACCGGCCGCCCGGCCCAATCTACGGTAAGTAGATCGACTAACGCCTCATTGTTGGCGCTGTTGAGATAATCTTCGGGGGCAATGCCTACATAAGTTTCGGCGGCGTGGAAGACGACCTGCCCGTTAGCCGTGACGGCGAATTCGCTGATGTCATTGATCGTGGCGTTAACCGATACCACGCGGCTGCCGTCTTCGGCCTCCGCCAGGAGATCTGCGGGCAGTGTCAGCACAAGCTGCCCGTTGGCATCGGTGTGGCCGCTGCCACCGGTGACGAACTCGCCAAAGAAACCGCCCGGCTGTCCCTCCCAAAAGTAAAAGATGTCTTCGTCGCTGAAGCTATAATAGCGACCTTCCCAGGGGAAGTAGTAGGGCATCTGGCTCACGGTCCAGGCCACGGGCAGATCCGCGGCCGGGGCGCCAAAGAAGTAGCGGGCTTCGACCACCACGTCCACGCTTTCTCCGCGCAAGAGCTCGTCCTGTTGCGGCGTCACCGTAACCATGAATTCGGGGTTGCGATAGTCGGCGACGGTGAAGTGGCGCTGGGCGTTTACTGTGGCGGCCTCATCCGACAGGAAGATGCGGTACTGGCCCAGGGATGCGCCTTCGGGAACGAAAAATTCACCAGCGAATGTGCCCGCGGCGCTGACGTCGAGCTCTAGCGAATCGACAATTGACTGTTCGGGCTCGAAGAAAGAGGTGTAGTCCACGCGCACCTGAACGCTTTGCCGCTGCGGCAGGTTGTAGCGTGCATAATTGGTCTCGCGCAGAATGCCGCGGAAGTAGACGGTGTCGCCTGGCCGGTAGATGGGCCTGTCGGTGTAGATGTAGGCAAACTCGGGCGGTTCATCACCGGCGACCGGCAGCGCGAAGTTCCAGGGCGCCACACCCTGATCCCAACTGCTGCCGGCGACGCCGAATTGGGCATCGCCCGCTGAGCCGCTGACCACGACCACGCCGCGCAGAAACTCCTCTGACGGCGCATAATCAAATGTTGCCAGGCCATCGCCGTCTGTGGCTGCCGTTCCCGCCTGTTCGCCTTGCCAGTCGTAGAGCGTCAGATCCAGGCCGGCAAGGGGCAGGCCGCTGGCCAAATCGGTGGCCCACACATGCACACCGTCGAACGTCTCTTTGACCACGAGATTGGCGCCGGCCACCACCAGGAATACGCGCTGAACCTGCCACCAGCGAAATTCATCGCCCACGGCTGGTGAGCTGACATCCAGCAAGTAGACGCCAGTGGGTAGCGCGCCGCTGTCGCCGGCCAGGTTCACCTCAATCTGGCCCAGGGTATCTAGCGGCGTCGCCGGCTCGAAGTTCCAGGTGCGAAGCGCATCGCCTGGTAGGCTGAAGTCACTGATTCGGGCCGGATCGGCCAGATAGCTGAGCGGCAGGCCCACATCGTAGAGGGCCATGGTAATGCTGCTCACATTGCGCTGTAACAGAGTGACGTTCGAAGGAAAGTCGTCGCTAAGCTGCGTGATGTAGGAGGGCAAATTCAGCGAGGCCAGTGGCGCCAGCGGTGCGGTCGTGAAAGTCCACGTGTAATCCGCGCCAAGCGTATTGCCATAGGGGTCGGCCACATCGCCGGGCACGGTTATCGTATAGCCCCGATTGCGCTCCAGCGTGAAGTTGACGCTGACAAAGCGACCCTGTGGGCTGAAAAAGTAATCGGGCTCGTCTTCGGGCGCCGGGTTAATCTGGATGCGTCCCTCGATCGTCTGCGGATCCATGGGTGACGCGAATTCAATGGAAATTCCCGACTGAAAGGCTGGCGTCTCAGCGCCGCGCGCCGGTGAGGTAAAAATGACTGCCGGTAAGGGCACGGTGCGGAAGGAGCTGCTCGTCTGGCGATCGAGCGTCGCCTGTCCTCCGGCGGCCGTCGCCGAATTGCCCACGGTCAGAGTATATTGCGTGCCGACGTCCAGGCGCTCTTCGGGATGCAAGACGACGGTGCGACCATCTTCTTGCCATTCAAAGCGCACGTTGTGCGCCGGGTCCAGGGCAATGGCCTCTTCGACGCTGGCCTGGTCCATGCGCACGCTAAAGGTGACGGTCAGCGGCGCTGTGGGACTGATGTCCGTCGCGCCATTAGACGGTTCGATGCTGGCCACGCTGGGCTGCGCCGTGCTGAAGCGCCACACAAAATCATCTTCCAGAACGCCGCCGGTGACATCCTCTAAGCCGGCGGCAATCGATACCTCGTACGTCGCAGCACCCTGAAAGCCAGATTCCGGCGTAAATCGGTAAATGCTGGTCGAAACCCACTGGCCGCTGCCGGCGACATCGGGACTAATTGCTAGCGGCTGCGGCAGGCTGCTTTGCTGGGCTGTGCCCACCAGCGGAACGACCGGTCGGTTAAAGAAAACGGTGATGCCGTTGTGTGGATCTACGTCGTCTACGCCGTTGCCAGGCACCACCTCCGAAACCTGCAGAAAGCCAACAGTCTGCACCGTGAAGTCGATATCTTCGACCAACGACTGCCCATTCTCGCTGCGCGCCGATTGGCCAATGCTCACTCTGTACTGCCCGCTGCGCTGCAAACGCGCTTCTGGCGTGAATACCAGCGTATGGGGCGCGGTCCATTGCAGCTCGCCGTCAACCGTTTCGCCGCTAGTAACTTCCTCCACGGTGAAAGCCTCTTCGACGCTCGCGACGTCCATGGCCTGATCAAAACGAATGGTGATTGGCCCGTCGAGCGGCGCTTCCTGACCCACGCCAGGGCTAACCTGCACGAGCTGCGGCGCCCAATCGATGTCCGCCGGATCCATGCGAATGGGTTCGATCAGCGCTTCGGCCGTGGGCTGCGGCGCAGGGCTCGTCGCCGCAGCGCCGGTGGGTTCAACAGGCCGCGTGGCCGTGCTCTGAGCGGTAACAGACGTGGGTGCTGCCGTGGGCGTGGCTTCGGGCCGGCGCCGGCAGGCAAACAGCAGCGTCGCGATTACAAGTAAGACGATGAGTGGGAAATACGCTCTAGGTCGCATCTAATTCTCTTCTCCGCGCTTATCCCAGCCGCGCTGGTCGTTGGCGCACGTTGCGTAAGGCCGTTATCTGAGACACGTCTCTCGGTTGTTACTATAGCAAATTGGCCAGAGCAGTGAAAGGCGCCGTATGTAAGTAGATTATGAGTCGCCTAGCTCCCGTATGTACGGAGCTGCATTTTGGTCATTCGCCTGGCCCGCCGGGCTGAGTGCAGGGATGCCGCAGGGTGCGGCCAGGCTGGCAGCGGGCGCTGACTATGGTATAATTCTAGGGTGAATGATGTGCACCTTAGCAATCAAGATGAGCTGCGCTGGATGCGCCTGGCGCTGCAGCAGGCCGAGCAGGCGGCGGCGCTTGGCGAGGTGCCGATTGGGGCCGTTGCGGTATTAGACGACCACGTCATTGGCGCGGGCTTCAACCGTAAGGAGTGCGATCAGGACCCCACGGCGCATGCCGAGATGATTGCCATGCGGCAGGCCGCGACTACGCTGCAATCGTGGCGCCTGATTGGCGTGACGCTTTACTGCACGGTAGAGCCATGCCCCATGTGCGCCGGGGCCATGATCCAAGCCCGCCTGAGTCGGCTGGTGTATGGCGCGCCAGATGTGAAGTTCGGCGCGGCGGGGACGATCGTCGATGTCCTGGGCGAATCGCGCTTTAACCACCGTGTTGTGGTTGAGTCGGGCGTGATGGCCGCCGAAGCAGCGCAGCTATTACAGGAATTCTTCCGCCGCCTGCGTGACGGCGAGCAGGCTTCCCTGTTATAATGTGATCCGCGATCATTGACCTTGGGAGAGGTGCCAGAGTGGTTGAATGGGGCGCTCTCGAAAAGCGTTGTGGCCTTGCGGTCACCGTGGGTTCGAATCCCACCCTCTCCGCTAAAAAAGGACACCTATCAAGGTGTCCTTTTTGTTCATCAAATTAGTGGCCCTAGGAGGTAGAACGGAATGAGCGCCCTTTCCCGTTTCCGCGCTGAAATAGACGATATGATGGCCTATCATCCGCAATCTCCACTAACCGACGAGCAGAAGGAAAGTTTTAACGGGCTCAACTACTACGAAGAAGACCCAGGCTCTGTGATCGAAGGCGACGTCGAGCGCTTTGCCGAGGATGAGCCCGCCGTGGAGATGCAGACGAGCACGGGCGACGTGCAGGCTTATCGCCGTTGGGGACGATTTCACTTTGAAGTTGACGGTCACGACGTGTCGTTGGTGATTTACGCGGATCCGCACTCCGGCGACTTCTTTCTGCCCTTCAAAGACGCCAGCAATGGCCGCGAAACCTATGGCGCCGGACGCTACATCGACAGCCACCGCCCGGGCATTCACCGGCTGAGCGGGAATCGATTGCGCATCGACTTCAACTACGCTTACAATCCCTATTGCGCCTACAACGAACGTTATAGCTGCCCGCTGCCGCCCGCTGAAAACTGGCTGCGCGTACCCATCCGCGCCGGTGAGAAGAAGCTGACCTAATGGCTGTTCTGCTGTCGCTCCGTTTGCTCGCCAGACGGCAGCTCAAGCCGGAACACGGGCCTGTGCGGCATTAAATTGGTCTGGTGCAGGCTTTGCAGGTCTTCACATTCAGGCAAAAGCTCCAGATAGCCATAAACGACTGTTTTGTGGTAAAAACGACGGTTTATGGACGACAAATCGTTACGCATTCTGGAGTTCGACAAGATCCTGGAGCGGCTGGCGGCCTATAGCAGCTTCAGCGCCGGCGCAGAGCTGGCGCGCGCCCTGCGGCCAACGACCGACGAAAAGGAGGCGCGCCGTCGCCAGGTCGAGACGCGCGAGGCGGTTCAGTTGTTTGAGCGCGGCAGCGAGGCGCGCATTGGCGGCGCTCGCGATGTGCGGCAGGCGGCCGATCGCGCGCAGCGCGGCTTCATCTTGCAGCCAGAAGATTTCCTGGACATTCGCAGCACGCTGGGCGCCTCGCGCAACCTGCAGAGACAGTTGCTGCGCGCTGCCGAGCTCGCGCCGCAGCTGGCGGCCATCGCCGAGCTCATCGAAGATTGCCCCGGCCTGGTGACGGCCATTGGCGAGACGCTGGACGAGGATAGGGGCGAGGTCCTGGACAGCGCTTCGGAGCGGCTGGCCAGCATTCGCCGCTCGCTGCGCGTGACGCACGGCCGCATTCATGAAAAGCTGCAGGGTTTGCTGAACAGCAGCATGAATCGCTATTTGCAGGAGCCGATCATAACCACGCGCGGCGGGCGCTACGTAGTGCCGCTGATAGCCGAGTACAAGGGTCGAATCAAAGGCATTGTGCACGACCAGAGCGGCAGCGGCGCGACCTTATGGATCGAGCCCATGAATACCGTTGAGCTGAATAACGAGTATCGCAGCCTTCAGGTGCAGGAAGAGGAAGAGATCCAGCGCATTTTAGCCGTGCTCAGCCAGCACGTGGCCGAATTTGGCGACGCCATCAAGCGCATTGTCGAGCGCATGGCGGAGTTGGACCTCATTTTCGCGCGGGCGCAATATGCCCTGGCCATCGAGGCCACTGAGCCGGAATTTGTGCCGTGGCACGCGGCGCCGGCAGCGCGCCCGCGGCGCCACGCCAATGAGCGCGCTAATAGGCAAACCCCCGCGGCAAACAGGCACCCCGGCTCCACGATCTGGATTCGCGGCGCGCGCCACCCGCTGCTCGACCCAGCTACGGTGGTGCCTACGGATCTGATGCTCGACGACGAAACCTACCTGGTCCTAATTACGGGGCCCAATACCGGCGGCAAAACGGTGAGTCTCAAGACCATGGGCCTGATGGCGCTAATGGCCCAGGCGGGCCTGCACCTGCCAGCCCTGGAAGCCAGGCTGACCGCCTTCGACACGATCTTTGCCGACATCGGCGACGAACAGTCGATCGAGCAGAGCCTGTCCACTTTTTCGGCTCACGTCACCAACATCATTCGCATTCTACAGTTCGTCGACGAACGCTCGCTGGTGTTGCTCGACGAGCTTGGTTCGGGAACGGACCCAGCCGAAGGCGCGGCGCTGGCTCAGGCCATCGTCAATTTTCTGCGCGACAAGGGGGCCACGACCTTTGTCGCTACCCATTACCCGGAGCTAAAGGTATACGCCAGCCAGACGCCAGGCGCGACCAACGCTTCGCTGCTCTTTGACATTGACACATTATCGCCTACTTACGAAATGACCATCGGCTTGCCGGGTCGTTCCAACGCCGTGGCCATTGCGCGCCGCCTGGGGTTAGATGAATCGATCCTCGACGATGCGCTGGCGCTGCTCGGTGCAGGCAGCGAGCGCGCCGAGTCGCTGCTCGATTCCATCTACGATATTCGCGAAAGGATTTCGTCGCAGGAAGCGGCCACGCGCATGGCGTTGGAGGAGGTACAAACCGAGCGCGATGAGCTGCAAGCGCGCCTGGAAGAGATCGAGGCTGAACGCCAGGAGGTGCTGGCCGAGGCGCGACAAGATGTGCACGATGAGCTGGAAGAGGTTCGCGTCGAGCTCAAGCAGTTGCGCCAGCTCATTCGGGAGCAGCGCGACCAGGATGTGTCGCTCACTTCGTTGAAGCAGGTGGGCAAGCAGGTTGATGCGCTTGAAGCCAACCTGCAGCAGCGCAGCGAAGAAGCGGCTGCGCCGTCGCGGCGCCGCTTGCGCCGCCTGCGCGCAACGCTGGAGGTGGGCGATACGGTGCGCGTCAAGTCGCTTAACACCAAAGGACAAATTATTGCCCTGGACAAGAAAGAAGCGGAGCTGGCCGTGGGCCGGCTGCACATGCGCGCCCGCCTGACAGACCTGGAGCTGCTGGACGAGACGCCGGAGGTGGAAGAGGCCCCGGCCATTTCGAGGAAAGCGAGCCCCTCTCCGGGGATGGAGCTGGATTTGCGCGGCGAACGCGTGGAAGAAGGCCTGTCGCGCCTCTCGAATTACCTGGAAGCAGCCTACCTTTCCGGTCTGCCGTTCGTGCGCATTATCCATGGCAAGGGCACGGGCCGGCTGCGAGAGGCCGTGCGCCAGTCGCTGCACGAGAGCAGCTTCGTGCAGGGCTGGGAAGAAGGTAAAGATGGGGAAGGCGGCGCCGGCGTGACCGTGGCCATGCTCGACGTAGAGTAGGCGCGCCACACCTCGCCGCATGCCGCCTGTTCCCAGGGAGCGGCGGGCGTGCTACACTACGCCTATCATGAATGATGAGATTCAGCGGCAGCAGGCGCTGGTTTTGGTGGAACGCGCCTATAAACACCAGATGCGCGGCGAGATGGCCGACGCCATCATCCTCTATAAGCAGTCGATCGAGACCTATGCCACGGCTGAGGCTTACACCTTCCTGGGCTGGACCTACAGCATGATGGGGCGTTATGAGGAAGCCATTGCCTCCTGCGAGCAGGCGATTGCCGTCGATCCTGCTTTCGGAAACCCCTACAACGACATTGGCGCCTACCTGATCGAGCTGGATCGCTGGACGGAAGCCATCCCCTGGCTAGAAAAGGCGATGGCCGCTTCGCGCTACGAAGCGCCTCAATTCCCATTGTTGAACCTGGGCCGGGTTTATGAGCATCTGGGCGATTACGAACAGGCGATGAGCCACTACGAGCGGGCCATCGAAGTAGATCCCTTTTATCGCACTGCCATCTGGGCCAAATACCAGATGTTGTCGCGCTGGAATTAGTCGGGCGGTTTATCCAGCGGCGGAGCCACAGCCAGAAAGTCGTGCGCGAAGCGCGTCGTGTACTCGTCGAGCAGCGACTGTACGCGTTCTGCGTCTGGGGAGGCTACGATGAGCCCAGCATGTTGGCGCTTCTTTAGCCGCCACACCACTTCTGGCTCCATATAGCCTGCAAGGTCGGGATACTCTTGCTGCGCCAGGCAGACCAGCAGCCCGGCATAATCCTGGCGCGCCTCGGGAACCGTATAGCGCTCGCCGCGCACGTGCGCCGCTTCGATGCGCGCCCACTCACCCCACAGGTCGATGCCTGTGGCGGCTTCGACCAGGAGATCGATATTGGCGCCGCCGACGCGCGCAGCCGTCTCTAGAAAATAGAGCACGCCATCTTCGCCGCGAATAAATTCTGTATGTGTGGCGCCGCGCACCATGCCCAGGGCTTTCATCAGCTTGTTGTTTAACGCCAGCAGCTCGCGGCTCTCCTCGCCGCCTCGCGGTAGCGTGCGCGTCACAAAAACGCCGCCTTCATGCGCCACATTCAGCGGCGGCGCGCCATAACGGTGGGCCACGTCAAAGACCACCTCTTTTTCGGAGACAATACCGTCTACGTGGCATACGGCGCCCGGAACATATTGCTCCAGCAAGAAGAAAGATTGCTCGTCCCCCAGCTTGTCGAGCCAGCGCCAAAGCTGCTCTGAATCGTGGATCTTCTTAATGCCCATGGCTCCGGCTTCGGACCGGGGCTTAAGCACCCAGGGAGCCGGCACCCGCGCCATGAATTGGCGGATGCGCTCATAATTGAGGATCGGAACGAATGCCGGCACGGGAATACCGGCGCTGGCGGCGCGCATGCGCATAGCCAGCTTGTCACGAAAATGGCGCACAAGCGTCTCGCCAATGCCGGGCATGCGCATATGTTCTCTCAGGCTGGCGGCGGTCTCAACATCATAATCGTCGAGCGGCACGATACGGTCGATCTTACGCTCGCGCGCCAGGTAACTGACGGCGTGGATAATGTCCGGACGGCGCGTCAGGTCTGGCATAAAGAAGCGCTCGTCGATGCTCTCGGTGGGCCAATCCTCATCACGCAGGCTCTCTTTGGCTACGAGGATAACATGGCATCCCAGCTCCTTGGCCTTGCGCAAAAAGGCCGTTCCTTTGTGGTAGCTTGCCAGACAGAGAATCGTTACTGCGTCACCGTTATCCATGCTTCGTCCTTCTGAGTTATGGGTTGTCGCCTGCTAAAAGCCTCAATCAACGCCGCGCCACGACAAATGTTGGCACAGAAGAGCCGCCGCCGGCCGTCACATTCAGCAGCGGGTCAGTACCTAACCGCGTCAGGCAGCCATCCACATATTCACCGTAAAAGATAAATGGCGCGGTGTCGAGCATGCGATCAAAAATGAGCAGCTCGCCGTTAATCATGCTAGGGTAGGGCTCCCGCGGAATCTCGACCTTCTCTTGGACCACGTGCGGGCTGAGTAAGGCCGTGGTCACTGCCGTGTGCCAGGCGCTGTCGTCTACCAGCCAGCCCAACACAATGCCGTGCCCACCGTAGTCGTCGTTGGGCTTGAGCACCATACGGTCCTTGTTTTCCAGAATAAAGGGCACAAGCTCGACTTTTTCGCCATCATACGTCGTATAGCGCTCGGCCACGGTGCGGGTCCAGGGAATATGCGTGTGTACGGCGCGCAGCTCTGTGTCGTCGTAGAGATGCGCGTATTGCTCATCGCTTAGCACCGCCAGGCTGGCCTTCTTGTAAAGCAGCTTGCAGCGGAAGGGGTTCACCATGCACACAGCGCCGTCGCGAACGGCACGCACCACGGGGTGCTCAAGGCCGCCGCGCTCCACCAGCTCGGTGATCAAAATGCGTTTGTAGATGAGGTTCACCTGGAAGTCGCCCACCATCAGCTTGCCGTCGCGGTATTCCATCTCCTGCGGTGTGCAGATAATGCTTTGCAGGCCCTGCGATCGAAAGTAATCGGTAAAAAGGCGAAACTCGCTGTAGGTGGGAACGTCGGCCCAATCGAGAATGGCAAGCCGCGGCTCTACGCTGCGGCCGCCCCAATGGCGGAAGGCATCGAGCAGCGCGTGCATCACGCGATAGCGAGTGGGCAGCGCGCGAAGCTCATATTTGTGCAGAAACTCGCGCATAATCGGCAGGCCGTAAAAGACTTCGGACAACACGTCATTGTAGGCCGATGCAGCCGGCACTTCAGCGTTATATTCGGTGAAACGGAGGGTATTGCTTGTGGTGACGTAAAAAGCATCCAGCCGTGAGACCGGCGTGGGGTAAGGGTAGCCTGGATCGACGGACATCAGCTCCTCTTCCCAGGGGAATAGGCCGAACTGGCCGCGCACACTATCGTCTTCGAGCGCCGCGCGGTAGCTTTTGTCGAAGGCTCGCAGCAGGGGGCGAATGTCGGTTTGCAGGTAGCGGTATTGGGGGTAGGTGAGGAAGCGAGGGCGCAGCACGGTGCACAGCGGGCGCGAGCCAAAATAAAGCCCCTGTCGCTGCAACAGTGCATCGAGCTGTTCCTGTGTTTCACGCGCAAGCTCCGGCGTTAGGAGCTCGTGGTAGGTTTCAATCGCGTCCTGCAGTCCCATAAATGGTTTCCTTCGCTGCGCTTTTCTAAACGGGCTCGATCCCTCCTTAGAATAACTGATTCCAGCGCGCTTCCTGCAACTGAGGGCGAGGTTCATTCGATAGCTCAATAACCATGTCGGCCATGGCTTTCACGACCCATTCAAAGTAGTGCGGCGTGAGCGAATAGATGTCCATGTCCGGCGCCGGGTTCATAAAATCGATGGCGTAAGGTACGCCGTCTTGTACGGCCCATTCCACCGTGTTCATGTCGTAGCCCAGGGCGTGCACCAGGGTGAGCGAATCGGTTGCAATGCGCTCGCCCAGCTCCGGGCTCAGATGGTCGTGTTCCACGTAATATTTGCGCGCGCCCGGATCATACTTCATGGGCATCACAGTTTTCTGCCCCAGGCACATGCAGCGCACGTATTGCTCCCAACGAATAAACTCCTGGATCACCATCGTCAGCAGACCGGTCTGGTCATAGCTGTCCAGCAGATCTTGCTTCGTATGGCAGATGTACACTTCTTTCCAACCGCCGCCGTGCGCATCTTTCAGCACGCAGGGCAGCCCAACATAGTCCAGAATCGCGTCCCAATCCACCAGGTCGAGGTTGCGCAGGCTATCAGGATGGATGATGCCGGGCACATACTCTTTGTTGGGCAGCACAACGGTTTTGGGGCTGGCGACGCCCAGTTTCGTAGCCAGCGAGGCCTCGAAAAATTTGTCGTCGGCCGTCCACATGAAGGGGTTGTTGACCACCGTGGTCCCCTGCAGCACGGCGTTTTTCAGATAGCTGCGATAGTACGGCACTTCATGAGAAATACGGTCGACGATGACGCTGTAAGGGCATGGCTCGTCCATCCTCGTGCCGCTAAGCTTGACATACTCGGCGACCACGCCCTGATCTCGTTTGTTCACTTCCTCGATAAAGGCCGGTGGAAACGACCATTCACGCCCAACCAAAAGCCCGACTCTCTTTGTCATGTTCCCTCTCTCAATCTGCTCCATCGATATATTGGCGCATCATTTGCTGCCAGTAAGGCCAGTCGTGCTGCCAGCCATCCCATATGCGCAGCGCATGCCATATGCCCTTGTTCCAGAGGATATCAGAAAAGGCGCGATTGTTGCCTGCCAGCGCGTCGTCGCGGCCTACGGCGAGAATGACTTCCACGCCGCGTAGCGCTCGCAGGCGGCGTTGGTCGTGTTCCTGGGCAATATAGGCGCACGGGTTATGGAAATAGACCTCTCCGCCGCCGTATCCCTCGGTCCAGCGCGTGATATCGTAATGGCCGCTCAGCCCAATGGCGCGTCCCACTAGGTGCGGGTGGCGCAAGGCGAAATTCAAGGCGTGATAGGCGCCGAAACTGGCGCCAACCGACATCATAAATGGATTGTCGTTCTTTTGCCGCGACAGCGGCAGCACTTCTCGGGTTAAGTAGTTCTCATAGGCCGTCTGGTGCCGGGCCCGGTCATCGGGATGCTTCCATTTAGCATACCAGCTCTCTTTGTCCACGCTATCGACACAATAAAACTGCAGCCAACCCTGGGATAAGTGATGGGCGAAAGCCGCAATCATATTGCGATCTTCCCACTCATAGTAGCGACCCATCGAGGTAGGAAAAATGAGCACGCGCGCGCCGCTGTGGCCGAAAATCAACAACTCCATATCGCGACCCAGCGATGGGCTATACCAACGGTGATATTCTCGATTCATTCTGAACTCCACACTGGCACAATGTGATGGTCAATTGTAGCACAAAAGTTTATTGTGAAAGGGTTCATACGGCACATGACGAAAAGCGCCGCAACCGCCACAAGCGGTTGGTGTTACGCGGGCGCACATCGCGCTTGCTTTATATTCCGCGCCCTTCACGGTAAAATAGACTGCTTACCTAAAATGATGGAAGTGTTCAATGTTTGACAAGATTGAGAAAATTGTGCGGCGTTATGAAGATGTGGAAAAGAGGCTGAGCGACCCTGAGGTGCTTGCCGACCACGTCAAGATAACCGAGCTGGCTCAGGAACGAGCCGACCTGCAGCCGCTGGTTGAGAGTTACCGCCGCCACGCCGACCTTTTGCGCGAGCTGGATGAAACCCGCGAGCTGCTGCAAGCCAGCGATGACCCTGAGATGGTGGACATGGCGCAGGAGGAGATTGCGCGGCTGGAGCAGGCCATCGAGCGGCTGGAGGCGGAAATGCAGCGCCTACTGATACCAAAGGATCCACGCGACGAAAGGAACGTGTTCATCGAAATCCGCGCCGGCGCGGGAGGCGACGAAGCGGCTATCTTTGCCAGCGACCTTTTGCGCATGTACGCGCGCTATGCGGAGATGCAAAACTGGCGCACAGAGATCGTCAACGCCAACGAGATTGGCGTAGGCGGCTATCGCGAAGTTGTTTTGTCGGTTAAAGGCCGGGGCGCCTTTTCGCGCTTGAAGTACGAGAGCGGCGTTCACCGTGTCCAGCGCGTGCCTGTCACCGAATCACAGGGGCGCATCCACACCAGCACGGCTACCGTGGCCGTGCTCGCCGAAGTCGATGACGTGGAGGTGAACCTGGATCCGGACGATTTAGAGATTACCAGCACCTTCGCTTCCGGCCCCGGTGGCCAGCACATGCAGAAAAACGCCACGGCCATACGCATTGTGCATAAGCCCACGGGCATGATGGTGCATGTGCAGACAGAGCGCAGCCAGACCCAGAATCGGCGCGTGGCCATGGCCATCTTGCAGGGGCGTCTACAGGAAATTGAAGAACAGAAGCAGCATGAAGAACAGGCAGCCAACCGCCGTTCGCAGGTAGGCACGGGCGACCGCAGCGAGAAGATCCGCACCTATAACTACCCGCAGAGTAGGGTAACTGACCACCGAATTGGCTATTCCAGCTACAATCTCGCTGCCGTGATCGATGGCGAGCTGGACCAATTTATCGATCGCCTGATTATCGCCGAACAGTCTGAGAAGCTGGCCGCCGTCTCGCAGGAGTAAAGATGACAGAACAGGATTTTCAACCACGTGGCAGCTATTTCGAGGAGTTTGAGCCCGGACAAACCGTGGTGACGGCCGGGCGCACGGTGACGGAAGGCGACATCGTTCGCTTCGCCGGGCTTTCCGGCGATTTTAACCAGATTCATACTGACGCCGAATATGCTGCAAATGAGATCTTCGGCGAACGCGTCGCCCATGGGCTGCTGGTGCTGTCGATGGCCACCGGCCTGGCAGTGCAGACCGGCATCATCGAAGGCACGGTGATGGCCTTCCGCGAGCTCGACTGGAAATTCAGTCGGCCGGTGATGATTGGCGATACGGTCCACGCGGAGATCGAAATCGAAGAAACGAAGCCGCTGCCGCGCCTGGCCGGCGGCAATGTTGTGATGAAAGTGTCCGTAGTGAATCAGAAGGGCGAAGTGGTTCACCGCGGCCATTGGGTTATGCTAGTCAAGAGCAGGCCCGACTCGTAATGGAACTTTTAGCGGGCTGAGGACGTCTGATAAGTTATGAATGATGATCGCGTGGAACGTGGCCGACACGAGGACGACGCGCAGAATGCACCCGACGTAGATCCGGCCGAGACGCCAGAGCAAGATAGCCGGCCCGCCACAGAAGAGACCGCCGCGGATGAGGGTGAAACGCAAACGATCTCGCTCTTCGAGCTGATGGCCGAAGAAGACGCAGAAGGCGCTTCGCCGGAGACGCAGCCGGCAGATAGCGACGGTAGCGACGGAGAAACAGCAGCCGGACCGCCCATTCCCCACAAGCTGCCGCGAGCCGCACCCAGGGCCCGCCCGCCGGTGACGCGCGATCGGACCATCACCTCGCGCCCGCTGGAGAGCGATAGGGACGCCACACAGGTCCAGCCAAAAGTTGCCTTTCCCGGCAGTACCGACCCGCGGGTGACCGGCCGCGATGAGGTTCGTAGCCGCACGCCACGACGCACGGCCGAGCGGCCAACGGAAGAGCTGCGGCGCGCACCACAGCCGGCCAGGCCGCGGCCCGCGCCGCCTGTGCGCGAGCGCCCCCCAGAGCCTCGCCCGCGCCCTGTGGCGCGTGATGCGCAATCGCGCAGCGGCTGTATTTCGCGCGCGCTGCTTCTGGGCCTTTTGATCGCCGTCGTTTTCGTCACCATGGGGCTGGCGGGTGTGGTGATCGCCTATGGCGCTATTGCCAGCCAGTTGCCGCCCGTTACCGAGCTGCGTGAGCGGGCCAGCGACTTCGAGACGGCGATTATTTATGACCGCCAGGGCAATCGCCTCTACTCCTTTACCGACCCCAACGCCGGTAATCGCACGGCAATTCCCCTGTCCGAAATCTCGCCGTATGTCATCAGCGCCACCATTGCCACGGAAGATTCCCGCTTTTATACTAATCCGGGCTTCGACCCTGTTGGCATCACCCGCGCGGTGATCGATGCCGCGCGCGAGCGTGAAATTGTCTCTGGCGCTAGCACCATAACCCAGCAGCTAGCCCGCGCGCTGCTGTTAGACGAAGATGAGCGCACACAGGTTACCTTTAGCCGTAAAGTAAGGGAAATTATCCTCGCCGCGGAGATGTATCGTACCTACGAGAAGGACGAGATCTTAGAGCTTTACCTGAACGAAATCTATTACGGCAACCTGGCCTATGGCATCGAGGCCGCCTCGCGCGAATATTTTAGTAAGCCGGCGAAAGAGCTTACGCTGGCGGAAGCGACGCTGTTGGTGGGGCTGCCGCAATCGCCCGCAGTTTACGATCCCTACATTGCGCCGGAGCTGGCGTTGGGTAGGCAGGCGCAAGTATTGGGCCTGACGGTGCGCGAAGGCTATATCACGCCTGCCGAAGCGCAAGAGGCCATCGAGCAGTCGGCCCCTATCGTGCGCAACCTCACGCCGCCGCGGCGCACCATCACCCATCCGCACTTCGTCTTTACGGTGCTGCAGCAGTTGGAAGATCGGCTGGGGGCGCAAGCCATCTATGCTGGCGGTTTGCGCGTCTTTACCACCTTGGACCCTGAAGCGCAGCGCCTGGCCGACGAGACCTTGGCCGCCCACCGCGACCTGGTGAACGCGTCAGGGGCCAACAATGCGGCCCTGGTAGTCCTAGACGTGAATAACGGCGCCATACGCGCGCTGGTCGGCAGCCTGGATTTCAATAGCGAGCAGATACGCGGCCAGGTGAATATGGCCCTTGCTCCGCGCCAACCAGGATCGACGATCAAACCTCTTGTGTACCTTTCGACTTTCGAGGAAGGCTGGACGCCGGCAACGTTGATATGGGATATCCCAACTATTTTCCCCAACGGCGCGAATCCGCCCTACGAGCCGAAAAACTTCGACGACGAATTTCACGGAGCCGTGCGCCTGCGCCCGGCTCTGGGTAACTCCTACAATGTGCCGGCTGTGAAGGCCCTAGAGTTTGTGGGCGTCTGTCCTTTCATCGCCGACCTGGAACGTTTCGGCATATTCCTGAATGATGAAGGCTGCGCCAACCAGGGTAGCCCCAGCTCGCACGGTCTGGCGCTGGCGCTGGGCGGCGGCGAGATTAGCCCGCTGCGCATGACGTCTGCTTTTGCCACGCTCGGCAGCCAGGGCGTGTACCATCAGCCCTACGCCATCGAGCGCATTGAGAACAGCCGCGGCGAGCTGTTGTCCGACTACGCGCCGCCAGATCCGCAGGGGCAGCAAGTGGCGCGCGCAGCGCACGCCTTCTTATTGAACAACATCCTCTCGGACAATCAGGCTCGCCAGCCGGAATTCGGGGCAAACAACCTTCTGAATATCGACGGCCAGCGCGTGGCAGTTAAGACTGGCACTAGCGGCTCGGACCGCTTCGACGTGCGCGATGGATGGACCATTGGCTATACGGCCGAGATTGCCGTCGGCGTATGGGTAGGCAATACCGACGCGCAGCCAGTGGGCGAAGGGCAATCGGGGTATCGCATGGCGGCACCTATCTGGAACAGCTACATGCGCGCGTATCTGTCCGGCCGTCCGGCGACTGAGTTTGCGCGGCCTAACGATGTGGTGCAGCAGGAGATTTGCGCGGCGTCTGGCGCGATGCCCGCGCCGGAGTGTGAAACGCGCGTTACGGAATATTTCGCTGCCGACCAACTTCCGCCAGAGCAGTTCCTCGTGCAGCGCGTGGCCGTTGACTTATGGACTGGCTTGCGGGCGAATGAGTTCTGCACGGAAGCCGTGTACGAGGCGGCCTTCGCCGACCTGCAGGTGGCCGTGCGCGAAGACGTCGCAGCGCGCGAGATTTCGAACGTGCGCCGCTGGCTGGAAGAAACCACGGCCGGCCGTGTCTGGGCGCAGCAGCTAGGCATTTCGCTGCCCCTGCAGTTGCCGCCCGAAAATGAATGTGACGCCAACACGCCGCGGCCGCGTGTAGCGCTGAACATCCCCATCGATGGCCAAGAGCTGCGCGGCGAAGTGGCCATAGAAGGCACGGCGCTGGGCCCCAACTACACAGGCTACATTCTCGACTTTGGCCTGAGCCACGATCCGCAAGGCTGGGCGCCCATAGAAGAGCCGCGCCAGCACCAGGTAGAGAATGGCCTGCTGGGACGCTGGGATACGGCCGGCGTCAGCGCCGCCGGGCCCGCCACCATCCGCTTAACCATATTTGGACCCGACAACCCCTATACGGAAGAGCCGGATCCGGTGCGGTTGGAAGCGCGCAGACTGGTGACGCTGGTGCAGCCCACGACCACGCCAACGGCAACCCCCACGCCAACGGCCACGTCCACGACCACGCCGACGCCCACCACCACGGTTACGGCGACGCCGACAGTCACGCTCACTCCGACGCTGGAGGCTACCGAACCGTCCACGCCCACGGCCACGCCGACGTCTGCAGAGGAGGACGAGGCTACGCCTACACTGGTGCCCATTACCGAGACGCCGCCTTCCTCTGACGACTAGCCGCGCTGGATGGCCAGCAGCGCGCCAGCCGTCCCGACTTCATTTATACCTTTTTGGTATCTTGTTGCCCCCCTGAAACATGTTACAATGCTACGGCTTATAATTTCCGCTATGGTCTGGGTTTCCCTCCATTTGCGTGAATCTTAAACAGGAGAAGATTCAAATTGGCAAAGAGAATTTATGTTGGCAACCTGTCATTCGATGCAACGGAAGATCAAGTTCGCGATCTTTTTGCAGAGTATGGCACGGTGGATTCTGTGGTAATGATTAATGATCGGGAAACCGGAAGATTTCGCGGATTCTGCTTCGTAGAAATGGACAACGCCGCCGCAGGGCGCGCTATCGAGGCGCTGGATGGCGCGGAAGTAGATGGGCGGGCGCTTAAGGTTAATGAGGCGCGGCCCAGGGAAGATTCTGGCGATCGGCGCGGCGGAGGCGGTGGCGCCCGCGGAAATCGCGGCGCTCCCCGCGATCGTCGCGGGCCGCGCGACCGTGATGACAGCCCTTACGGCGGAGGGCGCTCGCGCCGCTAAGTCGTTCGACGTTCCTAACAGTTAAACGCTCGTGCGTCATGAGAGCTTGTTTCTTGTGCATGCACGGGCGTTTTTGCTTCTCTCATTCGCCGACCACCTTGATCGGCCAACGCCCGGCTCTGTCACGGTGGTAAGCCTGGCGATCGTCACGAAAGGCTTCGTCCAGGACGGATAGTGGCGTCATTTGGCCACGGTTCAGACAAACGTCGGGGTCAATGCTGCGCAGCTTGGTGCTGACCCAGAAGGTTGGCGCTGCGGCGTCCCACGTCACTTGCGTCTTCAGGTTTACCAGAGAAAGATGACTGCTGACCAGCGGATCGCTGCTAGCGCACAGTAGGTGCCACAGCTCCGCGTCGGTCTTCCACAAATCCATGGTCGTGATTAAGTCAATTTCGAGGGCGCGGCGCATCGCGCGCGCCGTGAGCTCATACAGCGCGACTTCGCGCAGGTTGGCCCAACTTGCTTTGTCGGCCTCGATGTAGGTGTAGGCCAACCAGCGCGCCACCTCGAGGTCATTGGTCGCCACCCGCCCTTCGCAGATCGTCAGGCTCCCCAGGGCCATGTCTACCTCCTGCTGGTGGGCCAGACCCAGGGCAATACTGTCGCGCAAAAAGTAGTCGAGGCGGTCGGCGCAGAGGCGGGGTGACGGTTGTTCGAGCAGTGGGAACGCTTCGTCGTCGAGGAAGCGACGCCAGTCGAAACCATATTGCTGCAAAATGGCCGGTAAATCGCTCTGGGCCATCACCTCCTCTTTGACCTCGTCATGATAGCTCTGGCTGTCGTGCCCGCCAAAGACGTAGTCGATAACATGGCTGAATGCGGTGTGGCTGACGTCGTGCAGCAGCGCAGCGATCTGCTCTTCAAGGCTACCGCCCAAACGACGTACCAATAGAAGAACGCCCACAGAATGCTCGAAGCGGGTGATGGGCGGCGTGAGACCGATTACGCCGCTAATGCCATGCTGCATCACGCCCTGCAAACGCTGCATGGCATTTGAAGAGAATAAAGCCTGTAACACCGGCTCCCCGATTTGTACGCTGCCGTAGATGCTGTCGTGGTAATGCATGGCGAACTACTCCGATCCACCTTATCGTCTGACCGCGAAAGCCATTGAACATCAATCCATTGCTGTCCGGTTATTTTCTCAAATCTGTTAGAATTGGCGAAACAAGCTGAGGCACAGCAACCGATGGTGTGGCGTTTACTCCTGGCAGTGACAACGTTGTTCATAGTGGCATGCAGCCGGCCGGTAGCCGCAAACCGGATCTTTTCACACCGCCCAGCGACCACGACGCTCATCCCCACAGGCCCGCCCATGACCGTGGGCATCGACCTGCTGCAGCAAGCGCCCGAAGCGTATGAAGGGCGCTTTATCCGCGTGACCGGCGAATTGCGACGCGCGCCGGTGGTCGTCTGTGATGGCCTGGTGCGGCTGCCGCCTGCCACGTGGCGGCTGGCGCAGGGCGAATACTTTACGGCGGCCGGCGGCTATGAAAACCTCGTGCCCGAGCTGTTGCCTGCGGGAATCACAATGACCGTAGACGGTGTGTGGCGATTCTGGCGTGGCCCAGTGGGCTGCGGCAAAGGAGCGCCGCTGCAGCGCATCTGGTACCTGGCAGTCACGAATGTCGTGTCGCCAAGCCCGGTGGCCCGCGTCACGCTGACGCCCGTTGGCGGTGTTGAGGCGCCCACGCCTGAAGGAGAGGCCACGGCCGCCGCTTCGGCGACGTTCGCCGGTCCCCCGTCGCAGGGGACGCCGCTCCGGGAGCCATCGCCCGCTGCTACCACGCCGCCGACCACGCCGGGCGCGTCGCAGCCTACCTCCACGCGCAGCGCCGCTACGCTGCCGCCAGAGGAGGCGACGGCCACTCCGCAAACCACGGAGACAGTGGAAGCAACGGCGACCGGGGAAAGTGACGATTTGGAAACGGTTACGGCTACCGTGGAAGCAGGCGACGGCGCGACGCCCACGATGACGCCCACGGTAGGCGCCACGGCAACGCCCGGCGGTTCGACGGTGGACAAAGGCCGCCTGCCGATCCAGGATCTGGAGGGCGACCGCCTGGGCAGCGACGAGGCGCATAGCTGGGAGTTCGAGGTGCGCGCTGGCGACCAGATTACGATCAGTGTGGCCGCCCAAAGCAGCGCCGACATCACGCTTACCATTCTGAATGACCGAGGAAACCGGATACACCAGCAGAATAACAGTGGGGCAGGGCAGATCGAGCGCATCGAAGCCTGGCAGGCGCCGGAAAACGGCGTTTATCGCCTGCTTATTGCCGAGGCCGCAGGCGCGACAACCTATTATGCGCTGCTCTTGTTAAACAGTAGTGACGAAGAGTATTCCCCTTTCATTTTTGCCGGTATGCTCTCTTACGGGACCAGCGCAAACGGCAATCTGGCCGCTGATACGGATCAGTTCTGGTTCTTCTTCGGGCAGCAAGGAGAAGTGGTCACGGTAAATGTGTCACCTCAGGATCAGAGCGATTTGCTGATTGATTTGTTTGGGCCGCCGGGAGAGTTGCTGGAAGGTGGCGTCGACCGGGCCGGCAGCGGTGGAGCCGAGCAGCTACGCAACGTTGTATTGCCCGAAACGGGGTTGTATGGAATTCTCGTCGGGGAGGTGTTCTATGATCCGGCGCGTTATACGGTTCTTGTTTCGCGCAACTAGCGGCGGACGGCGCCGTTAGAGCTCATCCGCAGACATCAAGGCCCGGCACAAGCCGCAATCCTGGTGTTTGCATGTGTCCGCAGCGACTGTGAGCGTCGTCTGCACCTGAAAGCGCTTTAAGAGCCGGCACAGGTGGCACATGGCCAGGCCCACCACGTTGGTATAACAGCCGTGAATCTCGGCCACCGGATGGAAGCGCCTGTGTTGAATGGCGTAAGCGCCAGCCTTATCAAAGGGGTCGCCGCTGGCCACATAGTGGCGAATCTCGTCGTCGCTGTAATCGCGCATGGTCACATCGGTCTTACAAACGGAGGTCTCAAGCCGGCTGCCGGCCGGCTGAAAGACGACGATGCCGGTATGCACCTGGTGTGCACGGCCTCGCAAGCGCCGAAGCATGGCCGTGGCTTCAGCGTCATCGTGTGGCTTGGCGAGGATACCATCGTCGATGGCCACGGTCGTGTCCGCAGCGATGATTAGCGCAGCCGGAAATCCGGCCGCGACCGCTTCTGCTTTCAAGATTGCGGTCTGCACGACGTAGTCTGCTGGCTGCGACTGGTCCAGGCTGTCTTCGTCTACATTGGCGCTAACGACGTGAACAGGGATGCCCAGGCGCTCGACCAGCTTGCGGCGCCGCGGCGAATGCGAGGCGAGAATGAGTTGCATAGCAGATACAGGTAATGAAAAAGGCCGGGCAACTGCGCTGACCGGCCTTTTTTCTGTGGCTCTTGCTCCGGGCTATAACCCGGCGCAAGAACGACGGATCGTAATGGTGGCGTCGATTACTTGATCTCGACGACCGCTCCGGCTTCTTCCAGCTTCTTCTTGGCGTCGTCTGCTGTTTCTTTGTTCACGGCTTCCAGCAGGGTGCTGGGAGCGCCGTCTACGACGTCTTTGGCTTCTTTCAGGCCAAGGTTGGTAAGCGCGCGGACTTCCTTAATGACGTTGATCTTCTTGGGACCAACCTCTTTCAGGACAACGTCGAACTCTGTCTTTTCTTCAGCTTCTTCAACTGCGCCGGGAGCGCCGCCCATGGGCATCATGCCCGCCACGGGAGCAGCGGCGCTGACGCCCCACTTCTCTTCGAGCATCTTGGTCAGCTCGGCAGCTTCGAGCAGGGTCAGGCTGCTCAAATCTTCCACAATTCTTTCTAAATCGGCCATCTTAAAAATCCTCCGTTAGGAATACCTCAGGCTTATCGTTAATTCTCTGGTTATCACGCTGCTTCGGCAGCATCTTCTTGCGTTGCGTAGGCGTTGACCACGTTGATCAACTGCCGCACGCCGTTGGCCACAGCAGACGTCACGCCCTGAGCCGGCGCGCTGATGAGTCCGATGATGGTGGCGCGCAGCTCGTCAAGGGTCGGCA
Source organism: uncultured Ardenticatenaceae bacterium (assembly GCA_964384155.1). Classification (GTDB taxonomy): domain Bacteria; phylum Chloroflexota; class Anaerolineae; order Promineifilales; family Promineifilaceae; genus JAAYYY01. Next base: position 74,858 of record CAYLJW010000021.1, read on the forward strand.
GCTTCGCCATGGCTTCGATTGCTTCCGGCGTAAGCAGCGTACCGTCCATAAAGCCGCCCTTCAGACTGAACTGATCCATGTCGTCGGCGAAATCGACAAGCGTCTTCGCCATGCTGGGCAGCTCGCCCAGGGCAAAACCGGCTGCAGTCTGGCCCATCAGCAACTCTTGCGGTACGGTCCTGCCGCTCCGTTCCAGCGCCAGGATGAACAGGCTGTTCTTCGTGACATGGAACGCGCCATTCACACCGCGCACTTCACTGCGTAGCCGTTCAAGCTGCGCGACGGGCACGCCGGTATATTCGGCAAGAAAGACGGCTCTGCTCTCGTTCAGCAAGTCGACGTACTGTTCCACCAACTCTTCTTTTCTTTCTCTAGAAATAGCCAAGAACGATCACCTCCTCGTTTCAGGAATTAGGCCCTTACATAAAAAAATCCTCATACCGGACAGGCCGATATGAGGATTCATGTTCATCGCAAGGAAAGGGGCAAGTCGCAGCGCGAGCTCACCTCAATCTACACGGTTCGGAACCCCACCTCGGCTGGCATTCGATTAAGCCCTGGGTGCGATGCACCTGGGCGCCAACTGTCTCTGGTAGAGATGTTACGGGTTGTTAAACAACAGCAGCCTATTTTAACCGGTTGCTTCGATCACGTCCAGTTTAATGGGCGGGCCCATCGAATTCACGATGGTCATCTTGCGGATATAGTTGCCCTTGGCCGCGGCCGGGCGCGCGCGCTTTACGGCGTCCACAAGATAGTTCAGGTTATCCATTAGCTGCTCTTCACTAAAGCTGGCCTTGCCGATGGGCACATGCAGGTTTGCCGTGCGGTCCACGCGGAACTCAACACGGCCCGCTTTCGTCTCGGCGATCAGGTTGGGCAGGTCTTCGCCTTGCGCCACGGTACCCGTTCGCGGGTTGGGCATCAGGCCTCGTGGACCCAGCACGCGGCCTAGGCGGCCTACCTTGCCCATCATCGAAGGCACGGCAATGGCCACGTCGAAGTCGACCCAGCCTTCCTGGATGCGCTTGATCATCTCATCGTCGGCGATGTAATCGGCGCCGGCTTCTTCAGCCAGGCGCGCATCTTCGCCTTCGGCGAAGACCAGCACGCGCACTTCCTTGCCCAGGCCATGCGGCAGTACCACAACATCACGCACCTGCTGGTCGGCATGGCGCGGGTCTACTCCCAACCGAATATGGACTTCTACAGTGGGGTCAAAGTTGGTGAAGGCGGTGTCCTTGATCAGCCGGACGGCTTCATTGCGCGAGTAAGTCTTGTCGCGCTCGATCTTGGCAGCCGCTTCCAGATACTTTCGTCCTCGTTTTGGCATCGTTACTCCTTGTGGTGCAAACGGGCGTGCAGCCCTCCCACTTCTTTACTTCTTGTGATTAAAAATGTCTGGTTACCAGTTAATCTTCTACGCGCAGACCCATGCTGCGGGCTGTGCCGGCGATGATCTTCTTCGCTTGCTCGACGTCATGCGCGTTGAGATCCTTCATCTTTGTTTCAGCGATTTCACGAAGCTGATCTTGCGTGATGGCGCCGACCTTGTCACGGTTCGGTACGGCCGAGCCGCTGGCAACACCGGCTGCCTTCTTTAGCAGATCGGCGGCGGGCGGAGTCTTCAGAATGAAGGTGAAACTGCCGTCGGCAAAGACCGTGACTTCCACGGGAACGATCTGGCCGACCTGACCGGCGGTCTTGGCGTTGTATTCTTTACAGAACTGCATCAAGTTAATGCCGTGTGGGCCTAGCGCAGTACCGACCGGCGGTGCAGGGTTCGCCTTGCCGCCTTGAATCTGTATCTTTACGACCGCTTTTACTTTTTTTGCCATCTTATTTACTCCTGGAGTGCAAACGCCCGACGGGCTCCTCCGATTATGATGGGCGCGCTGCGCCCAAATTTCAATTACCCTTCACAAAAAGAGGAGCGAGAATGTTCTCGCCCCTGTTAGCAAGCAAGCTGCGCCGAGCCGCGCCCTCGCTATACTTTCTCGACATGTAGGAAGTCCAGCTCAACAGGCGTCTCACGCCCGAAGAACGAGACCAGCACGCGTACTTTGGCGCGGTCGGCGTCGATTTCCTGAACCGTACCAATGAAATCGACGAAAGGACCGGTGCCAATGCGCACCTTCTCGCCAATCTGGAAGTTGAACTTCACCTTTGGCGCTTCAGCCTCCATACGGTTCATAATCTTGGCGACTTCATCCGCACGCAGCGGCGTTGGGTCATTACCCATGCCTACGAAGCCGGTGACGCCGGGCGTATTGCGCACGGCATACCACGAATCTTCGTCCATCAACATCTGCACCAGAATATAGCCGGGGAAGACGCGACGCTCGACCGTACGGCGCTTGCCGTCCTTTATCTCAATCTCTTCTTCCGTGGGAACGACTACATCGAAGATGCGGTCGTGCATGCCCATGGTTTCAATTCGTTGCTCGATGCTGTGGCGCACCTTGTTCTCGTATCCAGAGTAACAATGAACGACGTACCAGGCCCGTCCATCGTCGGGCGCACCGGCGGAGTCCGCAGACTCCGTCTTCAATATTGTCTCTTCTGTTTCTTCGACGACTGTTTCGTCTTCGGAAACATTCCGTTCAAGTTCGTCGGCCATTCTAACTCACACTCTTCCTAATTTTGGACAAGGAGGCCTCAGGCGCCAACGACTTGCCGGATGAGAAACTGGATCGCGCTGGAGAAGGTAGCGTCCAGAATTATGCCCAGGAAGATAGCCATTGCCGCGGTGACGCCCAACACGATGAGCGTAAGCCGCCAGGCTTCTTCGCGCGTGGGCCATGTAACCTTTCGCAATTCCCCGCGCGTCTCGCGAATGTAACGGGCTACGGGGTTCATCTCACCGGCCTGCTTAACTCTTTTAGAATTTGCCACGCTGTTTGTGCCTCATATTCTGCTCGACGAAGGAGCAGAGAAGTCCGTCTGTCTCTTGAATCTAGAAAAATAGCAGGGGGTGCAGGACTCGAACCCGCAACCTACGGTTTTGGAGACCGTTGCTCTTCCAGTTGAGCTAACCCCCTAGACAGCCTAACGGGTTTCGCGGTGCAACCGGTGGCAGCGACAACGCGGGCAGAACTTTTGCAGTTCCAGACGCCCCGAATCGTTTCGCCGGTTCTTTTCCGTGATGTAATTTCGTTCTTTACATTCAGTGCACGCCATGATGACATGCGTGCGTACCGCTTTCTTTGCCATGATAGGTCCTTACTATAGGGAGTGTATCACATTGATACACTCCCCATACCAATCGACGTTCTAGTCTAAGATCTTAGTAATAACACCGGCGCCGACGGTGAGGCCGCCCTCGCGAAT
>CAYLJW010000022.1:0-40607 GCA_964384155.1 uncultured Ardenticatenaceae bacterium
GGCGTCGCCAGCGGCAAAGCCTCGATGATGGCCGGCTTTTACTTCCAGAAGGCCGGCGCCGACTTCTCGCTCACCGGCTACTTCCGCGCCAACGGCTCACTCTCCGTGCTGGGCATCATCACCGTCTCCCTCGAGTTTTATCTCGGCCTCACCTACGCCTCCAAAGGCATCAGCCCTCACGGCGGCGCGCTCTGGGGCCAGGCCAAGCTGACCGTGAAGATCGAGATCCTCTTCTTCAGCACGTCGGTCAGCATCTCCATGGAGCGCGAGTTCGCCGGCTCCGACCCGACCTTCCGCGAGCTGGTAGCCCCCAGCGTCTGGGCCCACTACTGCAACGCCTTTGCCGATTACCCGTAACTTCGGGAAGTGAGATATGTTAAAACAAACCATTATCTGGACAGCCCTCCCCAACGGCAGTGACGGCCCTCTCGCCGCCGGCACGACGCTGCGCCTCTCGCTCCTCGCCTCACCGCGCCTCTGGAACGACGACCCCAGCGTCACGCTGATGCAGCTCAGCAGCTTCCCCGACTTCCTTGACTGGCCCGCCCTCGTCGCTCAGGCCAGCTTCCAGGTCGAGTTTGACGGCGGGCCGACCGTCGCCGCCAACGTCCTCCCTGCCGGGCTACGCTCCGACCTCTGGCAGTCGCTCTTTAAGACCGGCACCGACGTGATCCCCTTCGTCTTTGCAGACCTCTCCGGCACGCCCATCCTCACCTTCCCGTCGAGCACGATCCACGAGACGATCAAGGGCGTCTATACGCGCGCGGCGACCGACCCGAGCTACGGCGCCGGCCTCGACCTGCCAGCCGACAGCGTCCTCATCAACGACCCCGATCTGGTAGACATCGCCCAACCGGTCGAGCCAGAGCCGCCCTACGTGCCCGAAAACCCGGATCGCGGCCCGGTGCGCATTGACGAGCCGGAGCCTGAGGAGCCGGGTGAGCCGGGCGGCGACGGGGATGGCTGCGCCGGCTGTCTGCTAGGCTGCCTGCTCCTGCCCTTCCGCATTCTGCGCTGGCTCCTGCAAAAGCTCGGCCTGCTCGGCCTGCTCAGCCTGCTGATGCCCCTGGGCGCTTTGCTGCGCGGGCAGGGTGGCAGCCCAGGAGTGAGCGAGCAATATCAGGCCTTTGACGATCTGAAAAGCTTTCTGGAGCCCACCAGCGTGCAATCGGCGGCGCTGCCCACCGAGCCGGACCTGGCTGCCATTTACGACTTCCACAAGATGATTGCCGCCCTGGGCGACTATCCCAACCTGCTGCGTTATCTCGGCCTCGTCGTCGATCTGGAGGTTACGCTGCCCGCCGCTCTGCCGACCGACCCGGGCCTCGTCAGGGTGATCCCCAGCCTGCCCACGGCGACGCCCACCACCCATTACAGCCCCCGGACGCACTACCGGCTCAGCGACAACCGCTTCATCGCCCGCCCCCGGCCGGTCGACCCGGAAATCAGCGAAGGGCTGCTGCGCCTGAGCGACGCCAACCTGTTCCAGGTGCAGCAGGTCGACGTGGCCGGCGGCGGCATCAAGCTGCAGAACATGGCCACCAATCTCGTCGGCGTCTACGCCCTCAACGAAAAGCCGGCCAACGCGCCCAGAGAAAGCGGCCTGTCCGCCCTGCAGACTGCCGGCATCTCCATCGTCCGGCCCGAAAAGTCGGCGCAGCTCTACCAGACCTTTGTTAAGTCCTACGCGCTCAACGCCGGCCTGGCTGCCGTGGACGGCTCGCCCGTGCTGCCCCTGGCCAGCGGCGATCCCGCGCCGCCGCCTGACGACGAGCTGTTTGCCGAGGATGTCGTGCGCGGCTACCGCATCGACGTCTGGGACGACCAGGCGACCCAATGGCGCAGCCTCTGCCAACGCCGGGGAACCTATGACTTCCTGGAGCCGCCCGGCGGCGGCCCGACCATCAGCCTCGCCGACGAGGCTGACGAAGGCTTCGTGCAGATGGGCGCTACCGAGCCTCTCGACCCCAACGCGCCCGTCGTCCTGCGCACCCACGAGTCACTCTTTACCTGGGACGGCTGGAGCCTCAGCGCGCCCCGGCCCGGCGACGCCATTCTGCCCGACCACACCACCGGCGACCCTGACAATCCGGCCGTTACTCCCTTCAAGATGGAAACCCGCTTCCGCGCCGAGCCCGGCTCCCTACCGCGCCTGCGCTTTGGTTACGGCTACCGCCTGCGCGCCCGCGTCGTCGATCTCGCCGGCAACAGCGTCTTTACCCCCGCCTCGCCCACCTTCGCCGCCGACCAGCCGGAGATCACCACGACCTTCACCTTCCGCCGCTTCGAGCCGGTCAGCCCGCCCACCGTCATGCTGCGTGAAGTGCCCAAAGAGGGCGAGTCCCTGGAAACCATCACCGTTCGCTCCACCGTCGAGGACCCGCCGGCCACAATCACGATGCAGCAGAGCGAGCGCCACATCGCCCCGCCCAAGACGGCGCAGCTCATGGCCGAGCGCCACGGCAAATTCGACGGCGCGCCCGCCATGCTCAGCGACCAGGCCGCCTACGACCTCGCCAGCCGCGAAGCCGCCTCCACCACCCATCGCCTGAACTTGGCGACGGACGCCCTGGAGCTGATCCCCGGCGTGCAGCAGATAACCGACCCGGCCCAGAATCGCGACTACTGGCTGCAGACCAACGATACCTTCGACGTCGCCTACCTGCCCGATCCCTTTGCCCGCGGCGTCTTGCTGCTCGGCCTGCCCGGCATGGGCCCTCTGGACGTTGCCGGCGACGTCAACCGGCTGCCCTTCGCCGGCAGCTGGCCCGATCCCCAACCGCTCCGCCTGCGTATCACCGGGCTGCCGGCCGGCGACGCCCCCGCTCTACCGGCATGGGACGCGGTCAATCGACTGCTCTCCGTTCAGGTCCCTCAGGGCGAGAGCTTTACAGTGCGTATCTGCTCCTACTTCCTGCCGGAAGACCTCGACCAGATGGCCGTCTGGGGCTGGGCCGAAGAGGCCGGCCCGGCCAACCTGGCCCAGCTGCGCGCCGACGCCGAGAGCGGCCGTAACTGGCTGCACCTCCCCTTCCGCACCCTGCTCCTCGTCCATGCCGTCCAGCAGCCGCTGGCCATCCCGCAAATCAGCGCCCTCGCCGTCAACCCGCCCCGGCAGGTCGGCGATACCGACGCCGCGCTCGATGGGACGCTCGCCGTCGACGCCAAGAGCAGCGGCAAGGTCGACCTCTGGGCCAACTGGGCCGACCCCCTCGACGACCCGGCCGACCCGACCAATCAGCCCGACGTCGACACCGTGGGCCAGGAGATGCACGTCGCCGAGCTGATCCTGCCCGACCCGGCCGACGACGCCCCCACCTTTGCCAGCATTCTCGCCGCCATGGACAATCCCGCCACCGTGCGCCACGTCCTCGGCGACACCAAATACCACCATATCACCTACCGGCCCATCGCCTCCACCCGTTTCCGCGAGCACTTTCCGCCGGCCGTCGTCGCTAACACCGACAACCTGGTCCGGCCCTTGCCCGCCGAAGCGCCGTTGACCATCGACCTGGACGTGCCCAACAGCTCCCGTCCCGACGCCCCGCGCCCGCTTTACCTGCTTCCTACCTTTAGCTGGAGTGAATCAGAAGCCGGCGGCGTCCGCACCCGTATCCGCCGCGGCGGCGGCCTGCGCGTCTACCTGGAACGCCCCTGGTTCTCGTCCGGCGACGGCGAGCTGCTGGGCGTCCTGCTTCGTCCACCGGCCGTCCCTCTCGACAGCGACGACGCCGACACGCTCAGGCGCTATACCAGCGAATGGGGCATGGACCCCCTCTGGCGCGCCGCCGAGCTGGCTCCCCTGGCCCTCGGCGACTTCGCCAACCCCACCGCGACGGACACGAACCTGAGCCTGGCCGAGATCGCCAGCACCACCGCGGATGTCGCCGGCTTCGCCCCTGCTTACGACAGCAGCCGCGGCCTCTGGTTCTCCGATATCGTCCTCGACGTCGGGCGCGGCTATTTCCCCTTCGTCCGCTTGGCTCTGGCCCGCTTCCAGCCTACCTCTGTCGACGGCGCCCACCTCTCCCGCGTCGTCCTTTCCGACTTCATCCAACTGGCGCCCCATCGCCAGGTCGATTACGACCTGAACAACGCCGTCGCCGGCGGCGACCTCCCCATCGCCGTCAGCGGCCCCGGCTACTTCAACCAGGACGTGGCCGTGCCAGGCTCCTCCGTCGTCGTCGCTCGCCTGGAGCGCCGCCAGTTCGGCGACGCCGACGCTAATGACGACGCCGGCTGGCAGCCCTTCTCCGCCATCGTGCTCCAACCCGCCTCCGGCAGCGATACCGACCGCACCTGGCAGGGAACGCTCTCCCTGCCCAACCCGCTGCCGTCGCCGCTGCGGGTCACCGTGCTCGAAGCCGAGCTATACCTGACAGACGGCCAGAGCTGGCAGGACGTCGTCAACATCATGGGCCAGCAAGACTTGCCCGGCCTTGCCCCCACCGCGACCAGCGCCGCCCAGCAAAACCTCGGCTACCGCGTCACCTTCGCCGACGCTATTGCCCTTCCCTGAAACGCCCCGACCCGACAGCTTTTCAGAGCTGTCGGGTCGGGACGAGACGTATCGTGAATGAGCTGCTCAGCCGCAGTGCTGCCGGTCGTAGTGTAGTGTACTTTCCCTCGTGTACAAGTTTAGTGATCTGTCGCCTGGTCATGATTTTCTCCTGACGGACCACAATATTGTCGGCCGCAAGTTCGTCATAGCCATGCGCCGAGGTATGCACCTCGCCGCGTTGGACCAGCGCGATTATTGCCTGCAATATGCGGCTCATAAAATAATCTTAATCCAAGGGTCAGAACCGCTCAATTGGCGCCGGTACCGACAAATGGTTGTTAGGGTCATGTCCTTTGACTCCCAGATTGGGTATCATGCCCGATGCATGTGTCATCAGGCAAAGCCATTGGGTTGATGAATCGGACGGAGGACCGGTGATGGATGAAGCGCAAAGCCCCGTGTACCAGTTGAAGGTGCTGTTACAGGATATCGAACCACCGGTGTGGCGCAGGATTCAAGTGTATAGGCACAAGCGCTTTATTGACCTGCATCTGACGTTACAGGCGGTGATGGGCTGGCTGAATTATCACCTGCACCTGTTTGAAGTGGGCGAAACAATGATTGCAGACGAGGAGATTCTGCTCGAATGGCAAGAGGACGGCGTGAGCAACTACGAGGCGCGGTTGATGGATTTTGTGCATAAGGTGGGCTCGACGTTCGTTTACGAATATGACTTTGGCGACAGTTGGCGACACGAGCTGACGCTGGAGGCGATTTTACCGCTGGAGCCTGGCGCACGCTATCCGCGTTGTCTAGATGGGGCGCGGGCCCGCCCGCCGGAGGATATTGGCGGCGCGTGGGGCTATGAGCGGTTTCTGGAGGCGCTTGGCAACCCGGATGATGAAGAGCATGATGCGTTTATGGAATGGTCTGGCGGCGACTTTGATCCTGAGGCATTCAGCGTGAACGAAGTAAACCGGCGCTTGCAGCATGGCTACGCGTGGCACGGACATTGGATCGTTCCGGCATTGGCTACCAGGCCAAGTCTCACGGGACCGGCGGAGCGCTTGTGGTCGGCTGTCCCGGCGGAGGCGCAAGCTCGCGTCCTGCAGAATGCGTGGTGCGCGCACTGCCGCAAGGCGACGACAATCATCGACTACCAGGGACGGGTTCAAAAGGGCAATCTGCTACTGGAAGGGCATTGTGTGGTTTGTGGCCGGGCAGTGGTCAGATTGCTTGAGGGGAGTTGAGGTGCGGGCTGCGTTGGTAGAGCACCGTACCCTAAGTTTGTGAGCAGCGCCCCATATCTCTCATCGGCCCCAACTGTGATATAGTTCCCCCTGGACGTGATAGCAAGGCGTGGTCGTAACAACCATCCCTTCTAGCCAGGACACGACACGATGACCGATAGCTCACAGGCCCTAGTGCCCATTGAAGAAAGAACCGTCGACTTTTATGGCGATGAAATCAAAGGGGGGATCGTCATACACCCCCCTTCGCAAAAGGGCGTCTACGTGCCCGTGCGGCCCCTGGTCGACTTCCTGGGCATCGACTGGCGCGGCCAGCGCCAGCGCCTTAACCGCGACCTGGTGCTGCGCGAAGAAGTGCGCATGGTGGTGCTCGATACGGCCGGCGGACCGCAGGAAATGATGTGCCTGCCGCTGGACTTCCTCAACGGCTGGCTGTTCGGCATCGACGCCGCCAGGGTCAAAGAAGAGCTGCGCGAGCGTGTGCTGCGCTATCAGCGCGAATGCTACAAGGTGCTGGCCAACGCCTTCCAGACGCCCGCGCCCGACGCCCTGTCACAGGTGGAAGAGCTGGGCTACGCCCTGATCAACCTGGCCCGCGAACAGCGCGAGCTCAACCGCCGCGTGGGCCACACCGAGCAAGAGATCGCGCAGGTCACGGCCCGCGTGGTCTCCCTGGAAGAGCGCATCCGCCCCGGCGAGCCGGTCACCGAAGAGCAGGCCCAGCAGATCAGCCAGGCGGTCAAGGCCATCGCCTATAAGCTTAGCGAGCGCAGCGGCCGCAACGAGTATGGCGGCGTCTACTCACAACTGTACGGCAAATTTGGCATCACCAGCTACAAGCTGCTGCCGGCGGCGCGCTACGACGAAGCTATGGCCTTTCTCACCGAGTGGTGGCAGCAGATCGCCGGCAGCGGCGATGTGCCCTTTTAAACGCGGCCAGAACACTTGCGCGGCGATGCCCGCGAACCCGCTATGAAATTTCTACCTTCCTTGCTGCTGCACTTCTTTAGCGATCGCGCCAGCCGCGTGAGCATCCGCTCGCTCCTGCGCTTCCTGGGCGTGTTGGCCATCCTGGTCACCCTCTACAGCACCCTCTTCCCCGTCCTCATGGCCTACGAGGGGCGCGATGAAAGCTGGATTACCGGCTTCTACTGGACGCTCACCGTGATGTCTACCCTGGGCTTTGGCGACATCACCTTCCAATCAGACCTGGGCCGCCTGTTTTCCACAGTGGTCTTGTTCAGCGGTATCATCTTCCTGCTGGTGCTGCTGCCCTTTACCTTCATCGAGTTCTTCTATGCGCCGTGGATGCGCGCGCAGCAAGCGGCGCGCACGCGCACCGAGCTGCCCGAGGATACGCACAACCACGTCATTATTGTGCAGCACGATCCCGTCACCGACCTGCTGATACGCAAGCTGAACCAGTACGATTACGACTACGTGGTGCTGTTGCCAGACCTAGAGGAAGCCCTGCGGCTCAGCGACCTGGGCTACAACGTGGTGCGCGGCGATCTCGATCTGCCCGAAACCTACCGCCGCGTGCGCGTGGAAAACGCGGCCCTGGTCGCCGTCACGGGCAACGATCGCCTCAATACCAACGTGGCCTTCACCGTGCAGGATGTGAGCGACAAAACGCCCATCGTGGCCACCGCCTCTTATCCCGCCTCCGTCGACATCCTTTATTTAGCCGGCTGCGACCACGTGCTGCAGCTAGGCAAGATGATGGGCGAGGCCCTGGCGCGGCGCATCGCCGGCGGCTCGTCCGTGGTGCACGTGATCGGCCAGTTTGGCGATCTGTTCATCGCCGAAGCCACCGCGCAGCAGACTATGCTGGCCGGCAAGACGCTGCGCGAGAGCCACCTGCGCCAGCGTACAGGCGTCACCGTGCTGGGCATGTGGGACCGCGGCGTCTTTGAAGCGGCGCACCCCGATACGCTGGTCGAAGAAAAGATGATGGTCGTGCTGGCGGGCACCGAGGAGCAGTTGCAGCAGTATGAGCAGCAGGTCTGCCGCCAGGCGGCTGCGCCTGGCGGGCCGGTGATCATCATCGGCGGCGGGCGCGTGGGCCGCGCCGCCGGCGAGTTCTTGGAGCGCCAGGGCCTGGACTATCGCATCGTCGAGCAGATGCCCGAACGCATTACGGATCCGGACAAGTACGTCTTGGGCGACGCCGCCGAGCTAGAGGTGCTCATCACCGCGGGCATCGAACAGACCCCCGCCGTGCTGGTGACCACGCACGACGACGATACCAACATCTATCTGACGATTTATCTGCGGCGCTTGCGCCCCGACGTGCAGCTCGTGAGCCGCGCGCGGCTGGCGCGCAATGTGAACACCCTGCACCGCGCTGGCGCCGACTTCGTGCTGTCGTATGCCTCCATGGGCTCCGACGCCATCATCAACCTGCTGAGCCGCAGCAATATCCTGATGGTCTCCGAAGGCCTCGACGCCTTCGCCGTGGACATTCCCCAAAGTCTGGTGGGCAAGAGCCTGGCCGAAACCGACATCCGGCGCAAAACCGGCGCCACGGTGGTGGCCCTCGAGCGCGGCGGCGACACCATCGTCAACCCCGATCCCACCCAGCCCATGCCCGCTCATTCCAAAATGATCCTCATCGGCACCGACGAAGCGCAGGCCGCTTTCCTGAAGCGGTTTGTCGTCACCTAGCACGCCCCGTCTAACGCAACCTCTGTACGACCGTGTGGTAGATTGCCTGGCATAAAACGTTGGCCGATTTGCCAAATTACTCTATTTGCTCACCCTCCTAAGTCCAGTATACTACATTCCCGTCTTCTATTCTGGACCACACCTCAGGTGAGCCATGGACTATTCTAGGCGTGTGCCCGCTGCGGAGCGCACCCTCAATTTACTGGAAGCGCTGGGCGCGGAGCCTGAAGGGCTCACGGCCGCCGAGCTGTTGGAACAACTGGCCCTCTCGCGCAGCGCGCTGTTTGCCCTGCTGAACACCCTGAAGGCCCGCCAGTATGTCGAGCAAGTCGATAATCGTGGCCGCTACCGCCTGGGCCCCGCGCTTTGGGCACTGGCCCCCGGCCGTCACGACGATCTGGGCCGCCTGGTGCGCGCCTTTATCGACGACGAAGCCCTGCGCCGCCCGGCGGAGACCGTGGCCCTCTACTGGCTAGACGGCCAGGAGGTGGTGAGCCTGGCGCAGCGCGAAAGCCGCCGCCAGGTCCGCGCCGTGCTGCAGCCCGGCGAGCGCCGCAGCGCCGTGCACAGCGCCGCCGGCCTGCTGCTGCTGGCCGGCGCGCGCCCGGCGCACAACCGCCCGCCGCCGGCCGAAGGGCCCCCTGCCCCCGCCCTGGAAGAAACCCTGGCGCGCATACGCCATGAAGGCGCCGCGCGCTATGAAGGGCCTGAGACGGTCGAGCTGGCCTGCCCCGTGTGCGCCGACGGCGTGCAGCCCGTGGCTGCCCTGCAGGCGCTCATCCCCCGCTTCCGCTGCACGGCTGAGTTACAAGACGAGTCACTATACGAAGTGAGGCGCGCGGCGGCGCGGCTCTCTTTTCGCTTAGGCGCGCCCGTGTACCAGCCCTTTGGCTGGGCGCTTGGCGAGCCGCTGGGGCCCAACCGTCCTCTCAGCGAAGAGGAGCTGTCGCGCTTCTTGCAGGGGCCCTGGAGCGCGCGGCTGGCCTGCGTGCGCGCCGACGGCACGCCGCACGTGCTGCCGCTGTGGTATGAATGGGATGGCCAATACGTCTGGCTGGCGGCGTCGCCGGGGGCTTATTGGAAACAGTTGGTCAAAGAGTCGCAGCGCGTCTCGCTGACCATCGATGAGCCGTGGCCGCCGCTGCGCCGCGCCTTTATCGAGGGCCGCGCCGAAAACATTGCCCCGGAGCTGGCGCCGGGCGGCCTAGAGGGCCTGCGACGCCGGCTGGCCGCGCGCTACCTGGGCCGCGGCGCCAGCGAGCGCGCCGAGTTAACCGCGACCGCCGGCTGGGACGTGGTGCGCGTGACGCCGCAGCGCATCAGCGGCCAGCAGGGCCTGGGCCGAGCATGAGCGCCGAAGCCGTGGCCGTGCAGCTCCGCGCCGTCTCCTTCCACTTCGACACGCAGCGCCAGAACGGGCATTCGCCCGCGCCTGATGGCCGCTTGTTGGCCCTGCATGAGGTAAACCTGGCCATTGCGCCCGGCGAGTTTGTGAGCCTCATCGGCGTCAGCGGCTGCGGCAAATCTACCCTACTGCGCCTGGTAGCCGGCCTGCTGCAGCCCACAAGCGGCGAGGTGCAGGTGGCTGGGCGGCCGCCGCACGCCCTGCGCTCGGCCAAAGGCATTAGCTGGATGTCGCAAAACAGCTCGCTACTGCCCTGGCGCACGGTGCTGCAAAATGTGGCCCTACCGCTGCGCCTCAACGCGCCGGCCCAGCCCCCGCCTGGCAGTCTGCCGCCTGAGGCGCTGCTGGAGCTGGTGGGCCTGCAGGAGTTCGCCGCCGTGTACCCGCCGGCTCTGTCGGGCGGCATGCAGCAGCGGGCGGCCCTGGCGCGCGCGCTGGCCACCGGCGCGCCGCTGTGGCTGATGGACGAGCCTTTCGCCGCCCTGGACGAGCTGACGCGGGCGCGGCTGACCGAGGAGCTGCTGGCCCTCTGGCGCCGCTTTGGCGCGACGGTCTGTTGGGTTACGCACAACATCCACGAAGCCATCCGCCTGTCCAGCCGCGTGGTGGTGATGACCCCCCGGCCGGGAACCATCGCCGGCGTGGTGCCCGTGAGCCTGCCCTACCCCCGCGACGACACCAGCGCCGCCTTCGCCAGAACGCTGAGCGAGGTGCGCGCCCTATTGCACGCCCCAGGCTAGAGATGCCCGGCCCATTCACATCGATGCAACAGGATACGAAAATGGCCCGTAACGCTCTTAAGGTTCGTAGTGCGGCAGTTCACTCCCCGCCTCCGGACGATAGATCGCCCAACTACGAACCGATTCGGGCGCGCCGGGCGCCCGCTTCCAGCGTGACCATGGGCCTCGTGCTGGTGGCCGCGGCCCTGGCCCTCTGGGAGCTGGCCGTGCGCCTGACGGGCACGCCGGTGTATCTCGTTCCGCCGCCAACGGCCGTGCTGGCCTACCTGGCGATCAATGGCGCCGGCCTGCTGGCTGCGGCCTGGGTCACCTTGCTGGAGGCCGTCGGCGGCCTGGCGCTGGGCGCGACCGTGGGCATAGGCCTGGCGGTCTTGATCACTTTCTGGCAGCGCCTGGAACAGGGCGTCATGTCCCTGGCCATCCTGCTCAAGTCCACGCCGATCATCGCCATCGCGCCCATTCTCACCATCTGGCTGGGCTTTGGCGCAGCGCCCAAGGTCATCGTCACCGCGCTGCTCACCTTTTTTCCGGTGCTGATTAACGCCCTGAGCGGCTTTCGGGCCACCGACCCCGCCATCGTGGAGTGGATGCGTTCGCTAGACGCTTCGCCGCGCGAGATTTTTGTGCATGCGCGCTGGCCGGGCGCGCGCCCCTACCTCTTTGCCGCCCTGCGCGTGGCCGCGCCGCTGTCGCTGGTGGGCGCCGTGGTCGCCGAGTGGATGGGCGCATCCGGCGGCTTGGGCCGCGCCATGTGGCTGGCCTATACCAACCTGAATATGCCCTCGCTATTTGCCGCCGTGTTTGTGCTCACGGCCATGAGCACGCTGGTCTACCAGGCCGTGGCCCTGCTGCAAAGGCGCAGCGCCTGGCATAAGGAGGCGTTCTATTAGCATGAAGAGCCTGAGAAGCGCCGCCTGGCGCTGTTTGCTTCTGGCTGCGCTGGCGCTGGCTGCGCTGGCAGCCCTGGGCCTGGCCGGCTGCCGCGCACCCAACGCCGCCGGCGACGGTGCCATGCAGCTCACCTTCATGGCCGGCTTCAAACCGCAGGCCAACTTACCGTTCGTGGGCGTTTATGTGGCCCAGGAGAAAGGCTTTTTCGAGCAAGAGGGCCTGGCCGTCGACGTGCAGCATTCGGCCGGCGGCGGCGAGCATCTGCAATTGCTGGCCGCCGGACAGGTGCACGTGACCACGCAAGACGCCGCCGTGCTGCTGCAGCGCAGGGCCGACCCCGGCCTGCCGCTCGTGTCCATTGGCCTGGTGGGCCAGCGCGGACAGCAGGCCTACGTGGCCCTGGCCCAGAGCGGCCTGCGCACGCCCGCCGATTGGCGCGGCCGCACGGTCGGCTTCAAGGGCACGCCGCCGCCAGACGTCTTCGCCATCCTCGAAGCCGTGGGCCTCGCCGAAGCGGACATCGACCTGGTCAACGTGGGTTTCGATCCGCGGGTGCTCACCGAGGGCGTGGTAGATGTCTACCCCGTGTATAAATCGAACGAGCCCAACCTCATCGAGGGCTGGGGCTACGAGCTGGTGCAGTGGGAGGCCGCCGACTACGGTGTGCCCACCCTGGGCCTGGTCTATGTGACCACCGACGAGCTGGTCGAGAGTCAGCCGCAGATGCTGGCCGCCTTTATGCGCGGCGCGCTGCGCGGCATGGCCTACGCCGAGGCCCACCGCGACGAGGCTGTTTCTATCACTATGCGATACGCCGGTGCAGACGCCGACGCTGCCCACATGCGCTTTATGCTGGATACGGAGCTCGAAGATTTCCATTCGGCGGTCACCGCAGCGCACGGCCTCGGCTGGCAGACGCTGGAACAGTGGCAGGCGCTGGCCGACATGCTGTGGCAATACGACGCCCTGGCCGAAGGCGTGGTGGTAGAAGAGGCCTTCACCAACGCCCTCCTGCCCACCCCCTGAACACACCCGGGCGCAGCGAAAAACTTTCCGCAACACGCACGGAAGGCTCGTAGTCCAGCAATTCATTGCCCACTCCCGCCGCGATAAATCGCGCTCCTACGAACCTACGGTTGTATCCGCGTTTATATCTTGCCTATGTCCCCTTTCACATGTGCCGTCGCCGCACACCGTTTAGCATGGGCAGCATCAGCCATTCTAACACTTGGAGGTTTCAGCGATGTTACGGACGTTAGACAATTTGCGTGGAATGCGCATCGAAGCCACGGACGGCGAAATTGGTAGTGTGGAAGACTTTCTCTTTGACGACGCGCTGTGGACCATTCGCTACTTCGTCGTTAACGCGGGCAACTGGTTAAAGGGGCGCGAGGTATTAATTTTGCCCGCGTCGGTCGGCCCCATGGCGGCAGACCAGGAAGGCTTGCCTGTGAAGCTAACCAGGCAGCAGGTGAAAAACAGCCCCGACGTAGACCTGGCGGAGCCTGTCTCGCGGCAGCTAGAAGAAGCCGTGCATCGGCATTACGACTGGCCGAACTACTGGATGTCGCTGCCCCTAGGCATCGAAGTGACCTCCGGCGCAGCCATGGCCCCGCCCACGCGCCTGGAGCCGGAGAGCGTGAAGGATGATAACGTGCAGCCGGCGGGCGACCCCGATCTGCGCAGCGCCAACGAGCTGGTGGGCTACAATGTGGCCGCGCAGGGCGGCGACGTGGGGCTGGTCACCGACTTTATGGTCGACGACAACGACTGGCACATTCGCTACATGGTCATCGACGCCTCAAACTGGCTGGCGGGCCGGCAGTTGCTAATTGCCCCAGAGTGGATCGACTATTTCGACTGGGACGCCAAGGATGCGCGCGTCACGCTGTCCCGCGAAGAAATCGAGCGCAGCCCTACCTATGAAGAAGCCGGCCGCCTGACGCGCGACTATGAGGACCGGCTCTATGAACATTACGGGCGCAAAAGCTACTGGCGCTGATCGCCCCTCGGTTGCTTTAGTCCGGCTGCCGCGGGCGCCATAGCTCTTCGGGGAAGCTATCTTCGGGGTGTATACGCCGGATGCCGCGCCCGCTATGGCTGCGCATGATCGTCTCCACCGTGTCGCTCTTGCCGGTCCACGTAGGTACCAGGAGCAGCAGACGGTCATCGTGCAGCGCTTCCACGAAGTCACGCGCTTCAGCAGCCGTCAGGCCCAGGCTCATCAGCTCATCGCGCACCGTCTCTGTGCTGGGGTCGTCTGGGATTTCGGTATCGGGATCCACGCGGATGCCGCTCACGGAGCCTGCCGGCGTGTGCTGGCGGGTGGCCGAGTGGGTGTAGGCGTCCATGTCTGGCTCTCCCGAAAAATCGTCCGCGCCGAAGACCATATAGGTCTCGAAGCCGGCTTCTTCAAGGGCCTGCAGCGTGGGGTTGAGAATGCTCTCGTCTGAAAATACAGCGCCAATAATCTCCATCGCTCATCTCCTATAAGGCAGATAAAAGACCAGTCAGGTTTCCAAAACCTGACTGGTCTTATTTCTTCACAAATCTGACTCGCCTTCTTCTTAGGCGTTGTTTTCGGTCACACGCTGCGCCGCGCGCTTGCCTTCTTCGCGAACTTCGTCGACCGTCTTGCGCGCCGCCGCTTTGGCTTCTTCTTTCACTTCGCCAAACGCTTCGCCGGCCACCGACTGCGCGCGCTCGGCGATGTTCTGCGCCTCATAGCGCGCCTGGTCCACCAGTTCGTCGCGATAGTGGCCCACCATGCGGCTTTCCGTTTCGGTGCTGGGAAGGGCCCAACCGACCAAAACGCCCAGGGCCACGGCCGCCGCGCCCGCCGCCAGCGGGTTCTCGCGCAGCAGGTTCTGGGCGCTCCGCGTGGCCTGGCGGCCCTGGCTGCGGGCCGTGTGCTGCATCTGGCGCGCGCGCGTGGCGGCCTCGTCGCGCAGCTCGTGCCACTGCTCGCCCACGTCGTCGCGCATACGCTCGGCGCGATGGCGGAGGTCGTCGGTCGTTTCTTCCACGCGCTCCATTGCTTCGTCGCGCACGTGGCCCGCGCGCTCGCGCAAATCATCGACGGTCTCTTCCACGCGGTTGCCCAGCTCGTCTACCTTCTCGCCCACCTCGCGGCGCGCGTGCTGCAGCTTTTGCGCCACGCCAGACTCCTGGCGCGGTTGTCCGCCCATGCCATAGCGCATCTCATCGCTGCGGGCGCCGGCGTCGCTATAGCCGCGGTCGCTGTAGCCATACCCGCCGTACTGGGCGTAGCCGTAACTGCGCGGATAACGGTCTGCGTCATCGTAGCCGTTGTCTTTGGAGCTTTCCATAAGCAGCCAGCCCAGGCCAATGCCCACCAGGGCCGCCGGGACGGGGTTGTCTTTAATGGTGCTCATCATGTTGGCGCGCCAGCCGGCGGCCTTTGTTGTCGCTCGTTCAGTCATATCGTTTAATCTCCCTATTGTGGCGTCTTCCACTTTATCTTTCGCGCGCTCCACGGCCTGCTCAACGCGCCGCTCGGCTTCTTCTTTGAGCCGTTCGGGTTCCAGCCGCTGCTGAATGGCGTTGATTGTGCCGGCCATCTCGCTGCGCGTCTTGGATATCTCTTGTTCTAGGCGCTGCGGATCGTCTGCGCCGTCGTCGGTTAACTGAGTTCGCGTTTCAGCCATTGGGCGTTCTCCTGTATGGTGGCCACCGTGCGGCGCGGCGTGAGATCCAGTTGTTTCAGGGCGTTGTAGCCGCTAAAGAGCAGCAAGGCGCCCACCGCTGCGACCACCAGGCCGGTGATCAGAGCGGCTAGCCAGGGTTCGACCACCTGTGACAGCGCGTAAATCGCCGCCAGCATCAGGCCAATAAACCCGGCGTAAGCAATGGCGCCGCCGATGGCCATCTGCGCCGCGCTGCGGCCCACGCCGGCCACGTTCTCTTTCAGCTCCAGGCGCGCCAACTGCAGCTCCTGGTTAATCAGGGTTTGCGTCTCGCGCGACAGGTCGCTAAACAGCTCGCCTAGCGACGGCTGGGCATGGGCGCGGTCGCCGTTGCCGTGGGCGCTGTGCAGGCGCCGCTCAGCCGCTTCGTCATCCGGCCACTGGCCGGCGCGTAATGGTTCTCGTCTGGGGTATGTCATAGGTCATCACCTCGGTTCGCGCTGGTGTCGTCCTGGGTATCCTCGTCGGGCATGCCGCCGCCTTCCACGGGGGTTACCTCGTACTCGCGCGCGCCAATGCCCTGCGTGCCGGCGCCGCTCATGCTGGTCTGCTCGTTGGAGCTTTGCAAGCCGACGCCGTAATCCAGGCGGCTGCGGCTCATCTCGCCGCCGTAATGCTCGCCGCTATAACGCTGCGCGCCGTGGCTGTAGTCGCCGGAATACAGGTTGCGCTCGCTGCTCTTAAAGAAGCGCGAGATGAGCAAGCCCACGCCAAACGCTGCGCCCAGGAACACCTCGGGCCGCTCGCGGGCAAATTGCTCGGCGTCGGTGAGGATGTCGTCGACGCTGTGTCCTTCTAAATAGGAGCTGGCGCCTTCGATGCGCTCGGCAATGGCGTTGATGTAGTTGGCCGTGGGGGCCGCGCTTTCAAACTGTAGCTCCTGTCCAGAGGTGCGGAAGGCCTGTGCGATGTTGTGTAACTCCGACGTAAGCTGCCCCTTGCGCGTTTCGGCCATGGAAACAGCGCCCTCTTTGGCGTTGTGCGCCAGCTCGCGGCTCTGCTGCCGGGCCTGGCCGGCGACCTCGCCGGCCGTCTCGCGCGCTTTTTCCGCGGCCTGTTGCGCGGCTTCCTGCGCCTTGCGGCGCATTTCTGAATCGCTCCCGCCGTTGTCGTGCTTGGTGCTTTCGCTTGTGAGATGGGAATCGTGATGGGACACTTGCCTTCTCCTTTTACTGTACTGTTTTACCGTTCCGGTTTGTCGATACTGTGTGGTGGGACTTGAATGGCAGCGCCAGCCCTGGACGCCTTACGGCTCTCGTTTTTTAACGGCGAAGGTTGGCGCTCGTCTGCATTGATGTGGCTGCTCACCATGGTGATCAGCTAGTTTTATGATAGATGCTGGCGAGGCTGTCGCAATGGGGTAGTACCCTACTAAGTGAGGGGGAAAACACCTACTTCAGGATGTGCGCGATGCGGCGGCGCCGCTTAAGGGAAGTGTATGGTCACCGTGTCCACGGCGCCGGAGACAATGTTCGGTCGCCCGTCGCCGGTGACGTCGCCAATGGCCACGGCCGCATTGGGCCGCAGGCGGATGCGCCGGCTCTCCTGGCTAAACGAGCCGTCGCCGTCGTTCCACCAGATGATCGCCTGGCGATACCAGGCAAACGACGTGGCCAGCTCATGCACCGTGGCCGCGTCCAGGTCGCCGTCGCCGTCCAAGTCCACCAGGAAAGCCTGCAGCGTACGCCGCTTACTCCAGGACTGCGGCGCCAGCGAGAAGCGGCCCTGGCCGTCGTTCAACCACAGCTCGTCGGCCCCTTCGTTGCCCACCAGGGCATCCAGGTCGCCGTCGCCGTCCACGTCGCCCAGGGCCACGGCATGGCTGCGCTGCCGCCCTAAGAGCTGGCCGCTATCGCGGAAGAAACCGTCGCCAGCGTTGAGCCACACTTCGTTCGGCGCGTCGCCTTGCGGTGGCTCGCCGCTGGTCCGGCTGTTGGCCACGAAGGCGTCCAGGCTGCCGTCGCCGTCCAGGTCGCCGAGGGCCACGGCCTGGCTGCCGTGGTGGCCCAGCGCCTGCCCACTGCCCGTAAGGCCGTTTTCCTGGCCAAACAGCACACGATTGGCCGGTGGGTTCCAGGTCATTGGGTGTGGATAGTTGCTCACGCCCGTGCCGCAGCAAGCCGCGGCGAACACGTCTGGATAACCGTCGCCGTTGAGATCGCCTATGGCCAGGTAAAACTGGGATGCGCCGCTGCCGGGCGATGGCGGCATACCGCCAACGCCGAGCTGCCGCCAGCGGCCGTCCACTTCGCCGTACAGCAAGACGCCGGCCATGCCGCCGAAAAGGACGTCCAGCCGGCCGTCGCCATTGGCGTCTAGCAGCGCCACGTCGGTGCCGCCCTGCCCCACATCGAGCCCGCTGGCGCTGAAGGCGCCGGCGCCGTCGTTGAGCAGCAGGCGGTTATCGGCAGTGGGCAAGAGCCGCCGTGTGTTGGCCAGCGCCGCGTCCAGGTCGCCGTCGCCGTCCAGGTCACCCAGGGCCAACTGGCTGGTATACGGCTCGGCCTCAAGCTGCAGCGGCAGGAACACCAGGGCAAAGAAGGCGCCGGCGGCGATCAGCAGCGCCAGCGCGGCGACCACGAGATACGGCCTGCGCCGTGAGCGCGGTGAACGTGTGGCTGGCGCAGAAGCGCCCGCCGCCGCCTCGCCGGTCGGGGATGCAGACGCCGCTTCACCAGTTAGGGAGGCGGACGCCGCCGTGCCGGTCGCAGCGGCGGACGTGTGGCGACGCAAATGAACGATCATAAAGGGCAAGCAGAGTAAGGCCGCCGCGCCCAGCACGCTGATGACGGCGTCGGCGATGGCCAAAGAGGGCAACAGCTCGCGCAGATGGGCCAGCGTGCGCTGGCGATAGGTGAGCGAACCGACCTGGAAGGACAAGTAAGAAGGGTATTGCAAAAAAGGCAGGGTCAGCAGCAGCAGCGCGAGCACGACAAAGTGGCGGCGCGTGAGCGCCGCCAGCCGCCCATACAAGCGCCAGGCGCCCCACAGCGCCAGCAGCAGGCCGCCCAGCCACAGGGCGGCGGCCACAGTGGTGATTTCGATGTGGCGGTCTTCAAAAAAGGAAGGTCCAACAAAACGCGGCAAGGCCATCAGCGCGCCGAAAGCCACAAGCAGGCCAACGGTGAGCAGCCAGGCGGCGCGCCGCGCCGGGCGCCCTGCTTCGCGCGCCGCGGCGTTCACGTTGGCCAGCAGCAGGATGGCGGCAAAGGGGGCAATGGCTTCCAGCACCTTGCCGGCGAAAGATTGCCCGGCGTTCTCCATGCCCGGGCTAACGAAGATGGCGCCAAGGGTCAGCAGTCCCCCCGGCAGCAGGGTCGCCAGGTAGAGCAGCCACACATCGCCGCCGGGCCGTCGCTGCAGGGCGATGGCCGCGGCGAGGGCGGCAATCAGCAAGATGCTGCCGCCGTAGACCAGGGCCGACATCGCCGCGGAGGCGAACTCCATGTAGAAGGCCCAGGGGATGATCACAAAAGGAAGAAAGGCCAGCACGCCGTGCCGCGGCCAGCGCCGCACGATGAGGTAGAGGATGGCATACCAGAAGAGGGGCAACAGCGCATTATCCACGGAGTAGGAGGCCAGCGTGCGCACCGGCTGATTAAAATAGCCCGGCCCAAGCAGCAGTGCAGGCAGCCAGTTTTGCGCCGGGAAGATCAGCACGCCCAGCCAGCTTGCAATCCAGCCCGGCCAGTGACGGTACCAGGCCAGCCCCAGCATCATGATAGCCGCCGCGGGCAAGGAAAGGAACAAGGCCCCAGAGGCCGGCGTCAGCAGCAGGGCCGCGGCGGGCAACACGAAAGGCAGGGCCGCGGCCGCGGCGCCCCAAGCGCCGATCACAGGGCCCTGGCGCCCCTGCGGCGCGCGCAGCTTGCGCTCGTAAAGGTGCTCGCGCAGGCAACTACCGGGCCAGTCGCGCAGCTCGCGCGCCAGCAGAACCAGCAGCGGCCGCGCGCCGTCGCCGGCCGCGTGTTCTGCAGCCTGGCCAAAGACATCGGCCATCTCCTCGCAGAACTCCTGGCGGAAGCGGCGCGGGTAGAGGCTGAGCAGCCGGGCGTGCAGCCATCGTGTGAAGGCGGCGAAGTGGCTCATCTCAGGCGAGGCTGGCGTGGGCTATGGAGACCAGCGCCTGCATGCGCGCTACGTCGGCATTGAGGATTTTGCGGCCGCTTTCGGTGACGCGGTAGGCCTTGCGCAAGCGGCCCTCCACCACTTCCGTCTTCTCGTCAAAGCGCTCGATCCAGCCCAGGTCCAGCATGCGCCGCAGCGCGCCATAAAGCGTGCCCGTGCTGAGCTGCACGCGGCTATCGCTCAGCTCGGCCACGCTCTGCATGATGGCGTAGCCATGGCGCGGCGCTTGCGCTAGGCTCAGCAAGATAAAGAACGTAGCTTCCTGAAGGGGTAACGGCTCGTTTGGATTCATGTTGCTCCTGGCACAGACAGAGGATATGTCGTTCAACGACATATTAGCAGAATGAACCCGTTCCTGTCAATCCCCGTAGCCGCCCGTATTTGCGCGCTAGGCCACGCCTGGTAAGCACACCGCATCACCGCCGGCCAGCCTGGCGCATCTCGAAGCCCGCCTACATCAGCCGCCGTCCCCGTCATCCTCCTCATCCCTTAGCTGCGCCTTAATCGGCTCCAGCACGCGCAGCAGGGCGTAAATGAGGAAGCTCACGACGACGGCGATTTCGTAGCGCTCGTAGGCCACCGCGGCGCCGATCACGCCTGTGCCCCAGATGCTGGCGGCCGTGGCCGTGCCCTTTACCGAGTCGTCGTTCTTTAGAATGGCCCCGCCGCCTACAAAGCCGATGCCCGTCATGAGGCCCTGGATGATGCGCGCCTGGGCGTCCTGCTGGTCCAGGCCCACCACGTCGGCCGCTACCAGCACAAAGGCGCAGCTCGACATGGCCACAAGGGGAAAGGTGCGTAAGCCCACGGAACGGCTGCGCCGCTCGCGATTCCAGGCTACGGGGAAGGTAATCACAAGGGCCGTAAGCAGCTTCAAGAAGTTTCTGAGTAAGGGCAGCAAGTCGATATCTGGCATATCCATGGGCGGCATCCATCATGTTGGCGACACTTTATGAGTCATTCTAACAGAAACAACCGCCGCCTCACGCCGCCGGCCGCGACTTATATCCCGGATTGTGCCCCCGCGCGGCCAACATTGGCGCGGCGCTCAGAATCGATTATGCTTCCCATCTCTGCTGCTGTCGCTATAGAGCTTGAGGAGGGGTTTGGACGATGACGCTTGACATGTGGCTGGCCGTGGCGCTGCTTGTGGCCACCGTGGCCCTTTTCGTCAGCGATAAAGTGCGCGTCGACGTGGTGGCGCTGGGCGTGGTGGTGCTCTTAATGGTCAGCGGGCTGCTGACCACCGAGGAAGCTCTGGCAGGGTTTTCAAACGCAGCGGTGCTGACCATTGGCGCGCTGTTTATCGTGGGCGGCGGCCTGATGAACACCGGCCTGGCGGGAGCCATCGGCCGGCGCATCCTGGCCATTGCCGGCGCCGGCGAAGGCCGCCTGATTGTCGTCTTAATGATTGCCGTGTTCGCCCTTTCCTCGGTGATGAGCACCACGGGCACCGTGGCCGTGCTGCTGCCGGCGGCCATTGTGCTGGCGCGCAACGCCGATATCAGCCCTTCGCGCCTGCTCATTCCCCTGGCTTTTGGGGCCTCGTTAGGCGGCGCAAGCACGCTGATCGCCACGCCGCCCAACATCATCGCCAGCGACGCCCTGGTCGCCGCCGGCTTCCGGCCTTTTGGCTTCTTTAGTTTCACCCCCATGGGGCTTATTCTGGGCGCCAGCGGCATCCTGTTTATGGCCATGGTGGGCCGCCGCCTGCTGCCAGACCGCCGGCCGCAGGTGGACGCGCAGCGGCTACCCACACCCATAGAGCTGCTGGCCGAATACAAGCTGCCCGACCACTTGTTCCGGCTGCGCGTGCGCCGCGGCTCGGGTATGGTGGGCAAAACGTTGGCCCAGACCAACCTGGGCCACGACTTTGGCGTGGTGGGCCTGCAAATATTGCGCCCCGAGCAGCCGCGGCCCGCGTTTCAGTTTGCGCGCGGGCCGCAGCATGAAACGGACCGCCTGGAAAAGGCGGTCACCGAGCTGACTAACGGCGCCACCGGCGACATCGTGCTGCAGGTGGACGACCTGTTGATTGTCAAGGGCGACGCCGACGACGTGGTGCACGCCGCCGCGCGCTGGAATCTGGCCGTGCAGCCGGCGGCGGCCGACGACGAGCAGGCGATCATCGACCGCGAGGTGGGCGTGGCCGAAGTGGTGCTGCCGCGCCGCTCCAGCCTGCTCAGAAAGACGCTGGTCGAAGAGCAGTTTGGCACGGTCTACAAGCTGACGGTGCTCAACATCCAGCGGCCCGGCGGCCCGACGTCGCTGGATCTGGCCAGCACGCGGTTGGCCTTTGGCGACATTTTGCTGGTACAGGGCCCCTGGGAGCACATCGCGGCCTTAAAGCGGCGGCGGCGCGATTTTGTGGTCATTGGCCAGCCCGAAGCGATGGTCGAAGCGCCGCGCAAGCAGAAGGCGACCATCGCCCTGCTGATTCTGCTGGGCATGGTGGCGGCGATGATTGCCGGCATAACGTCGATAACGGCTATCGCGCTGATCGCCGGCCTGCTGATGGTGCTCAGCGGCTGCCTGACCATGGACGAAGCCTATGACTTTATCGACTGGCGCAGCATCTTTCTGATCGCCGGCATGTTGCCGCTGAGTACGGCCCTGGAAAAAGTGGGCGTGATGGACCTTGCGGCGCAGGGACTGGTGCAGTCACTGGGCGCCATTGGCCCCCTGGCGGTGCTCGTGGGCCTCTTCTTGTTCACCGCGACGGCCACGCAGTTGATCTCCAATACGGCGACGGCGGTCATTGTGGCGCCGCTGGCCGTGGCCGCGGCCGTGCAGTTGGGCGTACAGCCATACGCCTTCCTGATGGCCGTAGCCGTGGCCGCCTCGATGGCCTTTATGACCCCCGTGGCTACGCCGGCCAACACCATGGTGATGGGCGCGGGCCACTACACCTTCGGCGATTATGTGCGCGTGGGCACCCCGCTGATGCTCATCGCCCTGCTGGCCATGGTGCTCCTCCTGCCCCTGCTCTTCCCCTTCTAGCCCACCCCCCAGAAGCAGAGGCTCTTAAATGTGGCGAGATTAGCAGCACGTTGGCCTGCCATGTCGTCGCGCTATCCCTACCGCGCTCGCCACACCATCACCCTAAGCGCTGCCCAACACCACAATGGGTACAAAGACGTACTTATGCATACAGAGGTAACCTAGGATAACCTTAGGTGTACACATGTACACATCACCCATACGCCGCGCACGTCAAGCTGGAAGGCTATCCAACACGTCGCCCAAGCCCCTGCGGCCGCGCCTCATCAGCCAAGGCGGAATTTCGGGCCATCTGGCCCATGCAGCCTTATTTTAGCTCCCCACCCCTATCTCTTACCCAAACGCCGCAATTTACCCGCGTAAATTAGCCTCTAGCGGAGCCCAGCGCCATAATATGTCCCGTTCTGGCCTCGCCGCCGCAGCGCCACGGCTTGCTCCCTTCTGCGCCCCAATGAGTGGCCTTTGCAGCGCTCCAACCTTCATCGCGATAGCGTGCACGAGTGTACATATGTACACTTCCGTAAACCAACGTTTACCCTTGCGTGTACATGGAAACCCCTGTATACTGACCGATGAAGACCGGACAGGTTTGCAGAACCTGTCCGGTCTCAACAGGACCAACTACGCTGAGCACAGGAACAACATGACCCGAATCTTTGCAGTCGTCAGCCAGAAGGGTGGGGTGGGCAAAACGTCGCTGGTGCAAAACCTGGGCGCAGAGCTGGCGCGCGCGCAGAACAACGTGCTGCTGGTCGACCTGGACCCCCAGAGCAACCTGACCACAGGCTGGGGCCTGGATCCCGGCGAAGCGCCGGCCACGGTTTATGATGCCATGAGCCAGCCCGAAGGCGCGGCGCAGGCCATCGTCAACGTGCGCCCGGGCCTCGACTTGCTGCCCGCCAACCTGGATCTCGCCGGCGCCGAGCTGGCTTTTATTAACGCCATCGACCGCAACACGCGCCTGCGCAAAGCGCTGCAGCCTGTGGCCGGGCGCTACGACGTGGTGCTCGTCGACGGCCCGCCCAGCCTTGGCTTCTTTACGGTGAACGCCCTGGCCGCGGCCGGTGAGATGTTGATCCCGCTGCAGGTGCATCCTTACGCCTATAAAGCCCTGGACCAGTTGCTGTCCATCGTGCAGCAGGTTCAGGAGATCAATCCGCACCTGCGGCTGACGGGCATCGTGCTCACCATGTACGACCGCCGCAACTCGCTCACGGCGGCCATCGAAGACGCCGCGCGCAGCCGCTTCGGCGACCTGGTGTTCCAGACCGTGATTCCCATTAACGTGCGGGTGGCCGAAGCCACGCTGGATGGGCTGAGCGTGGGCGAATATGAAGCGATGAGCGCCGGCGCGATCGCCTACGAGGCGCTGGCCAGGGAGGTAATGAACCGTGGCCCGTAAGCGAGATCTAGCTAACAAACTATCGGCGCAAGCAGAGGAGCAGGGGGCGCGGCCCGGCTGGCGCGATGCCATCACCGGCCCGCTGCGCGATGAGCCACTCGACGAGGAGCCCCAAACGGGCCGCCGCGCCACGTCCGCACGGCGAGCCGCTCCGCAGCGCCGGGAAGAAGTGGAACGCCGCCGCGCCCGCTCACCGCGCAACAACCTCCTGATGCGCAAGACATATCTCTTGACCCCACAGTTGGTCGATCACATCGCCGATCTGGCCGAGACCGAGCGCGTGGGCATCAACGAGCTCGTGCGCTTCCTGCTGCACGCCTCGCTGGAGTCCATCGAAAACGGCGCCCTGCAAATCCCCACACGCCCCGCCCGCCGCCGGATTGTGCCGGAAGATTGACGTCGAACCAACCTCGCTTGTCTTGTGCCATCATTATAGCCGCAAGACCTGTCATACTGAGGCCGCCAAGCATCTCCTGCGGCACATTCCCAGAGCCTTTGACCCGTTCAAGATGACCGGCTAGGGCGAAAAATTTCCGAATGTTAAAACGAACAATCGTTCAATTTTTCAATCAGGTAAGAAAGCCGCCCCCACGCCAGACAGGCCCTTCTAATCGCCCAGCCTGCGCAAATAGTTGATCACGTGCCATATCTCGTCTTCCGATAACTGCTCGCTGAACGCCGGCATGGCGGACTCCGGCTTTCCCTGCTCAATCGTTGTAAACAGCTCGTAGTCCGGGTGCAGGGGCACGTGGAACACCAGGTCCGCCGGCGGCG
The DNA here is from genome assembly GCA_964384155.1 of uncultured Ardenticatenaceae bacterium. Classification (GTDB taxonomy): domain Bacteria; phylum Chloroflexota; class Anaerolineae; order Promineifilales; family Promineifilaceae; genus JAAYYY01. The sequence continues at coordinate 24,466 of CAYLJW010000022.1, forward strand.
GGATGAGCCCCTGGCCCGCGGGGCCATCGCCCAGGCCCGCGTCGCCGTGGCAGGAGGCGCAGGCGTTGGTATACACCTGCTCGCCGATGGCCACCGATTCCGCGTTGGGAGGGAAGGGGTTGCTGGGAACGGCGTGCGCCGCCGCGCTAAAGTAGGGCGCCGCCAGCGCAATGCCGATGCCCGCAACCAGCGCCAGCGTGCCGGGCGCTGCCAGCGTCAGGCCTCGCCTCGTGCGCCAGCCGCCTAGCGGCAGCGACACCGCGGCGAACAGCAGGCCCAACAAAATCAGCTCAATGCCCCACAAAATAAAGCCCGTGACCGTGGAGACCTCTAACACTTGGCCGGCGCGCACGTCGAAGCGGAACGCTGTACGCGCGTCGAAGGCGTCGGGCCGCCGCACCAGCAGGGCCGTCTGCCACTCTCCGGCCACGCTCATAAACACGTCCGAAGCAATATACTCGCCCGGCGTGTCGCCGGCCTGGGCCACCAGCGTCGTGGGGCCCAGGTCCGCGCTCAGGTAGCTTAGATCCACCGCCACCTCAGACGCATTGCCGATTGGCCGGCCCAGGGCGTCCTGCAGCCGCACCCTGATTTCGTTCATGCCCGTGAGCGCCGGTTCAATGTCCAGGTCAATCTGCGCGCCTTCCACCGTATCCGAGAAGCTCAAGGCGCGTTCCTGGCCGATGCCCTGGCGCGCCGCCACCTGCCGCGCCGGCTCCATGCGCGTCAGCGCGCCCACGATGAGGATAATGGCCAGCGCCAGCATCGCCTCCAGGCTCACTGCGCGGCGCAGCCAACCGCCCGCGCGCCGCTCGCGCTGCAGGCGGGGGCTCACACGTAGCAAATTAAAGGCGCCTAGCGCCAGCACCAGGGCAAACAGCGCCAGCTTGCCCATCAGCGTCAGGCCATAGGGCGTGGCCAGCGCCGGCAAAATGGCTACCTGCGCCCAGGCGCTGTACAGGCCGGTGATGATCAGGGTGCCCACGCTCAGCAGAGCCAGTGTCGAGAAGCGCGGCACAATCTCGGCCAGCAGGGCGCCACGTTCTGCGGACTCTAGCTGCAGCAGCGGCCGCGCCGCCAGCGCCAGGTGGAACAGGCCGCCCACCCACAGCGCCGAGGCCAGCAAGTGCAGGTAGTCTGAAGAGAGCGCCGCGGCGCGCAGCGGGCCCATGGCCGCCGCGTGGCTGGCCAGACTGATCGTCAACAGCATGCCCAGCGTCGCCGCCAGCGCCACCGTCGCCGCGAACTTGCCCACCACGTCTTCGTCTTCCACCGGAGCGGCGATAAGCGCGTTGGCCGCCATGTAAATGGTAACCACGGCAAACAGCCACATGCGCCACAGCCACAGGCCGCCCCAATCGGTTGTGCGCACGATCACGCTCATATACAGCGTTTGCAGCTCCGAGAGGGGCACGTTGAACAGGGACATGGCCTGACCCGCCAGTTGGTACACCGAGCCCAGGGCGAAGAGCAGCAGGGCCAGCCACATCACGCGCCGTATACGGCGCAGCAGCCGGGCGCCCAAGGCCGCCGTGTCCGCCGCCCGGCCCGCCTGCTTGAAAAACACGGGCCGGATCAGCAGCCGTTCAAACAGCAGGCCGCCGGCGACCGCTAGGCCGCCCAACAACACCAGGCCGCGCGCCAGCCATTCAAAGGGCGCGCTCTCGGCCACCGCCGTAGCTTCTTCCACGGCCGCGCCTTCCAGCGCGTGGCCAAACGAGAGCACATAAGATCCGCGCAGCGTGTGGCCGTCGACCGTGGACACATTGCGCCAGACCACGGTGTAGGTGCCGTCGGGCAGCGTGGGCAGCGACACGCTCATGGCCATCGGCTCGTCTTCCAGGACGTGGCTGTTACCGCTGTCCACGCGCTGGCCTTGCCTATCTAAGACCTGAATTTCGCTGAACTGCGGCTCCAGCGGCTCGGTGAACCAGATAGTGATCAGGTGCGTGTGATCCGGCAGCATGGCGTTGGGCGGCGGCTCGGCGCGCAGGAAAGAAGCGTGCGCCCGAACCGTGGCTGCGCGGCCCAGGAGGGCTGCTGCCAACAGCAGGGAGCATGTCGTCAGTAACAGCATGGTGAATGGACGACCACTCATAGCAATTTACGTTCTCGGCTCTATGCCGTGCGCCTAACGACGGCGCGCCGCCATGAAGCTCGTGACCGCCACCACCAGGGCCACGATGGCCAACACAAGCGCTACGATGGTCAGTGTACGCGCACTGGCGATCTGCTCGCCGGCGCCCAGCGCCAGGCCCAGGGCCTCTTCGGCCGAGCCCTGCGCGCCGCGCACCACGCCTTCCAGCTCGCGCGCGGCGGGCACATTCTCAGGGAAGTAGAGCGCGGACGCCGGTTCCACCGGATTGAAGGTGCCCGGGCCCGACTCAAACGTCTCGTCTACCTGCAAATCACCGATCGTGCCGAAAAAGCGGAAGCGATATTGCCCCGGCGCGGTGGGGATCCAGTTGTTCCGGTAATGGCCCGGATCGCCGAACACCGGGCGCAGCGCCATAGCCTGCGACACGCCACTGGCAATGTGCGTCACCTCCACCTCCAGCGTCTCTTCCACGCCTTCGATGGGCTGCGCTTCGTCGCCCTCGCCCTGTCGCACGCGAAGCTGCACGCCGTTCATCTGGCCCTCAAAGGCCGGCTCCGTGGCAAAGCCTACCACCAAGGTATACGGCCCAACCTGGCGCGTCTCATGGGCCAGCGCCTGGCGCACGGCCACAAACAAAAACACGCCCAATAGGGCGGCGGCAATGAGCAGGGTACGATAACGTGAAATGGGTAACACGCGTTGCATAAGGATCTCCTGTAAATGATAAGTCGAGCCTGCCCGCCAGAAGATATGGCAGGTATCAAAGTCTAACGATAGTTGCGGTCAAAGGGCGCTACCACCATACAGAACGAAGCAGATCCGGGCAAATCTTCTGATGCATAAATAATGTGCTTCAGCCAGGGAGCCCCGCTCTATTGCGCCTGCTCGCGGTCCGCGGCCGGCATCAGCGCGTTCTGCACCCAGTCGGCCCACGTGAGCTGGCCCACGCGGCGCTCAGGAGCCAGATTGTGGCCCAGCGTGAACGGTTTACCGATATGAAAAGGAAAGGGCACAGGGATGATCAGGCGCTTGCCGCGCGCCGCCATCCACACCCCGGCCATCTCGTGGAACGTCAGAATCTGCGGTCCGCCGGCATCGGCCAAATGGCCCGCAGGCCCGCGCTGCACGGCCTCACGCAAAAGGTCAGCCACTTCGCCGGTATCGATGCTCTGGAAACGCCAGGCCGTGGGCAGAAAGCCGATGCGGTAGCGCAGAAACAGCTCGCCGAGCAGCAGGTGCACGAAGTCGTGGAACTGCGTGGTGCGCAAAATGGTGAAGGGCGCACCCGACTGCACGATAAGCTGCTCCGAGGTGAGCTTGTCCCTGTAGTAGGACCAACCTTCCTGATCGACACCGACAATAGAAATATAGACGATATGCGCCACCGCCGCCTGGCTGGCGGCCTGCAACAAATGGCGCGTCCCGGCAACGTCCGCGCCCTTGCTGAAGGCGCTGGTAGCGGCGTGCACCACCACGTCTACGTCCGCCAGCGCTTCGGTCCAGCCGGCGGCCTCTTGCAGCGCTAGCTGCGCCCATTCAATCTGGGGGTCGAGGTCCGCCGGCCGCAGTCCTCGCCCCGATAGGCGCACGGCATAACCGGCCTGTTGCAAGCGCGGCGTGAGCTGGCGCCCCAGCGTGCCGCGGCCTCCTGTTACTAAAACGCGTTCGGTCATCGTCATCTCACCCTTTGCCCCAGAGCAGCCGCCTGTCGCAAACCCGGCTGCTCTTTGCCGGGCTTACACTTTGCATGGTAGACTGCTAGCGCCTTGCCGGCTAACTGCTAACTTCCAAGGAACGACGCCCGTGCAGCCCACCACATCACTCTATCAAATCTTACAACAACACGCCCGCCTTGCCGCGCAAGGCCCGGCTTTATTGGCCCCCGGCGGCCAGGGTGTAACCTACGACCTGCTGTGGCGGCAGGTGCAGTCTCTGGCCCAACAGCTCAACGAGCTGGGCCTCGGCCGCGACGACGTCATCGCCCTGGCCCTGCCCAACGGCCCAGAAATCATTGCCGCCGTTCTGGCCGCGGCGGCCGCGGCCATCGCCGCGCCTCTCAACCCGGCCTACCGCGCTGGCGAGAGCGCCGCCTATCTGCAGCGTCTGCAGGCGCGCGCCCTATTAACCCTGCCCGGCACAGCGCCGGGCGCGCGTGAAGCGGCGCAAGAGCAGGGCCTGCCCCTTCTGCAGCTTATGCCCGCAGCGGATGGCATGCTGCAACTGGCGGGGCCGGCCCTGGGCCCCGCCGCGCCTGTGGCTGCCGCCGCGCCGCACGATGTGGCCTTGTTGCTGCACACCAGCGGCGCTACCTCGCAGCCCAAGCTGGCGCCCCTGACGCATGGCAACCTGCTGCACGCGGCGCAAAGCGCCGCGCGCGCCATGCAGCTCACCGCCGCCGACCGCTGCCTCAACGTGGTGGCCCAGTTCCACATTCACGGCCTAATGGCCGGCACGCTGGCGCCGCTGCTGGCCGGCGGCAGCGTGGTCTGCGCGCCCGCCTTCAACGCGCCGCACTTTTTCAACTGGCTGCGCGACTTTGAGCCCACCTGGTACACGGCCGTGCCCGCCATTCACCGCTCCATCGTGGCCCGCTCCACCTACGAGCAGCACATCCCGCGCAGCCTGCGCTTCATCCGCTCCTCCTCCTCGCCGCTGCCGTCGCCCCTGATGGCTGGCCTGGAAGAGCTCTTCGGTGCGGCGGTCATCGAAGTATACGGCATGACAGAAACCTGTTCGCAAATTGCAGCCAACCCGCTGCCGCCGGGCCGGCGCAAGCCGGGCTCGGTCGGGCCCGCCGCCGGGCCGCAAATTGGTATCATGGCTCCCGCCGCGGCCGCCCTGCTGCCCGTGGGCCAGGTAGGCGAGATTGTGGTGCGCGGCCCCACGGTCATGAGCGGCTATCTGCGCAACCCCCAGGCCAACGCCGCCGCTTTCAGCGACGGCTGGTTCCGCACCGGCGATTTAGGCCGCCTGGACGAAGACGGCTACCTGTTTATCGAAGGCCGCTTGAAAGAGCTGATTGATCGCGGCGGAGAGAAAATCTCGCCTTTTGAAATCGACAAAGTGCTGGCCAGCCATCCCAGCGTCGAGCAGGCCGTGGCCTTTGGCGTGCCGCATCCCGCGCTGGGCGAAGAAATCGCCGCGGTGGTGGTGCCCACGCAGCCAGGGCTCACCGAAGCCGAGCTGCGGCGCTATGTGTCGCAGCGCCTGGCCGACTTCAAGACGCCGCGGCGCATTTTGCTGCGCGACGAGATTCCGCGCAACGACCTGGGCAAGCCGCCGCGCACGGCGCTGGCCGAGATGCTGGGGCTCACCGGCGAATGGCTCACAGACGGCGGCGATCAGGAGCTGCAAGCACCCGCCACCGGCGTCGAGCAAACCCTGGCGCGCCTGTGGCAAGAGGTGCTGCAGCTACCCACGGTGGCCGCCAACCAGCCCTTCCTCGACCTGGGCGGCAACTCCATTCTCGCCGCCCAGCTTGTTTCGCGCATTCAGCAAGAATTTCGCGTCAACGTGACCCTAGTCGACTTTTTCGACGCGTCCACCGTGGCCGCACAGGCGGCCATTGTGCAAAGCGCCCAGGCGCACGGCGTCATTGAAGGCGCCCTCTTGCCCCAACCGCTGCAGGCAGGCCAGACCGCGCTGCCCGCTTCCTATTCCCAGGAACACCTCTGGTTCCTACAGCAGTTGGACCCCCACAGCACGGTCTATAGCCTAGCGAAAGCGTACCGCCTGCGCGGCCACCTAGACGCCGGCGCCCTGCAGCGCGCGCTCGAGGACATCACCATGCGCCACGACAGCCTGCGCACCACACTGCGCCAGGAAGACGGCCAGTTGCTGCAGTTTATCCAGCCGCAGCCGGCCGCGCTGTCCATCGTCGATCTGAGCCATCTGGCCCCCCAAGAGCGGCTAGCCGCCGCCACCCGCCTGGCCGCCGAAGATGCGGCAAAGCCTTTCGACCTGGCGCAAGGGCCCTTGTTCCGCGCCGCCCTGTTGCGCCTGGCGCACGACGACCACTTCTTTTTGTTCAACATGCACCATGCCATCTCCGACGGCTGGTCGATCAACATCTTCCGCCGCGAGCTGTCGCGGCTCTACAACGCCTACAGCCGCGGGCAGGCGCCGGCGTTGCCCGCGCTGCCCGTGCAGTATGGCGGCTATGTGCTGTGGCAGCGCCGCCTGTTGCAGGGCCAGCGCCTGGAGGCGCTGCTGGCTTACTGGCAGCAGCGCCTCAGCCGCTTCCCCCACACCCTCGATCTGCCCACAGACCGGCCGCGCGCCGCGCTGCAAACCACCGCCGGCGCCGCGCGCCAATTTGCGCTCTCCACAACAACCACCGAAGCCCTCGACGCCCTCTGCCGCGCGCTCAACGTCACGCGCTTCATGGTCGTGGCCGCCGCCCTGAACGTCTTGTTTTATCACTACACCGGGCAGGAAAAGATCCTGCTGGGCGTACCCTCGGCCAATCGCGGCCAGCCCGACCTGGAGGGCGTGATCGGCTTTTTCATCAACACGCTGCTGCTGGCCACCGACCTTTCGGGCAACCCCACAGCGCGCGAGCTGCTGGCGCGCGTGCGCCAGTCCTCCTTCGAGATGTTCGAGCACCAGGATGTGCCTTTTAGCCACGTCGTCGAAGCCGTGCAGCCGGCGCGCGACCTCAGCCGCGCGCCCCTGTTCCAGGTGATGCTGGTGATGATCAACTTCAGCCGCGACGAATGGGACCTGCACGGCCTGGACGTGGAACTGCTGAAGGTGCGCGCCGCCCCGGCCAAATATGACCTGACCCTTTACCTCTTCCAGGAAGAAACGCACGACACCGTGCAGTTCCGCCTGGAGTACAACAGCGATCTGTTCGACGAAGCGACCATCGTGCGCCTGTTCGGCCACCTGGAAACGGTGCTGGCGGCGCTGACGGCCGATCCGCAACGGCCCATCGCCCAATTGTCGCCGCTCAGCGCGGCCGAGCGGCGGCAGTTGCTGGTGGAGTGGAACGACACGGCCACGGCCGCCGCGCCGGGCCCATCCATCGCCGCCCTATTCGAAGCGCAGGCCGCGCGCACACCCGCCGCGCCCGCTTTGCGCTGGCAGGCGCAGGGCCTCAAGTACGAGGCGCTCAGCTACGAGGCGCTCAACCAGCAGGCCAACCGCCTGGCGCGCCTGCTGCGCGCGCGCGGCGTGGGCCCCGGCGCTTTCGTGGGCGTCTTCCTGGAGCGCTCGCCCGAGCTGGTCGTCAGTTACCTGGCCATTCTCAAGGCCGGCGGCGCCTTCGTGCCGCTCGATCCCGCTTATCCCGCGCAGCGCCTGGCGATGATGGTCGAAGACGCCGCGCCGCGCCTCATTCTGACCAACGACGCCTTCGCGCCGCGGCTGCCGCAAGGCGCAGGCCCTGTGCTGAGCCTGGACGGCGACGCCGCGCAAATCGCCGCGCACTCTGAAGCCAACGCGCCGCTGCCGGCGGCCGACGTCATCTACCTCATCTACACCTCAGGCTCCACGGGCCGGCCCAAAGGCGTGCTGGGCAGCCAGCAAGGCCTGCTGAACCGCCTAGCGTGGATGTGGCAGGCCTGGCCCTACGCCGCCGGCGAAGTCGCCTGCCTCAAAACCTCGCCCAACTTCGTCGATTCTATTGCCGAGCTGTTTGGCCCCCTGCTGCGCGGCGCGCCCGCGCTCATTATCGCCGACCACGCCGTGCGCGACCCCGCGCTGCTGGTGCAGGCGCTGGCGCAGCATGGCGTTACGCGCCTGGTGCTCACGCCCTCGCTGCTGGCCGCGCTGCTCGACAGCGGCATGCCCCTGGCCGCGCGCCTGCCGCAAATGCGCCTCGTCGTCAGCAGCGGCGAAACCCTCTCGCTGCCCCTCTGCCGCCGCTTCCACGAAGCCATGCCCCACTGCCGCCTGCTCAATCTGTACGGCATGTCCGAAGTGGCTGCCGATGTCACCTGCTTCGACACGGCCCAGTTGCGCGACACGGACCCCGCCGTGCCCCTGGGCCGGCCCATCGCCAACACCGTGGCCTACATTCTCGACGCGCACGGCAACCCCACGCCCGTGGGCGTCACCGGCGAGCTGTATGTGGGCGGCGCCGGCCTGGCCCACGGCTATCACCGCCAGCCGCAGCTCACCGCCGACCATTTTGTGGCCAACCCCTTCTTACAAGAGCTGGCCACAGACGGGCCCGATGCCGCTTCCCCGCCGCCGCGCCTCTACCGCACCGGCGACCTGGCCCGCTACCGGCCCGACGGGCAGATCGACTACATCGGCCGCCGCGATCACCAGGTGAAGCTGCGCGGCCATCGCATCGAGCTGGGCGACATCGAAGCCGCCCTGCTGCAGCACCCCCAGGTGCGCCAAGCCGTGGCCCTGCTGCAGGGCGCGGGGCAAGACCAGCGCCTGGCGGCCTTTGTCGCCGCCGGCGGCCCGGCCGCGCTCGATGGCTGGGAGCTGCGCCGCTTTCTGCAAAACAAGCTGCCCCCGGCCATGCTGCCCGCCGAGATCACCGTGTTGCAGCAGTTGCCCCTGGCGCCCGGCGGCAAAGTAGACCGCCGCGCCCTGGCCCAGCGCCAGCGCGCGCAAACCGCCCCCGCCGGCGTGGCCTACAGCGCGCCGCAGACCGCGCTGCAAGCGCAGATGGCCGCCATCTGGGCCCACGTGCTGCGCCTGAGCCGCGTCGGCATCCACGACAACTTTTTCGACCTGGGCGGCCACTCGCTGCTGGCCCTGCGCTTGCTGGCGCAAATAGAGCGCCGCTTAGGCCTCAGCCTGCCGCTGCTGGCCCTGTTCCGCGCGCCCACGGTGGCCGAGCTGGCGCAGGCCGTGGAGCAGGGCCAGGCCACAACCGCCTGGTCCTCGCTGGCGCCCCTGCAGCCGCTGGGCCAATTGCCGCCCTTCTTCTGCGTGCACGGCGTCACCGGCGACGTGCTCTGGTTCGTCGAGCTGGCCCGCCGCCTGCAGCCGCAGCGCCCCTTTTACGGCCTGCAGGCGCGCGGCCTCGACGGCCAACAGCCGCCCTTCGATAATCTCGTGGCCATGGCCGCGCACTACCTCGACGAGCTGCGCGCCGTGCAGCCGCAAGGTCCCTACCTGCTGGGCGGCGCCAGCTTCGGCGGCATGGTGGCCTACGAGATGGCGCAGCAATTGGCCGCGCGCGGCGAAACCGTGATGCGCCTGGTGCTCTTCGATTTCGCGCCGGCCAACGGCCCTGCGCCCCCCTGGTGGCGCCCTCAGACGGCCCTCAGCTTTGCGCGCAACCTGCCGCTCTGGCTGCGCGAAGCGGGTGCGCTTGCGCCGGGCCAGTTGTGGGCGCGAGCGCGGCGCCAGGCGCGCGTCGCCGCCCTGGCCGCGCGCCGGCGGCTGGGCCACGGTCGCCAGGCCCGCAGCTTCCAGGCCGCCGACTTGCTGGACTACGCCGATGAGCTGCCTGCAGCGCGCCAGCGGCTCGTCGAGAGCCACGTGCGCGCCATTCGCAGCTACCAGCCACAGCCCTACGACGGCCGCATCTACTTCATCCGCGCCCAGAGCCGGCCCCTGCTGCGCCCGCATACGCCGGAGCGCGGCTGGCAAGGCCTGGCCCGCGGCGGCGTGCACCTCACCGTCACCCCCGGCTCGCACGAAGGCATGTTCCGCGAGCCACACGTCAGCCACCTGGCCCAGGCGCTAGCGGCGATCCTGCAAGAGTAGACGTGGATCGAGATGCGTGAAACGTGATGCGTGTGGCGTGCGCTACGTAGCCGCGGAATCCCTTCCGCGCCCGCGTGGCTTGTGTCGTGAAAGGCGCTATCATACGTAAACAAACCAACCAGATCAGGAGAACAGAACCCATGACCGAAAAACCGTCAAAACCACGAGCGCTCAAATCATTCCTGAAAGAGTACCCGGCCGTCGGCTCAGCATACGAAGCGCTGGGCAGCGCTGTCCATGATGCTGGCCCGCTGGACAGCGTCACGCGGGAGCTAGTGAAGCTGGGGCAGGCGATTGGCGCGCGCCACGAAGGCGCCGTCCACGCTCATACACGCCTGGCTCTGGCGGCCGGCGCCACGCCGGCGCAAATCAAACATGTCGTCGCCCTTGCCGTGAGCGGCTTAGGCATGCCCACCGCCATTGCGGCCTATACCTGGGTCAACGATATCCTGGAAGACGATGCGCCAGGAGACGATTCGCGCTAACACGCATCACGCATCACGGGGAGCCATTGTGGGAGGCGGACCATGCACAGAGCCCTACTGCTGCTGATAGCCATGTTCGCCGCCTGCGCGCCGGTACCGGAGCCAACGCCGACGCCGGCCATCACCTGCGAGCTGCCCTCGCTGCTGGAACGCGGCCTGCTGCAGATCACGCCGGTCCCCGGCGAGCTGGACATCTATGAGGACGAGGGCCGCATCTGTTTCTATCCCACGCCCGGCGCCTCGTTTAACGTGTCGCTCGGCCCGTCCGGCTGTTACGCCTCATACTGCACCCTGGTCTACGAGCGCACGGGCGACATGGCCGTAGATCTGGAAGCCAGGGCGCTGCGCTTCAGCTCCCGATTCGTGGTGCAAAGCGCCTGGCAGGTGTGGGGCCCAGACGCGAGCTGTGGCTGCGCCGCTGACTGCGGCGGCGCAGGCGAGCTGCGCTTTGACACGCCGCCACTGCCCGACGGCGTCTATGGCGTCTATCTGGGCGATGTGCAGATCGGGCAGCTCACCGTGCCCTTTCACGGCCTTAACCGCTGCCTGAGCAGCGCCGCCACGGCCACGACCATCCCGCCCACGCCCACGCCAACAGCCACGCGCGACCCTGCCGCCTATCCCGCCGGCACACCCCCGCCAGCCTATCCCTGACTAGCCAGCTTCCTGCAACGCCCGTTCCAGCAGCTCCACTATATTCAGCTCGGCCGCGCCGCGGATAAGATAACCTGTATCTAATCTGCCCGCCTGAGTCTTTATGACGCCTAGGACATCGCGCCACTGCCTCTCAGAAACACCGCCACCGAGACGAAACCAATCCAACTTAGACAGAATCACGTCTTCAGGCGTCAAGATCCACAGCGTGTCCTCGGAATCAGGGCCGAAAAAGCCTCGTCATCCAGCACCAGGGGCCTCACCTGGGTAAGAACCGTAAACGCGGGCTGCTAATTCTGGCCCAAGCAGCAGGTCGGCTAGCCGTCGCCGCAACTCCTCTTCTGACGCCTCTGGATGCCGCTGTCTCAAGCCTACCAACGCCAGCAGGCGCGCAGAGCGATTCAGTTCAACCATCCGCTGCCACTTTTCCCAGCCTGGCGCCTCGCGCCAGTAAGCGAAAATCAACGCTTCTGCCTCCGGCGTCGTATCGCTGTGCATTTCGCGCCAGGTCGGTAGCTTGAAAGCCGTCACTTTTTCAGTCATCGTCCACAATATCTCCGCACTCAGCGCCATTCTAGAGCCACTTGTCTTATCAAACAAGAGGATGCACTCTACTTTATAAAGCCATAACTACCCAAATCCCCCGACACCAAGCCAATCTCGCGCACGGCGCCGTCGATCGCGCCCAGCAGCAGTGTGCTGCGGCCCGGCCGTTCGCTCTCGTACAAAAAGCGCTCGCCGTCTAGCCACACCACCGGCCTGTCGCCGGCCGGCGCCGGGCCCTCAAACGCGTAAAGCATCACGCCCGCGGCGCCGTTTGCCGCAGCCACCAGGCCATCGCCCACCGCCAGCGCAACGCGCTCGTTGTAGTGCCGGGATGGCAGCTCCGCCAGCCCCACGCCACGCGGCCGTGCCGGGTCCGTCACGTCAACTACCAGCAGCCGCTGCCCGCTCACCACGGCAAAGAGCAAACCGTCGTGAAACGCGAGCGTATGCACATACGGTTGGCCCTGCACCAGCCCATCCAATGAGATCCTGGCCACGATGGCCGGCGCCGCCGGCGCAGACAGATCAATGAGCAGCAGCGTGTCGCCCATCTCTTCGTTATGCGCCGCCGTTGCTACCAGGTCGCCATCCACGGCCAGCGCGGCCTGTGCATAGCCCGGCAAGGGCAGCGTGGCCACGGCCTCCAGCTCCTCGCCGGCCTGCACCACGTGCAGCCAGCCCTGTTCCGTGCCCGCCGCCGTAGTCACATACAGCCGCTGGCCGGCGCCGGCCATGGCCATGAGCTGGCTGCCCTCGAAGCGACCCATGCGCACGCTCTGCGTTTGCGTCAGAACGCCGGCGCTGTCCGGCGCCAGCGCGGTGATTTCGACGAAATCGCCCCATCCCGTGCCCAGATAGAGCTGCTCGCCCAGCCACACCACGCCGCGCGGGTCACGCCGCGGCTCGCTGAACGGGTAGCGGCTGGCCACCTGCGGCGCGGCCGCATCGGCCACATCCAGGGTGTAAATGCCGTCACGCGCCACGGCATAGGCCCAGCCAGCGCCCATCTCCAGCTCAGACACGCTTGCCTGCCCGATCATCGACTCCACGTCCTCTACCTCCAAGGACAGACGCCCGGCGACCTCCAGCGACGGCAGCCGCAGGTTCAGCAGCTCTTCCGGCGCCCTGTCATCCGGGCTGGCCACGTACAGCATCAGCAGCTCCTCGCCGGGCCCTGTGCTCTGCAGGGCCAGATCGCTAATCGGCGCGGGGAACGGCTTAAAGCGGCCCACCGCGTTCAGCGTCGCCGCCTGGCTGATCTCATATATCTCCAGCTCGCCGGCCTCGGCCACATACAGCCGCGAGCCATGCGCCAGCACATCATTCGAGGCCGCTGCGCCCGGCCCGCCGGCCAACGGCTGCGGCGGCCGCAGCGAATGGCGGAAGGGGATGTAAGCGCCGGCCGGCTGCCAGCCGCTCACATAAATCTGCCCGCCGGCGACAGCCACGCCGTTGACCATGCCCAGCGGGAAGCGTTCTCCTTGCTCCACCTGCCACAGGCGCTGCGGCCCTTCGGCGCCGGCGATGTCAAACGCCTGCAGCGTGCCATAACCGCCCACCAGCAGCGTGTCGCCGGCCACATGCAGCGTATACAGCTCGTTCTCCACGCCGCGCACGATGTGCGGCGCAGCCAACTGGCCCCCTTCGACGGCCGTGACCATCAGCCGCGCGCCTGTATAACCCAGGTGCGCGCTGTACAGCGCGCCGCGCGCAAAAGCCAGGGCCGAGACATAATTCGCCGTTTCCACCGTCTGCCGCAGGCTCAGCGCGCCCGGCTGCTGCATGTCCACCAGGGCCACAAAGCCGCCCTCCGGGTATATGGCGCCCGGCAGCGCGCCGCCCACAAACAGGCCGTCGTCGCTCCACGCCAGGCTGCTCACCCAGCCGGGCAGCGGCAGCGTGCCCTGCACCGCCAGCTCGCCGTCCGCACCCTGCGCCAGCGCCGCCAGGTTTTGCCCCGCGCCGGCATACACCCGCACCGCCGCGCCCACCTGCACCGCCAGCAGCGCTTCCACCGGCCCCGGAAGCGGCTCGCTGCGCGCCACCACCTGCGGCGCGGCGGGGTTGGTCACGTCAAGCGCCAGCACGCGCACCCCGGCGCCCACATACACGCGCTGGCCGGCCAGCGCCACGCTGTGCACCTCGCCGCCCTCGTGGGCCATCAGCGTAAACGACATCTCCACGCTCAGCGGCAGCGGCGCCCCCACATCCTGCGCCGGCGGCGCAGCCGTAACCGTGGGCTCAGCCGTCACCGGCCGCGTGGCCGGCGGCGCAGCCGTGTGCCCCGACGTCGCCGTAGCTCTGGCCGCCGGCAGGGCAGGGGAAGCCGGCGCCGTCGCCGTGCTCGGCGGCGAAGCGACGACTTCACCGCCCGGCGCGGTCGGCGGTGGCTGCGACCGGCAACCCGCCAGCAGCAGCACGATCACCAGCACGAAAAGTCGTCCCCTTAACCCGCACATAATCCACCTCTCATCGCACACTTCACTGCCCGTTCCCACCGCGCTCAATCGCGCCACTACAAACCCAAACCCACCGCCCACCACGCACCAAAGGCTCGTAGTAGAGCAATTTATTGCCCGTCCCCACCGCGCTCAATCGCGCCACTACGAACCCCAGACCCTCGCCCACCACGCACCAAAGGCTCGTAGTAAGGCAATTTATTGCCCGTTCCGCACATGCCGCAGCATAAACTCAAAAACCGGCTCAAACTCAAACTGATCCACATGGCTCTTGCGCAGCGAGACGACCATGCCCTCGCGCTCAAAAACCACGCTGTAACTGCGCAAGCCCATCGCTTCGTGAAGAAAGCCCAACGCCGGCAGCTCGCCCACGCCCGTCTGCTCAACCTGCGCAACGCCCGTGAAGAAGATCTCGTCCTCGCCTTCCGCCGCCTCCGATCCAAACGGCGCGCTCGTGCCGTGCCGTGCCAGCCACGCCTGTAGGCTCTCGGCCGGCGGCGGCCGCCACACGGCCACGGCAATCTCCGGGCATTGATAGCCACACTCCGCAGGCTCGGCCCACAGCGGCGGCTGAATCGACGCGCTGTACAAGAGATGGCTGCCATCCGTTGGCCATTCGCGCACGGGCCACGCCGGCGGCAGCGGCAGCGCCAGGCCGACCTCAGGCACATCCAGCCAGGCCCAGGCCGCCACATTGGCCGGCACGCCGCCTGTTGGCTTGTAAGGCAGCAGCGCCCCCACAGCCTCAGCCGGCGGCGTCACCACACCCGCCGCCGCGCGTTCCAGCGTCGCCCAGCCCACGGCGGCCACTCGTTCTGGCGGCTGCCAATAGCGCAGCTGCCACTCGCCGTTGTGCAGCACGGCCACGGCATCGAACGTGTCCGTGCTGAAGGCCAGGCGGCGGCCATCTGGCGACAGCGCCGGGTTGGGCGTGAGGCTCAGCCTGGGCGGCCGCTCCGTCAGCCGCCGCTTCACGCCATGCAAATCAAACAGCCACAGGCCGCGGCTTTGCGGCTCGAAGCTTAGCGGTGCGGCCAGTAGCTCTTCGCCGTCTGCGCTCCACAGCGGCGCCGGCGGCATGCCGCCGATGCCCGCCGGCGTGTAGCGCATCAGCTCCTGGTAACTGCCCGCCGCCAGGTCCAACACCACGATCTGCGCCTGGTGGCTGCCGTCCGGCGAGCCCAACAACGTCCAGGCCAGGCGGCTGCCGTCGGGCGACCAGGCCGCTTCGCCTGCCTTTTCGGCCCACTCTAGACCAAAGGCCGCCAGCTCTAAACGCCGCGGGCCGCTTTCAGGCCCCTGCAGGTGGTAAAGGAACGGCTGACCCCGGCTGTAAGCGACACTGTTGCCGTCCGGCGCGGGCGCAGGCGGCGCGCTCATCGACGCTTCCTCGTCCAGCAGCTCATAGCTGCCGTCAAAGCCGATCAGCGTCAGATAGCCGGGCGATGGCCCGGCCTCGGCCACGGTGAACGAGCCGGCCACAAACTGCTGCGTATTGCCCGGCAGCCAGCGCGGCGTGCTCTCCAGCCTATCTTCCGTCTGCGTGACGTTCTCCGTCTCGCCGCTGGCCACGTCTAGCCGCCAGATATCGCCCTCGTAAGCATAAAGCATCTGCCGGCCGTCGGGCGACATCTGGAATTCCGGCCGGTAAGTAGGCGCGGCCAGCTCCTGCAGCAGCCGGCGCAGGCCGCCGTCTTCCTCAACCAGCCACAGGCCCCAGCCGCCGTCGCCATTCTCCAGCGCCAGCAGCAGGCCCGGCGGCAGCTCATCCAGCGCCGGCAGCTCGGCCGTCGGCGCAGCCTCGCCCGTCGCCGGCGCAGCAGCTTCCGTTGCCGTCGCCGCCGGAAGGTTCGTTGCCGTAGGCCGCGGCGACGGGGCAGCCGCTATCGTCACCGTCGCCGGCGCTGTGGTAGCCGTCGCAGCCGGCTGGCTGGCACAGGCCGCCAGAAGCAGGCCGGCGAACATCAACCCTATTTTTTTGATCCAATCGCCAAACACGGCGCACCTCACTAATTACTCCCATCACGGTTGATCTGTCGAGATGTTCGTTATTTCGCCCCTCCTACCAGTAACGTCCCAACCTCATCATACCATAGCACCCGCCAGTGCAGACGACGCCCACCCCACGCCCAGGCTATGCCCAAACTACGACGAAACGCCACTTTACTTACCGCAAAGACGCCAAGAACGCTAAGAAAAAAGACAAAAAACCTTTGCGCCCTT
>CAYLJW010000022.1:40707-75933 GCA_964384155.1 uncultured Ardenticatenaceae bacterium
TACCGCAAAGACGCCAAGAACGCTAAGAAAAAAGACAAAAAACCTTTGCGCCCTTCGCGCCTTCGCGGTGAATTATTTTCTTACCGCAAAGACGCAAAGAACGCTAAGAAAAAAGAAAAGCAAAAAATCCTTTGCGCCCTTTGCGCCCTTTGCGGTGAAAATTATCAGTTGCTCATCGCGACAGGCGTCGCGCCCACGGGCGCATCTACCCAAAAGCGCTCGCCGCGCTCCACGTCCAGCAGTTGCAGCCGCTGCTCACCCTCAGTCGTCGCCGTAAACAACAGGCGCGCGCCGTCTGCCAGCCCCGGCTCGAACGACTGGCTCACCTCGCCGACCAGGCCCGGCGGCCTGCGCACGCTGCCGGCATTACCCAGGCTCGGCTGGTATTGGTTGCCCGCGTCGTCGAACAGCAGCGTCCGTCCCTGGCTGACGCTATAAGCGCGGCTCACGTCATCGGTGGCGAGCTGCACGGTGAAAGAGACGGTCGTCTGATAAGCTTCATACGTTGCGCCTTGCAGCGTGAGCGTGATGCCCGGATAGCTGCTGGGCACAGCGGGTAAGGCTGGCGTTTGGTTTAGCACGCTCACCTCCGTTTGCGCCGCCTGCAGCCACAGCGCCTGCGCCTGGGGCGGCAGCTCGTCCACCACCTCGATACTAATCATCTCGCTCCAATCCAGGTGCACCTGGCCGCGGACGTCGGCGTAGCTGCGCTCCGCGCGCAGCGGTTGGCCGCTGGCGGCGTCGAGCCATAGATGGTATTGGTTGCCTTCGATAGGCTGGGGCAGCTCGCCAAAGCGGGGGCGGGCGCCGTTGTAGCTGTGGCAGAAGCTGTAGCGCAGGGCCGGGCGGCTATCGAGCGCCGCTTCGGCCAGGGCCAGGCCGCCGCCGGGGCCCAGTTGGCTGTTCATGTTGGCAAAGAAGCCGCGGTCAAGGTCCAGGCGATGCGGCCTATAGGCGTTTTGCTGCTGCTGCGCGAAGTCGTAGGCCACGCCGTCGCGCTGCACGCCGCTGGAAAAGGCCTGGCCCTGGCCATCAGACACAATGCTCACGCGCGCCACAACGCGGCTCATGTCGTCCAGTTGCAGCCACTGTTCGCTGTGGTAGTCCAGGGGCAGCGGCGAACCCTGGTGCACGACGGCGTCGGGGTTTTGCCGGTGCGCCAGCCGCACGGATAACCAGCGGCCGGACGGCGCGCCCAGCTCCGCCGCCATCTCGTCAACCCAACGGTTATAGCGCTCGCGCACGTCCCACGCCGCTTCGTCCACCAGCGTCAGGCCGGCGCAGGCGTTGCTCGTTATCTCCTGGTCCAGCAGCGCCAGCACATCGGCCGGCGGCGCAGGGGCGCGCTCTATCAGCAGCAGCGTGATCGTCGCTTCGTCATACAGCGGGCTGCCGGGGTCGGCCCACTCCAACGGCAAAGGCGGCTCTTGCACGGATACCTGCTGCTGGAAGGTCAGGTTGCGCGACACGCCGTCGCGCAGCGTGTTCGCCTGCAGCAGCCTGCCCTGCAAATCGCGCACCTGGCTCACGCGGCGCACCACGTTGCCCTGTTCGTCGAGCAACGACCAGGCGTCGATTTGAAAAGTGGTCTGCAGGTTCACAATGTCGCCGCTCTCCGGGTCCACGGTGGCCATGCTGCCCTCTTCCACCTGCTCAATGGTGTGGATCCAGCCCGGCGCCGTCAGCGAAAGGCCCGCCGGCAGCGCCGTGGGCGAAGGGGCCGCGCCGGGCAGCGCCGTGGCCTGCGCCTGGGCGTCGGGTGTGGCGCTCGCCGTGAGCGGCGGGCTAGAAAAGAGCCCGACCACGAACCAGACAAAGGCGGCAACGGCCACCGCGCCGGCGGCCAGGGCCACGGCGCCGGCCGCGCCGGACAGCAAGCGCCGCAGTCGGCCGGCAAAACCGTTCTCCTGCTGGCCGCGCGCCTGTTGCCCAAGCTGCCCCTCAAGCTCGTTCACGAAGCCCGGCCGCGGCTGTATCTGGCGCATGCTTTGCTGCAGGCTGCTCGAAACGTGGGCCAGACCCGCGGGCAGATCCGCTTCCTGCCCGGCGGCGTGCTGCTCCAACTGCTCGGCCAGCCATTTCTCGTCATTCGTCGTCATCCAGGCACCTCTCTCGCAGATCGTTCAGCGCCCGCAGCAGCAGCATCTTCACCGCGCTTTGCCCCTTGCCCAGCACCGCGGCCGTCTCCGCCGTGCTCAGGCCCGCGCCATAACGCAGGCGCACCACCTCCTGCCGCTCTGCGGTGAGCAGCGGCAGCACGCGCTGCACGCAGGCCATCACTTGCCATCTCTTCGATTCTACCCTATCTATCGCCCAACCCCGCGTTGCGTCACACCCAGTTAGCTGATCCACTCCACACCCGTCGCACCCCTGATCGTCCACGCCCCCTCGCTCTTCTCTAACACAAAAGTCTGCCCCCCGGCGCACAGGCGGGCTTTGTCAATTTTCGCACGCCACTCATGGCGCCTCCCAACTCAACTGCCACGGCCCATCGACAGCCATCGTCGCGCTGTCGATCATCAGCGTAAAGGGGCGCGGCGGCAGCGCTGCCAGCGACAGGGTTGGTTCCAATTTGCCGGCGCGGCTGCGCGCGGCGGTGATGCTGTGCGCCATGTCGCCAAAACCGCTTTCTGCGCGATCCAGGCCCACGGTCACGGTTTCCAGCGAGCCAAGCGAGCCAGCGCCAACTTCTGTCTCGAAGACGAGCCGGTAAGGCAGCTCCTCTCAATGACTTCGGGAATCACGTGCAGCGGCCTGTTTGCGGCGGAGATAGGCTCGTACACCTGCCCCGCTTCATCGCGCAGCAGCGGCGCGCCCTGCACGCCGGCGCCTTCAAAGCCGTCCCACTGCCAGAAGCCATCCGGCCAACGCGCCTGGGCGTACACCGCCGTCTCCCCTTCGCTGTGCGCCACGGCCAGCGCCTGCAGCGTCACGCCGCCGGCGCTATCCTGCGCCCCGGCCGGCGCGTAAGGCTGCATCAGGCCCGAAGCGCGCCCTTCTTCGGCGCCGCTCTCTGCGCCAGAAGCGCCGTCCAGCGCCCAGTTGAAGAGCCACGGCCCTTGCCGCAGCTCGCTCACCCCGTGCAGCGTCACTTGGTAACGGCCGGCCTGCACCAGGCCCGTGTCGCGGTCGCTCAGCGGGAAGATGAGGCTGACGTCGCACGCTTCGCGCCGGCCGTCGCAGCGCGCCAGGCTGTGGCTGCCGTAGGGCAGGCTGTCCGGCCCTTCGCCGTGCAGCACGGTTCCGTCCGGCGCCACAACGGTCGCCAGCCGCAGCGCGTGCAGCAGCGGCGGCTGGCCGTCGCGCGCCCGCACCACGCCGCTCAGGCCGATGCTGGCGCTGGCCGGCGCGCTTTCTAGCAGCGTGGCCTCCGTCAGGTGAATGTCGTAGCCCGCTATCGTGAAACGGGCGTCGATGGGCCACGACTCGCTGCGCTGCCGGCCATCACCTTGTGCGTCGGGATCAAAGGCCCGCGCTTGCGCCTCAGCGAGCGTAAAGCCAAAGGCGGCGTCGTCGGCCCGCGCCAGCAAAAGCGCCGGGATCTGCAGCGTCATGCTGCGCGCCAGCGGCCGTAGGGGCGGGAAATAGAGCCATTTGGCCAGGCCGGGCGGCGCGGCCAGGGCGGCCGGCCCTTGCGGCTGCCACCACACGCGGCTGCCGCCTTCAAACCAGTAGTCGT
Source organism: uncultured Ardenticatenaceae bacterium (assembly GCA_964384155.1). Lineage (GTDB taxonomy): Bacteria > Chloroflexota > Anaerolineae > Promineifilales > Promineifilaceae > JAAYYY01. Next base: position 44,387 of record CAYLJW010000022.1, read on the forward strand.
GCAGCCGGTCATCTTCTAATGTTAGCGTTCGCTGCCGCTCGCCGGGCGCCACCGACAGCGCCTCTTGCAGCGCCAGACCCTCTGGCGCATCCACCAGCGCCAGCTCCAAGGCCGTCACGCGGTCGGTGAGCACGGCCCGGTTCAGCCGCAGGTTCAGCCCGCCGGCCGTCGCTTCCTGCTGCAGGTTGAGCGCCGTTGGCCGCAGCGCCGGGCTATCGGGCACGTCCCACGCCAGCAGCCAGGGGCCGGCCAGCGCCACATTGGCCCCCATCACCTGCACCGCCAGCTCGCCGCTCGGAATCTGCGCGCCCTCGGCCAGCGTTAAGTGCCGCACCTGCAATCCGCTGCCGCCCGAACCCTGAAAGGCAGGATGCGCCGTGCTCAGGCCAAAAGCGCTGAGGCGGCGTGGCCCTTGCGGCGCAACAGGCTGTATATAGAAGTAGAGGTTGGTGCGCTGCTCGGCGAACAGCGGCCCGCCGACCTGCTCCGTCGCAAGCCAGGCGCGGCTGATGCGCACGGGGAAACCGGCCACGTCGATCTCAATGTCCAGGTCCCAACTATCGCCCACCTGCGGCCGCGCCCCCAGGTCGACGCTGAAAGCCGCCGCGGCGGGTACCATGGCCGAAACTTCGGGCACCTCAAAGCTCAGGCGACCGGCGGCCAGCGATAGCGGACCAAAGTCAAACGTGCGCTGCGCGGTTTGCGGCGCCGGCGCTTGCTGCTCCTGCACCAGGCGCGCCGTGGTAACCACCGAGCCGCTCGCAGGCTGCACATAGCTGCTGTAAATGTGGCCCACGTCGTCGTAGAAGCTGTAATAGGCTGGGTCGGGGTACACGTGCGCCCAGCTCTCATCTTGCCACTGCGCCTGCACCACGAAAGCCGTGCGTTCCGGCGTGTGCGCCACTTGTAGCACGCTGAGCGTCACGCCATGGTGCGTGGCGCTGGCGCCTTGCGGGCTGTAAGGCTGCGGGTACATGGCGCCCACCAGCTCGCCCGTGGCCGGCTGCAGCAGCAGCGGCAGCGACCACGCCTCCGGCGCGGCGCCCGGCGGCACAAGCGGCAGCAGGGGCAGCTCCAGGGTTACCTGGTAGACGTCCGGCGGCAGCGGGGGGAAACCAATCGTGCCGCCGCCGAAACGCAGGGTGAACGTCTGCGCCGGCAGCGTCGCGCCGTCTGGCAGGCGCAGCACGGGCGCAAACGCGTCGTCGACCTGCGCGCCCTCGCGGCCCCACAGCGCCTCTTCCGAGGGCAGGCCGCTGCTGGCGACCACCACCGTGGTGTTCTCCGGCCCTGCGATCAGCTCGCTCACGCGCAGCGTCACGCCGTCGCGCGCCTGCGCCGCCGGCGCCAGCAGCACGCGCGTGTTCTCCAGGTCCACAAAGCCCACGCCGGGCACATAGCCCAGCCACGCCTGCAGGCCGGCCCAGGCGCGCTGCGGCCCAATCAGCAGCAGCGGGATCAGCAGCAGCAGCAGCAAAATGGCAGCCACCGCCAGCGGGCGCAGGCCCCGCTGCCCGAAAAGCCGCTGCCAGTATGTGGGCCCAGGGGCAGCCTTTCGGCTGCCTGCCTCTCGGCTGCCTGCCGCTCGGCCTGTGGCCGCCTGTGCCGCCAGCAGCCTTTGCTCCAGCGCTGGCAAGAAATCGGCCGCCGGTTCCACCGCAAAATAGCCCTGCAGCGCCTTTTCCAGCGCCGGTTCGTCTATGCCAAAATGGTCGGTTCGCTCACTCATTGTCCGCCTCCACTGCCGGGTGATGCCAGGCGCCGCGCAGCCGGGTTAGCAGCCGCTGCACGGCCACCTTCACTGCCGCCTCGCGCTTGCCCAAAAGCCGGCCTATCTCGCCATAAGTCAGGTCCGCAGCAAAGCGCAGGCGCAGCAGCTCCAGTTGTTCCTCATCCAGGGTGGCCAGCAGCCGTTCCAGGTGCGCCAGCCGCTCGCGCCGGTCCACCTCGCCTTCGGGCCGCGCGTCCGGCGCGTCCAGGGCTTCGTCGAAAGGCAGCGGGTCGCGGCGCGCGCGGTGAAAGTCCGCCAGCCGCCGTCGCGCAATGGTAAACAACCAGGCCGCTTCCTGGCCCCGCTCCTCGTAGCGCTTCAGGGCGCCCAGGGCGTCCATGAACACCTGCTCCGTCACGTCTTCGGCGTCCTGCCTGTTACTCGTGCGGCTGTAGGCGTAGCGGTAGATGGGCAGGGCATAGCGCCGGTAAAGGCCCGCCAGCCTGGCCGCGCTATCCTGCTGCGCTTCAGCCTCAGCGCCGCCGTCGCCGTCGCCCTGCAGCACGGCGGCCCTCAAAAACCTCAGCATCCCCTTACTCCGCTGTTACTGATAGGTCTCATCACCATGTATATCGTACCCAGCGGCCGAAAGGTAACAAAACAGCGCCCACCCCCCCAAAACCTCCTTTGCGCTCTTTGCGCCGAATTATTTTCTTACCGCCAAGACGTCAAGAACGCTAAGAAATAAAAGGAGCCTTTGCGCCCTTCGCGGCGAGCCACTCCCGAACACTCTATGCGGGGCAATACAACAATTGCTTGACAAATTCGCAAGAACTGTCTATGATGTTGTGTAACTGTATATTCTGGTTTATACTACCCGCCGAATAACACTCGGTAAATTAGTATACATGAATTTAGTATAATCGGTTTTATACTAAAACAGAAGGCGCATTAGTAGACAGTGTTACGCACCATTGAGCAGACAGCATTCCGCGGGCGCGAAGCCGAGCTGGCCCTGATCGACAAGCTGTGGGAGACACAGAAAGCGACCCTGCTGATTTTATACGGCCGGCGGCGCATTGGAAAGACCCGTTTGCTCACCCACTGGCGCAGCCAGCACGCCGACCAGGCCCTCTACTGGGTGGCCGAGCCCATGTCGGCCCTCGACCAGTTGCGCTCCTTCTCGCAGGCCCTTTACAACTTCTCGCAGCCGCACGCGCCAGTGCCCATGGATATTACCTACTCCAACTGGGAGCAGGCCTTCTGGCACGTCGCCGAGCTCACGCGCAACCGGCGTATGGCCCTGCTCATCGACGAATTCACCTACCTGCTCGACGTGGAGCCCAATATCGTGGGCGTGCTACAAAAGGCGTGGGACCACTGGCTGAAAAACTCCAACCTGATGCTCACCCTATCCGGCTCGCAAATGGGCCTGATGCAAAAGAAGGTGCTTTCCTATAAAGCGCCGCTCTACGGCCGCGCCTCGTCGCACATGAAGCTGCCGCCGCTGCCCTATGGCGTCACCCGCGAATTCTTCCCTGGCTACTCGCCGCGCGAGCGCGTGCAGGTGTATGGCATCTTCGGCGGCGTACCGGCCTACTGGGAGCGTCTGGACCCTTCGCTTTCGGTGCTGGACAACGTGCAGGAGCAGGTGCTCACGCCCAACTCCTTCATGCAGGAAGAGCCGCTGTGGCTGCTGCAAGACTTCATCACCGACCCCTACAACTACGTCGGCATCATGCAGGCCATCGCCCGCGGCGACCGCACCAGCGCGCGCATCTGTAACCGTACGGGGCTGCCCAAAGGCCACGTCTCGCGCTACCTCAGCATTTTGCGCGACACCGGCTTCGTCGAGCGGCGCATCCCCATCACCGAATCGGCCAAGTCGCGCCGCAGCCGCTATTACGTCACCGACCCTTACCTGCGCTTCTACTACCATTTCCTCTCGGCGCAAAAGACGCAGCTGGCCATCGGTGGGCAGAAACAGGCCCTGGAAACCATCCGCCAGACGCTGCCTTCTTTCGTCGAGGAAAATACCTGGCAGGAGCTGTGCCACGAATGGCTGCTACGCACCAGCGCCAACGGCGAGCTGCCGCTCGTGGTGCAGGACGTGGGCGCAGCATGGACGCGCTCAAACTCCGTGGAGGTGGCCGGCATCAACCGCGACAGCCGGCACATCATCCTCGGCGCCAACTTGTGGCAGGAGGCACCCGGCGACATGGGCGCGCTGCAAGAGCTGGTGAGCAAGACAAGCACCATCGTGCCCCAGCGCGGCAAGTGGAAAGTCTCCTACGTCGGCTTTTCCGCCGGCGGCTGGACGCCAGACGCCGTCTCCTTTGCCCGCGGCATCGGCGCCGGCGGCGTGTCGGGCGAAAATTGGAAGGCCGTGTGGAGCAAGTTGCTGGACTTAGAAGAGATCGACGACGACCTGACGCGCCTGTCGCGGGTCGCCGATTAACAAATCGAGCGTATAAAAAAGCAAAACGCCGGTGGTGACGCACCGGCGCGCTTTGCTCGAACGAATTGCCTGAACCGTATAACCCTTGTTGCCGCCGGTGCGCCAACACCTGCAGCAGCCCGTCTCGTCTCGGACGCCCCTTGCCTGGGGAGGGGGGATTTATGTTCCCTTAACGGTTTATGGTTCCAGTATAGCAGAAGGAGGGCAGGTGTCAATAGGAGGTGCACGCTGAACACGCGCGACGAGCAGGCGGCGATCGTGGCCGGTATCTATACGCAGCCCACGAACGAAATCGTCCGGCCGGAGCGGGTGTGGAAGATCACCAAGTACTTCCTGCGCCGCTGGTCTCCTTATCTCACGGCCAACGAGGTATGGCTGGTCATCGGCGCGCGCCAGCTTAGTTACTTCAACGAGCGCCGCCCCTGGTTCCGCGCCTACGACCGAACCCTGGCCGAAGCCGCCGGCCTGCACGTCAAAGTGTTCCGGCGCACGATCAAAAAGGCCATTTGCGAAGGCCAGGGCGCCATCAGCGCCTTCTTACAAAAGAGCGCCGACCCGCACTATACGCGCCACGACGGCGTGACCAAACAGACGCAGACGCGCTACACCATCCGCCTCGACGACCCGCTCACGCCGGGTGACGCCGAGGCCCTGGCCTTCTGGCTGCGGCGCAACTGCCCGCAACGCGTCACGGCCGAGACCGTGCGCCTGCTGCTGGAAGAAGCCGCCGCCTTGCCTCCGCGCGCCCTGCAGACCCCGGATGTTAGCCCCGCGCCGCTAGATGGCGCCGGCCTGCCCGCCGTGAGCGACGTGGTAGCCCACGTCTTCCCCTCGCTGCACGGTCAAAGCGCCTGGCGCGAGGCGGCCGAGGTCCTGCACACGCATATCGTCCGGCCCGAGCTGGCGCACTTCGAGACGCAATATTTCCGCCGCGCCTGGCTGCCCCTGCTGGGCGCCGGCCCGGCCCTGCTGCTCACCATGCTGCGCAGCTTCTGTTATCACAACGAAGAGCACGGCGAGATCCGCGACGAGCTCTCCCTGGAGAGCGGCCAGCTAGAAGCTGCCCTGCAAGTTAGCTCGCGCACCCTGCGGCGCTGGTTTGCCAAATTAGACGAGTTCAGCGGCGACGGCGCCGCCGCGCGCCCCTTTGTAGAAACCATGCAGGCCGTCAAGCAGCCCAACCAGAAGGTGTTGACCACGTACCGCGTAGAGCTGCGCACACTGTTGACACCGGCCGATGTGCAGCAGGTCCGCCGGCGGCTGGCAACCAATGGCGCCGCGCTAGAGGGCCTGCCGGACGAAAAGTTCCCTACACCAGATGGCGCACCGGCGCCGGGTAACGGACAGAAAGTTCCTCGCGTCGCCATGGCTGACGGACAAATCATGGCCCACACGCCGGCCGGTGAGCGACAAGAAGTTCCCCACACGGCGCCGGGTAACGGACAAAGGGTGGCCCACACCACGTTGGGTGAGCGACAAAAAGGGACGCACACATCGCCGGGTGACGGACAGATGGTTCCCGACGGGGGCAGGGGTGAGCGACAAGAAGTGGCGGGGTGGCCGACAGAAGAGGGGGCTTATAAATACTATAAGCTCCTCTTACAGGCGGCAGGACTTTCAGACCTTAAGTCCCTTGCGTCGCAAGACCCCCAGCAACAGCAACAACCGTGGCCCGCCGCCTGGCATCTGCACGACGGCCTGGCGCAGGCCTCTTTTGCTGCTGTTGTTGCCGGCGGCTCCTTAGGCGCCTTCTTAGATCGCATCGGCGTGCAAGAGCCGGCGCGCACGGAGATCATCGCGCAGCACCCGGGCCTGGCCGAAGCAGTGGCCTGGATGCTCTACGCTCTGCAGCAGCCCGGCCTGGAGCGGCCCCTGAGCTATGTCATCAGCCGCTTGTCGCGTGGCGACCCACCGCCCTTAGACTACATACAGCTGGCCGGCCTGAGCTGGGAACAGTGGCGCGCCTATGCCTGGGCGCAGCAGGCCCACGAGCTGCCGCCGGAGATCGTGCGCCAGTTCCAGGCCGCGCCCCTCTTCCAGCAGTGGGCCGCGGCCTATGGCGCACAGGCCTTCGACGACCTGCCCTTCGACGTGGGCGCCGGGCTGGCCGAGCTGCCCGCCGCCGCGCCAGATCACGCCGCCCGCTCGCTGCCGCCGGTCCACGCGGCAGCGAGCGGGCCGCCAGCCCACGAGCAGGCCCTGTGGCAGGCCGCCCTGCACGAGCTGTCGCTGCAGATGACGCGGGCCACCTTCGACGCCTGGCTGCGCGATGCACGCCTGGCCGCCGTCGAAGACGGTGCCTACGTCATCGCCGTAGCCCGGCCCGAAGCGCGCTCCTGGCTGCAAAACCGCCTGCAAGAAACCATCGAGCGCACCGTGCGCGGCGTCACCGAAGGCCGCGTGCAACACGTGCGCTTTGTGTTGGGATGAGCGCGGCTCATCGCCCTGCCACAGACGGCCGTGAGCTGAGGCTACACCTCGCTTCAACACCGAAAAAACACTCACATTTGGCCATGTTGGCCATGTTGGCCATGTTGGCGCCCTTCAAGCTTGTAGCCGCGGATTCCTTCCGCGCTCTCTGGATCGTCAACCCACGCGCTAAGAAAGCGCGGCCACAAGCTCTCGGTTCGTAGTAGGGCGATCTATCGACCCTCCCAGTTCGTCGTGGAGCGATTTATCTTATCGCCCATCCGATCGCCCCTCTTACCCCACACCAAGGTTCATCAGCGGGTATGCCGTGTTGATCCAGGCGGCGCTAACCCAACCCATGCGGCCGTCGGGCAGGATCACCTGCACCCAGCTCGCGTTGTCGTTGCGCGCGATCAGGTTCAGAACCGTGCCGTTGGGAATGACGGTGATGCGCGCATTGTTGACGCCCGGGCCGCTGCGCACGTTCAGCCACGAGGCCGTCACTGTGGCCGCGGGCTGCCCGCCGGTGTCTGGCGCCGCGCCGATGCGCGCCCAGGAGAGCTGGATTCGAGCCTGGTCAAAGCGCTCGAAATATTCCAGGCGCACGGGCAGCGCGCCGCCCGGCCAGTCGATTTCGGCGTCATAGATATGCAGCGGCTGTTCCACCCAACGGTCGATCACCAGTTGGTTGTTCAGCCACAGGCGCGCGCCGTCGTCGGTGGCTACCGTGAAGCGATAGCGGCCGGGGATCAGGTTGAGGTTGTTGCTGAAGCGCGCCGAGAAGTTGTCGGCGTTCACGGCGCTGCTCGGCGAGCCGCTGCGCCAGTTGTGATCCACGCTGGCTTCGCTGCGCGTAAACACAGGCGAGCCCGTCAATGATGTGTTGTTCCAATAGCTGGCCTGCCACGGCCCCGTGGTCGCCGGTGGCTGTACAGGGGCGCTGCGCACAATGGCCACATCTTCAGCGCCGGCGACAGCGGGCCCCGTGCGTTCCCAGCTCAGGCGCAGCAGGGCCCGACCTACATCATCGAAGTAGTCTACGGCGATGGGGTAGCGCCCACCGTGCAGCGAGATAGTGGCCATATTGGTCGTCTCGCCCTGTTTCTGCCAGCTATTAATGATGTGCTTGTTGCCAAAGAAAACGGCAACGCCATCATCGCTGGTCGCCGTCACGCGATAGGTTCCGGCGTCGAGCTCCACATACGTGGTCCATTGCGCCGACCAGTGATCGTAATTGACGCCGGGCGCGGGCGCGCCGTCGCCCCAGTCATAATTGATGCTGCCGACGCTTGTCTGGAACACGGGGTCGCCTTCTAGGTCCACGTTGTTCCAATAGCGCACGAACCACAACGATTCGCTTGTTTGTGCCTCAGCGCTGGTCGTCGCGCCAAGCGCCAGAACCAATACCAGGGTTAGAGCCAGTAGGAGTGTAAGTCTACGTCGGTTCATCTGTACCTCCTTGAATAGCTTCCGGCCGCCAGGCCGCAAAAGCGATTCACAAGTCTAACAACTCATCTTCGATGCTAAAGAGGCAGTGTTTGAAGCAGATAGGAGCGCGCAGGCAGCCCGCATCTCTCATACGATTCTGATAAGAGTCTGACTGTAAGGCGGCCATGGCGAGCCTTATCCTGACGAAAGCAGCGGCGCCGGCACATTGGGCTGCCGGCCTAACGCTGCGTCTATTGCTCCTTCTATAAATTATCGCACGGTTACAAGAGGACGATTAGTGAGCATCGGCAGGGAAATGGGTGCTGAAGATCACGTTTACGCCGCACGCTTGTGTCGCATCATAGGGGTGTGGCCTATCGGCCGCGCTTCTACAGTAGGGTAGCAGCGCGCCGAGAGTAGGGAATAACCCCATTACGCCGTAGCCATCGTTGCGCCATCATGTCTATACACATGTCTCAGGCATCTGGCGGCGTGTGCGCCGCGAGGACAACCAGGTCCTCCTCGTAAGGTCCAACTAACCAGAATAGGAGTGGCAACCATGAGCGAGCTTAAGCTAAACGTTGGCGCACGTGTTTACTGTCGCGACGGCAAATATGGGCGACTGCTTGCGCTCGTCGTGGACGGCGAAAGCGGCTGTACCACGCATATCATCGTGGAACAAGGCTTTTTGCAGCGAAGTTATCGCCTGCTGCCCATTTCCATCGTGGAACAGGCCACCACGGGCGACGTCTACCTGGCCCTCAGCAATGCTGCCGTGGCTTCTTACGCCGCCTATCAGCCAGAACAGGCTGCTGCATAATCCCCGGCCGGCAGGCAACCGTCTGCTGCCACTAAGGGCCGTTCATCTAAAGTTCTGCTCATATAGCCGCCGCCGCCCTCTGCCCGATTCCCTGGAGTAAGACCCCCGCATGGTAGGGTAATACCCCATATCTGCCCCTGACAACCTGTGCTATTAGTGTACTGCAGCACGCAGCCATGCCCCGGCTAGAAGGGCATGCTGCCGCTTGCGCGTAATGGTAAGGGCGTCGCCATCAGCACGGCGACGCCCACAAGTAGTGTGAAGGAGTATCACTTATGAAACGCACGATTGTTTGGATCATAGGGTTGATTCTGGTGCTGGCGCTGGCCGTGGGCCTGCCCGTCATGGCTCAGGACGATGACCAGAGCCAGCGCAGCGACACCGCTGTGCAAGGCACGGCTTACGATGTGATACGCATGGATCCGCGCCTGGAAGCGTTCCAGCTTTTAATCGAGGCTGCGGGCCTCAGCGACAACCTGGACAACCCGGGGCCCTTTACGGTGTTTGCGCCGACCAATGAGGCTCTGGCCCTATTGGAGTGGCAGCACGTCGATTCCGATGTGACGCCCACGGATGTCTTGCTCTACCACGTGGTGAACGGCCAATACAACACGCAGGCGTTAGCGCGCTGGCGGGCCATACCGACGCTGCAGGGCAGCCATCTCTTCTTCGACGGCGCAACGCAGGCTAGCGTGTTGAATGAGACGGCCAACATCGTCGACGCCAATATCATGGCCAGCAACGGCGTGGTACACGTGGTGGACGCCGTTGCGCCTCTGCCACAGCCAAACACCCTCTTCGATTCCGACGCCGGCGCGCCGTCACAGACCATCTGGCAGGTGCTGGCGAACGACGGCCGCTTCGATACCTTCCTGGCGCTGGCCCAGCAGGCGGGCCTGATGCAGGATCTACAGAACCGCGGCGCGCAGTACACGCTGTTCGCCCCCACCGATGAGGCTTTCGCCAACGTTTCAGAAGAGCTGCTGACGCGCTGGCAAGCGGACGCTGAAGAGCTGGACACGATCCTCTCTTACCATCTGATCACCGACCGTCTGAGCATCAACCAGATCGCCACGGACGAATATTTGCCCACCGTGGAGGGCCGTATGATGCACGTGACGACCGATGACGATGTGCAAGTGTACCTCAACGGCCGGCCCGTCACCCAGTTTAACCTGATCAGCGCCAACGGTGTGATTCACGTGGTGGATGAGGTGATTCTGCCTTAACCATACTCGTCGGAGACCTGACAGGTATCCAAAACCTGTCAGGTCCCGCGCCAGCGCACCCCCAGACCTGATAGGTTTCCCAAAACCTGTCAGGTCTGGGGCGCTTACACGATGTTGCGCTGCGGATCCAGAATCTGTTCCAGCGCCAGGCCCACCATGCCGAAGGCAAAGCCTGTCAGGAACAGCACGCCCAGCGGCGCCAGCACCAGGTGTGTGGCGCCGGCGTGCACGCCAAAAGAGAGCGCGGCCACGATCAGCTTGCCCCACGTCGGCAGTAGCGGGTCCGAAATACCTAGAAAGGCCAGGGTGGCCTCCAGAAAGACATAGCCGGGCACGAGGAAAATGATGCGCGGGATGAGCAAGGCCATGATGCGCGGCACGAGATAGCGCACCACAATGCGCCAATCGCTGGCGCCATAGGCCCGCGCAGCCTCAACATAAGGGGCGTCGCGCAACTGTAAGAAGATGGTGCGGTAACTCTTCACCGCGCTGCCAAAGAGCGTAAGGGCCACCGTGACCGCCAGAATGGTGATGATGCTGCGCGAATACATCACAAAGATCATTAGGCTGACGGGGAAAAAGGGCAGGATCAGGTTCACCTCGGTGAGATACTGCACCACGCGGTCCACCGCACCGCCATACCAGGCGCCCAGGGCGGCGATCAGCATGCCGCCCACGGAGGTGGCGAAGGCGGCGATGATGCCGAAGCCCAGCGCCACGGGCGTGCCCCACAGCAAGGCGATCATCAGGTCGCGCCGGTTGGCGTCGGTGCCCGCCAGGCCATACACCTGGCCAATCAGCGTCACGTCGACGTCAATTTCCGTGTCGGGCTCGAACAGCAGAGCGTTCACCACCAGCGTATAGGTGCCGGGCAGCAACTCTGTGCCTTCGGCGGCAGGATTCTGAAAAAGGGTTTCGCGCGGTCGGTCGCTGCGCAGCCGGCGCTGCAGGCGCTCGTCGCCGCTCACAAAGTAGCTGTTGGCCGGGTTGGCGCGGAAGCTGGTGAGCTCCTGCTCGCTGCCATCAGGCCATATCCAGGCCAGCGTGATGTGCGGCCCGCGCGCCTCGTAAGCGGCCGCCAGGTCGACGACGATATCCTGCGGATAGCCGGCGTAGTTGTATTCAAAGCTGAATGGAATCGTCACGTCGTGCCAGCCGCCGTCTAGCGCGACCACTTCTTGCTGCCCGTCGCCGTGCGCGGAGCTGAAGCTGAGCGTGGGCGGCAGCTTGCGGCGGCGGAACAGGTTGACCCACTGCGGCAGCGCCGTGTTGGGGTTGCGTTCCCACACCCCGCCGTCCCCGCGCCACAGGGTTACGGCTTCCTGGTAAGGGATGGCGACCACGGTGTAGATGGAGACGCCGATCAGACCCAGGATAATCAGCAGCCCGGCCACGGCCGATGGGAAGCGACGTAAGGCCGCGGCCGTCTGCACGGCCCAGCGCGCGGCGTTCCTGAGACTGTTCCAGGCCGCGCCGGGGTTGGGGCGCGGCAAGGCGAGCCTGAAGGGCAGGCGCGGGCGTAAGGCCGGGCGGCCGGCAAACAGGCTGCGCAGGCTTGACCAGCGCCCGCCGCCCGTGGCCCGCGCCAGGCTGCCGCGCTGCACGTCGCTGCCCACGAGCACGCGCGGGTCCACCAACACGTAGCTCATATCCAGCAGGAACACGGTGAGCGCCACCAGATAGGCAAACGTGGTGACGATGGCCACGATCATGGGGATGTCGTTGCCGTTCAGCGCGGCGTAGAACAGGCGGCCCAGGCCCTGCACGTTAAAGAAATATTCCAGGGCGATGATCTCCTGCCACAGCACGGCCAGCAGCAGGCCGAAACGGGTTAACAGGCCGGGAAGCGCCGGGCGCATGATGTAGCGCAGGTCGATGCGCGCCGCCGAAAAGCCGCGCGCTCGCGCCATGTGCACATAATCTTCCTCGCTGTACACGTGAAAAAAGCTGCGCCAGGTGTACACCGTCTGAAACAGGCCCGCCAGGAAGATGGCCAGAAAGGGCAAGGCCAGGTTGCGTAGAATGACGCGCAGGTGTGTGAGCGTCAGGCCGCCTTCCCAGCTATCGAACGCGCCGCCGGGCGCGTAGCCGAAAACGCGCAGAAAAAAGGCAGCCAGCAGCACGCCATACACCCAGGCCGGGGCCGAAGAGAAGGGCGAGAGCAGCACGAATGCGCGGTCGAGGCGCCCGCCGCGGCGCCGCACCAGCACCAGGCCCAGGAATACGGAGACCACGAACAGCAGCAAGTTGGCCAGCCCAAAAACGAGCAAGGTACGCGCCAGATTTTCTTGGATCACCTGCCCCACGGTGGCGGCGCGGGTGTTGGTGGCATAGACGCCGAAGCGCGTAGGTCGCCCCCAATCCAGCCGTAAGCCCTCGTCTAGCCAGCGCAGGGTGCGCAGAAAGAAGGGGTCGTTAAGGCCGGCGGCCTGCTTCGCCTCGGCGCGCATCTGCTCGATGATCGGCAGCCGTTCTTCGTTGGACATGCTGGCCAGCGGCTCGCTTTGCACCAGGAAAGCCGTGGCCAGATCGATGCGCGCGTTGACGATCACGTCCAGATAGCCGCCGTAGTTGGCGATAATAATGGTGATATAGACCGCCGAAGCCACCGTCAGCGCCAGCAGCAGCAGACGTTTGACCGTATACTTAAGAATGTTGCGCCAGAAAGAGCGGGGCCGAGGCAGCGCCGCCTGCTCCGTGGTTTCGTGGCTCAAAGGAAGTTCTGCGGTGTTGGCTGTGATAACTGAAACCCTCCACAGGTTCGTAGCAGGGCAATTTCATTGCCCGGCCCGGTTCGTAGTAGGCAATTTATCGCTCGCAGCCGCCTCTTGCTGTCAGCCCTTCACAAAGCGCGCAAAGAAGATAAGCGTGCGCTCCATGGCGAAATTGAACCAGCCGGTGATGTTATGGTCATCGCCTTCATAGACCCATAAGTCCACGTAACCGCCGACCGCCTGAATTTCGCCTTCCAGCAGCTCAGACAGGATCACGGGCACCTCTTCGTCGGCGTCGCCGTGGTGCAGCTGCACGGGTCCGGACAGCTCGTGCACGTAGCTGTTGGGCGAAATCGAGGCCCAAAACTCCGGGTTTTCGTTAGGCCCGCCATAGTCGGCGATGAAACGCTGCCGCCAGCCGCGCGGGCCGGTGGTGGGGTCGGGCGTGGGTGTAAAGCCGCCGTCGCGCCGCCAATGGCGCAGCAGGTCGGGGTAAGAGCCTACCACGCCGGCCCAGATGACGCCGCCGCGGATGCCGGGATCGACGACCATGGCCCGCAGCGTGATCTGCCCGCCCATGGAATGCCCCCACATACCAATGCGCTGGGCGTCGGCCTGCGGGTGGCGGCGGATAGAGGCCAGGGCGTTCAGCACGTCCACGGTGTAGTCCGGCGAGCCATAGGCGCCGCCGGGCCGGCCCTCCGATTCGCCGTGCCCGCGATAGTCGGGGCGCAGGATAATGTATTGGTGCCGCGCCAGGTTGTCGATGTGCGGCTCATAGCGCTCGGTGGTGCGGTAAATGGCCGGCGGGATGTAGCCGTGGTTGAAGATTATTACCGGCCAGCCGTTCGGCGGCGTTGGGCCGTGCGGTAGCGTCATCAGCGCGTAGATTTTGAGCCCATCGGAACGGTACGACACGATGAAGCGGTCGTAATTGGCGCCCGCTTCCAACGTCTCTTCCACGGTCAGATCGCTGCCGGGGTAGTCGCGCGCGCGCATGGCGTCAATAGACAGCGGGTGCAGGGGCGTCGGCGTAATGGTCGGCGTGCTGCTGGCCGTGGGCGTGCTGCTGGGCGTGCTGCTGGCCGTGGCCGTCGCCGCCACGGTGGGCGTGTGCGTGGGCGCCGGCGTCGCCTGCGCCGTGGCCGTCGCCTGCGCGCGGGGCGACGGCGTGGCGCTGGGCGCGGCCGGCGCGGTGGCCTGCGCTCCGGCTGCCGGCTGGGCCGCGGCCGGCAGCCCGGCCGGCGGCCGGCCGCAGGCCGCGAGCAGAGCCAACAGCAGCAGGGCAGCCAGGAGAATCAGACGACGTTCTAAAGCGCGAATCATAGGCAAGCCGCAATTATAGCCGAAACAAGGGGCGGTCGGGAACGCCGCCTGGCGCGGCAGAGCCCTGCTGCAGATGGCGGAGGCGCCGCCACAACGGAGAAGCAAGAAACGAATGTTTGAGCTGCGGGTCGTCTAGCTGTAATGCCAGAGCATTTAGCCGTTCCAGCGCCTGGCCGGCGGCGCTGCGAGCCGCCTTCCTGTCGCCCGATGCCAATGCGGCCTCGCTATAGCCGGCCAGGGCGCGGGCGCGATCGTAGGAGTGGCCCAACGATTGCCATAGCGCCGCTGCCTGTGAAAACGCGTCTACGGCGCGAACGGGATCTCCCTCGGCCAGCGCGAGCCATCCCTCGGCCTCATGCCGGCCGGCAGAGGCAGGCCTGGCGCCAAACTGCTGCTCAAGACGGCGTAATTGGCGCCAGGCCTGGCGCGCATCGCCCGCCGTCGCGCCCTGAACAGCGGCATGAGCAAGGCGGCAGATGGTCAGAAGAGCCTGACTAATGTTGGGATACAGGTAGCGCGCCTCGTCGGTCCATTCGAGGATTTCGCGCGCCGCGGCGTTGGCCCGCGCCAGATCGCCTTTAGCTGCTGCCGCGCGAGCAACTTCGCCAAGCAGCGCCACGCGCGGATCGAGGCTGTCGACGGCCGTCGCATCTGGCGACGATACCAGCAGCTTCTGCGCCCGTTCATACTGTCCCAGGTCGGCGGCAATGCGCGCCAGGAGAATGCTCCAATAAGTAGCGGTAAGCTGTCGATGGACTTCGCCCTCTAATGCGGCCAGCGGTGTGGGCAGCTTTGACAGGGCAGAACGCCACTCGCCGGTTAGCCAGTCGATCTCCACAAGGTGCCGTAGAGCGGCGCTTATCATATAGCTAAGCTGCATGCGCTGCATGTAGTCCAGCGCCTCGTGCAGCAGCGAACGCGCATCGCCGTAGCGACCCAGGTAGATGAGCGCTTCGGCAATGTATACGTAGGCGCGCCCGGCGTCATGCGCGCGGTTTGCAGCGAGGGCGCGCTGCAGGCTTTCGCGCTCCAGGTCCAGGCCGCTCCAGTCCCCTTTGCCGCTAAGGCATGAGCCCATATCGCACAGACATTGGATGGTGAGCGCTTCCAGATCATGGCGCCGGCCGATGGTCAGCGCACGTTCCAGGTAGCGCAGCGCCTGGTCGTAATCGCCAAGGTGCATGTGGTAGGCGCCCATGCCGGCCAGGGCCCAGGCCATTTCTGGGCCTTCGTCGTCTTGCAGCAAGCGGAGCGCCCGCTGCAAGCATGCTTCTGTTTTGGCCGGCCGGCCCGTTTCCCAGTAGACGCGCGCGAGCAGGCTTTGCACCGCAGCGGCCGCTGCCGCATCGTCCAGGGCAAGGAAGCTGTCAGAGGTCGCGTGCAGCTCCTCAAGCGCCTGCTCATGGCGGCCTAACATCCACAGGCATTCCCCCAGCAGGCGCCGGATGCGAGCGCGGCCTGGCTCATCGCCGCCGGGCCAGTGCGCCAGCGCCGCTTGGTAATGTCCCACAGCGTCTGCCAGTGCGGCGCGCTCGCGCGCCAGGTCGCCGGCGCGCGCGAAGTGCGGCGCGGCCTGGGCCCATTCCCCGGCCGCAGCATGGTGTTGCGCCAACTGGTGAACCATGTTGTCCGAATGCGCGCCGTACAGATGGGATAGGGCGGCAGCCACACGGCTGTGCAGGCGTCGTCGCCGCGCACCTGGCAGAGCGCCATACAGGTAGTGACGGAAGAGGTCATGAGCGAATTGAAACAGGGAGAGCACGCGCGGGCCGGTTTGCACGTCGCCGGCCTCGCGCACCAGGCGTTGTTGTTCGGCGAGCTGCGTCGCCAGCGTATACAAAACGGTCTCTTCGTCGGTGTCCAAAACGTGCGCTACAACTTCGGCCGTAAAGGGCTGACCTTCGACGCTCGCCGCGGTGAGCACGGCTCGCGCTTGGCTGCTCAACCGTTCGATGCGGTGCGCAATAACGGCTTCCACGCGGGCGGGCAGCGCTTCCCAGGCAATCGTCGCGCCCTGGCGCCATCGCCCCTCGGCGTCGCGGATCAGGTCGCCGCGCTGTTGCATCTCGCGCAGTAGCTCCACGGTAAAGAGCGGATGCCCGGCCGTTTTCTCAAACAGGGCCTGGCGAAAGGCGCCGTCGAGGTCGTTCGCCTCCATGTCCAGGTAAGCGTCTACGAAGCGCCGGCCCGCCTGGCCATCGGAGCGCGCCAAGTCCACGGTTATATCGCCATGGTCGCGGCTGAACTCGGCAACTAATTGCCTGATTGGATGTGAGGCGCCCTGTGGCGTGGGCAACAGCTCGTCGGGACGAAAGGCGCCTACAATAAGCAGCCGGCTGCCGCGCAACTGCCGCCCAAGCTGGAAAAGCAAAGCTGTTGAGGGCTCGTCGAGCCATTGCAAATCGTCGAGGGTGACGAGCAGCGGATGCTGCTGCGCCAGATGGTGCAGCACGCTCGCATATTGTCCGAGCAAGGCCGTCTGTTGCACGGGCTGCGGGTCCCTCTCGCGCCACTCATCTGCACTAAGGAGCATCGCCGACCCTTCGACCCCCGTGTAGCCGGCAGCTCTCAGCCGCGCGGTTAAGGGCGATACTGCTATCAACAGGTCCAGGAGCTGAGGCCCATGTTGCATGATGGCCTGCGCGGTAAAGGGCATGATGGCCCATAGGCGGCGCGCCTGCTCCAGGGATACCAGCGTGTGACCATACGGTGAGGCGATATTGCCGCCTAGCAGGCCCAGTAGCTCGCGAAAGGGCAGGTAGGCGTCGCCCATGCCTCCCCAGGCCTTGCCGCTGCCCCCGGCAGCTACCAGGTCTGGGTGCTCCTGCAGCGCACGGCGCACAAATTCCTGCATCAGCGTTGTCTTGCCGCGGCCGGCGCCGCCTGTGATAAAGAGCAACGAGCCGTCGCCCTGCAGGGCGGCGTGCAGCCGCTGCGCCATGTGCTGCAGCTCTGCTTCGCGCGTTACAAAAGGCGGCAGCTCGTCTTTGATGGTCACGGCGGGCATTGTGTCCGCCGCGGCGGGGGAAGGCGCCGGGGCCGGGTAGCGCCGGGCGCGGATATCTTCAAACAACTGCACTGTCTGCGGCTGCGGCGCGACGCCAAGCTCCTTGGCTAGAAGCCGCCGGCATGTCTCGTACTGGCGGATGGCTGCGGCGAGCTGTCCACTGACGGCGTAAAGCTGCATCAGCCGTCGCTGCGCCGGCTCGTGCAGGGGATCGAGCGCCATCAGGCGATGAGCGTAATGAATCGCCTGGTCGTGCGCGCCGCGCGCTTCGTAAATGTCTGCCAGGCTCTCTAAGACCCAGACCATGTCGCGCCGCAGCTGCTGGCTTTGCAGCAGTTGCCACTCGTCGAAGGCGGGGCAGGCGGGTAAGGTGAAACCGGCCATGAAGTCGGTCTGGTAAAGAGCGGCGGCCTCCTCGAGGCGCTGCACCTGTGCGTCGCTATCTGCGCCGCCGGCCGCGCGGGCGGCAAGCAGCAGGTCTTCGAAGCGGCGCACGTCGAGCCATAGCGCCGCCTCTGGGGCAATCGTGATGTTGTCGCGGTCGGCCAGGAAAAGCTCGGGAGCCGACGCCTTGCGCAGTGTGCTGAGGGCGCGGCTGAGGTCGGCGCGCGCCGCGCTTTCGTCATATTCAGGCCATAGCAACGCCGCCAGCGTTTCGCGTGCCTGTCTCTGCTGCGTCACCGCGAGATAGGCCAGCAGGGCCCACGCCTTGCGCCGCGCTATATGCGCGCTGCCCTCGGGCCCATTTAGCGCCGGTGCGCCAAAGAGTGTGAGCTTCCACATACTGTTGCCATTATACCTATTTTAGGAAAGGGAGGCGGTTGAGAGGGAAAGTGCGAGGAAGCTGCGAGACCAACACGTTAAAGTGTGAGCCAGGATCATTCGTTGCGCTGGAGGTGCACAGATGTTGCGAGGACAGTCAGTTATCTTGCGGCCACTGCGTCGTGCGGACCTGGACGAGGTCTACCGCCGCCATATCGACATTGCCAACCGCGGGCCCTACTTCCCCCTGGGCTTCCTCTCTGAGAGCCAGTTTCAGAGGCGGTTCGACGAGGATGGATTCTGGGCCGACGGCGAAGGCATGCTGCTGATGGTCGACGAGATGGATTGCATCCAGGGACACATCGAGTTCTTTAAAACGGTGAGCTACCTGGACGAAATCGAGCTGTCCTACCAGATCTATGACGCGGCGTCTAGAGGCAAAGGCGTGGCCACGGAAGCCGCCGGGATCGTATGCCGCTATCTGTTCGGACGGCTCAAGGTCAACCGCTTGCGCCTCGTGATTCACCCTGAGAATCGCGCGTCGCGCCGCGTCGCCGAAAAGTGTGGCTTCACACTTGAGAGCGTCGCGCGCGGCGCCTGGTACCACCAGGGAAAGAATCATGATGTCGCGATCTATGCGCTGCTCAGGCACGAATTTGAGGAACGGTTTCTGCAGGATTCTGAAATTCAATAATGGAGGCTGAAATGGTTGAACAACTGATGGAAACGACGACGGAACAGGCGGCGATTGACGAGATGGCTGTCGCCACGCTGGCGTCCGCCATGCGCGGCCAGCTCATTCGACGCGGCCAGCAGGGTTACGACGAAGCGCGCGCCCTGTACAACGGCATGATCGACAGGCGGCCGGCGCTGATTGCGCGCTGTGTGGATGCCGCCGATGTCATGGCCTGCGTAAACTTTGCGCGCGAGAACGACGTGCTGCTGGCCGTGCGCGGCGGTGGCCATAATGGCGCGGGGCTGGGCAGTTGTGAAAACGGCCTGGTGATTGACCTGTCGGAAATGAGGGGCATCCATGTCGATGCCGCCAGCGGTAGGGTGCGCGTGGAGGGCGGCTGTACTTGGGGCGACGTCGACCACGCCACGTATCCCTTTGGCCTGGCCGTGCCTACCGGTTTCCTCTCAACAACTGGCGTGGGCGGGCTCACGCTAGGCGGCGGTCTGGGCTATTTGACGCGACGCTATGGCCTGACGATTGATAACCTGCTGGAAGCAGACGTGGTGTTGGCCGATGGCCGGCTGGTGACGGCGAGCGCCGGCGCGCACGCAGACCTCTTCTGGGCCATTCGCGGCGGCGGCGGTAATTTTGGCGTGGTGACATCCTTTCTCTTTCAGGGACGGCCGGTGCAAACCGTCTATGGCGGGCCCATCTTCTGGGCGATGGAAGATGCCGGGCGGGTGATGCGCCACTGGCGCGACTTGATTCTGGACGGGCCTGAAGAGCTGAATGGTTGGTTTGGCTTTCACACCGTGCCGCCCGTCGAGCCGTTTCCGCAGGAACACCACCTGAAGAAAACGGCGGTGGTGACCTGGTGCTACACGGGCGACCCGGCGCGCGCCGAGGCGTTGCTGCGGCCGATTCGCGAGCTGGCGGCGCCGCTCATCGACTTTGCCGGGCCGATACCATTGCCGGCCTTACAGAGTATGTTCGACGGGCTCTACCCGCCGGGCCTGCAATGGTACTGGAATGCGGACTTCTTCACCGAGCTGGGCGATGAGGTCATCGACCTGCACCTGCAGTATGCCGCGCAGCTGCCCACCGTGCATTCCACCATGCACCTGTACCCCATCAACGGCGCCGCGCACCGCGTGGGCCGTAATGAGACGGCATGGAGCTACCGCGACGCAAACTTTGCCGGCGTGATCGTGGGCGTCGACCCGGATCCGGCGAACAACGAGCGCATGATTCGCTGGGCGCGCGACTACTGGCAGGCGCTGCATCCTCACTCGGCCGGCGGCGCCTATGTGAACATGATGATGGACGAAGGGCAGGATCGGGTGCGGGCGGCGTATCGTGACAATTACGAGCGCCTGGCGCAGATTAAAGGGCGTTACGATCCTGATAACCTCTTCCGCGTGAACCAGAATATCCGGCCGGCGCGACGTTGATGGTCGAAAGGTGATCGGGAAAGTGGACGGCGCGTCGCCGTCCACTTGCGGTCATGCTGAACGGAGTGAAGCATCTGCTGTGCGACGGCTGGGATTCTTCGCTGCGCTCAGAATGACGGGTGGGGGAAGGCTTTAGGTTCGTCGTGGCGTGATTTATCGCGCCGGGGACGGGCAATAAATTGTCCTAGTACGAGCCTTTGGTGCATGTGTGGGATAAGGTTCTGTGTCGCGGTGGGGCTGCGCACTAAGTGATATCGTAGGACGCGAAGAGCTGGCCCTGGCCGTCGAGGGCCAGGGGATCGAGGTACAGCGTGTTCAAGGTCGCGTCGATGGGCGGCTCGAGGGGCGCGCCGTCGACGATGGTGGCCATGGTGTTGCCGCCCAGCAGGCGGTGGGCGTAGGTGAGGTAGAGGCGGTGCAGCGCGCCGCCGGCCAGCAGCAGGCGTAATATCTTGGGCCCGGCGGCCGAATAGACGGTGCGGTAACCGAGCTGCTGGATGCGCTGCAGCAGCATGGCGCCGTCTACGCTGGTCTGGCCCTCTTTGCTCACCACATACACCTTGCCCGCCTGGGCCTCGATGGCCGGTACGCGGGCCGGGTCGTGCTCGGCGGTGGTGAAAACCGCCACCTCGCGCCCGCCGGCGGTGAGCACCTCGGGGAGCGGAAAGTCGAGGCTGTGGCTGATGATGGCGATGTCCGCTTGTGGCGCGAGGCCCTGCTGCTCGCGCCATTGGCGCAGGTCGGCGTAGCGCGGGTCGTCGATCTGCAGGATCTCCTGGGCGCGGCCCGCGGCCCATTCGCGCAGGTAGCGGCCGCTGCTGATGATCAGGTCGGCCTGCGCCGCCAACTCCTGAAACAGGCGCCAGTCGCGGTCGTTGGCTATCGCTTCGGGCACCTTGAGGCTGGGGTTGGACGTGTCTTTGATGGCGATGCGGCCGTCGAGGCTGGCCACGAAGTTGGCGTAGACGAAAGGCGCGGCGCGGTTGCGCACCTGGGCGCGCAAGTCGTGGGATAGATAAAGGCCGTGCAGGTCGTGTTGGCGGGCAGAATGTGGGTAAAGCTGAATGATTTCTCTGCGCATAGAAGGTGTTCCGGCGATATAGTGGTGGGCGGCGTATGGCAGGGTGGACGCGACGCGATTTTAGCAGGTTTCGGTCGGTGTGGCAGCGGTGAAAAAGTTGCCCGGCGCGCTTAAATCATATCTAATGCGCTTGTTTAGGCAATTTAAACGTATAGAGGGTTAACTGAAGGATATGCTGGGCAGTGATGCTAGACCTGATAGGCTCTTAAAACCTGTCGGATCTCTGCTGTGAACCTGGGACGGGCGATAAATCGCCCTACTACGAACCTGATGCGCGTTTTTGACGAGAGGATTGTCTCATGCGACCTAAATTAGCGATGCATTTCTTTATTGTGCTGTTGGCCCTGGCGGCGCTGGCCTGTGGGGCGACCGGGGGGCAGGTGGACGTTGACGACCTGGCGGCCACGGTGGCGGTGCAGGTGCGCGAGGAGCTAGCAGCGACGGCGGCTGCGGCCACGCCTGAAGCCACGGCCACATCAGAAGCGGTTACCGTGGACACGGAGATGACCTCAGAGGCGGAGGTAGTGGTGGAGGCAACGGTGCAGCCGGAAGTCATCGAGCAGCAGGCCGGCCAGGCCGCGGACTTCCAGGCAGCGCTGACGGCCGTGTACCAGCAGGCAAACCCGGCCGTGGTTTATATCATTGTGCCGCCGTTCAGCAGCGGCACCGGCTTTGTATTTGATGGCGCAGGCCACATTGTGACCAACAACCACGTCATCGAAGGCGGCGACACCTTTGAAGTGGTCTTCTCCAGCGGCGACCGCCTGGCGGCGGAGATAGTGGGTAGTGATGTGGATAGCGATCTGGCGGTGTTGAAGGTGGACGCGCTGCCCGGCGGTGTGACGCCGCTGCCGCTGGGCGACGGCGAAATGCTGCAGGTGGGGCAGCTCGTGGTGGCCATCGGCAATCCGTTTGGCGAAGAAGGTTCGATGAGCATGGGCATCATCAGCGCCCTGGGCCGCAGCCTGCCTTCGCAGCGCCTGCTGGAATCGGGCAGCAGCTATTCCTTGCCGGAAGTCATTCAGACGGACGCGCCTATTAATCCGGGCAACTCCGGCGGCCCGCTGCTCAACTTGCTGGGCGAGGTCGTCGGCGTGAACTCGGCCATTGCCACGGCCACCGGCACCAACTCGGGCGTGGGGTATGCTATCCCAGTGGAGGCGGTGAAGCGCATTGTGCCGAACCTGATTGAGCGGGGCAGCTACGATTATCCTTACATGGGCGCGGCCTTTGCCAATGAGCTGTCACTGAACGATATGGAGACGTTCGGCTTATCGCAAACGCGCGGCGCGTATGTGCTCAACGTGACGCCGGGCAGCCCCGCAGCGCAGGCAGGCCTGATTGCCGCTGACCCCAATTCGGGGCGCGGCGGCGACCTGGTGATCGCCCTCGACGACCAGCCGGTGAGCGAGTTTTCTGACCTGAACGCCTATCTGGTGTTCCATACCAGCCCGGGGCAGACGATCCAGATCACCGTGCTGCGCAACGGGGAAGAGCAGGTGCTGCCGCTAACACTGGCGAGCCGGCCGTAGGAGGGCTTGACCGGTATGAACTTGGTTGGAGCGCGAAGTCAGCCTGGCGCGCCGGCGAGCGGAGCAGGCCCCTTTGAGGGCCGTCTGTGGCACAAGCCAACTAATTCTGATTCGGATTTTGCAGGAATTTGATGAACGACACAGTTATCCCCTGCGCCAGTTGCGCGGGGGACAACTGTTTATTCCTGCAACTGAGCTCACATATTGACGCGCTGGCCTTCGTGCTGGCCTTCGGCGATCTCTTCGACTAGCTTGTCGCAGAAGGCGTCGAGGTCGTCGGGTTTGCGGCTGGTGACGAGGCCGGCGTCGACGACCACTTCCTGGTCGACCCAATTGCCGCCGGCATTGCGGATGTCCGTCGCCAGGCTGGGGTACGAGGTGAGGCGGCGTCCTTCGACCACATCGGCTTCGACCAGCACCCAGGGACCGTGGCAGATGGCGGCCACGGGTTTGCCCTGCTTGAAGAAGCCGCGCACGAAACGCACGGCCGCGTCGTTGCCGCGCAACTTATCGGCGCCTACCGTGCCGCCGGGCACGATCACTGCATCGTAATCGTCGGCCGACACGTCGTCGAAAGTTTTGTCGATATCAAAGCGGTCGCCGGGCTCCAGGTCGTTGTTGTAGGCCTGCGCCGTGCCGCGCTCATAGCTGAGCACCTCGACCGTTCCACCGGCCTGCTGCACCGCCTGGCGCGGGCGTTCAAATTCCACCTGTTCGGTGCCTTTGGGGGCAATCAATAGCGCGATGCGCTTGCCATTCAGTTCGTTGGCCATTGTTTCCATCCTTTTCTATGTGTACCAGTACGGTTTATGGCGATCACCATAACCGCTTTCAGGGGATGGCGCATGGCCTTATGGCATAGGCGCGGGATATAGAAAGGTCACATAAATCGGAGGGCCGCTAGTTGGCGACGCGCGTGAGAGTGGCGGTGACGGTGGGGTTGGCGCCGCAGAGGGCCGGAGGGTAGATGGTGGCGCTGGCGGTCACGGTGTCGCCGTCGGGGTCCAGGCTGGCCTGCAGCTCGACGGGGATGTCGAAGCCGCTGACGTTGACGCTGGTGGTGGTGGATAGCGTGCGCTCGCCGGCGTGATCCAGCTCGTCGGCGGCGTTGATGGTGATGGCGGGGATGGGGAAGCTGCCGCAGACGCCGCCGGCGCGCACGACCAGGCCCTCGCCCAGCATGGCCGCGCCTTCGATGGCCGCGCCACGCTGCACAAGCTGCAGCTCCAGCGGCGCGCTGCTGTCGTTATCGCCAAACATCACGCCTTCAAACGTGCCGGTAAACGGACCAAACTCAGATGGGACAGCCGTTTCGGCCGGTGCAGGAGGCGTGACGCCGGTTTGCGGCTCGTCCGGCGCTCCGGGCTGCGAGCCGGCGGCCAGGGTAGGGGTCGGTAGTAGCTGCTGCTCAGGAGGCGCAACCTGCGTTGGCGCAGGCCGGCCCAGCAGGCCGCCGATAAACTCTTGCAAGGGGGAAGGCGCGCCGGCGCAGCCTACAAGCAGGGGCGCGAGCAGCGCCAGGATAACCAGATTTGCCGAGAATCGTCTCATCTTTTCCATAGTACCTCAAGGGTACAAGATCCTGGCGCGCGCGCCGTTTTTCCTTAGCTGGGGTTAATGCCCTGTTTTCTACTTGCTCGCGCGCTGGCGCTAGCCGCCTACGATGGGTAGAAAGCTAAAGGGCGGCGTTTCGTAATAGACGCGGAAGCCGCATAGCTGCATTCTGTTTCCTTGCGCCGTGGGCCGCCAGTTCAATGCGTAGGAGTAGACCGAATAATCGACACGATGGTCGATTGGCTCCGTATCGGCGAAGCCCGGCCCATTATCGTCAGAAGAGGCCATGTGCCATTCCTCGACGAGCTCGCCATACAGGTCGTAAACGGAGACCCAGCCGGAGGAGTTGAAGGCATTGATTTCGTCGACGTAATACATGCGCACGGTGTTGAGCATCGCGCCCGGCGGCAGGTTTAGGGGGGCGTTGAAGATCTCGGCGGGGTTGCCGCTGCTGTTGTAAATGCAGCCGCCGCCGCTACCCCAATAGAAGCCGATGCTGCTGGCGCGCGGGCGCAGGGCCGAGCCGGGCAGCCGAAAGTTGCGCAGCACGATGCCATCGGGCGCCTGCGGCGCGTGCTCCGCGCTCTCCAGACCTTGATGTGCCTGTGGCGAGTCGGGCGGGCTGAGCTGCTGTGGCGTTAAGCCGGTAACGGGGGCATCGCTGCTGCGCCATAAGGGCTGATCGTCTTGCTGGGCCAGCGTGGTGGCAGGCGCCGCGGGCCGCAGCCATACGGCGGCTATGATAATGGCCAGGGCCACAACAATCGCGTGAATCAGCGGTCGTTTCATGGGGTCCTCCAACACTTGGTGTAGGAAATGGCGCATACGCTGCGCCGCTTTATGCACACTGTAACATAGGCCGCGACGGTGACACAAGGACCTGCGGGCACATTTTTGGCGACAACTTCGTGAAAGATGCGATTCATAGAGTTGCCGTGGCTCAAAGACCGGACAGGTTTCCAAAACCTGTCGGGTCTTGCTGTCGTCGTTTTTGTCATTCGGCGGGCATTCAACTACACTGTGCGCACGTAGGGCGGGCGCAATTGAGGAGAAGAGGGCATCATCGCAGATAGGCAGCAGGGCCGGTGGGCAGTTGGTCGGACGTGGCGGGCGGCGCTGTGTATTTGCGCTATTGCGCTGCTGGCAGTCGGCTGCGCCCGAGACCCGGCGCTGTTGGGCTCCGCGCCGGTGACCACGCTGGCGGCGACGGCGGCGCAACCCACCGCCGCAGGCCTGGCGCGCGCGGCGGCCGGGCCCACCAGCACGCGGGCGCCGGCCACGGCGCCTGTTTTGGCCACGGCGACGGCGAGCGCTTTGGAGACGCCGCTGCCTACGGCCAGCGTGGCGCCCACAGAGACCAGCCCGCCGCCCACGGCCACGGCGACTTATGCCGCGCATGTGGTTCAGAGCGGGGAGACGCTGCTGGGCATCGGCGTGCGCTATGGCCTGAGCCTGGAGGAGCTGCTGGTGGCCAACGTCGGGGTGCAGCCCGCCGTGCTGCAGGTGGGCCAGGTGATAAATATCCCGCCACCGCCAGCATTTACGCCGATTCCGCTCTCAGAGCGCGACTATGGCTACATGATCGTTGGCTATTCGGTGTTGGGACGGGCCATCGAGGCCTTTTCATTTGGCGAAGGGGCGCAGCAGGTATTGTTCGTGGGCGGCATACACGGCGGCTATGAGTGGAATACGGTGCTGCTGGCCTATGAGATCATCGACACATTGAACGGTAATCGCGACCTGATCCCGCCGGGTGTGACGGTGACCATCATTCCCGTGGCCAACCCCGATGGCCTGCTGCGGGTGACGGGCAGCGCCGGCCGCTTTTTCCCCGAACAGGTGGCGGCGGACACGACGCCAGGCCGTTTTAACGCCAATGACGTGGACCTGAACCGCAATTTTGGCTGCGACTGGCGCGCGGCGGCGGTGTGGGGTACGCGCAGCGTCTACCCGGGCAGCGAGCCCTTTTCGGAGCCGGAAGCGCGGGCGCTGCGCGACTTTGTGAGCAGCCGCGCGCCGCGCGCCGTGGTCTTCTGGCACAGCGCGGCGGGCGGCCTGGCCTCCAGCGGCATCTGCGGCGGTGAAGATGCGGGCAGCGGCGCGGTGGCGCAGGCCTATGCCGCCGCGGCCAACTACTCTTCGGGGCCGTTTACGGCCTATGCGCTATCGGGCACGGCCAGCGATTGGTTCGTGTCGCAGGGCGTTCCGGCAATTGAGGTGGAGCTGATCACGCACCATAGCACAGAGTACGGGCGCAACCTGGAAGGGGTGTTGGCGGTGCTGGCGCTAGTTAGCGAGGCGGTGGAGGGGGAGTAGGGCGGCGCCGTGATGTTGGGCGGGATGGGGGTGGTGGGAAGGTTGCCAAGATGGCCAAGATGGCCAAGATGGCCAATTGTGAGTGTTTTTTCGGTGTTTCATTTGAGGGGCGGAGTGGAAGGAGGCATCTGGTGGACGGTGTTGAGAAATCTTCCACATGCGTTCAGGATGATGGGCGGGGGAGGGTTTTAGGTTCGTAGTGGCGTGACTTATCGCGCGGGGGACGGGCAATGAATTGCCTTACTACGAGCCTTTGGTGGGTGGTGAAGGTCCGTGTGACGCGGGACGTGTGGCGCGGTGCAGAATTGACGAATGTTGGAGATTTGTCGATTTTTGCTTGGCGTTGTGCTCACGGCGGTAGGGGCTTGCGGGCGAGGAGAAGCTGGGCGTTGAGCCAGTGGGGGATGGGGGGAAATTCGGGGGGTTGGAAGCCGCATTGCTGTAGGGCTTCTTTTAGCTGGTCGAAGGTGGGGGAGTCGCCGGCTTCGGTGAAGAGGAGCAGGTGCAGGGAGAAGAGGGCATCTTTGAGGCTGCGGGCGGGGTCGCCGGCGGCATAGCCGCGGATGACGAGCGCGCCGCCGGGAACGAGCGCCTGGTAACATTTGCGCAGCAGGGCGCGCTGGCCCTCGGCGCTTTCTCCGCCCAAAATGCCAAAGAGCAGGATGAGGTCGTAGTCGCTGCCCAGGCCTTCTTGCTGGAAGTCGCCGGTTTGCACGCCGACGCGCTGGCCCATCTCTTCAGCGGCGATGATTTCGCGGGCCACGGCGGCGGCGTGGGGCAGCTCGAAGACGGTGGCGTGGAGCTGGGGATAGCGGCGGGCGAGGGCAATGCTGTAGGCGGCGTGGCCGCCGCCCACGTCGAGCAGGCGCACGGGGCGGTCGTGGGGCACGGGCAGCGCTTCGGCAATGGCCGGCGCCGCGACGCGCGCCAGATCGAGCAGGCCCAGCTCGAAGGCGCGCACGCCGGCCAAGCTTTCTTCGTCGCCTTCGTTGGCCGGGGCCTGGCGGCCGCTGCGCACGCTTTGCAGCAGGCGGTCCCAGCGGCGGTAGAAGGGCGCTTCGCGCCGCACCAGGTTGCCCAGGTAAAAACGGCCTTCGCGCGCCAGGCAGGCTTCGCTCATGGCGCTGTTGGCGTAGCGATTGCCTTCTTTTTGCAGGAGGTCGAGGGCGGCGGCGGCGTCGAGCAGGCGGCGCAGGGCGGCGGGGTCAGCTTCGATGCGCTGCGCAAGGTCATCGACGCTGAGGGGGCCGCCAGCCAGCAGGCGAAAGATGTCGAGCTGCTCGGCGGCAATGAGCACCTGCGCCTGGCGGTAACCGCGCAAGATCGATTGCAATTGCTGCCAGTGGGCGACGATCTGGTGCGTGTCTTCGGCCATCACCATCGGCCCTCCTCGCAACTGGCGCTCTGGGTTTGCTGCCTGTGCTTAGCCGGAGCGGGATGCGTAAAGGAGGATCTCCTCGTAGTTGGAGTAGTGGGTCCAAACCCAGAGGGGGCCGGGCGCATCTTCGGACCAGTTGTAGACCCATTCGGCGGTGTAGGGCGCCATGTTGACGCAGCCGTGGCTCTTAGGGCGGCCGAAGTCGTCGTGCCAGAAAGCGCCGTGAAGGGCGATTTCGCCGTCGTAGAAGAGGTTGTGCGGCACGTCGTCGATGTAGTAGTAGTCGTCGCCTTCCACGCCGCCTTCCATGGGCGTTAGCTCGCGGCGCTCCCAGACGGGGTTGAGGCCCACGCGCGTGGGCCAGCGGCTGAGGCCGCTGGAGATCAGCCCGGCATAGACCAGGTCGTCGCCTTCATAGGCGGAAAAGGTCTGCTGCTTGAGGTCGACATCCATCCAGAAATCGTCGGGGCCTACGTCGCCGGGCCGGGGGCGCGGGATGATGAGCGCCACGGCGTCGTAGCGCAGCCACTGGCCGGGGCCCACGTCGAGCCAGGTGTTGTTGTCGTCGCCACGCTGCCATTCGTACATTTCGACGAAATCGTAACGCGCCAGCTCGACGCCGGGCAGGGGCTCGCCGGCCGGGCCGTCGCGCGGCACGGTGGGGCGCAGCACCCAGCCAAAGGGCCGTTCCGGGCGGCGGTTGACCTCGACGCCCATGAATTGGCTGGCTTCGACCTGGTGGTAATACTCTTCGGGCAGCCAGTCGCCCCACACTTTGTGCCAACCTTTGCCGTTTGCGTCGGTGACGGTTTCGACGGCAGGGCCATAGAAGAAGCCGGTGCGCGCGGTGCGCACGGGCTTGGCGCCGG
Source organism: uncultured Ardenticatenaceae bacterium (assembly GCA_964384155.1). GTDB lineage: Bacteria > Chloroflexota > Anaerolineae > Promineifilales > Promineifilaceae > JAAYYY01. Next base: position 73,108 of record CAYLJW010000022.1, read on the forward strand.
GGCCTGGTTTGTCGAAGAAGTAGGCGTAATCTTCTACCCAGCCATAGACGGCGCCGTTGAGGAAGCTATCGGCGGGCGGCTGGGGCACGGTGAAGGCCTCGACCGGTTTGGCCGCGGTGGCGGAGGAGGCAGCGGGAGCAGGGCGGGTAAAGTGGCAGCGCGGCCGCTCGTTGCGGGGCGATTGCACACAAAAGATGGCTTCGGCTGTGGCTGGAAATAGGAAGAGGCCCGCGCTCAACAGGCAGAGCGCGAGCAGGGTGGCGGGGCGTTGCAGGGTTCGATGATTCAAACGGCGGTCTCCATGAACAGTACGTTTGGCAATATCATACCTTAATGGTGGCAGATTTTCACGGAATTCAAGTACCATTACGGAAATTCGTTGTGAGTGAATAGCAGATAAGCTTGGAAAACTTGTCTGGTCCTGGCTGACAGATTAGTCATAGTAATCGGCCAAAGCGGAATCACCTTCTATGACCTGCTGACCCTCTAACGCGGCGCGAAACATGCGCGTCAGGGCGTGCGCTGTTTCCAGGAAATCGGCGGTGGTCCAGCCGTTCTGTGGATACGGGAGACCTAGCATGTCAAAAGCGGCGCGATCGTAATAGAGAATATGATAGGCTGCGCTTGTGGGGATGGTGTGGATCGCGCCGGCATCCTCGACGAGTAAGTTGGGGTGGAAGTCATCGGGGGCGACGTTGGGGTCATTGGCAATGAAGGGCGCCAGGTCGAGCAGGAGATGGCGCTCTGGGGTACGCTGGGCGCTGGTTGGGATGACATCGGCCTGGGTTACGAGCTGGCGTGTTACGCTGGCATCGCTGTTGGGGTCGATCGCGCTGTCGATGGCGACAAACTGCAGGTCAATGGCCGGGTGTTGGGGCCTCAAATTCGTCGATCAGTGGCGAGAGGCGGCCCTGCTCAATTTGGGAGACGGCGAATTTAACGGCAATGCGTTCGGGGGATTGCTCGGCGATCGGCGCCGGCCTGGAGCGGCAAGCAGTTATGAATAGGAGAATGAAGAGGGTTATGAACGCAAGGTCGCGTACTGCGAACGCAAGCTGGCTTTCATCATCAGCGGTCCGCAGGCATCATGCCCGCGGCTGGCGGCCAGGATGCCCGCGCTCCATTTGCCGGGTATCGCTATTGATATCTGCGAACTTCCGTTCTATAATTTGCAGCACGTCGTTGATCATAGGAGGTCTTTATGTCCCTGGATTCCCACGCTTATTCTTTTGAGCAGTTTGTGCCGGCGGCTCCAGATGCAGTGTATCGCGCCTTTACCAACTCGACGAGCCTGCGGGAGTGGTTTTGTGATGTGGCGACGGTGGTGGCGCGGCAGGGTGGGCGCTGTTACATGGGCTGGAATAGTGGCTATTACAGCAGCGGCGAGTATACGCGGCTGGCGCCGGGCGCGGAGATTGGCATGCGCTGGCATGGGCGGGGCGAGCCGGCGGCCTCGCAGGTGCACGTGGCGCTGGAGGCTGAGGACGATGGCACACGGGTGCGGCTGAGGCACGAGGGCCTGGGCCAGGGGGAAGGTTGGGAAGAGGCGGCCAAGCTGCTGCAGCATGTGTGGCGCGCCGGCCTGGAAAACCTGGCTTCGTGCCTCGACAGCGGCGCCGACTTGCGCTTTACGCAGCGGCCGATGCTGAGCGTGACGGTGAGCGATTTTAACGCGGACATCGCCGCGCGCATGGGCGTGCCGGTGACGGAAGGCATCTGCCTGGACGGCGTGGTGCCAGATATGGGCGCGGCGGCCGCGGGCCTGCGTGAGGGTGATGTGATTGTGGGTATTGGCGGCGAGACGATCCGCGATTGGCCCAGCCTGACGAATAACTTGCAGTGGCGCCGCGCCGGCGACGAAGTCGACGTGGCCTTCTATCGCGGGCCAGAGCGACATGAAGTGCGCATGACGCTGTCGGGACGGCCGCTGCATGAGATCCCAGGGACGATTGAAGAGCTGGCGGAGCAGGTGCGAGAGCGGTACGCGCTGATTGACAGCGAGTTAATGGACCTGTTCGCGAGCGTGACAGAAGCGCAGGCGTCGCAGCGCATCGCGGCCGATGCCTGGAGCGCGCGGGAGGTGCTGGCGCACCTGATCCACAGCGAGCGCGGCTGGCAGGCGTGGATGGCGGAAGTGGTGAATGGGCAGGAAGCGTGGTATGACGACTGGGGCAACAACCTGCAGGCGCGCATTGAGGCCACGCTAGATGCGTTCCCGACCACGGGGGAGCTGCTGGAAGAGCTGCACCGGCTGAACACGGAAACGGCGGCCTTTGTAGCCCATCTGCCGCCGGCTTTTCTGAATGAACGCAAGGCCAGCTATTGGCGCGTGGCTCACCACCTGTTGGATTCGCCTTTGCATGTGGACCAGCATATGGCGCAGATGCGCGAGGCGCTGGCTGCGGCGTAAGCGCCGCCGGCGGAACAAAGCGCGCCTTATAAGGGCGGGAGCCTTTGGGCGCGGGGCCGCGACCGGCTGGGTGGGTCGCGGCCCCGCGCCTTTTGCTTCGCATGTGATCAGTGTCATGTTAAATGGCAGCAAAACGGCAGGTGGACGGCGCGGCGCGCGCCTGCTATAATTCGCTTAGTCCTCCCCCCTGGGGGAGGGGTAGAAGTGATGAGGTGCGAGTATGGATGACCAGACGAAGAAGGCGGTGACGCAGCGGCTGGCCAGCGCGGCCGGACATTTGAAGGGCATTGAGCGCATGGTGCAGGAGGATGCATACTGCATCGACACGATCCGCCAGGTGCAGGCGGTGCAGGCGGCGCTGCATAAGATTAATACGCTGGTGCTGGACGCGCACCTGCATAGCTGCGTGAGCGCCG
>CAYLJW010000023.1:0-55885 GCA_964384155.1 uncultured Ardenticatenaceae bacterium
TTATTCCACGTCGTCACCATTAGGTATTTATTTTGTAAAGTTCAATCATCGCGCCGGGGGCGCACGGGCAATAGATTGCCCACCTACGAGCCCTGGCTCACAGCAGGGGGCGGCGCATCAGTTGGCGGCGCCTGTGTGCGCCGCGATGGCCGGCCAGGGCAGCCGCCATCTCCGAGGCGGAATCGCCCACCTGTAAGCGCGCCCACACCTCGCCGGCGCCCATGCGATCCACAAATTCGGCCGTGTAACGAAAAATCTGCGACCACATAGTGATGTGCGAAGTATAGCCGCGCAGGCCGGGCTGCTTTTCCGGGCGCATGGCATGAGTCACGCCCATCCACAGCACATTTTGCACCGCAAGCTGATAATACCATGCATGCAGGTTCAGCGCCGTCTCCAGGCTCCAACCGGCGCTGTCGTGCAGCAATGTCTCCTTAAACGATGACCAGCGCAGGCAGCGCTGGCCGCTGAGGAAGGGCAGCACACGGTGCGTGACGTCTGTCGACCAGCGCCCGCTGCGGAAGAGCCCAATGGTCATGGCGCATTCGCGGCGGCGCACGGGCGCGATCAGCCGGCGGATGTGCTGTGGTTGCAGGCCACGCAGGTCGGCGTCGAGCAACACAATGATGTCGGAAACGGCCTGCTTGCCGCCCAGGGCGATGGCCGCCGCCTTGCCCTGGTTGCGCTCGCGCGCAATCAGCCGGATGCGCTTGTCTTGCTTCTGCCAGGCGGCAACCACGTCCGCGGTGCAGTCCTTCGAGCCATCGTCGATCACTACGATTTGCGTGATAAGCGGCGTGCGCACGACGGCGTCGATCACCGCTCCGATCCGTTTAGCTTCGTTATAGGCCGGAATGATAACCGTCACCGGCTCCATGGCGCTGTGTCGAAAATTGGCGAATTGGGCTGCCACGTTGACGTCTCCTCTTATTTCAAACCCAGGCGACTGGTCAAACGATGCCATTGCTTTTGCAAAAAAGCCTTCACCGGGTGTGTCCAGATACCCGTGGGCACTCCCTGTCTCAAGCAGTGTAACAGATCCTGGGGGGAATTCACTAGCTGAAAAGGCGCTTCAAGCCAGGCTGAGCCGATATCTGCCAGCAGATGGGCGTCGGAACCGGCGCTAATGGGCAGGTCGCGCGCTTTGGCCCAGTCGGCCGCGGCGTCGTTCCACTGCAGGTTAGAAATGCGCGCGTTGTATGATTCCACAATGTCGATCTGGTGGGCAATGGCCTCGCGCGCTGCATCTTTGAGCCTGAAGCGTTTGAGCGGGTCAAAGCCATGCGGCAGCAACACCAGGCCGCCCTGCTCGCGAATGTGGCGCACTGTGTCCTCAGGGGTTTGCCCAGGCTCGATCTTTTCCTGCAAAAAGAGGCCGATAATCTCGCCCGCCGTGGTCATCACCTCTTCACCGGCAATGATGATGAGCTCCAGGTCTGGGTCGTTGGCCACCATCTTCTGCAGCTCGAGCGCGCCATAAATCTCGTCGTGGTCCGTGATGGCCTGAATGCGAATGCCCTGCTGCAGGCAGCGCAGGGGGATAAGATCCAGGGGCGTGATGCAATCCATCGACGCCTCCGTATGGCAGTGCAGGTCTATCTTCATGGCTCAGGCTCAACTTGTTGCGCTTCTGGTAGGCTCTGCGGCAGCCATAGCTCGATGGCGCCGGGCAGCAGATCCAGGCTGATCATCTGCTCTTGCAGCACGGGTAGATGGTAGGCGCGCAGGGCGCGCTCGTCGCCCTGGCCGCGGTCCATTTGGGCCTCCGGCGGCCACAGCTCGGCATCAATGTGAATGGCAAATCCAGTCCAGGAGAAGCTAATCTCGCGGGCCTTGCACACTTCGACGCTTTCCAGGTCGTGCAGCGCGCCGTTGACAAAATTCAACATAAAAGACAGAAAGCTTTCGCCGCTGTCGCGCCGAATACAGACCAGGTCCAGGTAGCCGTCCGTGGGGTCGGCTTCGGGCGCAAGCTGCAGGCGTGGGCCCACGGCCTTTGTGTTGAGCGCCTCAACCAGCAGATAGTTGCCAGAAAGCTGCTCGCCGTCGATCCACAGCCTGGCAGTTACCACATAGTCGCTGGAAAGCGTGTCGCGGAAGGCTTCGATGCCGCGCAAGATGCTCTTGCCTTTTCGCGGCTGGTAGGTGTGCAGGATGTCGGCAAACAGGCCGAATCCTGCCCCTTCCAAAAAATAGTCTGTGCCCCAGGGCCCCTGGATGCGGCCCAGGTCGTAGTGCACCTGCCGCACATCGGCGAGCGCGCGGATCAGGGCTAGCGGATCGCCCTTCAGCCCCAGGGCGGCGCCCACATTGTTGGCCGTGCCCAGGGGAATCACCGCCAGCGGCTTCTTTTCGCGCACCAGGCGCGTGATGACCGCGCGCAGGGTGCCGTCGCCGCCAGCAGCCACCACCAGCCCTTCAGCGCGAGCCAGCGCGCTGTCCAGGTCGCTCTCATTTTGTGTGGGCCGGTAGACCGGTTCAAAGCCCGCCTCGCGGATGGCGTCGAGCGCCTCATGCACGTCGAGCGCGCCGCTGCCTCCGGCCTGGCGATTATAGATCAGGGTTGCTTGCATGAACCTTTTCCACAGATTGGGGCGCGTGGCTGCCCTTTTCGGCTACACTGCGCCAGAAGAAAAAGTAGACCAACGCGCCGAAAAGGATGGGCAAGAAAATGGCGACGATGCGAAAGATAGCCGCGCCGGCGACAGCCGAGTTGGTGTCCACACCGGCGCTGGCCGTTAGAAAGCCCACCATCGTGGCCTCTGTCACGCCCAGGCCGGCGGGGATGGGCAACAAGCGCGCCACCATGGTGGGGATGATGTAAGCCAGCAGGGCTACAGGGAAGGAGACAGATTGCCCGACGCCTTGCAGCGATAACCTTAAGATGACGACCAGGACGGCGAAGGCCAGCGCCGTGGTCACAAACGTGGTCAGTGCGATTTTGCCGCTGCGCAGCATAGTCAGGCAGCTAAGAAAATTGCGCCATGGCTCTTCGAGGCCCAAACGCGCAGCTATGCGCTGCGCCATCTGCGACAGCCACACGCGGCTGGGTTTTATAGCAAACAATAGCCCAACAACGAGCAGAAGGGCCAGAATGAAGAGCGCGGACGTACGCGCCTGCGGATACCAGAGGGCTGCCAGCAGCCCCAACATGATAAAGAAAAACTGGTCGGCCATGCTGTTAGCCAGCACCGGCACGCTAGCTTCGCTGATAGGCACGCCCACCTGGTTCAGCAGGCCTGCCCGCGCAGCCACACCGCCGGGCAGCACCGTGGCCCCCTGGCCGGCAATATACAGTTTGATGCCCGTGGCCCAGCTAATGCCCTGGCCAAAGGGTTGCAGCAAAAGGTGAAAGCGCACGGCCTTTAATAATAGCTCGGCCAGCGACAACGCCAGCAGCAGGGGCGCCAGCCCGTAGTTGAACGTGCGTAGGGCGGCGAGCACTTCCTGGGCGTTGACATACTTCAGGGTGGCCCATGCCACGCCCAGCAGTATGGCGACGTGCAGTCCGATCTTCAAATACCGCTGCCCGTTGTTACTGCCCTTTTGTGCTTTCACGCGCACGTTCGTTCCTGTTGTCATAGCTAATCAGCCGTTTTGACGCTGCCGCCAGGGCAGGTTTGAGGGTCGCCAGCAGTGCGCGACATGCTCCCATTATAGGTTTCAGCGCCAGCGCGGACTCTATCGCAGTCCTATCCAGACGGTACAATTCCAGATACATTTCCTGCCTGGCATGCGTGCAGAGAGCCAAAGCGCTGCTACGATAGAACAAGATCAGCATGCGACGACGGCTCGATTGGCGTGGGGAGCGTTGGACGAAATGGATGCTGCCTGGAAAGGGTAAGAAGGGATGAACGAAGCAAACGACCACCGCCCCACACGCTACAGTTTTGTGCAGGACGACCGCCTCTTTATACGCCGCGTGGCCATCACCGTGCTCATGGCGACCATCGCCTTCGTGGCCCTGTTCATCACCTGGCATGCGAGCAACATTCTTCTGGCTGTGTTTGCCGGGGGTCTTGTGGCCGTGCTGCTGCACAGTATCAGCCGCTGGATCCAGAAGCGGACGGGGCTATCGCAGCGCGTAGCCCTCTTCGCCACGCTGCTGGCCATCGTGGTTATCATCTTGCTGGCAAGCACGCTCACGGCGCCGGCCATTGCCGACCAGGCGCGGCGGCTGCGACCGGCGCTGATGGAAGCGCTGGCCACGTTAGAGGGGCAGGTGAGCGATCTCTCCTTAGGCGGCGCGCAAGACGGCTCGACCAGCCTCGTGGAGCAGTTCATGAGCGTCGGCAGCGCGCTCTTTGGCCGTTTTTCGACCATCTTCTCCACGGCGGCCGGGGTGGTGGCCAACTTTGTAGTTATCCTCTTTGTGGGCATCTACTTTGCTTACGAACCGCAAACTTACGTCGACGGCTTCCTGCACCTGGTGCCCAAAAAGCGCCGCGCCGCCATCCGCGACGTGATCCAGGAATCGTACTACACGCTGCAATGGTGGCTGGCGGGGCGGCTGGCGGCGATGGTGATTCTGGGCGCGTTGGCCGTGGCCGGCTTGCTGCTGCTGAACATCCCTCTGGCCCTGGTGCTGGGCGCCCTAGTGGGCCTCTTCGAGTTCATCCCCTACCTGGGCCCGATCCTGGCCCTGGTGCCGGCCCTGCTCGTGGCCTTTGGCCAGAGCAGCACGCAGGCGCTGTATGTGCTCATCTTATATGCCGTGCTGCAGGTCGTCGAAAGCTATATTCTCACGCCCATTATCGAAAAGCGCGTGGTGTCGCTGGCGCCCGTCTTGTTGATCAGCTCGCAGCTCATTATGGGCGTGTTGTTCGGTTTCTGGGGGCTGCTGCTTGCGCCGCCGCTGGTGGTCGTCGCGCGCATCGTGATTAAGAAGCTATACGTGGAAAGGGCCCTGGGCGACCATTCCGTCACCTACCTGTCTGAGGAGCACGCCGAGGAAGATGGCGGCGAAAGCGGCGCCAACTAGGGGCCGGGCGCAGGCGGCACATAATAGAGCGTGCCCAGCAGCTCGCGTTCAGGCGCGCGGCTGGTTATCTGCAGCAGGCGGCCCTGTGGAAAAGTCTGTTGAATAAGCGGCAGCTCGTCGATGCGCTCTGGCCGCACGATAAACAAGGCTCCGCGCGCGGGGCGCAAGAGCGTCGTGGGGGGCGGCGCGGTGAGCTGCTGCTCGAGGTCCTGGCCGTTCATGCCCGGCGCGAGGTAGGGAATGGTGGAAAAGCCCCAGTACATCCACGGCGCGCCGACGAAGTAGGCGTCGTGTGTCTCTTCGACTTCCTGCAAAAAGGGCGCCAGGGTCGTCGCCAGCTCGGCGTGCCTGCCACCATAGCGTATCTGCGGCGTATACTCAAAAAAGTAGAGCCGCAGGCTGATGATGGCAAAGAGGGCCACGCCCAGACTCAGCACCAGCTTGCGCGAGAGGCGCGGCGCGCCTGCTTGCAGCAGGCCTACTTGCAATAGGCCGCCAAAACGCCACAGCACAAAGGCAATAAAGAAGCAGACCGGCACCGTAAGCGTGGTGAGACGTTGTGCGGAAGGAGGGCTTTCTGTGAGCATACCTCCGGCAATCATGCCACCCCACCACCACAGCACATACGGCAGCACCCGCTGATCGCGGCGCAGGACCACCAGCAAGGTGCACAGCAGCAGACCCACAGCAAACAGCGCGCCAAAAACAGGGTCCAACAGCGGCTGCAGCAGACCATACCACACCGTGCGGTCAGGATAATAGTTAAAGGCCAGGGCAGCGCGCCGCAACTGCTCCCATAGCGTGGGCAGCAAGGCGTTGCCGTTCTCCAACTCGCGCGCCAGCCAGCCGCTCTGAATGATGCCCACCTGGTTAATGCGCGCGTTAAAATCGTCGGGGAAACGGAGCGCGTATTGCAGCATGGGCGCCGCCGCCACCAGGAAGGCGCCACCCATAGCCAGGATGCCGCGGCCATGCGCCTGCAAGGCGGCCCGCGGCTGCTGCAGCAGGGCAAAGAAAAGCAGCGCGGCGACAACGATCGGCGTGAAACGCGCCCCGGCATAAAAGTAAAAAGCAGCACCCGCACAGACGCCGGTTGCCACCCAGGCCCACATTCTTTGCTTTCGCATGCCGTGGTAGAGAAACATCAGGCTGGCGGTGACGAAGAATGGATCCGCGATCTGGTTGGAACCCAGGCGCGAGAAGTGCACGTGGTAGTGATACACGGCAAGCAGCGCCGACGTGGCCAGGGCCAGTGTGACGCCCTGAAGCTGTTTCACCAAAAAAAAGCAGGCCACCACGGTCGCCGTGCCCACCAGGGCCCACGGCAGGCGCAGGCCCGTCTTGGTCATGCCCAGCCAGTCGATGGTGATGCTGTTGAAGAAGAAGCTCAACGTGGGCACGCCCAGCCAGCCCGTGGTGAACGGATTGCGAATTTCGCCCTGTAAGACGCGCACGGCCTCGATGCCCTGCGACGCTTCATCGCCGCCCAGGGTGTAGGGGATTGCTTCCAGGTAGGCTGCGCGCAGCACCAGCGCCGCCAGCATAATGGCCAGCAGAAGCAGGACCGCGGCGCGCCTTTGCTGCCAGATCAGCTTTAAGCGCGCCGCCAGGCGCGGTAGCAAATTGGCGCGCGGCGGGGCCACGGCCAGCGCGTAGGCGGCCATGGCCCCCAGCCACAGCAGCGAAGCAAGGGTGTGGTTGGCCAGCCGGTCCAGGCGCGGCAACAGGTAAAGCAGATAGACCACCGCCAGCAGGGCCAGCAAAAGCAGCGCCAGGCGCCAGTGTGAGCCGGCGTTTTGCAGGGTGAAGCGGGGCAAGCGCCTTAGCCGCGCCGCCGGCTGATCTTGTTCCAGCGCGGCGAAGGCGCTTTGCTGCGGTTCGGATTGCTGCTCTTGCGTTGCCATAAAAACAATCAGCGCGGCCACAAAAAAGAGGGCAAACGCCAGGAATGAAGGCGGCTCCGGCGGCGCCGAACGGCTTAACAGCCAGGCGCCCACGCCAGCGTTGGCCACGAAGGCCAGCGACCATGCTAGATGCTGCACACGCTGCCAGCGCGCCGGAGATACGATGGGCTCTTCTGCCATGGTCATCAAGAGCCGATTTTAATAGAAGTGAGCAGCGGATGCTAGCAAACGTCGCCTCTTACACGGCGCGCGCCGCAAGCCAACCGCAACATGACACGACCGGCAGTTGCCATTGCGGCCACTTAATGCGAAGATCGGCGCAACTGACATAAGGAATTACCCTATGACCCCTTACAATTGGCGGCGGCTGGCTCTGGCGCTAAGCTTGACAGTGATCGTGGCCCTGACGGCTTGCCGTCGCACGCCCGCTACAACACCGCCCGCGCCGCCCACGGCGGCGGTGCAGGCAATCGTCGAGACGCCCACGACGGCGGCCACGCTGGCGCCCACGGCCACAGCCATATTAGCCCCGACGCCTGTGCCCACGACCACGCCGCAGCCTACGCCCGACATTGAGCCGATCTTCGAAGAAGCGCCCTGCGCCTTTGAGGAGCCAGAGGAAGTTGACGTGCGCTGTGGCTATCTGGTTGTGCCGCAGGATCGCAATGATCCGACCGGCTCTGGCGAGGTGCGCCTGCACGTAGCCCTATTCGCCGCTGAAGGCGCGAATCCCCAGTCCGATCCCATCGTATATCTGGAGGGCGGGCCGGGCGGCGACGCCCTGGAAGGGATCCCTTATATCTTTGAAGAGCGCTTTGCCCCATTTCTAGCGGAGCGCGACCTGATCATGTTCGACCAGCGCGGCACAGGTTATTCGCAGCCGTCGCTCGATTGCCCTGAATACCGCGAGCTGGCGCTGGAGATGCTCGACCAGATTCTGCCGCCGGAAGAAGACGAGCAGCTATTTCTGGAGGTCATGAGCGCCTGTCGCCAGCGGCTGCTGGCAGAAGGCGTGGTCCTGGACGCCTATAACAGCGCCGCCAGCGCCGCCGACCTGGACGACCTGCGGCGGGCGCTGGGGTATGAGCAGTGGAACCTGCTGGGCATCTCCTACGGCACGCGCCTGGCGCTGACGGCAATGCGCGACTATCCAGAGGGCATACGCAGTGTGATCCTCGATTCGACCTATCCACCGCAGGTTAACATCGTCACCGAAACGCCGGGCAACCTGGCCCGCGCCATGGACGCGCTCTTTAGCGCCTGCGCCGCCGATGCGGCTTGTGATGAAGCATACCCCAACCTGCGCGCCTTCTTCTTCGACCTGGTGGCGCGCACCAACGCCGAGCCCATCAGCGCGCCGGTGTACCATGCCTTAAACGGCGAGCGCTATGAAGCGCGGCTCGCGGGCGACGACCTGCTGGGCCTGCTCTTCCAGGGCTTGTACTCCGAAGAAATCATCCCCTTGCTGCCGCAGTTCATCTATGAGACGGCCGCGGGCGACTATGACATCCTCAGCGCCCTACTTTCCAACAACATTGTCAACGACGAATTTTTTAGCATCGGCATGAACTTCTCGGTGCAATGCCAGGAGGAGCTGCCCTTCACCACGCCGCAAGAAGCGCGCCTGGCCGTAGCGGCCTACCCCGAGCTGGAGCCTTATTTCCAGACCAGCGCCACGTCGGGGCAGACGGCCTTCGCCATATGCGGCCTCTGGGATGTGGCGCCCGCGCAGCCGGTCGAGAATGAAGCGGTTGCGGCCAATATTGCCACCCTGATCATGGCCGGCGAATACGACCCCATTACGCCGCCGTCTTGGGGCGAGCTGGCGCAGCAGGCGCTGCCCAACAGTTTCTTTGTCTCCTTCCCCGCCCTGGGTCACGGCGTGAGCCTTGCCGGCGACTGCCCACGCCAGATCGTCGATGCCTTCCTGGCAGATCCGCAACAGGAGCCGGACACAGGCTGCGTGGCGCAGATGAGCGCACCCGCTTTCCTGACCCCGGGCAGCATGCCCGCCGTAGTGATGGAGCCTTTCACCATCGACCTGTTGGGCGCAGAGCTAAGCGGTCTGGCGCCCGCTGGATGGGAAGAGGTGTCCACGGGCATCTTTGCGCGCCAGCTTACGGTCCTGGACCAGACGGCCCTTCTGCAGCAAGCGGCGCCGGGAATTTCGGCGAGCCAGTTCCTGGACGTGCTGACGCGGCAATTAAATCTGGACGAAAGGCCACAGCTTGCCGCCACACAACAGGCCAGCGGGCGGTCGTGGAATATTTATGGCGCTGAAACACAGGGAGCGCTGGTAGACATCGCCCTTGCCGAAGACGGCGGCATTACCTACATGGTGCTGCTGTTCAGCCACCGCGACGAGCGCGACACGCTTTACAACACGGCGCTTTTGCCGGCGCTGGCGGCCATCCGCGTGGATGTGTAAGCCGCCGGCTTATGGTTCCGACGACGGAGCGCTGCCTGGAAGCTGCCCGCCGGTCAATTCCAACAACCGCTCCAGGTCCTGGCGCAGGGCTTCTATCTCGCGGCCGTAGACCGCCCAATCGCCGTTGCGCTGCGCCGTTTCGGCCGCCACGTAATGCTCATTGGCCGACACGATGAGCGCCTCGACGCCGGCGTCCAGTTGTTCGCCCGTCTCTGGCGGCGTAGGTGGCTCGCTGCCCTCCGGATCTTCTGTGGATGGAACCTCGGGGATGATCTCGGCCACGGGTGGCGCGGCTTCCAGCAGCGCCGACAAGGCCCCTTCCAGCGTCTCGCGCATCACCACGGCTTCGCCGCTGGCCACGATCACGCGGCGCAGCTCTGGCAGAGCGCTGTTCTCTGACTGCAGATAGATGGGCTCCACGTAAATAAAGCTGTTGTTGATCGGGATGGTCAGCAGGTTACCGCGGATCACGCGCGAGCCGCGCTGGCTCCAGAGGGTAAACTGCTGGGCAATAGCCGGCTCCTGGTCGATGCGGCTCTCAATCTGGATCGGCCCAAAAATGAGCTCTTGTTTCGGCAGCTCGTAGACGTGCAGCTCGCCATAGTTGGGCGGATCGTTGCGCGCGGCGATCCAGGCGATCATATTGTTGCGCGTATTGGGCGTGTAGGGCTGGATCAGCAGAAATTCCGTCTCGTCGCCGCCCGGCAGCGAAAAGATAACATAGTATGGCTCGATGGCCTGCTGTGCGCCGTCAAAAATCTCGTTGGGGATCTGCCACAGGTCTTCTTCGTTGTAGAACACCTGCACATTCTGAATGTGATAGGTCAGGAATTGACGCGTTTGAATGAGGAACATGTCTACCGGATAGCGGATGTGCCGGTACAGATTTTCAGGCATGGCCGAAAAGGGCTGGAAGACGCCGGGAAAGGCTCGCTCGTAGGTCTGGATCAACGGGTCGTCGGGCTCGCTGACATAGAAGTTGACGTTGCCGTCGTAGGCGTCGATGGTAATTTTGACCGCATTACGCACGTAGTTAATGCCTGACGGCACCGTGAGATCGGTAAAAGCACTCGCCGCGCCCACGGCCGAGGGTGGGGTGAACGGTTGGCTATAGGGCAGGTCGTTGCTGATGGTGTAAGCGTCGATCATCCACACCAGCCTGCCGTCCGAGATAACGAGATAGGGGTCGCTATCTTGCCACAGGTAGGGAGCGATAAGGCGCGCTCGCTCTTGAATTTGGCGGTGAAACAGCGTGCGTGTATCTGTGGTGATGTAATTGCTGAGCAGAATGTTGGCGTCGCCGAAACGGATGGCAAAGGCGGCGCGCTTGAGCCAGCTATCGAGCGCGACGCCGCCCGTACCGGCGTACTTCGTATAAACGTTTTCGTCGCCGCTGGGATAGTCGAACTCTTCCAGGTCGCTGTTGGCGTGCACCACGTCCGTCGTCAGTTCGCCAAAATAGAGCTGTGGCGTGTCGATCGGCAGCTCGATGACGCTCTGCGGCGGCAGATCCTGAATGTAAAAGACCGGCCGGCCCTGCGTGGTGAATTGGTCAACGGGGCTCATGACCAGCCCATAGCCGTGCGTATATTCCAGCCGTTGATTGACCCAGGTAGGGTTGGTGACGCCCGCCTTAAAAATCTCGCGCGCCGATAACATCACCTGCTGCAGCTCGCCGTCTATCTCATAGCGGTCGATGTCCACGTCGGCAAAGCGATAGTAGGGCCGCAGCTCCTGCAACTGGCGGTAGGTTTGCTGCAGTGGGCGGTAGTCCCAGAGCCGGATGTTGTTCAGCGCCGCTTCGTTATCTGACAGGTCTTGCGCCGTCACTTTCTCGTCGGGAATGAAGGGATGGGTCTGCACGTTGTCGAGGGCGAAGCCATAGCGTGTGAGCCGGATGTTGTGCTCGATGTAAGGCGTCTCGCGCGCCAGCTCATTAGGCTCTACGGCATAGCGCTGCAGCAGAAGGGGATAGACAGCGCCCACAGCAAAGGCGGCCACCAGCCACAGCGCCGCGGCGACCACCAGCGGCCGGGGGTCAGGGCGCCAAGCCATATAGGCCACAGCTAGCGCCAGCAATATCATCAGCGCCATCTGGATCATCAGCGCCGGCCGCCGCGCCCGCAGATCCGTATAACCCGCGCCAAAGACCACGCCGTCCGGCGAGTACAGCAGGTCAAAAAGGTTAAACCAGTAGCCGGCAGCCCACAGCAGGGCTAACGCCGCCAGCAACAGGGCCAGATGTTGGCGCATGGCGGCCGGCAGCGTGCGAATTTGCAGCCGGCGCCCTTGCAGCGTGGGCAGATTGTTGACCACATACAGTGCCGCGGCGCCCAGAAAAGCGAGGATGACCAGCGGCACAAACCAGCCGTGCACAAAGCGATAAACCGGCAGCTCGAAGACATAAAAGCCCAGGTTTCGCGCGTAGACAGGGTCCTCCATGGCGAAGGGCACACGGTAGACAAAGCGCAAAAACGATTCCCACTGTCCGGCGGCGGCCTGGCCCATTACGTAGGCCAGAAAGAGCGCGGCCGCCGTGATCAGCAGACCCACGCCCGGCATCGTAAGCACCTGCACGCCGGCCGTCGCCGGTCGCAAGGCTCGCCGGCGCGCTACGCGCCAGTTAATGAGCAAGAAAGCAGCGGCGATAATAAAGAAGACCAGAAAGCTAATGACCTGCGCCCCGATTTGCCGCAACCAGGCATCGCGGTAGCCAACCTCACCAAACCACAACCATTCTGTATAAGTGGTGACCAGCCACCTGAAGCTGGCCAACAAGATGAGGGCCACAACGACGATCCACAGCCAGCGCGCCGTCCACCACGGGCGGCGGGGGTGAGCGCTCTGCGGTCGCGGCGGCCGGTCTGCGCCACGCCAGCCGGCCTCTTCCATGGCGCGGCGGAAAACTTCAGGGATGTCGTCTTCATATCGACCCATGTCGATCTCCTTGCTGGTTACAGGGCCTATTCTAACGGAGATCCCTTTTCTTGCGTATCCGGCCCGCCCCGCCGGCGGCGCTTACCAGCTAACCTTAATGAACGACGGGGGAATGGCGTCTATCGTCGCGGCACTGCCTGCAAGCCATTTTGATCCAGGCGGTAAAGTTGGCGTTCGGGGAAATGGCGCATCAGATCCCGGTTCAACCTGGGGCCCAGGTCGCGCGCTACCACCAGCGGGCCGTCCAGCCACGGAGAATTGGCGCTGAACACCTGGCCATAGCGCCACCAGTCCGGCCCGTGCGACACAAAGACCAGGGCCGGCTTTTCCGTGTCATTTTCCAGGAGCGTGAGCGCCTGGCGGTCTACAAAGTTGTAGCCCTGGTACTGCCGCAGGTAGCGCGGACTGTTGATCAACAGCGCGCCGCACACGAGCAGCAAGACCAGCGCGCCGGTCGCCTGCTGCCCGCTGCGGCCGCCCAGCCAGGCGGCCAGGCTTTGCGCGCCGCGCAGCGTGAGCAAAACGAAGGCCGGCAGCGCCACAAAAAAGTAGCGCGGACCGTAGCTGATGCCATCAGCCCAGTAAAAGAGATAGGCCGCAATCAACCCTACGAGAATGGCCAGGAGCGACCAGTCGGCCGCGCGCGGTTTGTTCAATAGAAACGCCAGCCACAAAAAGGCCAGGGTGAAAGCGGGCAGCCAGCCAAATAGATCCTGCTCCAGGGCCAGCCAGTTTTGCTGCACGTTATACAGGCCGCGTGCCAGGCTGTGCCCCCGCGGCGGCTGCGACGCGTCGGTGTACCAGGTCTGAACCAGGCCTTGCGGCGACATCTCCAGTTCAAAGGCGTTCTGGCCCTCGCCGATGTCCCGGCCAAAGCCGAGCGTGTCGTAAGGCCAATAAAGCAGGCGCGGGTCATGGCGCGGGTCGCCCGTCAGCGCCCATTGGTGGCCTAACAAAAGCAAGAGAAAAGGCAGCGCCGCCGTGCCGGCTACCAGCGCCTGCTTCAGGCCGGCCAAAAAGCGCTGCCCGCCGCGCATCCGGGCGGAGCACAGCAGAGACACGGCCATAAGAGGCAGTGCCGCCGCCACGGCTGACAACTGGCGCGTTAGAAACAAGGCGCCAAAAGCCAGCCCGGCAGCCACAGCCGCGCGCCGGCTGCCGCGACGCAAAGCCACGACCCAACATGCGATCAACGCGGCCATCCACAATAGCTCGGCGCTGTGCGCCATGTGGCTGCCGGACATAAACAGAAAGAACGGCGAGACCAACAGCGCGCCCGCCGCCGCCAGGGCCAGGCCGGGCCACGCAGGATACAGGCGGCGCGCCAGGGCGTAGAACAAGGCCGCAGTGAGCGTCGCCAGCAGTGGGTTAACCAGCCACGGCGCGCCGGCAAGCACGCCAAGCGCCAGCACCAGCGGGTAGCCGGGTGGATATTTGCCGAACCAGGCGCCGTCGCGCACCAGCAGGAACTGCTGCTCGAAAGCCTGGGGCAAGGTCGGAGCAGGTGCGCTAAGCGCGCCGCGCGCCAGTGTGCGCGCCTGGAACAGATAAGTCACAGAATCCTGCACGTGGGGTATGCGCTCCAGCACGTCGGCGGCAATGTGCACCGTCAGGCCAAAAACCAGCAACAGGATGGGAATGCAGACGGCGCGGGCCGGCCAGGCCGCAGTGCGAGTGCGGACGCGCGCGGCCGGCCGGCGCGCTAGGGCGCGCCGGGCCTTGCTCAGCAGCCAGGCCACGCCGGCCAGCAGCAGGGCTGCATGATGGGCGTTCAAGACCAGGCGCAGCAGCGACTGTAGCTGCGCCAGAGCCGGCTTTTGAAAGGGAATGCCTCGGATGGGCTCGGCCAGGGCGCCGTCTTGCCAGCGCCACCACTCTGCGCGCCGTCCGGCGGCGGTGGCCACGAAGGCCAGGCCATGCTGCGGGCCATCGCCCGCGCCCTGTTGCAGTAACACAATGCCCGCGCTGCCGTGCGCCCGGCGCAGCCCGGCCTGCACCACAAAGTCTGAAGGCGAGGAACGCGCTACGCGCAGCTCTTGCCACGCGGAGCTGGGCGCCAACCAGTGTAGCAAGCCGCCCGGCGCGCGCGAGGCTGCGGGCTCTTCCGCACGGTATAGCTGAATGGCCTCGCCATCCAGGTCGGCACAGGGGATGGCGATGCTGCGCTGCGGTGTGTGCGCGGTGCAATAATTGGGCCGCACTTCGACGGTGATGGCCGTCGTTTCGCCCAACGTCCAGAGGTAGAGCACGATGAAGGCGAGGTTGAGCAGCCAGAAACGGCGTGTCTGCGGCGCCATTTCTGCCGCGGCTCTCTTGACGTTAATCATACCGTACTAAGGACGTTTGACACTACATATCAAGGCCACATTTTGCCACAATTCGAGCAAAGCGAGTAGACGCGCCAGGGGGGAGACAGCTTGCTGGGTGCAGCCAAGATTAAAGAAGTCTGGAGTCAATTATGATCAGAAGGCCAGTTTTTGTCACACCCAAAGGTTTGGTGGCTATGCAGCAAGAGCTTCAGCAACTGAAGGCGGGCAGGCGCGCCGAACTGGTGGAGCGGCTGCATGAGGCCAAAGAAGGCAGCGATTGGATGGATAACAGCGAATACCGGCTGATAGAGGATGAGCTGGGCTTCGTCGAGGGTCGCATCCAGGAGCTGGAGCATATGCTGGTATTGGCGCAGCTGATTACGCCGATCGACGACAATACCACCGTTAACCTGGGCGATACGGTGGTGATCGAGGCCGAGGGTGAGCTGGAAGAGTACACGATAGTGGGCATCGCTGAAGCCGCTCCGGTCGACGGCTATATCTCCAACGAGTCGCCGCTGGGCGCCGCCCTGCTAGAGCGGCGCGTTGGGGAAAAAGTCGTTGTCGAAGCGCCCGGCGGCCCCTTCAGTGTCAGAATCGTTGCCGTTCGCTGTCCAACGTCGGGGGACTAACCGTGCACAGGGAGATTTATGTTATCTGAGACCGCTTTTCGCAGTATCAACCGCCAGGGGAGGGTCAACCAGCCTCCTGTAACGTACCTCAAGCGCGATGTCGAGGAGCGTATTTGTGATTTCGAAGAAGTGATTGTGGGTTTCGACGAGGAGCTTGCCATCGCCGAAGCCCTGCGCTGCATGCAATGCCCAGAGCCACAGGCCTGCACGCTGAACTGTCCCGCGGGCAATGACGTGCCGGAAGCGCTGTGGCTTATTAGCCAGGGCCGTTTTGCCGAAGCAGGCCTGCTCTTTGCCCAAACCAGCCCGCTGCCGGAGGTCTGCGGCCGTGTTTGCCCCAACCTGTGCCAGGACGGTTGCGTGTTGAGCCGCCGATCGGGCGCGGCGTCGATCGGCAAGCTAGAAGCGTTTGCCGCCGACCGCGCGCGCGAAGCGGGCTTACTGAAGATCGGCGTGCCCACGGCTAAGACAGGCTATCGCGTCGCCGTTGTCGGTTCGGGGCCTGCCGGGATTACCGTAGCCGAAGACCTGGTGCGCCTGGGCCATGAGGTCACCGTCTTTGAAGCGTGGCCTGAAGCGGGCGGCGTGCTGGTTTATGGCATTCCCAGCTTCAAGCTAGAGAAACACGTCGTCGCTTACAAAATTCAAGATCTGCAAGAAGCGGGCGTGGAGTTCGTCACCGATACGCGCATCGGCGAGGAGCTCAGCATCGACGATTTGCTGGCGGTCTATGACGCCGTTTTCCTGGGCACCGGCGCGGGCGTCGAGGCCACCATGGATATTCCCGGCGAAGATCTGCCGGGCGTTTATCGCTCGACCGACTTCTTGATCCGCGCCAATGTGCCCCTGGAGATGCTGCCGCCTGAACGCCGGCAGCGGCCGCAAATTGGCCGCCATGTGGCAGTCATCGGCGGCGGCGACACCGCCGTGGACTGCGCGCGCAGCGCCGTGCGCCTGGGCGCCACCGATGTCAGCATCATCTACCGCCGCACCGCAGCGGAGATGCCCGGCAACAAGAAAGAGCGCGCCATTTGCCTGGAAGAAGGCGTGCAGATCCATTATTTGCAGGCGCCCGTGGCCTATCGCGGCGACGCACACGGCAAGCTGCAGGCGATGCAGATCGTACGCATGGAACTGGGCGAGCCGGACCGCTCCGGCAGGCGTCGCCCCGTACCCGTTGCAGGCTCCGAATTCTGGCAGGAGATCGATACCGTGGTCCTGGCCGTGGGTTACTGGCCGGATCCTTTCCTCGGCAAGTGCACCGAAGGGCTGGAGACGCACAAATGGGGCCTCATTGCCGCCGACGAAGCTGTCGGCGCAACGTCGCGCCCCGGCGTGTTTGCCGCCGGCGACAATGTGCACGGCCCCGACCTGGTGGTGACGGCCATCGCCGCGGCGCACACCGCAGCGCGCAGCATTGATCGTTACCTGGCAGAAAGAGACGCGCAACCGGCCCCAGGCGCAACGGGCGCGTTTATGACTTTGTGAATCCTCGCTCGTGCGGCGTGAAGGGCGCCGTGTAAGCGTCAGGTTTCTTATCCTCCTTGTGCAGGCCGCTCGCAAACCTTTTGCGGCGGCCTATTTCTTTGCGGCAGGCCCCCTTTGCGTATATGCTGGTAGCGCATGAGATGGTTTAAGCTTTTGCCCATCGCCTTATTGGGAGCCGCGCTTTTTCTGGTTAGCGCCGGGAACGCGGGCGCTGCGCCCTGTGCGCCGGGCGGCAGCCTATTTGGCGACACGGCGCCCTGCCGCTGGCAGCGTGCGTCGCAGCCGTTTTCAACGCCGGAGCTGCCTGCTGCGAGCATCTTGCACGGCGCGCGCTATGGCTGGATTGAGGATTACGCCCGCTTTTACGCCGAGCCAGACGTGACCTCGAAATGGGTGCGCACGGCGAGCGCCGGCTTCTTCTATGGCCCGGTGCAAGGCTGGGCCACAGACGATAGCGGCCAGGAGTGGGTGAAAATATGGGACAACTGGCTACGGGCGCGCCACTTTCATGAGGTCGAGCCCAGCGCTTTTGCAGGCGTGCAGGTAAACCTGTACCCGCGGCGGCCATTTGGCTGGGTGCTGCGCGACTTCGAGGCACGCGAGATGGCAGGAGGGCCGGCGCCAGACGGCGCCCAACTTCTGAAGCGCTATGATTTTGTAGAAATATATGGCGCCGAAACGGGGCCCGATGGCGCGCTGTGGTATGACGTGGGCGAGGGGCGCTGGGTGCGTTACCATGCCGTGGCGCTCACCAGGCTGCGAGAGCGCCCGCGCGGGGTGGCCGCCGACGAGTTCTGGGTAGACGTTGACCTGGCGCAGCAGTCGTTCGCCGCTTATGAGGGGGATCGCATGGTGTTTGCCGGGCTGCACTCCAGCGGCCTGCCGCGCTGGCCCACGCGCCTGGGCCTGTTCCGCGTGTTTCGCCGAGACCTGACCACGCCCATGGCCGGCGGCGTGGTGGGCGACGATTATTATTACATTGACGGCGTGCCGCACACCATGTTCTTTGACCGGGCCATTGCCCTGCACGGGGCGTTCTGGCACGACGATTTTGGGCGGCCCAAGAGCCACGGCTGTGTAAACATCGCGCCGCGAGCGGCGGAGTGGCTGTACTTCTGGGCGCTGGACGGGCCGGGCGATTTGCGCGTGTGGGTGCACCGTTCCTACCTGAGCGAGTTCCGCTCGTAGTGCGCTGGCGCTAGGGAGCCAGGTCAACCGAACACGTCCTTGACTTTCAGCCACGTGCAGAATTGCGCGGCTCTGTAACGCTTGCTGTAACGGTTGGGGAACGGCAAGCAGCTATGATGCCTCTATAACAACTGATTTCCTGGACAATGGTTATGGAGGTGTATGATGCAGTCGGTTTTTCGCAATGCTCACAAGTTCTTGACGCTGTTCATCAGCCTGGGTGTATTGCTGCAGATGCTGCTGGCAGGGATCTGGCACGCGCGGGTGGTGGCGAGCCCGGAAGCGCACGTGTTATTCGGGCTGGTGCTGATGTTGGCTTCGCTGCTGGCGCTGTTGGCAGCGCTGCTGGGCCGCATGGGCAAAAGGGCCAGTGGCATGACTGCTTTGCTTTTTGTCTTAATCTTGCTGCAGCCGATCCTCATTGAGCAGCGGCGCATGGGCCTGCCCGCGCTGTCGGCCCTGCACACACTCAACGCCGCCTTTATCGGCATGATATCGGGTGCGGTGATGCAGGTAGGTAGAGCGGCTGTGGCGGCGGAGGAAGCGCCTGCGGTAGGAGGCCTGGGGTTGGAAAGCGGCGATTAGCGCAGCAGAGCGCCTGTAGTAGGGCAGTCTACTGCGACTGCCCTACTACAGGCTTATGAAGCTCAGGCGGCCAGGCCGCGGCTGATTAGCTCGGCGCGGGCGGCTTCGAAGGCGTCTTGGGCCGTCTGCGTGCGCACCCAGCTGACCAGCTCGGCGACGCCGTCCTTGAAGGAGATGCGAGGGGCGTAGCCGTGCGCCTGCAGGCGGCTGATATCCGCCACGCAGTGGCGAATGTCGCCGGCGCGGAATTTGTGCGTAATTTCGGGCCCGATGGGGCTGTTGAGATGTTCGGCGAGCGCTTCGGCGACCCGTAAGATGGAAGTAGGTTGGCCAGAGCCCACATTGAAGACGCCGCCGTTCATGTCGTCGCGCTGCGCGGCAAGAATGTTGGCCTGCACAATGTCCGACACGTGGGTGAAGTCGCGGGTCTGCTGGCCGTCTTCAAAGAGCACGGGTGGATTGTTGTTGAGCAGGCGGCCGGAGAAGATGGCGGCGACGCCGGTGTAGGGGTTGGAAAGGGCCTGGCGCGGTCCGTAGGCGTTGAAATAGCGCAGGGCCACGACGGGAATGTCGTAGGCCAGGCCAGTGGCAAGGCTCATCTCTTCCTGGTCTTTCTTGGAGATGGCGTAGATGGAAGTGGCGTGCAGCGGCTTTGATTCCGGTGTGGGCATGGGCCTGAGCGGCGCGCTGCAGGCGGGGCAGTGCAGTTCCCAGTCGCGCGCGGCGAGCTGTGCCGTGGGGCGCAACCCCGGCTGCACCGGGCCGTGCGTGGGGCAGCGGTAGGCGCCTTCGCCATAGATGGACATGGACGAGGCGACGATTAGCTTCTGCAGGCGGTCGCGGATGGCGCTGTCGTTGACCATCAGGTCGAGCAAGATGGCCGTGCCCAGGGTGTTGGCCTCCACGTAGCGCGCGATCTGGTACATCGACTGGCCCACGCCAACCATGGCCGCCTGGTGAAAGACCACGTCGACGTCGCGCAGGGCATCGCGCAGCGCCTGGCGGTCGCGCACGTCGCCGTAGAGATAGTCGGCTTCCCGATTGCAGTAGTCGGGCCAACGTTGCTCTTCACGCAGTGGGCCGTGCACCTGCGGCTCCAGGTTGTCGAAGACGCGCACGTGGTGGCCTTCTTCGATCAGGGCGTCGACAAGATGCGAGCCGATAAAGCCGGCGCCGCCGGTGACAAGGATGGTGTGGGGCATAGGCGAGCTCCTTCTAGGACTGTCAGGCGATGCGCTTATTTTATAGCGCGCTGATATTCTGCGCGAGGACGTTGTGGTGCGTCGCCGTGGTGCGCTGCAGCCGGCCCTGAACAAGCAGCAGGCGGGCCGTGTGCAGGATGCGGCGGTGGCGCTGGTAGGCGGCGGGGTTGACGATGATGTCGATCAGGCCGTGCTCGTCTTCGAGAGTGAGGAAGTGGAAGCCTTTGGCCGTGGGCGGGGCCTGGTGCACCACCAGCAGGCCGGCGACGCGCACGGTGGCGCCGTTGGGGTAGCTGTCGAGCTGCGCGCTGCTGGGGATGCGCTGCGCAATGAGCTGCGGACGCAAGTGGGAGAGGATGTGCTCGCCGGCAGAGAGGCCCAGGATGGCCTGTTCTTCGAGCATGGCTTCGGCGGCCGTGAGCTGCGGCAAGCCGGCGTCGGGGGTCTGAAACTCGAGGTCGAGGGCCGCTTCCTGGGCGGGCAGCGCGCCAAGCTCCCACAAGAGCTGGCGGCGGGCAATGCCCCAGGCGTCCATGGCCCCGGCAATGACCAGATTCTCGACCAGGCGAGCAGGCAGGCGCGTGCGGCGGACGAAACCGGCCAGCGAGCTGAAGGGCTGCTGCTCGCGGGCGGCGAGGATGCGCTCGACGTGGTTTTCGCCGAGGCCTTTGACGTAGTTAAAACCAAGGCGGATACCCGTGGGGCCGCTATTCTCCAGAGCGCATTGCGGCTGGCTGTGGTGGATGTCGACGGGATGCACGGTGAAGCCTTTGCGCTTGATTTCGTTAACCAGCACAGCAGGAGACCAGAAACCCATGGGCTGGTTGTTGAGCAGCGCGGTGAAGAAGGGCAGGAAGTGATGGCGTTTGAGCCAGGCCGATTGGTAAACGAGGACGGCAAAGGCCGCGGCGTGGCTTTTGGCGAAGGAATAGCCGCCGAAGGCCCGTAGCTGATCGAAGACGGTGTGCGCTGTTTCGGGCGGTACGCCGTTGGCCTGCGCGCCGGCGACAAAGTCGTGGCGCAGGCGGTCGATGGCTTCGACGGCGTCTTTGGCGCTGAGGGCGCGGCGCAGCAGCTCGCCCTGCCCGCCGGTGAAGCCGGCGAGGTCGCGCGCCACTTTGAGCACCTGCTCCTGGAAGAGGATCACGCCAAGCGTCTCGCGCAGGGCGGGCTCCAGCAGGGGGTGGCTGTAGGCCACAGGCTCGATGCCGCGGCGGCGGCGCAGGTAAGGATGCACCATGTCGCCCTGGATGGGGCCGGGACGAATGAGGGAGATGGAGACCACCAGGTCGGCAAAGCAGGCGGCCTGCAGCACGGGCTGGAGCTGGGTCTGGGCGCGCGATTCCACTTGGAAGACGCCCAGGGTGTCGGCGGCGGCGATCATCTGGTAGACGGCGGGGTCGTCGTAGGTGAGCGCGGCGAGATCGGGCGGCTGCCCTTGCTGCTGGGCGATGAGCTGCAGGGCGTCGGAGATGGCCGAGAGCATGCGCAGGCCAAGGACGTCGATCTTGACCAGGCCGGCGTCTTCCAGGCCATCTTTATCCCACTGCACCACGACGCGGCGCGGCATGGCGGCAGGCTCCGTGGGCACGCGGCCCATGAGCGGCGCGGCGGTGATGATCATGCCCCCGCCGTGGATGCCCAGGTGGCGGGGGAAGCCCTTGATCTGCGCGGCGAGCTCGACGAGGTAGGCGGCGGTGCTCTGCGTTTCAGGCTCTTTGCCGTCTTCAAGATCGCGCTGGATGGCGGCGATAGCGTGCGGGTCGAGGCCCAGGGCCTTGCCGATGTCGCGGAAGGCGCTGCGGCGGCGGAAGGTGCTGAAGGTGCAGGCCATTGCCGTGTGCGCGGGCCCGTAGGCGTTGTAGATATATTGGATAACTTCTTCGCGGCGCTGGGCATCGAAGTCGACGTCGATGTCGGGCATGAAGGCGCCGGCCTGCAGCCGCTCGGCGGATAGAAAACGCTCGAAGACGAGATCGTGGGCCAGGGGGTCGATGGGACTGATGTGCAGCAGGTAGGCCACCAGGGAGTTGGCCGCTGAGCCGCGACCCTGGCAGCGGATGCCGCAGCAGCGAGCGTAATCGACGATATCGGCGACGATAAGGAAGTAGTTGGCCAGGCCAGCCTGCTCGATGATCTCCAGCTCGCGCTGCAACTGCTCGCGGATGGCCGCCGGCGGCTCGCCGTAGCGCTGCGGCAGGGCTTCCTGGCAAAGGCGGCGCAGGTAGGCGCTGCTGCTCATGCCGCCGGGAGTTTCGAAGCGCGGCAGATCTTGCAGGCCATATTGCAGCCGGAAGCCGCAGCGCTCGGCGAGGCGGATGGTGTTTTGCAGCGCCTGGGGATGGTGCGGGAAGAGGCGGGCCATCTGCGCCGGGGATTTGAGGTAGTACTCGGCGTTGGCGCGGCGCAGGGCGGTGGTTTCTTCGAGGGTAAGGTTGTGGCGGATGCAGACGAGAATGTCTTGCAGGCGGTGACCGCCGGGGCCGGCATAGTGCACGTTGTTGGTGACCACGCAGGGCAGTTTGTAATGTTCGGCCAGGTCGCTGAGGCGTTCGACGAGCAGGGCGTCGTGGGGCTGCCAATGATTTTGCAGCTCGACGTACAGATTTTGAGGGCCAAAGAGCGTGGTGAGGCGGCGCAGGGCGTCGTGGGCGCGGCGCCATTTGCCGGCCAGGAGGGCCGCAGGGAGCTGGCCCTGGCGGCAGCCGCTAAGGGCAATGAGACCGTTGGTGCAGCCAATCAGCTCGTCGTCGGGCAGAGCAGCCTGGCCTTTGGCGGCGTTGGCCTGAGCGCGGCTGATGAGGTAGCACAGGTTGTGCCAACCGGCTTCGTCTTCCACCAGGACAGTGAGGTGGTGGCCGCTTTGCAGGCTGAGCTCTGCGCCGAGCACGGGGTGGATGCCATGCTCGCGAGCCGCGCGCAAGAAGCGGGGCGCGCCGTAGACGGCGTTGTGGTCGGTGAGCGCCAAGGCCGGCATGCCCAGCTCGGCGGCGCGGCGCACCAGGTCTTCGGGGTGGCTGGCGCCGTCGAGCAGGCTGAAGTTGGAATGGGCATGCAGCTCGGCGTAGGCGTCAGTCATACAGGCGCTGCAAATACCACGAGCCATCGGGTAAAGAGCGGTAAAGGATAACCAGCAGGCCGCTGTGCGTGGTTAGCTTGTAGTAGGCGCGACGTGTGTGGTCGCGCCACCAGCCGGCGTCGACGCGCCATTGTTGCGTTAGCCGGGCCACGTCGTGGCGCTGACCATGCCAGATAAAGGCCAGGGGCAGGCCGTGGGCGTCCAACACAACGTCGATCGCTTCGCCATGAGGCCAGAGGCGGGTCATGGCAAGGGCTGCAGCCGGAAGCGCTGTTCGGGCAGAGGGTGGGCGATGTCGGCGAGGCAGGGGCGGTAAAAGCGGGCGCTTTTGTGGCGAGCCATAATGGCCGGCAGCAGGCGGCCAACCTGATGCGCAGAAGGCGGCTTAAAAAGGGAGAGCTGCCGGGCGGTGAGCGGAGCGAGGGCGGAAGCGCTGACAGCAAGGCTAAGCACAGGTGCAGGCGGCGGAAGCTGCTGCAGCAGGCCGTGCAGGCGCCGGGCCAGGAGATCTTCATCGGCGATGGGCTGGCGCAGGGTGCACTGCTGCTGTAATGCGCCTTGCTCCGTCTGCAGGCGCAGGCTGAGCAGGCCGGCGGCATGGTGCATGGCCTGTAGCTGGGCGGCGAGCGAGCCTGCGAGGCGTTCGAGGACGTTTTGCAGCACGAGCTGGTCGGCGACGGGCGGGTCGAAGGCGTGGCTGAGGCGCGGCTCGGCGGGGCCAGATGAGGACCGCGCGCTGTGCTGTGGATAACCGCGAGCCAGGCGATGCAGAGGCAAGACCTGGGGGCCGAACTGCTCCTGGACGGCCGTGGGCGAGAGGGCGGCGAACTGGCCCAGGGTACGGATGCCCAGCAAGCGCAGGCGGCGGGCGGTCTCGCGCTCCAGGGGCAAAAAGGCGATGGATTGGCTGGCGAGAAACTGCTCTTCTTGGTGCGGCTCGACGGAGCGCAGGTGGTTAGTGCGGGAGAGCGTGGCGGCCACGTGCGCCGTAAAGGGGTCCGCGGCCAGGCCGAGCGCCGGCTGTAGGGCCGTGCGCTGGCGCACGGCGCGGCCGATTTCGCGGGCCAGGGGCGTGGCCTCGTGCAGCGGCAGGCTTTCCAGGTCGATATAGTAGCGGGCGGGCAGGCTGCGCGCAGCGGCAGGCAGGAAGGCGGGCGGTTTTTCGGGCAGCTGCCAGAGGTTGTCGGGCTCGACGAAATGGGTGAAGTCGGTGAGCGTATCGATGATTTCGCCCGCGGCGAGCTGGTATTTGGAGAGCGCGGCAGGCATGAAGTGGGCGTGCGGCGAGAGAGTGTGCGCTAGGCGCAGGGTCATGCCAGGGCGCACACCGCATTGGGCCGCCTCGCGCGAGTAGCCGAAGAGAGGCCGCGGCTCCCAGGGCTGCCCGCCAAGAATGAGCGAACGTTGGTCAAGGGCCTGGTCGTCGCGGCGCTCGACGGCAGTGGCGAAGTAGGGCACGGAGAGACAGGCGATCATTGTCAGGACGGCCGCCGATTTTCAGCGGTGAATGGCCGGTCTTCTTCGTCGTCGGGCTCTTCGAACAGGATGTTGAGCTCGACGCCGGGCAGGGAGCGCGTTTTAGCCGGGCGCAGCTTGTTTTTGAGAATGTGCACGCGGACGCGGTAGCCGTGGACGTCGCGGCGGCGGTAGAGCCAGCGCTCGCGGCTGATGAGCAGGCGCACGGTGGCATAATGCGGCAGGGGGATGCTTTGCAGGGCGGCCGCCGGATCGCGCTCGATGGCTGGGGCGGCGGCGGGCGGCAGGGAGAGCAGGCAGATGAGCGTGGCGCTCGACCGGGCTAGAGGCGCAAGAAGGCGTTCCAGGCTGGCGGCTAGGGCCTGCACCAGGCCCGCCGAGGTGAGCGCGCGCAGGGGCAGGTCACAGATGACGATGCCCGTATCTCCGGCGGCAAACTCTTCGAGCAGGGCCCAGGCCTGGCGCTCGTTGTAAGGGTGGATGAGGATGAGCTGGTCCATGATGACGCCGCAGCGGGCGGCATAGTAGGGGTCGAAGGTTTGCTGGGGGTCGATGTAGATGGCCATTTCGCCCTGGGCCTGGGCGCGGGCGACCGTGCGCAGGGCCAGGGTGGCCATGCCCGAGGTGGGCACGCCGGCAATTTCGGTGATGCGCCCGCGAGGCAGGCCGCCGCCGAGCAGGTTGTCGAGCTGCGAGTAGCCGGTGGGCAGGCGGGGGTGCGGGTCGTCGAGCTCCTGGCCCAGCCGGCGCACGGCGCGCAAGCCGAAACGTGCTTGCAGGGCGGATACGGTTTTTTCCAGCCGGCGTTTTTCTTCTTCTGCCATTTTGCGCTCTGCGATGCTCGTTAACGAACAGATGTCGAGAACATATGTTCTGTTAAGGATCATTCTAGCATGGGCGCGATCGGGGCCAAAAGTTAAGGGCTCGTGAAAGGTATCTGGTTGGGTGGTGGGGAAAGGGGGTGGTACAGAGCCGGGCAAAACCAACAACTAGCCAGAGGTCTCCTCCAGGTAAGCCGAATGGAGCGTCTTTCCATTTGGCAGGGAGGCAGACTGCGTCAGCGCAGTAGCCATCTCCATGACGGTGAGGGCAGGGAGCGCTGCAGGCCACAAGTTTAGGGAAAGCGCAACCACCGGTGGCGCAATCACATCACTCATATGTAGGATGTCACCCTGGCGCATAACTTCGCGAGTAGGCCCATCAAGCAGGATATTGCCGCCGGACATCACCATGGTGCGATCGGCGTAGGTACAGGCCACTTCAACATCATGGGTGATGACGGCGACCGTTGTCCCTTCAGCCTGCAACTGTTTCAAATGCTGCATCAAATGATGAATCTCGGTCTCGTCGAGATTGTTTGTGGGTTCGTCTAGAATCACCAGTCGCGGATTCATCGTCAGTGTGGCAGCAATAGCCAGTTTTCGGGCATCGGCCGGTGCCAGATGTAAGGGCACGGCCTGCGCATCGAGCGCAAAGCGCGCCATCTCCCTTTCCACACTCTCTTCTACCTGCAACGCGTTCCATCCCAACTGCTGTGGCCCAAATGCCAGCTCATCACGCACCGTCATCGTCACCACCTGGTTAACCGGCTCCTGGAAGACATATCCTACGCAACCACGGTGCCGAACGGGGTCAAACGGCTCGCCACCTACAAAAACCGCACCATCAGTGGGTTTGAGCGCTCCTGCCAACAGCAACGCCATCGTCGTCTTTCCCGATCCATTTGACCCCAGGATAGCTACAAACTCGCCCTGATTGAGCGTAAGGCTAATATGCTGCAAGGCTGTTGGGCCATCTGGATAGGCAAACGTGAGCTTCTCAGCGTGCACAACGGGTGGTCCTACCAACCTCTCGCTTGTTGTGAATGTTGGTGCGAGTCTGGACGCCTGCTCGGCCAGCTTTATAGCAGCTTCTTCGACTCGCACAGGCAGATCAAGGCCCAGGGCCTGGCCCAGACGCCAGAGCTGAGGCGCCCGCAGACTGGCCTCTTCTAGATCCGCGGTTCTTAGCGACTGGTGTACTGCATGGCAGCGCCCATCATTAAGCGCAACAAAGCGGTTGCCAACTTCGGCGAGTAGCTCGACATGAGGGTCGGTCATTATTGTCGTCATCTCTCCATCCAGAAGAGTTTCCAGGGCGGACAGAACCTCGCGTTTACCAACCGGATCAAGCTGCACCGTTACATCATCCAGCGCCAGCAAGCGCGGCTGGGCCACGATGGCAGAAGCAAGCGCGACACGCTGCATCTCGCCGCCCGAGAGACCCAATGTGAGGCGCGGCAGAAAAGTGCTATCCAGGCCAACGGCTTGAAGCGCGCGCATCATTGCCTGCTCCATTGCTTGCCCGCTTATTCTTGATGCCCGCAGACTAAAGGTTAGCTCGTCACGGACGGTTAATCCGACGAGCCCCTGCACGGCGCTGGGAAAGACAATGCGCGCCACCTGGCCCAGATCGGCCAGCGTTGCCTCTTTCGTGTTTTGCCCAAAGAGCCACACGTCACCCTTCATGCGCCCTGTACTCTTCGGGATCAACCCCGTGGCAAGTAGTAGTGTGGTCGTTTTGCCGGCTCCAAGTTTGCCCAGTAGCACTGTCGCGCCGCCGCGCGGAATGGTAAGGTCTAGGCCAGACAGTGCGTGACCGTGTTCCTGTATTTCCCCTGCTCCGTAGAAGACATAGACATCTTCCATAACCAACGCGTCAACTTTATCTGCTAGTTTTGCGTGCGATGGTGATACGCGAACGCCACCGCGATTATCGATGGCTAATGACTGCCCATCCACATGATCGAGAATGCGAAAGATGAGTGGTAGCATCAGCCTTCGAAACGCAGGAATTTTATCTCTGATACCACCATCCCAGTTTACCCCGCGGACGGCCATTGCCTTCATACTAGTCTGAATGTCGTACCAGAGAATGTCAACATAGCGTAGAACGATGGTCAGATACATATCGACAACCGCGGGTACACGCAGCCCGCGAAAAGCTTCTAACAACTCATGGAGTGGCGTTACAGCAATAAATGCAATAGCGGGCAGGATCATAGCGGCAATACGTAACCCCAGCCGCAACCCTTTGAGAACGCTTTCACGGCTAATGTCGAAGATGAAGAAAGAGACAGTCGGATTATCGGCCGTTACAGCATGACCGAGGAGAGTCAGTAGGAAGGCACTGAAACAAGCAAGTAGTGCAGCGCGTGGGTACTTTCGCCCGAGGAGCAAGAGTAGGCAACCTGCCGCGAGGGCAATCAGGACCGGAATCCAATCGTTGCTTAAGGTGACTAACGTGCTCGAACAATGAAAAGAAGAAGACGAGGCGTCGGTGCAACTTTCCCAAGTCCATAACGTTTACCCATGGTCAGGTTCCCTTCCTACTGATCTCTCTGTAGAACTGGTCTGGTTAATTGGGTCTCTTACGCAGACCAGTTAAGACCGCGGCGCGTCATCTCATCTTTGAGGGTCCACAGCAATGGGACGGCGAGGCTGCCGGCAACGATGTCCCCAAGAGCCCATCCCGGAAAGACAATGGCCCATGCACTGGGGCCCATTTCACCAATGGTGGCCCAAGCGTAAGCACCCATCGCGGCGCTAACCACGCTGGAGACAATAATCGCAACGAGTGCGCCAATGACGTGGCGGTTTAGTGGAACTCCGAGAAGGTACCAGGCAGGAATGGTCAGTAAGAGTGTTACCAGATAACCCCAGCGTGCAGAGATGCCCAAAGCCTCGGTGGCCTGGCCGATGAAGTATCCGGCAACAACGGCGATGACAGCAGTGGCAAGCACAATGATAATGACGTTGCGCAGACTGCGTGCCTGTCGCTCCATTAATCCCGCGCCCACTTCAACGCGAAACAATTTTAACAGAAGCCAGAACAGAAGGGCATTGGCCAGGAAAGCAGGAATTGGATTCTGAGCAATGTTAATTAGCAGGGGGCTACCGGCAATCATACCTCCAAAGAAGGTTCCCACGCCGGCTGACAACCAGCCCCAGGGACCCAGAAAGTAGGCGCCCACGGGCATGGCCATTTCTGGTAACCAGAAGTAGCCGGCACCAAACGCTCCGGGAATACTGAGAAACGTGCTGCTCAACCATGCCAGGGGGATTATCACCGCGGCCCAGATGGCCGACGCGACAAAGAAGCGGGTTGATGAAGTAGGGGTTGTGTATCCGACTGTAGTCATTTTTCCTCCTTATGCTCTCTTCAATATCATCTGGCGTGGATGGATATACAGCTTTTAACTCATAACACCTCCTCTTTCTGCATGCAGCGCCAGGTGGCCAGCCATCTCGAGGTCACGCAATTCGGGCAGAAGTGGGATGTCTTCGATCATGCCAGGCTCTAACCGCTCCCAGATAACACCCGATGTTGGCTTGAGAGGATTTTCGATGTGCATGACGCGGGTCGGCGTCACGATGTAATCGCAGACGGTGTCGAAACCACTGGCTTTCAGCTCGATGTCGACGACTTGGCAATCATGAACGAAGGCTACGATCGGCGTCTTAATATTCGCCACACCAACCTGGTAAAGAATTGCCCATTCCAGATCGAAGAAACCGTGCCCTTTTCCAAAACGAATGCCGTTCGTGCTCACCGCAGAGGCGCCGGTGACGATGAGGTCGAGAGTGTACCGGCGCTGCAGCTCGGACAATGAGAGTGGCGTTCCCACCTTCTCGATGACGTCGAGCAAGACCGCATATTCCGCCATGTCTGGAGGTACATCCACTGGCTTTAGCTCTATTAGCCCGCGCCGAATGCCATAGGTGGAAACGATCTGCGTTTTTCCATCGCGCACCGCCTGGGCCCGCAGACGTTCGACACAGTTGTCGGGTGTAATAAACATGGTGCTGGCGTCGCGGTAGATATCTAGCGAGGTCAGAAGTGCTGTGGCAGCCTCGCTGCCTTCAAAATCGGGGATGTACTCATTAAAATTAAGGTGGAAACGGCTATCAGGTCGCGCGACCTTAGCCAATTTCTTCCACACAGCTTGGCGCGCCTCATCTTTGTTCATATCTTTCTCCTCATTGAATTTTCTTTTCTGAACGTGTGGCATAGAGCGTCCGCAACGACGGCACCTGAAGCATTAACTCCGGTGACACGGACTCCCATAGAATTCCCGACGGCTTACTGAAGACGTGTCCAACTTCAATAACCTTTGTGGGAGTAATGATCAGATCGGCGATAGTATCGACTGGGGAGGGTTCTAGATCGGCGTCGACGACCTGGCAATCGTGACCAACAGTAATCACCGGCGTATCGTCCAGCGCCGCGCCAATTTCACGGAACATGGCCCATTCCAGATCAAAGTAGCCATGTCCTTTTCCCCAACGAACACCCTGCTCGGTCACCAGCGAGATGCCGGTAACGAGGAGGTCGATCTTACCCAGGGCGGCAACCTCTTCAATGTCGATTATTCGCCCGTACTGCTCAAGTCCGTCGAGTGTGGCGGCAAAAGGTATGTGTCTCTCCTCAACAGACCCGGGCTCAACAAGATAGAAGCCTCGAGCAATTGCATGGGTAGCGACGAGCAGACGCTTGCCATCCTCGAGGGCCCCAGCGCGGACACGCGCCAGGCTATTATCAGGCGCCACAAACAGTAAAAAGGCCCGCCGATATAGAGGATGGCGACGTATGGCCTCGGCGCAAGTTTCGCTGCCTTCAAAGTCGGGCACGAATTGGCTGAAATCCCAGTGAAAGCGGGCGTCGGGGAGGGCAACAGCACGTAATGCAGCCCAGACTTTTAAGCGCAATTCATCTTTGGCGCTTTGTGGCTTCGCGGGCAGCCCCCATGGGAAAGGCGGCGCTGGTTCGGTAATATCCAGGAAGCTTTGATTTATGAAAGTACCCGCGCCGCGCCGCCGGACAATCACATTATCACTTTCCAGTTCTACCAGGGCCTGCCTGATGGTCATGCGACTGACGCCAAAAGCTTTTGCGAGTTCGGGCTCGGGCGGCAGCTGATTTCCATGACGCCATTCGCCGTCGGCAATTCGCCGGCGCAAAGCGGAAGCAATCTGATAATAAACTGGTAGTGGTGAGTCGCGATCGACGCGATATTTGGCCATTAGTGGCATAATTGTCTAGATAATTAGACAAATTTTAGCAGATAAGAATTGCGAGTTCAAGTCCCGTCACATTTTTCCTACTTCTTAAAACAATGTGTGAGTGAATGTGGAGATCGCGACAGAGCAGTGGTCACGGCGCTCAATCCTGGTATGGCGCCATCGATTCTGCAATGTGCAGCGCTGTGTCCAGCGTCAGGCCAGGTTGCTGTTGTGTGGCGCCGTCCGCGGGGGCATCCATGCGCAAGGTGGGCTGCCGCGTGCCTAGGCCGCTGATGCGGTAGAGAACGTCGCCTTCTTGCCACAGCAACATGCTGTAATAATAGAGCGCGGGGTTGGTTACGATCGCGTCCTCGTTCAAAATGCCTCCCAGGCCACCCGGTATGTTCTCTAACCAGTAGGCAAGCTCGCCCCGTACGATGACGAGCTGGGGTACGGCGTCGCTGCCAATGGCCAGCTCTTCGAGCGGCGCACGCCGGTAGGCCGTCTGTTCGATGGCCAGCGGGTAAGCGCCGCCGTATGAGAGGATGGCGCTCTCAGGCGCGCCCTCCTCTCTCGCTACCACTCGCGCCGCCAGGTAAGAGAGCTCTTGGGGCAGGTCCGTGGGCACAAGCAAGGCAAAGTCCACCTGCGCACTTATCTCCGCCAGTTCGGCAGCTTCCGCCGGCAGGCCCGGCAATTGCGCCATATCCAACTGCTCAACTCGCCCGAAATCTCGTTCGGCCTGGGTTTGTTCGCCGCTGATCAACAGGTTTCCCACCTGCCCGATCCACGCTTGCGCCGCGGCGCGCAGCGGCGGCGACAGCGCCGTGGCCAGCAGCAGGGCAAGCAGCATGAAGGCCGCCAGGCGCACGGCCAGGCCGCCAAATCGTTGGCCCAGCGGGCTTGGCGCCTTCGGGCGCGGCAGATGCTCGTCGGTAAGCTTGCCTGGCTCCGGGGCTTGAAAAGCGTGCAGCAAGCGCTGCTCCAGGCGCGCCGCCATCCGCCGATCTGGCGCGGGCGCGGCGTTAGCAAGCAAGATGGCAAAGCCATCTAACGAATGAATGTCCGGGGCGCCCCCCCGCTGTTCGCTTAGAGCCTGCTCGATGCGCTGCAAATGAAGCTGCTCGGTTGCATTCAGCGGCTGTGCTTGAGAAATGCTATTCATAGGAACCTCCATCCGCATCGTTGCCCTCTGCCAGCATGCTCTCTTGCAGAAAACGATGGTGCAGCGTCTGCAGGCCACGATACAGGTAAGCAGCTACCGTCCGTTCGTCCAGGTCCAGCAGCCGGGCAATCTCATTGTTTTGGAGCCCACCGAAGAAGCGCAGGCGGATCACTTCCTGTTGCCGCGGCGCGAGCGTTTCAATCAACAGCTTCATGCGGTAAACCTGCTCCGCCAGCATTAGGCGCTCTTCGGGCAGCGCTTGTTCGCCTACCAGCTCCTCTCCGGCATCGAGAGCATCAAACCGCGAACGCCTGGCCTGCTCCTGGTAGGAGGAGAAAACGACATGGCGGGCGATGCCGAATAGCCAGGCCGCGAACGAGCCTTCGCCGCGATAGTCGAACCTTTGCAGGCCTTTGAGCGCTGCCAGGAATATGTCGGCCACGAGATCCTCGACATCGTCGCCAGAAACACGATAGTGCACATAGGCGTAAACGCGCGGCAGAAAGTGTCGATAAAGCTGCCGAAAAGCGTCGGGCTCCGTTGCGGCGCGCCTGACGAGGCTTTCTTCACTTTCCGGCTGCAGAAGATCATTCATAGCGCACGGCCCTGGCCGGAGGCGCCTTTGCGGCGACGTAGGCGGGGTAAATTGCAGAGAGGGCGGCTACCATTACCGGTATGAGCAGGCCCAAGAGCCACAACACAAACAGGCAGGCAGAGACAGCTTTGTAGAGGGTAACAAAGGCTGCCAAGCCAATCGTTGCCCCTAGCAGGCCGCCCAGGGCGCCTAACAAAACCGCTTCGGTGACAAACAGCCGCACCACGGCAATCGTGTGCCAGCCAATGGCCTTCAGCACCCCAATCTCGCGCCTTCGTTCCAGGATGCTAGCCAACAAGCTGTTCGCCAGCGAGAGCGCAGCAAGCGCAAAGCCGGCGACGACGATAGCGTAATGGTATGTTTCGAGCTGCACGAGAATAAATTCGCCCAACAGCGTGCCGCTCATCGCGCCCTGGCGGTCGACGGTAATGGCCAGCATTAAGACGAGCAATGCCGACGAGAGCAGTACCGCCAGGCCGGCCAGGGCCGTGCGCCTCCAGCGACGGCTGAGCGCATGCCAGGCATATCGCCGAACGCTGGTTACGCGCCCGGCAAATCCAGAATGGGCTCCCAAAACGGTTCCGTCGCGAAGGCCAGCAGCCGGCGGCACATGCGCCGCAAGCCAGGCTGGGTACAACCCGCCAAGCAGCGAAAGGACGATGATCAACAAGGGCACGCCGGCCATCCAGACCAGTGGTAGCCGCGTCCAGTCGAAAAGCCAGATGAGGCCGGCGGCCGTGACCGCCCCTATTAACGCAGCGACAACGCCAACTATCATAATCTGCATGAGCACATTGGCAAAAACGGAGGATGAACGCCAACCAACTGCCTTCTGCAAGGCAATCGTTCGCCGCTGCGCAATGACATCGGCCCACGCCAGATCCAGAACAAAGAGAGCGCCAATGGCCAGCAGTGCGCCCATGAGCAGCAAGTGCCCGCTGCGCACCCGGCTGCCATAGGCGGCTGTCACATTTTTTTGAACCCATTGCTCCTCCACATAGCCGACATCGGGTACATGTACCAGAACGACGGTAGGCGACGAGCCAACCATGATGTCCATTTCAAGCCCTGTGCGCTGCACGATCTCACTGGCAATGGTCTCGATTTTACGCTGGTTCTCGGGCGTCAGCGCGTCGATATCAGCTACCCGCACGCGGACGGCGCTGATACAGTGAGCGCAGTTGTCTCCGGTAAGCAGCCTGGCGCCCCCCATCGAGGTCAGCATGAGCGGCGGCGAAAGCATCCAACTTCCGGGCCCTAGGGCCGGCCGCAGGGGGTGAGGAACCACGTCGTTTCCTGCCTCGTCGTATCGTTGTGTGACGCGCGGGGGGCGGTATATCTCCAGCGGCACGCGGTTGACGTCATCCGGCGGCGGAATGCGCTCGACGTCAAAAATACCGGCCGCTTTCACCGTAAATGTCGCGTCACTGTTCGGCGCCGACGTCGTCGCGGGTCCCTCTGGCACGGTCGCTTCAAGCACCAGTCCATCAAACGTAGCCGGGGGAGCAACTTCCTGATAGCGGCGCGTGCGAGGCTGCCAATAGGCATCCATGCTGTACATACTGACAACGCGGCCGGGAGCGCGTGCATTGCTCAGGTACGCCATCAGGCGTGGATAGGCTTCCTGGCTGCTAACTTCTCTCTCAAATAGCAGCTCCGTGGCAAGCGAGTCGAGGTAAGCGACGCCGCCGCTTTGCATGATGGCTTCCAGGGTCGAGACATCTGAGGGAAGCGCCACACGCGAGAGGCGGTTGAATAGGGTGTAAGAGCTGTAAGGCGTGCGGTTCAGCAAGACCGGCAGATCGTTGATGCGCGTTAGCGTGCCGAAGGGGCCAGAAAGCGTTTCTGTAAACACGCGCGTATCGCTGTTCAGGTACGCGCCGTCCACAACCGCTTCGTCGAGGCCTACCAGCTTGGCTTCCTCAAGCGGATCGATAGCAGCCAGCAGAAAGTAGGTCATCTGGCCAAATGGAGAGATCGGTTGATTGACGAAGAGGCGCGGATCGTTGACGCGAACGGTAGGCTCTGGCCCTACAAAGTAGTAGATGGCGTATCTCTCGGGTTCGCGCCCAGTACCGTCGTCGATGCTCCTGGTTGCTTCGTGCAGATAGACGCCGGGCTCGACGATCGCGGGAAAGCGGGTAATAAAGCTCAGATTCTGCTCAACATAGGTGAGCACGGCAATAGGCGCTGCGACGTCAACGCCAGGAATAGCCGCAATCTCCTGGAACTGCTCATACGAAATGCCGCCGTTAAGCTGCGTGAGATAGTTTGCTTCCACCAGGCCATACTGGGCCTCTATGCCCGAGCGCGCCGCAGCCGGCCGCACCAGGATATCATAGGTTGTGCGCCAATAATTCTGTAAGTCATTCTCCACCACCACCACGATGGACCTGGAGAGAGCGCCAAGCGCCAGGGTGACCGCCGTGATGACGAATAGCCCAATAACAAGCAAAAATAGGCGCGAGTTTCTGCGGAGAGACAGCATAAAATGCCTCACGATCCTGAGCCTCTCATAACTTGTTATCTGTCTGCTACCTTGCGGCCGTCCTGGAGGTGAATCGTCCGCTGAGCCTCCTTCGCCACCTGGGAATCGTGGCTGACGAGTATGAGGCTGAGGCCCTTTTCCTGATTGAGCCGCTTGAGCAGCGCCATGATCGCGGCGCCGCTCTGTGAATCAAGGTTGCCGGTTGGCTCATCGGCGAGGATTAATTTGGGTTCGTTGATCAGCGCGCGCGCAATCGCCACCCGCTGCTGTTCGCCACCGGAGATCTCACCTGGCAGATGGTGCAATCGTTTGTCTAGCCCAACCTGTTCAAGCAGTCTTTGGGCGCGCTCCGCGAGATTAAAAGCCAATCCTCGTTGGTACGGAAGGAGCGGCAACATGACATTTTCCAGCGCTGTGAGGGACGGTACAAGGTTAAATAGCTGAAAGACAAAGCCGATCGTGCGGCGTCTGAAGTCGGCAAGGTCGTTGCCGTGAAATAGGTTAATGTCAGCGCCGTCCACCACGACCCGGCCTGCCGTGGGTTTGTCTAGCGTTCCAATGAGGTGCAGCAGCGTCGATTTGCCCGAGCCAGACGGCCCACGGATGGCCAGAAATTCTCCAGCTTCCATGTTGAAGGAAACATTGAATAATGCCTGGATGTCAGCGCCGCTGTGATACGTTTTGGTTACCTGCTCGATTTCGACGATATAAGCCATATGCCGGGTAGGAACGGTACTGTTCTCTACCTGTTAAATAGCTGAAGGGCGGCTTTTACTGCAATAATCGTCCGCGCAAGCTAGGGGACGCCGCGCCTTAACGCAGGGCAAAGATCACGGCGTGCTGGTCGCGGTAGATTTCTTGCAGACCGCGGTCGGCGGCAGCCTGTTGCAGAAAAGCGCCGTGGTTGAGGTCTGAGAAGACGTAGTTGGCGCCAAAACGCTGGCGAATGATTGTCGAAGGTTGTTCGACATTGCCGCGCGTGATGGCTACCCACTGGTCGAAAAGCTCCGCGTCGTGCAGCTCCATGAAGGTGGGGTCGAGCCCGACGGTGTAGGTCGCGGTGGGGCTGCCGTAGAAGAAGAGGCGTGTGAAGTCATCCCAATCGGTCTGGAAGAGGCGCAGATCGCTGCCGGCATGCCCTCGCAGCCAGAGCGCGGCGTCTGCGTAGTGGTCGGGCGCCTTGCTGCGGGCGACGAGGCCCCTGGCGTCGCTGAGCGTAACGAAGGTTGCATAGCCCAGGAGAGCCAGCGCGGCAAAAGGCAGCAGATATCGCAACAGGCTGTGAGGCCGGCGCAGCCATTGCGCCTGCCACTGGCGCAGCAGCGGGGCGGCGCTGAAAGCCAGAAAAAGAAGGGCGAACGGGGGAAAATATTCGACGAAGCGGCGCGACGAGAAGAGCATCGCGCCAAACAGCGTGCTCAGCCCCAGGCCCACGAGCGCGTTGCGATCGATGCGGTCGGTGCGCCAGGCCAGGGCCAACACGGCCAGCAGAAATGCGCCCAGGGCCACGCCAGAATTCTCGATCAGCGTCCAAGTGCGGTAGGGCGACCATTCATTGCCCACCGCTGTGGTCGACGCGCCTACCTTGGGCGCCAGATGTCCGGCAATGAACGCCAGATTTTGGGGAAAATAAGGGTTGACCACCAGGCCCAAGACAATACCCAGGGCGGGATAGGCCAGCGCCTGCCAGACGAATTTTCGCTGCAGCAGCCACGTGGCGCCCACATAAATGCCGGCCAGCGCCATAAGCAGGGGGAAGCCGTTGTAGCTCCAGACGTAGACCGCGCCCAAGGGCAGCAGCCATCTGAGCCGGCCCTGCAGCAGCCAATGCAGGCCCAGCAGCAGCAACAGCAGCGATGCGGACTGCGCGCGCGGCATGCTCATGCGGTAGAGGAACGCTTCGGAAACCGCCAGCAGCGCGAGTGACCACACGGCGGCAAAGGGCACATTCTGAGCGCGCAGTAGCCACCAGGCAGCGAGGAAGGCGAAGGCCGGCAGCAGGACGCTGGCTGCCTTTGCGCCCTGCGTCAGCGCCGCGCCGCCGTCCAGGGCCGGATCCACGCCGGCAAAGAGGGCCAGATAGACGTGGTAGAGCATGTGGTGGTCGTAGAAAGAGGCGGCGTCGAGGATGGTAAAGGGCAGGTAGGCAAAGGCGGGCTTCAAACCCTGCGTGCGGATCAGATAGCCCATCTTGATGTGGTAATAGCCGTCGTTGCCCACCAGACCATCTGTGCCCAACTGCACGAAGGCGAGGGCCACGCCGAAGATGAGCAAGAGCGTGGCGACAGTGGCCAACAAGCGCAGGCGCGCCCTGCCTTGCACAAGTAGATGGCGCGCTGTGTGATGGACGCGGCGATCGGCGGCCGTCGTTTCAATTGTTGTCGTCATCAGGCTCTTCCTCATTATCGTCATTTGTGTTGTTGTCGTCGTTGCCGTCGTCGCCGTTGTCGTTACCGTTGTCGTCGTTGTCATTGTCATGGTCGTTGCTGTTGTCGTCGTCGTTGCTGTTGTCGTCGTTGCTGTTGCCATTGTCGTTTTCGTTCGTGTCTTCGGTGGGGGCGGGCAGCAGCGTAGGGCTGGCCTGAGGCGACGGCGCCTGCGGCGTTGCAGTTAGAGTGGGCGTGGCGCTAGGCTCGATTGTTTGGCTGGCGGTTGGCGATGGTGATGGCGTTGGCGACGGGCTGGCCGTTGGCACAGGCGTCTCGCTAGCCGTGGGCAGTGGTGTGGGCGCCGGGGGTGGCTGCTGCAGAACCACCAGCCGGCGCGTTACCAGGCGCCCTTCTTCTGTACGGCCATAGACCACGGCGCCGCCGCTGAGCCAGGGCTGCCCCTCTATAACTGTATCTTCGGTAAGA
Organism: uncultured Ardenticatenaceae bacterium; assembly: GCA_964384155.1. GTDB lineage: Bacteria > Chloroflexota > Anaerolineae > Promineifilales > Promineifilaceae > JAAYYY01. The sequence goes on from CAYLJW010000023.1 coordinate 37,354, forward strand.
TAGGCGCGAATGGAGGCGACGGTCCAGTAGCCGGGTTCTATGTGCATGATGGGGCCGCGGAATTGCACTTCGGCGGCGCGACCGTTGTCTAACAGCGTCCTGACTTCGCGAATGCGCTCCTCGTTAAATTCGGCGAGCAGGACCGCACGGCGCTGGGGGCCGGCGGCGAGGGCCAGGCGCGCCTCTTCGACGAACCGTTTGGCCCCGTACAGCGTGTCGCCTGGCAAGGCGGGGGCTGAAAGCAGCGGCAGGCCAACAACCAACAGCAAGAGCAGCAAGGCCAGAGGCAACGCCGGCCGTAAGCCCTGCTGCAGCCAAAGCCAGATTGCTGCCGCAGGGTTGCGTGAAGCTTGCAGCGCATCTACTTCCCGTAGCGTGGCATCGCGAGAATGTCTGCGCGCAGCAAGCGTGGGCGAATAAGCGAGATGCGACAGACGGGCGGCCGTATCAAGAAAGCGGCGCAGGGATTCTTCATGAGCGGGGAAACGGGCGAGGATCTCTTCTACGCCAAGGCCCTGCTCCAGCAGATCGAGACACTCGGCTAATGTTTCGTGTGGTATCTCTTTCATGAGCGTGAGTCACTCTCCGATAGCAGCTCAGACAGAGCGGCAATGGCGCGCACCTGTAACATTCTGGCGGCTCCTTCGCTTTTGCCCAGGGTGTCGGCGACCTGGCGGTGAGCCATGCCATAGCCAAAACGCAGAGCCAGCACCTCCTGTTGCTCAGGAGACAGCCTGTCTATTGCCTCGCGCAGCCGTTCGGCTGCGAGGCTATCGCTTACGTTTTGTTCGGGTCCAGGGCTGCTGCCGGGGATTGTGTCGTCTAAGTGTACCAGGCGCTGCCTACTCTGCTGGCGGTAATGTTCCTTGAGCAGATTGGCGGCTGTGCCATAGAGCCAGCCGCCAATATTCGCTCGCGGCCCCCGCCGCCGGTGCAGGGCCTGTACGAGACGGATGAAAAGCTCGCCGGCGAGATCTTCAGCCGTCTGCGGGTCGCTAACGCGAAAGGAGAAGTAGCGATACAGCGCTGTGTAGTAGGCATCATGAATCTGGGCGATGGCCTTCTTATCCAGCGCCTGAGCGCGGGCAAGCAGCTCACGTTCGTCGGTCACGTTGGAAGAGTACTTCACTGCTTCCATCTTGCAATAAGTGTAAGCCAATGGCGCCGCGCCGGGCGCTCATCGCGACCAGTTGGCGCCGGCATAGAGCGTGTCAGTCGTTCTCGTTATCGTCGTCATCGTTGTCATTGTCGTCATTGTCGTTGTCATTGTCGTTGTCATTGTCGTCATCATCGTTGTCGTTGTCGTCGTCATCACCGTTGCTGTTGAAGTTGTCGTCTCCGTTGCTGTTGAAGTTGTCGTCTCCGTTGGCGTTGTCGTTGTCGCCGTTATCGTTGAAATTGGCGTCTCCGTTGCTGTTGAAGTTGTCGTCTCCGTTGCTGTTGAAGTTGTCGTCTCCGTTGGCGTTGTCGTTGTCGCCGTTATCGTTGAAATTGGCGTCGCCGTTATCGTTGTCGTCATCGCCGTTGGCGTTGAAGTTATCGTCGCCATTGGCGTTGAAGTTGCCATCACCGTTGTCATTTGCGTTGTCATCAGACCGGGCAGGCGTGATGGAAGTGGCATGAAGCGAGCCATCCTGGGCCTGTGCGGCGCGAACGACAATGGTGTCGCCGATTTGCACATTCAGACCGGCGGCGAGGTCATCGTCGACTTCTAGCAGACGCCCGCTCACCATCCACAGATCGTCGTCCATGGCCGTAATGACGCCGGTGAATTCGACAGGCGTGCCGCTGCCTGGTGCGGCCGGAGCCGTGGTCTCTTGCAGCGGCGGCACGGTGGGTATCGGCGCATCCTGAGTGCAGGCCACAACCAGCATAGCCATAAGCATCACCATAATTAGCCGCGCGTATTGTCTGCTTTTCATGACAGTTCCTCCGTAACTTGATCCCTATTAGTCACCAAGCCGGAACGCACATGTTGCGCCGGCCTCTATAGGTTATGTGACAGTATGTGACAAAATGTCACGCGGAATGGGGAATATTGGTCGACCCACTGCGACGTGGGTCCTCTTGCCGGGTGAGCGGAGAGGGGCCTTTTGGCGCATCGCGGCCCTGCTGCTATAGTCCGGCGCGGGGCGGGCTTAAGGCAAAAGGAGGCGTTTTGAAAGCAAGAATCAGGCGCGATTTTCCGCATGCGGTACGCGAGATTGAGAACACGTGGATTGTGCTGAGCGATGGCGCGCGGCTGGCGGCGCGTATCTGGCTGCCGGAGGGTGCGGGCGAAGGGTTCCGTGTACCGGCCCTGCTGGAGTATCTGCCCTATCGTAAGAGCGACGGCACGGCCGTGCGCGACGCGCAGCGGCACCCCTACTTTGCCGGGCACGGCTACGCCTCGCTGCGCGTGGATATGCGCGGCAGCGGCGACAGCGACGGCATCTTGTATGACGAGTATTTGAAGCAAGAGCAAGACGACGCGCTGGAGGTGCTGGCCTGGATCGCCGCGCAGCCCTGGTGTACGGGCGCTGTGGGCATGTTTGGCAAGTCGTGGGGCGGCTTTAACGCGCTGCAGATCGCCGCGCGCCGGCCGCCGCAGCTCAAGGCCGTGATCGCCATGCACTTTTCCGACGACCGCTACGCCGACGACGTGCATTATATGGGCGGCTGTTTGCTCACCTCGCAGATGCTGCCGTGGGGCTCGGTGATGCTGAGCTATAACGCCGCGCCGCCGGACCCGCGCTTTGTAGGCCAACGCTGGCGCGAGATGTGGCTGGCGCGCATAGCGCAGACGCCGCCGTTCGTAGAGCAGTGGCTGCGCCGCCAGCATCGCGACGCGTACTGGAAGCATGGCTCAGTGGGCGAGGATTACGAAGCCATCGAAATCCCTGTGTACGCTGTGGGCGGCTGGGCGGACTCCTATAACAATTCCGTGCCGCGCCTGCTGGCCGGGCTAAAGGGCCCGCGCAAAGGGCTGATCGGGCCCTGGTCGCACAACTTTCCCGAGGTGGGCGTGCCGGGGCCGGCGATTGGCTTCCTGCAGGAGAGCCTGCGCTGGTGGGACCATTGGCTGAAGGGCGCCGAGACGGGCATTATGGACGAGCCCATGCTGCGCGTGTGGATGCCGGAAGCTGTGCGCCCGTCTTTGTTCCATGAAGAGCGCGCCGGGCGTTGGGTGGTCGAGGAAAGCTGTCCGCCGCCGGCGCAGCAGGAACGCCTCTACTATCTGAATAGCGATGGCGCGGCCGGCAGATTGGATGAGACGGCGGGCCCGGAGACGGCGCTGCCCTTTGTGGGCCTGCAGCAGCACGGCTTTGAGACCGGTGAATGGGGTGCAAGCGGCCTGGATGGTGAGCTGGCCGGCGACCAGCGCGCCAGCGACGGCGAGTGCCTCTCTTTTACTTCGCAACCGCTGCAAGAACCGCTGGAGCTGTCGGGGCGAGCGCAAGTGCGATTGACCCTGGCCGTGGATCGGCCGCAGGCGCTCGTGGCCCTGCGCTTGTGCGGCGTGGCGCCCACAGGAGAATCGACGCTGGTGACGTGGGGCCTATTGAACCTGGCGCATCGCGAGAGCCACGAGCGCCCCACCCCGCTGATGCCGGGAGAGCGTTTTGCAGCAACCGTCGAGCTGAACGTGATGGCCTACCGCCTGCCGGCCGACCATCGCTGGCGGCTGTCCGTGTCGCCCACACAGGCGCGGCACGCCTGGCCTTCGCCCCAGGCCGTGACCCTGACGCTGTTTGCAGGCGCAGGCTGCACGCTGCACCTGCCGCTGCGCGCAGTGCGCGAGGCAGAACCAGAGCCGGCGCCCTTTGGCGCGCCGGAAGTAGCGCCGCCCCTGCCGCTAGAGACGCTGCGCGAGGCGTCGCGCCACAAAGAGCTGCGGCGCGATGCCGTTGGCGGCGTGACGGAGCTGTGGCTGCGCAGCGACGACGGCCGCGTGCGTTTTGTGCAGAACGGCCTGGAGCAAGAAGCGTGGCAGGAAGAGCGCTTTGCGATTGCCGATGACGACCCGCTATCGGCGCGCCAGGAAGTGCGCACGTACCTCGCATACCGGCGCGGCGACTGGGACGTGCGCGTGCGCACGGAGAGCACGCTGGCGAGCGACGCCACGCATTTTGTGCTAACCAACCGCGTGCAAGGCTTCGAGGGCCAGGAAAAAGTGTTTGAGAAGGAATGGGCAGCGCGCATTGAGAGAGATTGTGTCTGATCGTACAACGAACCGCCGCGGCCACGGGAAATAAGCGCTGACGCATGAAAGAGCTGGCTAGATTATTGCCATTCGTGCGGCCCTATAGGGCTAAGAGCGCGCTGGCGCTGCTGCTGCTGGTTATCGTGGTCATGCTCGATCTGGCCATCCCGCGCCTGGTGCAGCAGATCATCGACGAGGGCATTCTGGCAGGCAATATGCAGGCCGTGTGGCACACGTTTCTGCTGATGCTGGCCATTTCGGTAATCAACACGCTGTTTGCCGTGGGCAACAACAACCTGTCCGTGCAGGTGGGCGAAGCCGTGGCCCGCGACTTGCGGCAGGCCATGTTCTTGCAGATCCAGTCGTATTCGTCGGGTAATCTGGACCGGCTGCGCACAGGGCAACTGATGGTGCGGCTGTCGAGCGATAGCAGCGTGCTGCAGCGGCTGCTGCAGATTTCGCTGCGCATCGGCACGCGCGCGCCGCTGATCATGGCCGGCAGCGTGGTGCTGATGTTTGTGACCGACCGGCGGCTGGCGCTGCTGATGCTGCCGCTACTGGCGGCCACGCTGGCGATCATTATCTTTTACGTCATGAAGATGCGGCCCCTGTTCATGACCTTGCAGCGAAAGCTGGACCGCCTGAACACGGTGCTGCAGGAGAACATTGCCGGCGTGCGCGTGGTGAAAGCCTTTGTGCGCGGGCGGCACGAAGCGCAGCGCTTCGAAGACGCCAACCTGGCGTTCACCGAGCGCAACGTTCGCGTGATGACCTTCATGGCGACCATGGGCCCGGCGCTGAGTGCCTGTGTCAGCGTGGGCCTGGTGTTCGTGATCTGGTTGGGCGGCCTGCAGGTGATGGACGGCGATGTGAGCACCGGGCAGCTCGTGGCTTTCATCAACTATCTACAAACGGCCCTGGCCCCCCTGCTGATTATGGCCAACCTGGCCAACATCTGGGCCGCGGGCGTGGCCTCGGCCGAGCGCGTGAACGAGGTGCTGGAGACGCAGCCAGAAGTGCAAGACCTGCCCGGCGCGCAGCCTCTGCCCATGAGCGCTGCGCCGCGCGTCCGTTTTGAGAACGTGAGCTTTGGTTACGAGGGCGCCGGCGGGGCCATGGTGCTGCAGGACATCAACCTGACAGCGGAGCCGGGCGAGACCGTGGCCATCCTGGGCGCCACAGGGTCGGGCAAAAGCACACTGGTGAATCTCATTCCCCGTTTCCACGATGTGAGCAGCGGCCGCATTCTGATTGATGGGCAGGATATTCGCCAGGCGACACAGGCCTCGCTGCTGGCGCGCATGGGCATCGCGCCGCAAGAGACCATCCTCTTTTCGGGCGCCGTGCGCGACAACATCCGCTATGGCCGGCCGCAGGCGTCCGGCGAAGCCGTCGAGGCGGCGGCACGCGCCGCGCAGGCGCATGAGTTTGTGCTGCAATTGCCGCAGGGCTACGACACGCACGTGGAGGAGCGCGGCGTGAACCTGTCCGGCGGGCAAAAACAGCGGCTGGCCATTGCGCGGGCCCTGCTGCCAGACCCCGATATCCTGATTTTGGATGACAGCACGAGCGCCGTGGACGTGGAAACGGAGAGGAAGATACAGGCAGCGCTGGAAAAGTTGATGGCCCAGCGTACCAGCTTCATCGTGGCCCAGCGAATCAGCACCGTACTGGCGGCGGACAAGATTGTGGTGCTGGAAAAGGGCCGCATTGTGGCCCAGGGCGCGCACCGCGAGCTGTTGCAGACAAGCAGCGTCTACCGCGAGATATACGAGTCGCAGCTAGGTGAGGGCCTTAACGGCGCCGGCGATCTGGCCGCGACGGACGGCAGCGCAGAAGGTGAATGGCATGACCAATCCGTCTGACCAAAAAGGCGGCGACTACCGTTCGCGCATGATCCGGCGCGCAACGGGCAGAACGGCCATTGAGCAGGCGCGCAATCCGTGGCAGGCCCTGCTGCGCCTGGTCCCTTATCTGCGCCCCTTCCGCGGCACCATGGCCCTGGTGATGGGGCTGGTCGTGATCTCCACAGGCCTGGGGCTGGCTGGCCCCTACCTGATGGGGCTGGCCATTGACCGCTTTATTGCCACGGCCGACGTGGCCGGGCTGGCGCGTATAGCCGGGCTAATGCTGGCCGCGTTTCTGGGCGCCAACGTGGTAGACGTGGCCTCCGGCCTGCTGATTGCCGGCGTTTCGCAGCGCGCCCTGAAACAGGTGCGTGCAGACCTGTTCGAGCACATCCAGGGGCTGCCCCTGCGCTTCTTCGACAGCCGCTCCACGGGCGAGGTCATGAGCCGGCTGACCAACGACGTGGAGGCCATCAACACGGCGGTCTCGCAGAACCTGGTGGCGCTGCTGGCCAGCGTGCTGTCGCTGCTGGGCATACTGGTGGCCATGTTTGTGCTGAACGTGTGGCTGGCGCTGGCAAGCGTCATTGTGACGCCAATCATGTTCTGGTTCACCAATTTTGTGGCGCGTTACACGCGCAAAGGCTTTCGCGGCCTGCAGCGCAACCTGGGTGAGCTGAACGGAATGATGGAAGAGGCCATCAGCGGCCAGCGCGTGATCCACATGTTTGGGCGCAGCGAAGACGTCGCCGCCACTTTCCGCGAGCAAAACGAAGCCGTCTTCCGCAGCGGCGTAACGGCCAACTCCTACGCCCTGCTGCTGATGCCCATCACCCACCAACTGGGCAATTTGTTCGTGATCGCCATTGCCGGCCTCGGCGGCTGGCTGGCGCTGCAGGGGCTGGCAACCGTGGGCACTATCGTCACCTTTATCAGCTACGGCCGCCTGTTTATCAGCCCCGTGCGGCAGTTGGCCAACATGTACAACGCCATCCAGGCGGCGCTGGCCGGCGCCGAGCGCGTCTTCGAAGTGCTGGACGAAGAACCAGAGCGCGACGTGCCCGGCGCCGTAGAGATGGGCCACGTGGCCGGTCGTGTACACTTTCAAGATGTCGGCTTCAGTTATGTCGCCGGCACGCCGGTGATCCGCGACATGACCCTGGAGGCCAGGCCGGGCCAGATGGTGGCCCTGGTGGGGCCCACGGGCGCGGGCAAAACCACCATCGTCAATTTGCTGATGCGCTTTTATGAGCTCGACGAAGGCCGCATTTGCATCGACGGCGTGGACATCCGCAGGCTGCGCGCGGCCGAGCTGCGCAAGCGGCTGGGCATGGTGCTGCAAGATACGTTCTTGTTCTCGGCCACGGTGATGGACAACATTCGTTACGGGCGGCTGGAGGCCACGGATGAAGAGGTGCTGGAGGCGGCGCGTCTGGCCGACGCCGACCCTTTCATTCGCCTGCTGCCCGACGGCTACCAGACGCTGCTATCGGAGCGCGCCGGCAACATCAGCCAGGGGCAGCGGCAGTTGTTGGCCATTGCCCGCGTGATTCTGGCCAATTCAGCCATCCTGATTCTGGACGAGGCCACCAGCAGCGTGGACACGCGCACCGAGGCGCGCATCCAGCAGGCCTTGCTGCGGCTGATGGCCGGCCGCACTTCTTTTGTCATCGCTCACCGCTTGAGCACCATTCGCGACGCGGACAATGTGGTGGTGATTCGCGACGGCAAGATTGTGGAGCAAGGCACGCACCAGCAGTTGCTGGCGCTGGACGGCTTCTATAAGCAGCTCTATGTCAGCCAGTTCAAAGGCATCGCGCCTAAAGAAGGATAAGGACCATGAAGACCGATTTTGAGACGATTGTGCTGGGCCTGGGGGGCATTGGCCTGGGAGCCTTATATTGGCTGGCGCGGCGCGTGGGCCCCGATGTGCTGGGCATCGAGCAGTTCGAGCTGGGCCACGTGCGCGGCGGATCGCAGGACCATTCGCGCATCATCCGCCTCTCGTACCACACGCCGCACTATGTGGAGCTGGCGAAACAGGCCTATGCAGCCTGGGCCGACGTAGAGGCAGACGCCGGAACCGGCCTGCTCGTGAAGACCGGCGGCCTGGATTTCACGCGGCCAGGCGCGGTCATCCCCATCTCTGACTATACGAATAGCATGGACGCAGCCGGGGTGCCTTATGAATGGCTGGACGCGGGCGAGATCATGCGCCGCTGGCCCCAGTTTCACGTGGCCGAAGACGTCAGCGCCCTCTACCAGGAGCAGAGCGGCATCGCCCCAGCCATTCGCTGCAACGGCGTGCACTTGCGCATGGCGCGGGCCTATGGCGCGACGGTGCGGGAGAGGGCGACGGTGCGCGGGATTCGTGACCTGAACGGGGAGATTGAGGTGACGGCGGGAGGAGTGAAGTATCGCTGCCGCAAGCTGGTGATCGCCGCGGGGGCCTGGACCAACAACCTGTTGGCGCACTTCGGGCGTAAGCTGCCGCTGACCGTAACGCAGGAGCAGGTGGTCTATTACGACACGCCCCATTTCGAAGCGTTCATGCCCGATCGCTTCCCCATCTGGATCTGGATGGACGTGCCCTGCTTTTACGGTTTTCCGGTGTACGGTGAGCCGGGCCCTAAGGTGTCGCAGGACGTGGGCGGCAAAGAGGTGACGGCCGAGACGCGTGACTTCGAGCCGGACAAGGCCTACCAGGCGCGCCTGGACGCCTTTGTCAAAGAGCACTTGCCGCAAGCCTACGGCCCGCCCCTGCTGATAAAGACCTGCCTCTACACCATGCCGCCCGACCGCGATTTCGTGCTCGGCCGGCTGCCCGACCACCCCGACGTCTCCGTCGTCGTGGGCGCAGCGCAAGGCTTCAAGTTTGCCTCACTGCTGGGGCGCATCCTGGCCGAGTTGAGCCTGGACGGCGCAACCGACACCGACATCTCCCCCTTCGCCGTGGACCGGCCGATTTTGTTGGAGGAGGATCCGGAGAGGAGTTTTATGGTGTAGGGGTCCGGGTTGGTGACGCCGCTGCCGTAGATGGTCTTACCGATCAGGCTGCCGCCGCTGATAGGTCTGTCCAGTTCCTTCGTCGAATCGCTTCTAACTCATCGCTATCCCAGCCCATAACATCACGAAGAAAAATCGGGGCAAGCATAATGCCGGGAATTAGCTGCTGGACCGCCTCTGTCGTCTCGTTAGCGTCGGTGAAGTCCCGATCGTACGTGACAAAGTAATCTACGTTGGCTGCTGCCACGGAGAGCGCAACAGGGATATCTTCTATTTGGCGAACGAGGTCTTGGTTCGCCTCTACCTCTTCCCTACTTGGAGTTGGCGCTTCCTCAAAGTCGAGCAGAGACAGGAACTCCTCGAATTCCGCGGCGAATTGGGGAAATCTATTCCTAATATGTCGATGCGCTTCGCGAATGACGATGGGAGAGAGGACCAGTGTAAAGTTGCCGCGTTCCGCGTGGCGTAAGACTTCATAAGGCCAGCGCGGCCAGACCGTACCGGCAATCAGGATGTTTGCGTCGACCGCAACGCGCATTGTTGAGACTCAGCTGCCGTCGCCGTAGATTTCTTCATAAACGGCGAGGCGGTCCTCTTCCATCTCGCTAATTAGCTGCTCTTCGGTGAGACCCTGAGCTTCTGCTGCTTCTGCCAGATTACGGCCTAGTTCAATGTGCTTTTCCTGGACCAGGAGCCGCCGGTAGTGTTCATAATCTTTGATGCTGATGATTGCCGCAACGGGAATGCCAAGCTTCTCGACAACGAGCTGTTCCTGGCCGCGATGGACACGGTTAAGCAGATTGCCAAGATTATTTCTAACTTCAGTTGCGCCAATGCTCTTGGTCAGCGGAGATTTTTCGTTCATCAACTTGCTCCATGTACAATCATACATAAATGTACATCAACGTATATTACTGTACAGTCTACCGACTGGGTGACTGGTTGTCAATAATTGGACGAGTGGCCATCGGCAAAGAACACGTCAATTTCACTAACTTCTGGCGCGACCGGGGAGGACGCTCTGGGGGCTGAAGACGGCGTCACGCGATGGCTTGAACTCTACGACTTCTTCCTCGCCGACGGCGATTTTATAGCGGGCTTCCGTCGCCTCAAACGAATCTCTCCAGTCCTCAAGCTCTTCAAGAAGCTGGTTCCATTGGTCGGGGTCGACCTTCTGCAATGGGTCAGGCAAGTAACTTGAGGTGATGAGTGGCGTAGCACAGTCACCACAACTCACTCCCTCATCCCCTCTCCCAAATCTTCCGCAATTAACCGCAACTGCTCCAGCGCTGCTTCCAGGTCATCGACGATATCGGCGGCGATGATGTCGGGCGCGGGGAGGTTGTCGGTTTCCTCGAGCGATTCGTCACGCAGCCAGAAGATGTCCAGGTTGATTTTGTCGCGGGACATGAGGTCTTCGAGCGTGTAGGCGCGCCAGCGGCCGTCTTCGTTGTTTTGTGACCAGGTGGGCTGACGCTCGTGGCGGTTAGCGGGGTTGAAGCAAGCTACGAATTCGTCGAGGTCAGCGCGGGTGAGGGGGTTTTGCTTGAGGGTGAAGTGGGTGTTGGTGCGCAGGTCGTAGTACCAGACTTTTTCGGTCCAGGCCTTTTCGCGGCCTGGTTTGCGGTCGAAATAGATGACGTTGGCTTTGACGCCTTGGGCGTAAAAGACGCCAGTGGGCAGGCGCAGGATGGTGTGCAGGTCGCTCTCCTGCAGCAGCTTGCGGCGCACCGTTTCGCCGGAGCCGCCTTCGAAAAGGACGTTGTCGGGCACGACGACGGCGGCGCGGCCGTGCTGCTTGAGCAGCTTGTGCACGTGCTGCACGAAGTTGAGCTGCTTGTTGCTCGTGGAGGTCCAGAAGTCGTCGCGCACGACGGTTTGCGACTCGCGTTTGACCTCGCCTTCTTCGGTGATGTAGGTGACGCTGCTCTTTTTGCCGAAAGGCGGGTTGGTGAGCACCACGTCGTAGGTGTCGGCAGGTTTGGAGGCCAGCGAATCGTCGACGTGGATGGGGCTGCGGTCGTTGTTGTGGCCGATGCCGTGCAGGTAGAGGTTCATGACGCAGAGGCGGGCGGTGTTGTCCACGATTTCCCAGCCGTGCAGCGCTTCCTGGCGCAGATGCTGCCACTGGTCGCGGTTGAGGGGATGCTTTTTGCCGACGTAGTCGTAGGCGGCGAGGAGGAAGCCACCGGTGCCGCAGGCGGGATCCGTGATTGTCTCGCCGGGGCGCGGCTGCATGACGTCGACGATGGCCTGGATGAGGGGGCGCGGCGTGAAGTATTGGCCCGCGCCAGACTTGACGTCCTGGGCGTTCTTTTCCAGGAGGCCCTCGTAGATTTCGGCTTTGACGTCGACGTCGAGGCGGCTCCAGTTTTCGCCGTCGATGAGCGTGACGAGGCGTTTGAGCTTGGCGGGGTCCTGCACGCGGTTCTGCGCCTTGCGGAAGATGGTGGGGATGAGGCCGCGACCCTTGCCCAGCTCGGTTAAGATATGGCGGTAGTGGTTTTCGAGCGCTTCGCCGTCGAGCCTGACCAGGCTGGACCAGCCCAGCGCTTCGGGGATCGGGCTCTCGTCGCCAATCATTTTGCGCTCGTCGGCCATTTTAAGGAAGAGGAGGTAGGTAAGCTGCTCGACGTAGTCGCCGTAGGAGAGGCCGTCGTCGCGCAGGACGGTACAGTAGTTCCAGAGGCGTTGGACGATGGCGGAGGAATGGTTGGTCATGTTGGACTCACTTTGCTGTATTTAATGTTTGCTGCACGATTTGCATGACGGTCGCGTAGGGGCGGTTCGCGAACCGCCCCTACATGGTGGGTGGACCGTCGGTGCATGGTGGACTGTACCTATAGTGCGGTTCATCAGATTTCGACTACCTTGCCTTCCACCTTTTGTTAAAACTATTGGGAGGGGCTTCGGGGTGCAGACGATCGGCATCCCATGCAACCGGATTGTTATAAATGTATGTCTGAATGGCTTCGTACTCGCGTTCGTTGCGGACGATCCGATCATAGAAATCTCGCTGCCAGAACCGGGCGCCTGGCGTTTCCTGCAAGCGGTTAATCTGCGCCGTGGAAACGGTTTTGAACGCCCCGACAAGCCGGCCAACAGTTTTCGGCTTTTGTTCGCGTTCATTATTGTTCCAGGCCCCCGAGCCATGCAGATGATCCGATTGTTCACCAGAAGGCCCGTGTTGCGTGGAGTCGTGTTGTAGGGGCGGTTCGCGAACCGCCCCTACGCCGTGGTCGTGTCTCACGTCATCCGTCAACAGAATGATCCCATGCAAATGATTTGGCATGATCTGCCACGCACCCAATTGCACATGTTCATACCGTTCCGCTAACCACAACCACGTCCCGGCGACGGTATGCCCGCGCCAGTTAAGAACCATATCGCCCAGTTCGATGCTGCCGAGGACGCATTGGCCATCGTCGACGCAAATCGTGACGAATTAGGCGCCTGCCTGGCTGTAATCGTAACCCTTCAGGCGTATAGAGCGGCGGTTGTGTTTGTGAGGGTCATAAGTCACGGTGTTAATCCTGCCATAGCGGTCGTATGTGTATTAGGGGCGGCGGGGACGGTCCATCCTGTCCGTACGTGGGTTGTTCGGGTCGTAGGGGCGGTTCGCGAACCGCCCCTACAGCGCGTTTGGCCAAGGCACTATTAACCGGATGCAACATGATTATGAAACCCTCAAGCCTTCTTTTCCCTTAACACGTCGATTAGCTGCCACTGCCCGGTTGTAGGATCCCTAAACTGCCAGTACTTCCAACCATTGCATGCTTTCCAACCACTCGCGTCCTGCCCTGCGGTCGACGGGGAGCTGTACAGCTTGCCGTTATAGTCGATTTCGCCTTGTAGGTTGAGCAGACTGGCAGTGGTGCCGTCGTTGGCGCCCGCGCGAACCGTCAGAGGAAACGTTACCTTAACAGACGTAGTGACGGGCGATGCCGTGAGGGCGGGCGAATGCGATGGAGGTTCGACGAGTTCGCCCCACCATTCTTCGTCGATCGAGAGAACGGTGTGCGACTCCTTGGTGACGCCAATGTTATGCTTCACCAGCAGTTGTAGAAGGTCCTCGCCGTTGACCAGACTGATTGGCGTCTTGCCGATGGCGACTGCTTCGGCGCGTGCGCCTTTGGAGAAATCACTGGTGGTGATAATGATACCCTGCTCGTGTGTGGTCAGCGCACCGCGCACTTTTTGTACCACCGGCGCGTGTATGTTTGACTTGGTGCGTTTCACCTGCACGGCTGCATTGACGCTGGTGATGCCGCCTGCCTGCAAGACGCCGCGCACGTCGACGCCCCCATCGCTGCTGAAATTGGTAACCTCCACCGTCTCTTCGTCAAAGCCCAGGGCAATGAGCAATTCACCTATCAGCGCTTCAAATTTGTCGGGCGGCATGTCACGCAGGAGCTTGCGCAGGGTGCGCCGTGTTCCTTCGTTAAGCGCTTCGACGCGCTTGGCGATCTCGTCACTCTGACGGCCTTCCGCCAGGCCAAAATAGCCGCGGCTGGCCCGCTTGAGGCGTGTGTCCTCCCGTTTGGTATCGACGTAGAGGCGTGAGCCCATCGTCGCTTCCGGCGTCTTTCCGCGCGGTTCTATGAAGCCACGGACGATGGCTCGCCGGGCAATTTCGGCATAGTGAAGCGGTTCGTTGGCTTCGGCGAGTACGCGAATGGCGGCTTCCAGGTAGTTCATGAGGTTCCATCCCCTGCCTGTTCGTCAAAGAGTGACGGTTGAATTGTGGGTGTAATCGATTGTTCGTGGCCGGTTGAATTCTTTCTCGATTTGCCAGCCTGCTCACCATAAACGCCCTTGATGCGCTCCAGAAGAGCAGCGGCCGGCTCGTCACCAGGATCCTGCGGCACGAGCTTGCCGGTGAAGGCTTGTTGGAGGATGGATTGGCGGAGACGATCCATACGTACTAGAGTATCGGTAAAGACAGATTCTAATGTTTGTACTACGGTCATTCGACGTTCAAACTCATCCGCAATCCGTGTCTGTTCGTTGAGAGAGGGCAGTGGTATGGGCAATTCCCGAATGCTGCTAATCCCAATAAACTTTTGGGTACTGCCACTTATCCAGCCACTATAGGTGTCCGATAGAAAACCATGACGGAGAGCAGCTTCGACAAACCTGGCTTGAACAATCTCACGGATCGGTTTTATAAGGGCTGTGTTTACGAACAGACTAAACTCGACATCTGTACGTACTGTGGCAGTTAAGCCAATCGTTCCAACCTTCGATAACAATAAATCCCCTCGTTCTGGATCACAGCGGCGGTAGAATTCGTTGTGCTGCTCATGGCTCACGTACTTGCACGACGTAAAATCAAGCTCCCCGTACTCAGACATATTGTTTACTGATAGGAATGGCACTCCAGACTTTATGTAGTTCGGCGTCTGGTGTACTCCGTCTGTCACTTTCACCGCTAACATATCTACCGTCGCCCACACCCACCCCTCCGGCAACTCCGGCAACCCCTCCGTATCCGGCGGCTCCGGCTCCACATACTTCTGCTTCCACTTATCATTCTTCGGCAGGTAGCTGCCGTATTCCGCTTCCGGGATGTCCTCCCAATCTTCCGCTTCGAGGTCGCGCAGGTTGTGGGGTTGGCCGGCGGCTTTGCGGCGGGATTGGGCGGCTTTTTTCTGGGCGCGCTCGACGAGCTTTTGCCACTCGTCTTCCTCCCACTTGCGGCGGCGCTCGGCGAGGATGCGTTCGAGCAGCTTGTCTGCGGGTTCGTAGTCGGGGTCGAGGGTGGCTTCCTGGGGCACGAGGCGGCCCTCGCAGGCGGCCTTGAGGACGGAGGCTTTGTAGCGCTGCAGGTTGGTCTGCACACGGCGCAGGTTGGCGACGGCGGCGTCGAGGCGGGTGAATTGTTTTTCGATTTCGGCGACGATGCGGTGTTGTTCCGGCGGAGGTGGAAGAGGGATCTTTACATCACCAAGAAATGCTGTATTAATACTTGCCTGGTTAACATGGTGGCTGCAATGCATACGGAAGAAGCCCGTTTCAAAGATGAAATGTAAGGAATTCGCAAGCCATGCGGCATTAATAATTTTGCGATGGGGTCGAATTCGCGTCATGTGATTGGAATACGCCCAATTCGAGTCTTTACGAATGTAAGCTGTCTTGCCAACCCAGGCAGGACTATTTGTATTGTTAAATAGCACATCTCCTTCTAATAAGGCGTCATAGCCATCCTGTTCTACATACTTCAGCGTTTCTAGAACAATATCGCCTTTTGGGGAAATGTTCATGGGACGGAGATGTGGTACTCCGCGGCCTTCCTGATTATGTTGTCCAGATGGAAAGCCACTGCTTATGTCTTCGGCAATTTCGGAAACAGTCACTACTTCCCAGTTAGCCGGTAGCACGAAGTCCAGATATGGAAGAGTATCAGGCATAACTTCCTTCGTCTGATGTAGGTGCAAGAGAGTTGTTCATTTCGACAAGTACATGCTGCCATGTAGGTCCAAATGCGTTTACCACTCCATAGCGCCCACCTCGATTCACAAACTCTCCATCAATCTCAAAATCCTGCGGCGTGATGTTCAAGTTCAGCCCGATAAACTCGGCAATCTTATCCAGCCACCAGCGCTGCTCTGCGGTGAACTGCTTGCCGGCGGCTTCCTGCGCTTGCAGCCACGTTTCGTAGCGGCGGCGCACGAGGGCGGGGTAGGGCTGCAGCTCGCCATCGGGGTGCAGGGCGTGGCGCACCAGGGAGACGAGGTCCGTGAGCACGCGCTGCTGGCGCACGCCGCGCACCCGGTCGCGCTCCAGCTGGGCGTAGGCGTTCCAGAGGTCCTCTTCGGTCCACAGGTGCGGCGGGCGGCGCAGGGCCTGCGCCAGCTCTTCCAGCTGCTGCAGGCTGAGCTGCTGGATGTTGTGCGGCTGGTTGTAGAGGATTTGCAGGGCGGTGAGCTCGTCCTTGTTTTCCTCGATGAACTGGCGGAAGGAGTCGACGGTGCTGCGCAGCTTCGCGGTGGCGTCGGCGTCGTAACCGGCGGCAGTGACGCGGTCTTCGCTGATGCGGTCCACGACCAGCTCGTTGCGCTGGTAGATTTCGGCGAGGGTTCTGCGCAAGTTGGGCAGGGTGCGGAACGGTGCGGTGGCCTGCCAGTAGAGCTGCTGCGCGGCGGCGGCGACTTCCTCCTCGTCCGGCTGCGCTTTGCCGGTGGCCTGTTGCGCGGCGGCGAGGTGGCTGTCCAGCTCCAGCGCGTCGAGCAGGTCGTGCACCAGGTGTGGCAGGCGGCGCCCGCCGCTGTACTGCGCGACGAGGGCTTCGTCGTCGGGCGTGAGCTTGTGCTGCAGGCGGGCCAGGCGCGCGGCGAGGGTGGCGACGGTGTCTTCGTCGGCCTGCCCGTAGCCCACCTGCTCCAGCAGTTTGTCGAGGGGCACGCTGCGCTTGCGCTCCAGGGTGGGCGTGGTATCGGTCATGCCCGCTTCCACCAGGCCCACGGCGTCCACAAGGATGAAACGCGTCTTGTGGCGCGCGTCGCGGGTGACGGCTTGCAGCTCGTCTTCGCCGATGACGCGCGTACCGCGCCCGCGCATTTGCTCGAAGTAGCCGCGCGAGCGCACCTGGCGCATGAAGAGCAGCACCTCGATGGCGCGCACGTCGGTGCCGGTGGCGATCATATCCACGGTGACGGCGATGCGCGGGTAGTAGCTGTTGCGGAAGTCCTGTAGGATGTCTTCGGGATCGCGCGCGGCGCGATAGGTGATCTTCTGGCAGAAGTCGTTGCCTTTGCCAAACTCCGCACGCGTGATGCGCACGATTTCTTCGGCGTGGTTGTCGTCCTTGGCAAAGATGAGCGTCTTGGGCACGATGCGCTCGGCGCGCTGCGGGAAGAGCTCGCTAAAAAGCACGTCGCGGAAGTGGCGGATGACGGTGCGTATCTGGCTGGGGCTCTGCACGTCGCGGTCCAGCTGCGCCGCGTCGTAGGCCAGATCCTCGTCCAGCAGCTCCTGCCACTCGCGCCGCGTGCGCTTGTCGCGTATTTCCACCCATTCGCCCGCGGGCAACGTGCTGCCCTGCTCGCCGATGCGCGTCTGGATGCGGTAGACCTCCCCGGCGACGTTGATGCCGTCGGCGACGGCGTCTTTGTGCGCATATTCCATCACCAGATTCTGGTCGAAAAAGCCGATGGCCTGTTTGCCGGGGGTGGCGGTGAGGCCGATGTAGTAGGCGTCGAAGTAGTCGAGCACCTGTTTCCAGACGGTGTAAATGGAGCGGTGGCACTCGTCGACGACGATGAAGTCGAAGAAGGCGATGGGTAGCACGCCGCGGAAGGAGACGGTGCGCGGCGCGAGGGGCGCCTGCCCGCGCTCTTCCGCTTCGTAGAGGGAAACGGCCTCGGCCTCTTCGTCCAGCTCCTCGTCTTTAAGGATGGAATAGAGGCGCTGGATGGTGGAGATGTAGACCTTGTTGTCGTCGCCGGCGGGGTTGATGGCGTTGCCCTGCAGGTGGCGGATGTTGTACAGCTCGGAGAACTTACGCCCTTCGGGGGTTTGGAACTGCGTGAATTCGACGGCAGCCTGGCGACCGAGGTTGTTGCGGTCGACGAGGAAGAGGACGCGCTCGGCGCCGGCATGCCTGATCAGACGGTAGACAAAGTTGACGGCGGTGAACGTTTTGCCGCTGCCCGTCGCCATCTGGATCAGGGCGCGGGGGCGGTCCTGCGCCAGGGACGCTTCAAGGCTGCGGATGGCCTCGATTTGCGGCGGCCACAGGCCCTCGAGGTTGAGGGGCGGCATGGCGCGCAGGCGGCTGCGCAGGGTCCCTTCTGTGGCGTAGCGCTGCACCCAGCGGCGCAGCGTTTCGGGGCGGTGGAAGGCAAACGTGCGGCGGCTGCGCGGCTCGGGATCTAGCTTGTTGGTGAAGTAGGTTTCGATGCCTGTACTCTGGTAGATGAAGGGCAGCGGCATCTGCGGCAGCCAGGGCTGCATGGGCGGCCTGAGGCCCACGGCGTAGCGTTCGGATTGCGCTTCGACGTTGGTGAGCGGCACGCCGGCGCGCTTGGCTTCGACGACGCCGAGGGCTTTGCCGTCTACAAAGAGGAGATAGTCGGCATAGCCGGTGCGCAGGTGGGCTTCGCGGATGGCGACGCCGGGCCGGGCGGGATCGAACAGGCTGAAGTTATCGCGGTCCTGCACATCCCAACCGGCGTGGCGTAGATAGTCGTCGATTGTGGCGCGCGCTCGTTGCTCGGGGGTCAGTGGTATGCTACTCATGGCGCTCCTCGCCGCGGCCTCCTTCTTGCTTTCATGTTCGAATCGTGGAGCGTAGGGTCTATTTTAGCACACCTGGGCGCTCATCTGTAGGGGCGCTTCGCGAAGGTAGGGGCGCTTCGCGAAGCGCCCTACCACCATCATGAGACCCTCGTCTGTACGGGCAGTTGGAGATGTACGGGCGGTTGGAGATGTACGGGCAGTTGGAGATGTACGGGCGGTTGGAGATGTACGGGCAGTTGGAGATGTACGGGCGGTT